>JBLNCW010000076.1:0-36282 GCA_050261015.1 Rhodospirillales bacterium | reverse complement strand
GAAACCGTCCAACATCCCGCTCAGGCTTGCCTGCACCGGCTCTTTAAGCGGGAAATTGCTGGACCCAGTCTGGCCGGCAACGTAGATGCTTTCGGCGGCAATTCCGATTGCATAGGCCGAATCGCTCGCCGAGCCGCCCAAATATGTGCTCTGCTCGATCGTGCTGCCGTTACTCGCAAGCTGCACCAAAAATGCGTCATACAGCCCGGCATTCGAGCCCTGCGCCGGCGCCTTCATGGTCATGTTGGCCGAGGCTGTGTATCCGGCGACCCACACGGCGCCCGCCGCATCCAACGCGATCGCGGTGCAGTAGTCGACGCTGGCTCCGCCCAGGTAAGTGCTGTAGACGAGGGAACTGCCGGCCGGGTTCAGCTTCACCACAAAACCATCGGTCGTCCCGCCGCCCGGCGACGGTTGCGCTGCGCCCGCAACCGGGAAGTTTTTCGAACTGGTCACGCCGGCCACATAGGCGTTCCCTGCCGAGTCCACCGCGATTGCCTTGCCGCTCTCGGGCAGACCCGCAGCCCCGCCGCTCCCGCCCAGATACGTCGAGTACACCAGGCTGCCCAGGGGGTTGAGCTTAAGCACAAAGGCGTCCTGCCCGCCCCCGGAAGCGGCTTGCAGCGCGCCTGCAACCGGAAAGTCGGACGACGAGGTGTCCCCGGTCACGTAGGCGTTCCCGCCGGTGTCCACGGCGATCGCGTTTGCGCGGTCCTCCAGCGCCCCGCCCACATACGTGGCGAACACCAGCGCATTGCCCGCGGGAACGAATTTTGCCACGAAGGCGTCCGTGCCCCCGCGCCGGTTCGCTTGCAGGGCATTTTTCACCGGCAGATCGGGCGACGTGGTTTCGCCTGCAATGTAGATGTTTCCTGCGCTGTCGAGTGCGATGCCGCTGGCCGCGTCGTTGCCGCTGCCTCCAAAGTACGTTATGAATGCCACCGCGCCACTGCTGGTCAGTTTGGCCAGAAAAGCGTCCCTCGCGCCGCCGTGCCGCCCTTGGAACGCATTTTGTACGGGGAAATTGAGGGAATTCGTCCAGCCCGCCACGTACACGTCGCCGCTCGCGCTCACCGCGATGCTGGTGGCTTGATCCGTCCCGCTCGCCGACAGTGGCGTACTCCAGATGACTGTTTTGCCGTCCGGGCTGAGCTTCGTGACGAAGGCATCAACGCCGCTGGTCCCACCCGACTCTGTCCAGCCCGCCACGAGGATGCAGCCACTCGAATCCACAGCCACAGCAGTGGCGGAGTCTATACCGGCCGCGCCAAGATAGCTCGAGTAGGAGATCGGCGCGGCGAATCCCGAAATCGCAATCCAAAGAATCGCTGATAGCGTTCGGCCGAGGCATTTCATAGCGTCACCGCATAATAGGTCGGCAGAGTCGCCCCGGGCCTTTAGCGCTATCCGGACCCCAATCCCCGCCCGCCCTTCTGTGCTACTTTCTTGAATGTGACCCGGGGAGAGAGCTTGTGCGTCCGCCGGCTGTATACGCGGGGCTGGCGCTGTGGCGGGCTGAGGTAGAATGCTGGATTCTGCCGCACAGGCGCAGATCAAGCCACTGAGGAGCAGACAAGCTTGACCACGGCACTCGAGTTTTCCGCCGCCCGGAGCCAGTCTCCGGGCCCGCTCTGGCACGGCGACTACTGGTTTCTATTCAGCGAGCTGATCGTAAAAGATTTCAAAATCCGCTACCGCAACATGTCCCTGGGCGTGTTCTGGTCGCTGCTGAATCCGCTGGTGATCATGGGCGTTTTGTGGTTCGTGTTCACCAGGATTTTCCCGAATAACAGCATCCCCAATTTCCCGGTTTTCGTGCTGTGCGGGCTGGTGCCGTACAATTTCTTCACTCTCGCCTGGATCACCGGGACGGGGTCGCTCGTCGACAACGCCCATCTCATCAAGCGCGTCCCCGTGCCGCGCGAGATCGTTCCCGTCAGTTCCGTCTGCTCGAACTGCATTCACCTGCTGATTCAAATCGGGCTGCTGTTGACCGCGGTGCTGCTGGCGGGAAAAGGCGTGAACCGGTACTGGGCGTGGCTGCCCTTTGTCTGGACCTGTGAAGTGATCTTCGTGTGCGGGCTGTCATTGATCTGCTCCGTACTGAACGTCTACATCCGCGACATGAGGTACGTGGTGGAATCCGCCAACACGGTGCTTTTCTGGCTGGTTCCGATTTTCTATCCTTTCTCCATAATTCCCGAGCGGTTTCGCGAGGTTTACCAGTTCAATCCTGTGGCCGCGCTGGTGCTGGCCTGCCGCAACATTCTGCTCGACGGAGTGCCGCCGCCGACTCCCCTGCTGCTGAAGCTCTCCGGCAGCGCCGTGGCTATGTTCATGCTCGGCCTGGTGGTTTTCAAGCTCCTGAGGCGCCGCATTTACGATCACCTATGAACCGGTCTTTAGCTATAGAGTTCACCGGAGTCTCGAAATTCTTTTACCGGCACGCGGGACGCGTTCTCCTGCGGAACTACGTGGAGGGATGGCTCCGCGGGGACTACAAGGAGCGGTTCTACGCCCTGAAGGACATCAGCTTCCGGCTGGAGCTGGGCGAGAGCCTGGCGCTGGTCGGGTCCAACGGCGCGGGAAAAAGCACGCTGCTGAGCCTGGTCGCCGGGCTGGTCGAGCCCGACGCCGGCCGGGTTGTGGTGAACGGCCGCGTCGGGGCGCTGTTGCAGCTCGGGGCCGGGTTCCATCCCGATCTCACCGGCATCGAGAACATCCGGCTGAACGCCGCGCTGCTTGGGCTGGGCCGAAAGCGGACCCGCGAGCTGCTCGGCGAAATCGCCGAGTTCTCCGGCATAGGGGATTTCGTGAATGAGCCCTTGCGAACCTACTCCTCGGGAATGATCATGCGGCTGGCTTTCTCGGTCGCCGTTCACATGGATCCGGACATCCTCATCATCGACGAGGTGCTCGCGGTCGGCGATGCGGCCTTCCAGGCAAAGTGCATGGAAAAGCTCCAGAGCCACAAACGCTCCGGCAAGACTCTGCTGTTCGTGACGCACGCGGCCGGCTCGGTGCAACGGCTCTGCGAGCGAGCCATCTGGCTGGATCACGGGCAATTGATGGCCGACGGGCCGCTCGCCCGCGTGGTGGACGCCTACCAGGGACGCCTGGCGGCAGCGAAGGCCTGAGAAGGTTCGCCATGGCGAGTACCAGGTACCCCCAGGACTCTGGGCAAACTTCGTCATTGCCTGCGTGCTCGCTTATGGAGATAATAGGAGCAGATCCCGGTACATATGGCCGATAATCTACCCGCATCGGGAGCAGGCGTATGAAACGCACGGGTTCCGACGAACCGTTGCGCTGCTCCTTTTGCCATAAAAGTCAGGATGTCGTCGGGAAGCTGATCTCCTCACCCAGCGATTACCCTCGAGCTTATATCTGCGACGAGTGCATCGCCGTGTGCAATTCCATCCTGGAAGACGACCGGCACGATTCACCCTACGCAGCGCCGCATAAGCTCCCTAAACCGTTGGAACTGAAGGAGTACTTGGATCAGTACGTCATCGGACAGGAAGCCACCAAGAAGAAGCTTGCAGTGGCCGTGTACAACCACTACAAGCGGATCCACATGAACAAGCAGCGCAGTTCAGAGGTGGAGGTCTCAAAGTCCAACATCATACTGATCGGGCCGACCGGATCCGGAAAAACCCTTTTAGCGCAAACACTTGCCAGGATTCTTGACGTCCCGTTCGCGATCGTCGACGCCACCACGCTGACCGAGGCCGGCTACGTCGGGGAAGATGTGGAAAACATCGTCCTGCGGCTGCTCCAGAACGCCGATTGGGATGTGCAGCGGGCGCAGCAGGGGATCATCTACATCGACGAGATCGACAAAATCAGCCGGAAGGATGAAAATCCTTCAATCACCCGCGACGTTTCGGGTGAAGGCGTTCAGCAGGCGCTTCTGAAGATTCTGGAAGGCACGATAGCGAATGTTCCCCCGCAGGGTGGGCGCAAGCACCCTCACCAGGAATTCACGCCGGTGGATACCACCAACATTTTGTTCATCCTCGGCGGCGCTTTCGTGGGCCTGGAAAAGGTGATCGCCCGCAGAATCGGCAAGAAGGCAATCGGATTCTGCTCCGAGGAGCGGGTGGATGGCGCCAAACCGGCTACTCCCGGCCGCCGCGACTACGATCTGCTCTCGAGGCTCCAGCCGGTCGATTTGATTAAGTACGGCTTTATCCCGGAGTTCATCGGGCGGCTCCCCGTCGTCGGTGTGCTCGAGGACCTTGACCAGAACGCCTTGGTGCAGATTCTCACGAAGCCGAAGAACGCCATCATACGTCAGTATCAAAGACTGTTTGAGTTCGAAAATGTTAGACTAAAGTTCAGTGACGATGCGCTCGAAGCCATCGCGGCGCTCGCGATGGAGCGCAAAGTGGGGGCCAGGGGCCTCCGGATGATTCTGGAAGATTTGATGCTGGACCTGATGTACTATCTCCCCTCGTACAAGAAGGTCCGGGAGTTCGTCGTGACCAAGGAGATGGTCATGGCACAAAAAATCAGCCTCGCGCTACTGGAAAAAGCAGGGTAAGGGGCAACCAGCCGCTGGGCGGCTTTTTGAAGTTCCGCCTTTAGTTCTGCTCCGGCTCCTGGGAGCCGAAATGCGGTCTTTACAACAGTAAAAGTCACCCGCGTTGGGACCTGCGCGTCACCATTGAAAACTAAAATGCTTACTTCAAAGGAAAGATCGGACACAAAACGTTTACCGATGATGCCCGTCCGCGACGTGGTCATCTTCCCGCACATGATGACCCCGTTCGTTGTCGGCCGCGAGTCGAGCGTCCGCGCGCTTGAGGAGGCGCTCGCCGGAGAGAAAAAGATCTTTCTGGCCACGCAGCACGACGCCTCGATCGACGAGCCCCGTCCGGAGGAGATTTACAGCGTCGGCACCATCGTGAACATCGTGCAGAGCCTGAAACTGCCCGATGGCAACATCAAGGTGCTGGTGGAGGGCGTGGAGCGGGGCAAAATCGTCTCGGTCACCGACGAGGAAGGTTTTTTCCGGGCGGTCGTGCGCACCTTCCACTTTAAGGTGGAACCCGGGCCCCAACTCGAGGCGCTGGTTTCCCGTGTGGGCACGCTATTCGAGCAGTACATCAAGATCAGCCAGAACCTGAACTACGAGACGATGATCGCGGCCATCCGGGTGGACGACCCCGGAAAGCTGGCCGATACCGTGGGCGCCAACCTTCAGCTCACTCTTGAGGAAAAGCAGGAACTGCTGGAGATCTTCGATCCCATTGACCGGCTGACGCGCGTCGCCGAGATGCTCGACATCGAGATCGAAAAGCTCAACGTGGACCGCACCATCCAGGGCCGCGTCAAGCGGCAGATGGAAAAGGCGCAGAAGGAATACTACCTCAACGAGAAGATCAAGGCGATCCAGAAGGAACTCGGGCGCGGCGAAAAGAGCGAAATCGACGAGCTGAAGAAAAAGATCGAAAACGCCGGGATGACCAAGGACGCCTACGAGAAGGCCATGGCGGAGCTGAAGCGGCTGGAGAACATGCCGCCGATGTCGGCCGAGTCCACCGTCTCGCGCAACTACCTGGAGTGGCTGCTCGCGGTGCCCTGGAAGCAGAAGTCGAAGGAAATCCGCGACTTGAAATACGCCGAGCAGATTCTGGAAGGGGACCACTACGGGCTGGAAAAGGTCAAGGAGCGCATCCTGGAGTTCCTGGCCGTGCGGCGGCTGGTAAAGAACCCCAAGGGCTCCATCCTGTGCTTCGTGGGGGCGCCCGGCGTGGGGAAAACCTCGCTGGGGATGTCGATTGCGAAGGCGACGGGGCGGAAGTTCATCCGGCTCTCGCTGGGCGGGGTGCGGGACGAAGCGGAAATCCGGGGCCACCGCCGGACCTACATCGGGGCGCTGCCCGGGCAGATTCTGCAAATGATGCGGAAGGCCGGAACGCGCAACCCGGTGTTCATGCTGGACGAAGTCGACAAGATGTCCACGGATTTCCGGGGCGACCCCTCGGCGGCGCTGCTGGAAGTGCTGGATCCCGAACAGAATTACATGTTCATGGACCACTACCTGGACGTGGAGTACGACCTCAGCCAGGTGTTCTTCATCTGCACCGCGAACGTACTGCACACGATTCCGCCGGCTCTTCAGGACCGCATGGAAGTGATCCGCCTGTCCGGCTACACCGAGCAGGAGAAGCTGGAGATCGCCAAGCGCTTCCTCGTGCGGAAGCAGATGGAACAGACCGGACTGACCGAGAACCTGGTGAAATTCACCGACGAAGGCCTGATGGCCCTCGTGCAGTTCTATACCCGGGAGGCCGGCGTCCGGAACCTGGAGCGGGAAATCGGAAACATCTGCCGGAAGGTGGCGCGTGCGGTGGTGAATGCGCAAAGCGGCGAAACCAAGACAACGCCGCCCCAGGCGGTGATCACCGCGGAGAACGTCTCGGAGTACCTCGGGCCTGCGAAGTTCCGCGACCAGGAAGCGGACAAGTGCAATGAGATCGGCTCCGCGCTGGGTCTGGCCTGGACGGAAGTGGGCGGGCAAATCCTGACTTCCGAAGCCACGATCATGGACGGAAAAGGAAAGCTGACCACGACCGGGAAGCTGGGCGACGTGATGCAGGAATCGGCGCAGGCGGCGATGAGCTACATCCGGTCGCGGGCGCACCAACTCGGGCTGCCGCGCGATTTTTACCGGAACCTGGACATCCACGTACACGTCCCTGAAGGTGCGATTCCCAAGGACGGACCCTCGGCCGGAATCACGATCGCGACGGCGATCGCCAGCGCGCTGACCAAAATACCGGTACGGTGCGACGTGGCCATGACGGGCGAGATCACCCTGCGCGGGCGCGTGCTGCCGATCGGCGGGCTGAAGGAGAAGCTGCTGGCAGCCAGAAGACACCGAGTGTACGAGGTGATTATCCCAAAGGGCAACGAGAAGGACTTGCCCGACATTCCCGAGAACGTCCGGAGCGAGTTGAAGCTGCACTTCGTGGATTCGATGGATGAAGTGCTGAAGATCGCGCTCGAAAGGGAAATCACGGCCCTGCCGCTGGGCGCGGGCACGGCCCCGGTCGAAGTGAGCGCGCAGCAGAGCGAAGAGAAGCTGCACTAGCTTATGCGCTCCAGGCCGGGCGCGCCGCGAGTGCTGTCCGGAGTACACGCCCGGCCGATACGCGGGTGGGTCAAAGCGGCTGAGAGTATGGACGCGCGGTATATAATAGGTGCAGCCCACCGGGAACAGTTTCCCCCCGAGGATTCTCCGGAGATTGCGTTCCTGGGAAGAAGCAATGTGGGCAAGTCCAGCCTGCTGAACTCCCTGCTCAACTCGAAGCAAGTAGCAAGGACCAGCAGAAAACCCGGCTGCACGAAGTTGATTCACTTCTATGAAACAGGCGGCGAATTCCGCTTCGTCGATGTGCCGGGATACGGATATGCCCGGGTTCCAGGGAAGGTAGCGGCGAACTGGAAGGAACTGATTGAATCCTACCTGCTTGGCCGCAAAAACCTGGCTCTGGCGATTCTTCTGCTGGACATTCGCCGCGGCTGGATGGAAAAAGATCTGGAACTCAAACAGTGGCTGGAGTTCCACAACCGGCGGCATCTGGTTGTCGCCACAAAAACAGACAAACTGAAAAACCGACCCGATGTGTATCGCGGACTGGAGGCCATCCGGAAGGTGGCCGGCCACAATCCAGTGCCGTTCTCGGCCGTAACGGGCGAGGGAGTGAGGGCAATTTGGCAAGCAATATGGAAAACCCGGAACAGAGCGTAAACCCGATCCAAGCGCAAGAGGAGAAGCTTCAGACGCAAAACACGTCTCAGGCGGCAACTCCTCCCCAACCTGGCGCTCGCAAGGGACGGGGGGGTGCGCCCGCCGTTAAGAACGGTGCGCCCACCGTCACTACCACCCTGGATCTGGTCGCGCTCAAAGACATGAGCATTCAGCAGTTAAATCAGATCGCCAAGGATCTCGGTCTGAGCGGCACCTCCGGACTGCGAAAACAGGAGCTTATTTTCAAGATCCTTCAAGCCCAGGCGGAAAAGAGCGGACTGATCTTTTCCGAGGGCGTCCTGGAGTGCCTGCCGGACGGCTTCGGCTTCCTGCGGGCCCCGGAATACAACTACCTGCCGGGGCCGGACGACGTCTACGTCTCGCCGTCCCAGATCCGCCGGTTTGACCTGCGGACCGGCGACACCATTTCAGGCCAGATCCGGCCGCCCAAAGAGGGGGAACGGTATTTCGCCCTCATCAAGGTGGACGCGATCAACTTCGAGCCGCCGGAAGAAGCGCGCAATAAGATTTTCTTCGACAATCTGACGCCGCTGTACCCGAATTCCCGGATCAAGCTCGAGACGGCAAAGGACAATTATTCGGGCCGCATCATGGACCTTCTGACCCCGATCGGAAAGGGGCAGCGCGGCCTGATCGTGTCGCCGCCGAGGACGGGCAAGACGATGCTGCTGCAAAGCATCGCCAACTCCATCACGGCGAATCACCCGGAGGTCATCCTGATCGTGCTGCTGATCGACGAGCGGCCGGAAGAGGTGACCGACATGCAGCGCTCGGTACGGGGCGAGGTCATCAGCTCGACGTTCGACGAGCCGGCGGCCAGGCACGTTCAGGTGGCCGAGATGGTCATCGAGAAAGCCAAGCGGCTGGTGGAGCACAAGCGGGACGTGGTGATTCTGCTGGATTCGATCACCCGCCTGGCGCGAGCATACAACACCATCGTGCCGCCTTCGGGCAAGGTGCTCTCCGGCGGCGTGGATTCCAACGCGCTCCAGCGCCCCAAGCGGTTTTTCGGCGCGGCCCGCAATATCGAGGAAGGCGGCTCGCTGACCATCATTGCGACGGCGCTGATCGATACCGGAAGCCGGATGGACGACGTGATTTTCGAGGAATTCAAGGGCACCGGCAATATGGAGATCCACCTGGACCGGAAACTGGTGGACAAGCGCGTGTTCCCCGCCATCGATATCAACAAGAGCGGCACCCGGAAAGAAGAGCTGTTGCAGCCGAAGGAAGAGCTGAACCGGGTCTGGGTGCTCCGCAAGGTACTTTCCCCGCTCTCCCCGGTGGAGTGCATGGAATTGCTGCTCGACAAGCTGAGCAGGACCCGCAACAACGCCGAGTTCCTGGCCTCGATGAGCGGCTGATCCCTCCCGCCATTTCCGTTTGAAAGACTGAGCGCCCGCCGGGTTCGCCCGGCGGGCGTTTTCGTGTTATGGGCCGGGCATATCCGGCAGCCTGGTGGCGGGCGCACCACCCGGCGTTGCGTTCCACAACACCCGTCGAAAAACCTGATCCCTTTAGTTGTCAGGGAGCTAACCTTTCCAGAGCCGATCTCGTCTTTATTGTTCGAGAAGAGTCAGGCATCTAGAGGCAGGCGCGGCTCCTGAAAGCCACGCCGTGCGCGGAAGGCTTCGCAATGCAACCCCAGCGGAAGGGGCCGGAGAGGCCCGCGAGAAAGCAAAGACGTGCTCTGATAGTGCTGCTTCCGGCGGCGATCCTGGTGACGGGAAGCGGGCTGCTGTGGCAGGCACGGTCGGATACGCCCGGCAAGAAGGACGCCAAGGCTCCGCAACTCTCGGTACGGACGGCGACGGTGCGTTCGGGCAGTCTGGAACAAACCATACGCCTGACAGGGACGACGGCGCCGGAGCGTTACGCCTCCTTGCTGGCGCCGCAGATGCGCGGAAGCCGCCGTGGGCCAGGCGGAGGCGGAGGCGGTGGCGGTGGCGGCGGGGGATTCGACCTGATCCTGGAAAAAGTTGCCGAGCCGGGCTCCCGCGTGAAGAAGGGTGATATCGTTGCGGAATTTGACCGCCAGTTCATGCTGCTGCGGCTGGACGATTACCGCGCGAGCCTGGACCAGCAGGAGGCCAACCTGTTGTCGCTGAGAGCGAACCTGGACCTGGAAAAAGAGGCGCACAACCGGTCCGTCGCTCAAGCAAAAGCGGAACTGGACAAAGCCCGGTACGATCTGAAGACCATCCCCGTGCAATCGGCGATCGTATCCGAACGGCTGAAGCTTTCCGAGCAAGAGGCGGCCGCCAAGTACAAACTGCTGCAGGCCGAGGTGAAATACAAGGACATCTCGCAGCAGGCGCAGTGGAGAATAAGCCGGCTTGACGCCGACCAGAACAAGCTGGAGTTTCAGCGGTCGCAGGCGAACGCGGACCGGCTGGTGTTCCGTGCGCCGATCGACGGGCTGGTGGTCATGGGCACAACCTTCCGCCAGGCGGAGACCAAGCAGATCATGGCCGGCGACGAGGTCCGCCCGGGCACGATGTTCATGCGCATCGTCGATCCGAGCTCCATGGTGGTGAACGCGCTGGCCAACCAGGCGGATATTGAGATGGTGCGAGTAGGCGCCCGGGTGAAAGTGCGATTCGACGCGTACCCGGATCTGGAGCTGCCCGGCCGCGTTTTTTCGATCGGCGCCATGCCGAAAACCGGGGGATTCCGCGCGGAATACGTGAGGGAGATTCCGTTGAACATCCGGCTGGAGCGGCTGGACCCCCGGGTGGTGCCCGATCTTTCGGTGAGCGCCGACGTGGTAGTCGAGGTTGAGGAGAACGCGGTGGTGGCGCCGCTTGAGGCGCTGTTCCAGGACGCCCCCGGCGGCGAGACTTACGTGTACGTGCGCCGGGGAACGGGCTGGGAGCGGCGGCCCGTGGAGATCGCTCTGAAAAATAACGTGGCGGCGGCGATTCGTTCCGGCTTGAAGCCGGGGGAGGTAATCGCCGCCGAGCGGCCCGATATGACACAGACGAAGTGAGAGCCGGTGGGAAAAAACCGATGTCCAAAGACCTAAAACCGAAACAGCGACTTGGGAAACAGACTTCGCGGAAGCGGAAAATCATCGGCTGGGCGGCCGCGCTGGTTGTAATGAGCGGCGGGGGTTTCGCCGCTTATCACTACGCCGGGACGACCGAAGTGGTCGTGGCGACGGCGCGGGTGCGGCGGGCCGAATTCGTGATCAGCACGAGGACGCGGGGAGAGATCCGGAGCACGCGCTCCACAGTGCTTTCGGCTCCGCAGGTGCCCAGCCTGCGGATTGTCCGGCTGGCGGAGGACGGCAAGCCCATCAAGAAGGGCGACGTCGTTGTGGAGTTCGATGCCGCGCAGCAGGAACAGAGCTATCTGGAGTTCCGCACGAATGTCCGGACAGCCGAGAGCGAAATCGTGCAGACCCAGGCGACGCACCGCATCACGAACGAACAGGACGCGATGAGCCTCATGCGCTCAACCTACAACGTGGAACGGGCGAAGCTGGAGGCGGGCAAGGCGGAAATCCTGTCGGAGATCCAGGGCGCCAAGAACAGAATCGATGTGGGGATCGCCGAGGGCGAATTGCGGAAGGTGAACGCCACAATCAACGCCCACAAGGTGAACCAGAAGGCGGACCTGCAGCGCCTGGATCAGCGCAAGGCGAAGACGGTGCGGGACACGGAGCGGGTAAAAGGATACCTGTCGAGAATGGTGCTCCGGGCTCCGAACGACGGCATCCTGACTATTCTGCCGAACTTCCGCGCCCAGGGTTCGTTCGGGTCGATGCCGCCGCCGTTTAAGGAAGGCGACAACGCGTGGACGGGCGCGGCCATCGCCGAGATTCCGGATCTCTCCAGCATGCGGATCGAAATGAAGCTTGAGGAAGTGGAGCGCGGGCACTCCAAGCTCGGGCAGCAGGTCCGGGTGCGGGTGGACGCGATTGCGGACAAGGAATTCATCGCGGAACTGGACTGGATCAGCCCGGTGGCGACGCTGAACTTTTCGCGGTTCACGACGGCGGAGAAAAGCTTCCCCGCGTATGCGACACTGAAGAACCTGGATCCGAGGCTCCGCCCGGGGATGAGCGCGACCGCGGAGATCATTATCGAGAGCGAGCCCAACGTTCTGCTGATTCCCGCCCGCGCCAGCTTTCTGCACGACGGCAAGCCGTCGGTTTACGTACAGCGGGGGCAGGCGTTTGAACTGCGCGAGATCAAAGTCGGGAAGCGCAACGAAAACGACATCGTTGTGCTGAGCGGCCTGAGAGAGGGAGAAGTGGTGACGCTCGAAAACCCGTTCGACGCCGCCAAGCGCGCAAAGAAACTGTAGAGACCGGCGGCCGTCCGCCAGGGGCGGGCTGCCGGAGGTGCACAGCCAAGAGCTAAGGTCATGAAGAAAATCGCAATTCGAGTTTTAGCGCTGTTGATCGTGGCTGCCGCGGCGTTCTGGGGCTACCGGTTCTTCCAGCAGTTCCAGCAGAAGCAGCAGGTGATCCCGACTGCCGCTGTCCGGAAGGGCGACGTCATCATCCGCACCTATGGCCGCGGGGAACTGCGGGCCGTGCGATCGGTGACGTTGATCGCTCCGAACCTGTTCGGTACGGTGCAGATTACCAAGCTCGCGCCGCTGGGCAGCTTCGCGCGCGAGAAGGACCTGGTCGTTGAGTTCGACGACTCCGAGGTGCAATCGAGGCTCGAGGAGAAGCAGCTCGAGCTGGAGCAATTGGACGAGCAGTTGAAGAAGGCACAGGCCGAGCTGGAGATCCGGAACAACCAGGACCAGGTGGACCTGCTGCGCTCGCGCTTCGCGGTGCAGCGGGCGCAACTGGAAGTGAAACGCAACGAGCTGCTGTCGCCGATCGACCAGAAGAAGAACCTCCTGAACCTGGAAGAGGCGCAGCGGGCATTGAAGCAACTGGAGAGCGACATCAAGTCGCGGCTGGAGAGTTCGCAGGCTGAACTGGCGGTTCTCCGGGAAAAGCGCAACAAGGCGGTTCTGGAGCTGAACCGGGAGAAGATGCGGCTGAGGCAGGTGAAGCTGCTGTCGCCGATTTCGGGGCTGGTTGCCATCCGGCAGAACCGGGGCAACTTTATGATGCGCGGCATGCAATTGCCCGACCTCAGGGAAGGCGACCAGATCAACCCGGGAATGCCTGTGGCGGACGTGCTCGACCTCTCTGAGCTGGAAGTGTCAGCCAAGGTGGGTGAACTGGACCGGGCGAATCTGCACGAAGGGCAGGACGTAAGGATACGGCTGGACGCCGTCCCGGATAAAGTGTTTCACGGCAAGATCAAGTCGCTGAGCGGCACGGCCAGCGCCAACGTCTGGTCCGGCGACATGGCCAAGAAGTTCGACGTGGTGTTTTCGGTGGACATGAAGGAACTGCTGAGCGGACTTGGAGCGAAGCCGGAGCAGATCCGCAGAATCCTGGAGACGGCCGAGCGGAACCGCAAGAGGCCGGGAGCGCAGGCGGCGATGATGGCGCGGATGGGCGGGCCGGGCCCGGAGGGAATGCCTGGCTTCCCCGGCGCTCCCGGAATGATGGGCGAGGGCGGAGGATTTGGTGCCGGCCCGCAGCAAAGCGGAGAGGGCGGCCGGATGCGCGGCGAGCGCGGCGGCCGGCCGCGGGGAGAGGGCGCCGCGGAAGGCGGCCGGATGCGCGGCGAAGGCGCCCGGGCCGGCGGCGAAGGCCCGGAAGGAGGCCCTGCGCGCGCGGGCGGCGGCATGTCGCAGGAAGAGCGCCAGAAAATGCGCGAGGCGTTTCAGAAAATGCTGGCGGGCCGGAACATGCAGGATTTGAGCCCCGAGGAGCGGCAGAAACTGAGCGAGCAGATGCGATCAATGATGGGCGGCGCCGCGGGCGCAAGAATGGGGCAAGGCAGACCGGGCAGGCCGGGAGGCGAGGCAGGCGCCGGGAGCGAGGGTCCACCAGCTTTTGGATTCCAGCGCGGCCCTGGCGCCAGGGGCGGCGCACGTGGTGAGAGCGAAGGCGGTGAGCGCGGCGGCGGCCCCCTCGGGATGGGAGGAGAGATGCCGTTTTTTGGCGGGTCCGGTGGCGCGCTCCAGTTCAGCGACGCGGACTTGGCCAATGCGAAGCTGCCTCCGCCTCCCGAGGAGGACAGCCAGTTGGACGTGCTGCTCAGGCCGGGCCTTCTGGCGGATGTTGAGATCATCGTCGAGAAGATTCCGGATGCGATCCACATCCCGGTCCAGGCGGTGTTTGAGAAGGAAGGAAAGCTGGTGGTGTTTGTGAAACACGGCGATGAATTCGAGGAACGGGTCGTGAAACCGCTGAAGCGCAGTGAGTCCACAATGGTGATCGCCGAGGGGCTGAATCCGGGCGAACTGCTGGCGCTCGCCGATCCGACTGCATCCAGGAGCGCCAGGAAGAGCGACAGCGGCAAAGGTAAGAAGGCGGCCTTGCCCACTCCGGGAGGCCCGGGCGCCGGAGGGAAGCAATGAGTGGTCTTACCGGATACCTGCCAGAGCTCTACATGGGGCTTTCCAGCCTGCTGGTGCACAAGCTCCGCAGCCTGCTGACGATGCTCGGCATGATTTTCGGCGTCGGCGCGGTTGTGGCGATGCTGTCGATCACGGCGGGCGCCCAGAAGGAGATGATCAGCTACATCGATCTGCTGGGTGTGAACAATATCATCGTCGAAGCCAAGGAGGCGATGGACGCCAACGAGCTTCAGGTGCGGCGCGCCATATCCCCGGGGCTGACGTTCCGGGATTTCCGAGCGATTTCGGAAAACGTCCAGGGCCTGGAGGCGCTGACCCCGCGCAAGCGGTTCAAGCCGCAGAAAGTTCTGCCTAAGACGAACCAGGAACTGCCGCTGCTCATCGGCGTGCTGCCGAACTTCGCCCAGATCAACAATCTGAAGGTCACCTCCGGGCGGTTCTTCAACGAGGAGGACAACGAACGCTCGGCGCCGGTATGCGTGTTGGGCGAAACGGCGAAGGTGAACCTGCTTGGGTTTGAGCCGGCGGTGGGGAAGTACATCAAAGTGAACGACCTCTGGCTCCAGGTGATCGGCGTACTGGCGCAGCAGGCCACGGCCGATACGGACACCGAGGGGATGGAGGCCTCGAACCGCAACAACATGATCATCGCGCCGTTGAACACGGTAATGCGGCGATTCGAGGACAACAACAGCTACATGAAGGATGAGATCGACGGCATCTACATGAAGGTTGCGGCCGGGACCGATTCGATCGAAACCTCGAACGTGGTGAGCGCAATCCTCTCGGCCACACACAAGGACGCCGGCGACTTTACGGTGATCGTTCCGGCCGGCCTGTTGAAGCAGCGGCAGCAGACGCAGATGATCTTCAGCGTGGTGATGATCTGCATCGCGGGCATCTCCCTGCTGGTGGGCGGCATCGGAATCATGAACATTATGCTGGCGACGGTGCTCGAACGGACGCGCGAAATCGGCATCCGGCGGGCGATCGGCGCGCGGCAGGCGGACATCATCCGGCAGTTCTTGACCGAGGCGGTGCTGATCTCGATCGTGGGAGGTCTGATCGGCATCCTGTTCGGCTTCACGTTGTCGCGGATCATCGCGGCGGCTGCCGGCTGGTCGACGGAGGTTACCTCGGCTTCGATCGGGGTGGCGTTCGGTGTGTCGGTGGGCATCGGGCTGCTGTTCGGGATTTATCCGGCCGTGCAGGCCGCCAAGCTCGATCCGATCGAAGCGATTCGTTACGAGTGAGTGGAACTGTTATGCGTTTCTCATCTATCGTTGTCTTACTGAGCGCCTCCTCGCTTCTGGGGCAGCAACTAACGGCGCCGAGTTTTCCGAAGCCGGGATACTTCCGCCACACATTCTCGACGCCGAAGACCAGGGTCGAGCTTCAGCCTCC
The DNA here is from genome assembly GCA_050261015.1 of Rhodospirillales bacterium. Classification (GTDB taxonomy): domain Bacteria; phylum Acidobacteriota; class Terriglobia; order Bryobacterales; family Bryobacteraceae; genus Fen-330. Next base: position 20,651 of record JBLNCW010000076.1, on the reverse strand, counting down.
GGCTATGCTGAAGGACTTTGTAGTTGACGGCAAGCTGGAACTGTCGCTGCGCAACTACCTGGATCTCGTGATGGCGAATAACACGGACATCGCGATAGCGCGGCTGACGCTGGAGACCCCGAAGAACAGCCTGATGGGAGCGTATGGGAAATTTGACCCGACGCTCAGCCTGAACTTCAGCGCCCAGCGGCGCCTTTCGGCGGCCACGCGATCCCTGATCGAGGGCGGCACCGAAGTGAATACGCTCAACCAGAGAGGCGGGGTGACATTCAGCCAGCTTCTGCCCACGGGCATGCAGGTTGAGGCAAGCTTCAGCGATAGCCGCACTTCATCCAACGACGCCCGGCAGGACTTTAATCCCGCGCACTCGGGAAGTCTCGGGCTCAACTTCAGGCAGCCGCTGCTGCGCAACCGGGGGATGGCGATCCAGAAGATGCAGATTACGATCGCGCAGAACAACCTCCGGAGAAGCGAATTCGACTTTCGCGACAGCCTGACCAACCTGATCCAGCAGGCCGAAAGCGCGTACTGGGATGTGGTGGAAGCAAGAGAAACCCTTCGCGTACAGGAAGAGTCGCTGAAGGTGAAGGAAGAGTCGCTGAAGCGCTCGGAGCGGGAACTCGAGCTGGGTGCGATTTCGGCGCTGGATATCTTCCAGCCAAGAGCGGACTACGCGACGGCCGAAATTCAAGTGTCCCAGCAGCGGTTCGTGCTCGCCCAGCGGGAGGACGCCCTGCGCAAAATGATCGGCGCAGACTTGGATCCGGATGTGCGCAACCTTCCGATCGTGCTAACCGAGTCTGTGACGCCGCCGGCGGACGATCGCACGTTGGACCCGGAAGAGGCCGTCCAGAAAGCGCTGGCGACGCGGCCGGACCTGAGGGCGATGGCCGTGACCCTGGACACCGACGACCTCAACATCAAGAACACCATGAACCAGTTGCGGCCCGATCTGTCGCTCACGGGTTCGTACACATCGAGCGCCGTGAACGGCCAGAGACTCGTGAACGGGGTACCCCGGGCCGGCACTTTTGGGGATTTCTTTTCGAACGTATGGGGGTTCGACTATCCGACCTACCAGTTCGGTTTAACCTTGACTCTCCCGATCCGCGACCGCGCCAATACGGCTGAGCTCGCCAACCGGCTGATTACGAAGAAGAACGATGCGCTCCGGCTGCGGAACCTGGAGCAGACCGTCCGGCTCAACGTTCTGAACGCGGTGAACAGCCTGGAATCGGCCAAGGCCGCGGTCAAGCTGGCGCAGGTATCCGTGGAACTCGCCAGAAACCAGTTGGACGCGGAGCAGAAGAAGTACGACCTCGGCACCACGCAGTTCTACTTCGTGCTGAACGCGCAGGACCGTTTGAACGCGGCGCAGTTGACGCTGGTGCGGCAGACGCTCAACTACCACCGCAACAGGCTGGCTCTGCTGCGGCAGACGGGCGAGCTGCTGGAGGAGCGAGGGATCGTCATTAAGTAGGCCGGGATCCCGGTTTGAACGAAGCGGCTGCGTGCCCGTAAATGGGGATCGGGTAGACTGCCTTTATGGGCCGCATCCGCATCCTCTCCGACGACGTCGCTAACAAGATTGCCGCCGGGGAGGTGGTGGAACGGCCTGCTTCGGTGGTGAAGGAGCTGCTCGAAAACTCGCTCGACGCCGGCGCAAGCCGGCTGCGAATCGAGGTAGAGAGCGGGGGCCGGCGGCTCATTCGAGTCACCGATAACGGCTGCGGCATGCTGCGGGACGACGCCATGCTGGCGTTCGAGCGGCATGCCACGAGCAAACTATCCAGCGCCAAGGATCTTCTAAGCATTTCCACTCTGGGCTTTCGCGGGGAAGCCCTGCCTTCGGTGGCTTCGGTCTCCCGCCTGCTTCTGGAGACGCGCGCGGCCGGGGAGGAGACCGGGACGCGCGTGGAGATCGTCGGGGGCAAGATGATTCGGGCCGAAGAGGCGGCGCTGGCCCCCGGAACACAGGTCACGGTACGCGACCTGTTCTTCAACGTCCCCGCAAGGAAGAAGTTCCTGCGGTCGGAACAGACCGAACTTGCCCACATCGCGTCGCTGGTGACGCATTACAGCCTGGCCAGTCCCGATAAGACGTTTCTGCTAACCAGCGACGGCAAGGAACTGCTGAACGTCACGCCGGTGGAGAACCTGCGAGACCGCGTTTACCAGGTGTTCGGCAGCCAGACGCTGGACGAACTGGTCGATCTCGGGGTGCGCACCGCGGACAGAACCGGCGAGCGGCTCTATACCTTGCGGGGGTTTGTATCGCGGCCGCAGGTGCAAAAGCTCAACCGGAACTCGATCTTTCTGTTCATCAACGGGCGGCTCATTCGCGACCGGCTGCTGCTGCACGCGATCACGTCGGCCTACCGCAACCTGATTCCTCCCGGCACCTTCCCTTTCGTGCTGCTGTTTATCGAGTGCGATGCCGGCGAGGTGGACGTGAACGTTCACCCGTCGAAAACGGAGGTGAGGTTCCGCGAGCAATCCTTCGTGCACGATTTCGTGCGGGACGCGCTGCGGCAGGCGCTCATTGAAGCCAAGCCGGTTTCGGCGATCCCGCTGCCCGCGAGCGCGCAGCCGGCGGCGCGGGCGCCGTATTCGGAGTTTTCCCAGGCGCTGGTGGACCAGAGCTGGCAGGGCCCGTCTGAAATGCCGCGGCCGGCGCGCGCGCTTGATGACGCGCTTCCGGAATTCACGCTGCGCGCGCCCCAGAGGCCGCCGGCACGCTTCGATTTCGGCGGGGAAGGCATTCCGGTGCGCGAACAGCCCTCCCCGGAGCCTCCGCTCCGGCTGCCGGTGCCGGAGACGCATGGCGGTTTTCCCCCAGAGCTCGTGCCGGACCTGTCGCAGAGCCTGACGGCGCTGGCAGACTTGCGGCCGCTCGGACAGATTCACGACAGCTTTATCGTGGCGGCCGGCCGCGATGGCCTCTGGATCGTCGATCAGCACGTGGCGCACGAGCGCATTCTGTTCGAAAAGGTTTTGAAGCAGCGCGCGGCGGGACGGGTCGAGACGCAGCGCCTGCTGATGCCCCTCGTTATCCAGCTCACACCGGCGCAGCAGGCGGACCACGACCGGATCGCGGGCGAGATGGAAGCGCTGGGTTTTGAAACGGAGCCCTTCGGCCAGCGCACGATTGCCGTCAAAGCCGCGCCAGCCGGCGTCAATCCCGCCGACATCGAGCGTGTCATTTTCGAGATTCTCGAGATTGCGGACCGCGAGCTCCGGCATGTGTCGCTCGACGATTTGCGCCGCGGCATCGCCGCCTCGATCGCCTGCCGCGCGGCCATCAAAGTGAACATGCGGCTCGACCAGGACAAGATGGAGTGGCTGCTGAAATCGCTGGCCGCCACCGACTGCCCGATGAGCTGCCCCCATGGGCGGCCCATCGCGCTGCGCTATTCGCTCCGGGACATTCTGAAAGGCTTTCACCGGATGTGACGGGCGATCTCAGCCCGGAAATTCGGGCGGAGAGGGCGGGCCGGGGCGGAACGCCTCGCAGTGAGTGACGGTCACCTTGCCGGGCAGCTCGGAGGCGGCTTTCTCCGCCGCCTCTTTTAGCACCTCCGGAGCCGCCACGGCCCTCACATTCAGCACCAGGTCATGGCGGAGGCTGGGCGAAGCCGTCAGGTCGCCGTCCACATCAGGCTCTTCCCCGCTCCGGCAAATGCTTGCCTTGACGTAGCCGGTCGGGGCCTGGCAAAAGACCTTGAGGTGCGCGATGATCGCGCCCGCTCTTTCAAGACCGGCATCGATGCTTTCGAGAAACGGGCCGGCAACCGCCGCCGGGCCGGCCGCCTTTTTCAATTGCACGGTGGCCTGCCAGTTCAACCAGCCCAGCGCGGCCTCCGCTTCGGCGTAGCGCCCGTAATCGATATCGAGGGGGTTCCGGCCGGTCTCGCCGCGCCAGGAGAGCACGTCGTCAAGCCAGGCGGCGACCCCTTCGCCCGTCCGCGCGCTCAGGCGGTGTGCCACTTCGAGGGCAGTTGGTATGTCGCAGCCGAGATCGGATTTCGTTGAACAGACCAGATCGGCCTCGGCGAGCTGGTTGCGGAACAGGTATGCCAGATGCGGGTCCGCGCCGGGGGCAAGCAGTTCGCGGGCGCGCTCGGGGTCCACCAGCACGGTGAGCGGCGCGAGGTGAAATCTGCCGCCGAGCAATGCCCGCAACATTCTCGCGAGACCCAGGCAGCTCCCGACAGGCTCGGCGAAGATGACGTCCGGCCCGAATTCGAGCAGGCGCTCCGCAGCAAGGAGGAACTCCGAAAAGCGGCAGCAGAAACAGCCGCCCGCGATCTCTTCCGCCTGCGTTTGGCTGGCGGCGGCCAAACGCGTATCGACAAGTTCTGAACCCTGGTCGTTCGTGATCACGGCGGTGCGCAGGCCGCGATTGTTAAGCGTCCGGGAAGCCGCCAGCAGCAGGGTGGTCTTTCCGGCGCCGAGAAAACCTCCAACGATCACCAGGACGGGCGTCATGCCGCCGCCTCGCACGAGCGTAAGCGCTTCGATATCATCGCTACCATTTTCCAGTTAGAACATCATATCGCGTGAGGGACGGTTCCGTTAGTCCTGAACGTACCAGTAGCCCATTCTGAAATTGACCGAATTTAATCCGGGCTTGCCGGATTCGGGATGGCTTAAAGCGCTATAATCTTTTTCGTCCCAAGCATTCTTGATGTCTCCAAACGCCCAAGCCACTTCGGCCGGTGCCGCCTGCGCTGTGACCGAAACGCCGGCATACGAACCCGCTATGGTTGTCCGGCACATCGCGCACGAACTCCGGCAGCCGCTTAGCACAATCGAGTCCATCGCGTTCTATCTCGAGATGGTGCTGCCGCGCGGCGATGCCAAGGCACGGAAGCAGTTGGGAAAGCTCCAGCAGGAGATACACCAGATCAACTGGATACTTACCGATGCCATTCACTTCCTGGGCGCGGCGCCGCTCCACCAGCAGTTGATGGATTTGACCGAAGTGACATCCCAGTGTCTGTCGGAATGGAACACGCGGCGCTCGGCCGGCGTCCGTCTGCGGCTGGAGGACAATCTTCCGCTCGTCCGGCTGGATCTGGAACAGATCCGGCACATGCTCCGCAATATCGTGACGTTCTTCAGCCGCATTTCGGCCCCGGAGAGCCCGATCACGGTGAGGACCTACAGCCAATCCACGGAAGTGGTCCTCCAGGTAGCCGCGATAGCGCCGGACAGTCCGGTCAGCGACATTCAGCCGCTGTACGATCCTTTCAATTCCCACCTGCCGAGCGGATCCGGGCTGGGGCTGGCCAGCGTGCGGCGAATTGCCGAAGCGCACGGGGGGAGAGTCGACGTGACCACGGGCGATGCAGGCGCCATCTCATTAAACGTGGCTTTTCCAATAGCTTAGGCCGATAGCTCGCCGATTCTCCGGACAGCTTGGCCCGCCGTTCCGGCAAGCAATTCGCGAATGGTTCGCCGGGTAACGGGATGCCGCAGCTCGGGAGCCAGTTCCGCGAGTGGTTCCAGCACGAATCTCCGCTCAGCCATCCGCGGATGGGGCACCGTCAGCTCTTCGGTATCAATCACGAAATCTCCGTACAGCAGAATGTCGATGTCCGCCGTGCGCGGGCCCTTAGGACGGAGGCGCTTGCGGCCGAGATCCAGTTCAATTTTGCGGATTCGCGCCAGCAGTTGCTTGGGAAACAACTCGGTTTCCGCTTCCAGGACGAGGTTCAGGAACCAGGGTTGATCGCGAAGATCAACCGGTTCGGTCTCGTAAAGCGAAGAGATGCGCAGCACGCGGACACCGGCTTCGCCGAGCATCCGGATTGCCTCGCGGAGGTTGCGTTCGCGGTCCCCGAGATTTGATCCGAGTGACAGGTAAACGGTCTTCATTCAGAAGAGCGTGCTTTGAGGGTTGTCGCGCATGCGGCGCGTGACGCCGAAGTACTCGAAGGCGCGGTCGGTGGCGACTCGGCCGCGCGGCGTCCGGTCGATGAATCCCAGTTGCAGCAGGTAAGGTTCGTAGACTTCCTCGATGGTATCCGGCTCCTCGTCGATGGAAGCCGCGATGGTGTTAAGCCCCACCGGGCCGCCGCGATACTTCTCGAGGATGGTCAGCATGATTTTCTGGTCGATTTCATCGAGCCCGTAGCGGTCCACTTCGAGCAGGTCGAGGGCGGTGCGCGCGATTTTTTCGTTCACGACGCCGTCCGCCCGCACTTCGGCGTAATCGCGCACGCGGCGCAGCAGGCGGTTGGCGATACGCGGGGTTCCGCGGCTGCGGCGCGCGATCTCCTCGGCGCCGGATTTGTCGATATTCACCTGAAGAAGGTTTGCCGACCGCTTGACGATGGCGGTCAACTCCTCCGGCTCGTAGTGTTTCAGCCGCAGCACCAGCCCGAAGCGGCCGCGCAGCGGAGCGCTCACCAGTCCCAGCCGCGTCGTGGCGCCGATGGCGGTGAACCGCGGGATGGGCAGCGAGTGTGTCCGCGCGCCCGGCCCGGCGCCGACCAGGATGTCGATGCGGAAATCCTCCAGCGCCGCGTAGAGCATTTCTTCGACGTCCGGCATCAGGCGGTGGATTTCGTCGATGAAAAAGACCTGCCGGGCGCGGATATGGCTGAGGATGCCCGTGAGGTCGAGCTTCTTCTGAAGAATCGGCCCGGAGGTCTGCTCGAAACCGACGCCAAGCTCGGCCGAAACGATGGAGGCCAGCGTCGTCTTACCCAGGCCCGGCGGGCCGTAGAGCAGGACGTGGTCCATGGCTTCACCGCGGCGGCGCGCGGCTTCAATGGCGATCGCCAGGTTTTCTTTAAGCTTGGTTTGGCCGGTGAAGTCGGCGAGTTTGCGGGGGCGAAGGCTGGCCTCGAATTGCAGTTCCTCTTCCTGCGCCGCCGCCGAGACAATGCCCCTTTCCCGCATGACCCTTCAGCTTAGCGCACTAATTCAAGCGACCGCCGGAATAACGGCTCGAACTCGTTCAAACCGTCCGCTTTCGCTTTCCGTACCGCGGTTTCGGCGGCGGCGGGAGTGCAGCCCAGGTTAAGCAGCGCGGAGAGCACGTCCTGATCGAGGGCGGTCAGCGCGGCGCCGGCGCCGGGCGCGGCCGCGGCAGCCTCGGCCGAGTCGGGCAGCTTGTCGCGCAATTCCAGCACGATGCGCTCGGCGGTCTTCTTGCCCACTCCGGGGATGCGCACGAGCCGGCTCACATCGCCTGCGCGGACCGCGGTAGCCAGATCCGCCGCCGGCAGGCCGGAGAGTACCGTGATGGCAAGCTTCGGCCCGATTCCGCTCACCGAGATCAGCCGTTCGAACAGAAGTTTTTCCTCGCGCGTGAGAAAGCCGAACAGGGCGAGTGTATCCTCGCGGACGTGCGTGTGAATGCGCAGGCACACTTCCCTGCCCGCCTCGGGCAGCGCGGAGTAGGTGGAGATCGGAATGGCGACGTCGTAGCCTACGCCGCCGGCCTCCACCACCGCCTGGTTGGGATGCTTCTCCAGCAGAGTGCCGCGCAGATGAGCGATCATGAGATCTATTATCATGGCACGCCGCCGCTTTTTCGTCGATGCCGTTGAGGGGGCCTCCGCCATGCTCTCCGGCGAGGATGCGCGCCATCTGCGCCAGGTTCTGCGCGCCGAGCCCGGACAACTCTATGAGCTCTCCGACAATCGTTCGGTCTACCTCGCGGAGATCGAGGAGGTAAGCAGGGAGGGCATTCGGTTTCGCGTGGTCGAGGAGCTTGCGGAGCAGCCGCCGCCGGTTCGCATTACGCTGTTGCTCGCGCTGGTCAAATTCGACCGGTTCGAGTGGGCCATCGAGAAGGCGACCGAACTTGGAGTTGAGAAAATCCTGCCGGTGGAAGCCGAGCGAAGCGAAAAGGGGCTCCGGGCGGCGGCGGTGAAGCGGCTGGAGCGCTGGCGGCGGATTGTCCGGGAGAGCAGCCAGCAGGCGCGGCGCGCCCATCTGCCTGAAGTGCTGCCGCCTGTCGGGTTTTGCGAGGCGATCGGCGGCGCGGCGTCCTTTTCCTGTTTTCTGGATGAGCAGGGCGGCGCCGGCCCGCTGCTGTGCGTCCTGCCGAACGAGCGCCGGCCGTCCGACATCGTCAGGGTTCTCATCGGGCCGGAAGGCGGCTGGACCGAAACCGAGCGCTGCCGCGCCTTCGCCGCGGGCTGGACGGCGGCCTCTCTCGGGCCTACCATTCTAAGGGCGGAAACCGCCGCAGTGGCGGCTTTGGCCCTGCTGACCGGGGCCTGGCTCGAATCCGTTTCGGTTGACTCCCTTCTTTCGCGGCCGCTATCATGAAATAGTCTCATTGGCGAGACGGAGGAGAATTCATGGGTCCGCTGGGCTGGCCGGAAACAATCTTTATTTTCGTGCTTGCCTTGCTCCTTTTTGGTCCAAGGAAGCTCCCGGAACTCGGCCGGACTCTGGGGAAGGCAATCACAGAGTTCAAGCGCGCTTCAACTGAGTTGCGGGCGACCTTCGACCGGGAATTGAGCAGCCTGGAACAGGAAAACGCATCCATTAAGGAAGTCACAAGCGAGTACAGTCCCGACACGTACGACTACAACTACGATTCTTCGTATTACGACGGCGGGTATGCTTCCGCCTCGGATGATTACACCGCTTCAGAAACCCCCACAGTAGGCGCATCCGCAACCGAGGGCGCCGACGCCGAATCAGGTTCGGCTCCGGAGGGCACGGTAGCAACGACCGCCACGATCGCCGATGCAGCACAGCCCGGCGTGGATGCGCAGGCGGAGCCGCCGGCCAACGGAGCTCAGCCCGCCGAATCGAAAGCCTGAGAGTTCAGCCGATAGAGGACGCAGTTGCAGGACGATAAGCACGGACCGCAGGATCCGGAGAGCGTTCATACGCCGGAAGAGGATCCCTACACGGAGTACCCGCGGGAGGATCCCTACACGGGGTATCCGGAGGATCCCTATGCGAACTATGAGGAGACGCCCGCTCCGGATCCGCCTGCGACGGCCGTAGCCGCTCCTGTTCCGCCTGCGGAAAAAGCAGCGCCGCCCGCCGTTCAAACCGGTAACGGCGGCGGTTCGGGCAAGCCTCCGGCTTCGTCCGGAGGAGACTCCGAGGATGACGAGGAAGAGGGCATGCTGCGCATGTCCTTCGTCGAGCATCTGGAGGAACTGCGCGCCCGCATTTTGAAAGCCCTCGCGGGCGTGGGCATCGCGTTCGCCCTCTGCCTGATCTTCGCCAACGACCTCTGGGTGGCGGTCAGCGACCCGGCCGTATCGGCGCTCCGCACGCTGGGTTTCCAGGAGAAGCTGGTCTTCATCACCCCGATGGAAGCGTTCATGATCCTCTGGGTGAAGCTGCCGATGCTGGCGGCGATTTTCGTGGCGTCGCCCTGGATCCTGTACCAGGCTTGGGCGTTCATCGCGCCGGGGCTGTACAAGCGCGAGCGGCGCTGGGCTGCTCCGTTTATCATCTGCTCGGCGGGCCTGTTCATACTCGGGGGAGTGTTCGGCTACTTCGTTGCGTTCCGGTACGGGTTGACCTTCCTGCTCGGCATCGGCAGAGACATCCATGTCCAGCCGATGGTTTCGGTGACCGAGTACTTCAACCTTTTCGTGAACGTGATGCTGGGTATCGGCGTGACTTTCGAGCTGCCGATCCTGATTTTCTTTTTGACGCTGCTGCGGATCACGACCCCGGGCTTTCTGCTGCGCAATAGCCGCTACGCGATTCTCGCAATCGTGGTGCTGGCAGCCCTGATCACACCCACGCCGGACGTGTTCAATCTGATGATTTTCTCGGTGCCGATGGCGCTGCTGTTCTTCGTCGGCATTTTCGCCGGCTACCTGCTGACGCTGCACCGCGAAAACCGGAAGTTCCCGTGGAAGAAGGTGCTGCTGTGGCTCGCGCCGCTTCTGGTTTTGCTCGCCGCGGCCGGGTACTATCTGCTGACCAGGTACGGTTTCCACTTCCTGCCGCACTGGCCGTTTATTTCAAAATAAGTAAGAATCACGGCTGGATTTCGCCGGCAATTCGTTATACGATATCAGGCGAATCGTAGGGGGGAAGCGGTCTAACCCCTGCATGCTCAGGAGCTAACAGTGGATCTGTACAAGGCGATTCGAGCCCTTTACGACGAAAAAAAGCGATTGGACAAACTGATTGAATCGCTCGAGGAACTGCATGCGCGGGGCAGCCGGGCAGAACGCCCTGCCGCGCATTCCCGCCGGGGCCGAAAACAGATGAGTGCGGCTGAACGTCTTGAAGTCTCAGAGCGCATGAAGAGGTATTGGGCCGCACGGCGGGGGCAGGAGGTTGCCGCGTCCGCCGATCCGGCCGGCGGACCACCCGCGGCGTTGACGCAGGAAATCCAGCCCATGAGGCAGCAGCAGTGAATGGCGTACAGCCCGCCGCGACCGTAACAGTGGTATTATCAGAAGAGTAAGTTTCAGGTGTGGGCGGCTAGCTCAGCTGGGAGAGCACGGCGTTCGCAACGCCGGGGTCGTGGGTTCGAATCCCATGCCGTCCACCAAATAACCCCTTGATTTTTCAACGGCTTGCGGACTCGATTTTTTGGCGTGCCACAGGCGTGCCAAGAGGCCCGAAATCCGCGGGCTCTACGCCAAGAACGGGGGGCAGAGGCGGATCCCATCCCAGTTAACCACATAAGACCTTGACTCGGAGTCTGTAGTTATTGAGGCTGAGCTCCCGCCAGCCGGCATCCATCCCCAGTTCTAGACACTCTCCTTATCGTCGCCGATACGAGCTGCATCCTGTATTTGTCTGGATTGACGGGTGGAAGCCACTTCAGGGAGTTCCCTAAGCCAGGTTTTAATCTCCTGCTTTGGCGGTTGGGTTTCGTACTGGTCGTGCGTATACACGCAAAAAGGAGTGAGGACGTCGGCTTCAGGATCATAGTATGCCAAAATCCGAAATCCACCGCGCAAACCGCGCTTCATGTCAGTGCTCGGGCACCTGTACTTCCAGACGGTCCCATTGTAGCCAGGAACTGCGGCGGCGTTGCACGCAGTCTTCCTGTGTTTCTCGCTATATCATCAAAAGCCCTGCTGAAATCGTCGTCGATGTGGGGGTATTTTCTGCGAAGGGCCTGTTTTTGTCGAGCGAATGCTGAACTGCGCTCGTCTATGAACGTTGGCAAAGGGCAGGTCCGTACTTCCGCGAGTCAAGCGAGTGATCGATGTAGTCCCGCAGATCCTGATCGCAACCCCATGCCAGAGTCTCCAGGATGTCGCCAAGTTTTTCCGTCTCAGGTTCGAGCCGGCGAATCCACCATGTGAACAGCAAGCGCTCCAGCACCGGACGATCTCCAAATCCGGAAATCAGGCGAACCAGCTCTCTGTACAGCGGTTCGATCGCCCTGTACAGATGCTCCGCCTCAGCCCGCGACAGGCTCCCGGTACGCTCTCCAGAGAGCGCCCGGTTTATAAATCGAGTAGTGCGCGGCAGGAAATAGAGTTCCAACGCCCTGCGCAACCAGGACGGTCGATTCGGGTAGCAGCGCAGCGATGAACCAAACAGCCCCGCGCTGGCGATGTCCTGTACAGGGATGGAAGCAGCGGTCATAAATCTACATCGATACCTTACGGTGAACCTAAATCAATAGACGCCACTACGGCGCCTCTGGTTTTACGTTATCGGCCGTCGTCCCCATCTTGTGTTGGACAGCGGAACGGCCCCACTCTATCACTCCTGCGGCTTCCGAATCATATTTTGGGATAGCAAGTGATTGCTGCGCAAGGGCTTTTTGTTAAAGAAGGCATTAAACTGGCCCAGAGAATAGACGTACTGGTACACATGTTCGCCTTATATTCGCAGAAATCCTGAAGTTTAGATCAGGAACTTGCGGTTGTTGTCGCCTGTAGCCAGCTACGCAGTAGCGCCGGATCTCTCCAGCCCTAATCTTTTCTAATTGTCCAGCCGATATGAACAGAGGCGATGATAATCAATGATAGTCTGCTGAGCCAGGCGGCGGCTTCGGAGCTCGGCAAAACACATAAGTCCGAAGCGGTTACCGCGGGCGGGGCGCGAAGGGAGAGCGCGGCGCAGCCGCAGGAGGGGGATCGTGTGCAGCTTTCGGGCCTCTCCGGCAGGCTCTTGGAGATGCTGGCCGTTCATGCGGCGGACCGCGAGGCGCGCGTCGAGCGGTTGGCGACCGACTACAGGGCGGGGCGATACCAGCCCGACGCTCTGGCAGTGAGCCGCGGGATCATCAGATACGCCATGGAGGCATGAGCCGGGGCATGGCGCGCGGGGAAATCGGGCCGGTGGGTCTGGCGCGGGCAAGCGTGAAGGATGCCCGGCGCCTGCTGCTGCGCCCGACGGCGAGTTCGCTTGAGGAGAGCGCGGCCCGTCTCGGGGCGGCAATAGGCGCGCTTCGGGAGTACCGGCCGGGGCCCGGCGACGAGGCCGAGCTGGCGGAGTTGCAAAAGGAGGTTTCGCTGGCGGCGGCGCTGGCCGAGGGCGCGGCGGCGTTCTATTCCGGCTTGGCGCGCGTGCTGTTCACCGCCGCGTGCGGTTACACGTCGCGCGGGGAGCCGGCCGCTCCGGGGCCGTTGCGAAGAATTTCAGTCGAAGGGTGATACTATGTCCGGGCTGTTCGGAGCGTTGAGAGCGTCGGCCAACTCGCTGCACCTGTTGGAATACTCTCTCTCCGCCACCCAGAACAACGTCAACAACGCCTCCACTCCGGGTTTCGCCAAGCAGCGGCTGCTGCCGGTGCCTGCTCCGTTTGTCCCCGAGCAGGGTCTGCCGGGCGGCATTATGCCGGGGCAGGTGGAAAGCCTGCGCAACGAGTATGCCGAGCGGTCCGTGCGGCAGGAGACGCACCTGTGGGCGCGCTTCGACCAGTTCAGCAACGATCTTTCCAGGATCGAGCGCCTGTTTGATATTTCGGGCGAGACCGGGATTCCCGGGGCGCTCAGCAAGCTGTTTCAGAGCTTTTCGGCGTGGAGCCTGGCCCCGAACGACATCGGGCCGAGGCGGGAAGTGATTGACCGCGCCACGGAGGCGGCGGCGCGCTTCGCCGAAACCGCGGCCTCCCTGAACAGCACCTCAACGATTCTCGACCAGCAGGTGCGGGACGCCGTCGAGGCGATCAACAACCTGGCCTCCTCGATCCGCGACTTGAACCTTCAGTTGCAGCGCGACTATCACGCGCGAAGCGATCCCAGCCTCGATGCGCGCCTGCATGCCACGCTGGAAAACCTTGCGGAGTACACCGACTACACGGCGCTTTTCCAGCCCGACGGCACCGTCACGATTCTGATGGGCGGGCAGGTCCCGCTGGTGATCGGGGGCCGCCAGTACCGGATCGAGCCGGAATTCACCGGCGCGGAGACGCGCATCCTGGACGCCGACGGAAAGGACGTGACGGCCCAAGCCGTCACCGGGCGCCTCGGCGCCATGCTCGAGCTGAAGAACACCATTCTGCCGTCCTACATGAGCGAGTTGAACCGGCTGGCCAGCAGCCTGGCGGACGACGTAAACGCGATGCTGGCGGCGGGGCTGGATACCAACGGCAATCCGGGGGCCCCGCTGTTCACTTACAACAGCGCCGACGACGCGGCCAGCACGCTTCGGGTCACCGGCATCACGCCGGAACAACTGGCCGCGGCCGCGCCGGGAGCGCCCCTCGGGAATTCAAACGCACTGGCTCTGGCGGGGCTGGCCACGGCGGCCAAACTGGACGGGCTTTCCTATACCGCCTTCTATGGGCGGATCGCTACCACAATTGGCCAGGCGCTCCACGGATCGCGCAGCAACCGGGATACTCACGAGCAGTTGTTGCTCCAGTCGCGCTCGATTCGGGATGAGATCTCCGCGGTGTCGCTCGACGAGGAGGCCGCGCGGCTGATCGAATTCCAGCGCGCCTACGAGGCCACCGCCCGGGTCATCGTCATCTTGAACGAACTGACCCAGACCACGATTGACATGATGCGCTAGACCCAGGCGAGAGAGAGATAGTCATGATTTCGGGCTTGAATGCGGCAAGCGACAGGTTTCTGGCGGCGCTGGCCCGCATTACCGCGCGTGCTGATCGCGCTCAACGCCAGATCGGTTCGGGCAAGAAGCTGGAAGCCGCTTCGGACCAGCCGAGCGAGGTGAGCAGGCTGCTGATCGCGCGCGGCCAGCTCGAGCAGACCCTTCAGTTGAAGACCAACCTGGGGCGCGCCAAGGCGGAAGTGGACACCGCGGAGCGGGCGCTGCAGACGGCGGTCAAGGTGCTGGAGCGCGTGGTTACGATCGGCGCGCAGGGAGCCACCGCAACACAGACTCCAACCCAGCGCACGATCATCGCCGTGGAGGTTCAGGCGGCGCTCGAGCAGATGGTGAACATCGCCGGCACCACGGTTGAAGGGCGGCATGTTTTCAGCGGCGACGATTACCGCAACGCTCCGTATACGCTGGACCTCACGCAGCCCAACGGGGTGAGCGCCTATGCCGGCAGCGCGGCTACCCGGGAAATCATGCACCCGAGCGGCACGAGGTTCACCATTTCCCGCTCCGCCGACCAGATCTTCGACAGCCCCGGAGCAAGCGTGTTCGCCGCCATCAACAACCTCCGGATCGCGCTTCAGGCCGTCCCCACTGTGGCGCCGGGAGATCCGGATTACAACACACAGTACGAGGCTCAGACGGCCGCGATCAGCGCGGCCCTGCTGGACGTTAAAAAAGCCCAGGATCACCTTAGCGCCGAACTGAGCCACTACGGCACCATACAGAACCGCATCGAAGAGGCGCTGGAGACCGCCAACAAGCTGAAATTGCGCCAGGAAACCGAGTTAAGCGAGATCGAGGACGCCGACGTGATTGAAGCGATCATCCAGCTCAACGAGGCACAGATCCACAAGGAAGTGGCGCTCGCCTCTCATGCGAGGACCGCCGGCAGAAGCCTGTTCGATTACCTGGGCTGAAGCCCGCCGAAAACGTACTTACCTTCCAGAGGTTTACCCCGCAACGTGTTTGGTATCATGTGCGTTGCGAGGTTTGCCTCGAAGATGCAGACAAAACACGTTCCCTACGTTCCCGAAAAGACGGACATGCGGGAATTCACCTTCCGGGCCGTTCTCATCGGCCTGGTGATGACGGTCGTTCTCGGCGCCGCCAACGCCTACCTGGGCTTGCGCGCGGGAATGACGATTGCGGCGACTTACCCGGCCGCGGTGATCGGCATGGCCCTTCTCCGGCTCCGCAAGGGGTCGATTCTCGAGGAGAACATGGCCCGCACCGTCGGGTCGATCGGCGAATCGGTTGCTGCGGGCGCCATTTTCACGATTCCGGCATTTGTGATTTCCGGGGCCTGGACCACGTTTGATTCCTCGGAGGCGTACTGGAAATCGACCGCACTGATGTTCGTCGGAGGCATTCTCGGCATTTTGTTTGTGACGCTGCTGAGGCGGGTGATGGTGGAAGACCGGGAGCTGCCGTTTCCGGAATCGGTGGCGGCCTCGCAGATACACCTGGCCGGCCAGCAGGGATCGCGGGCGGCGAAGCTGCTGTTTTACAACATGGGCGGCGGGGCGCTGATCTATTTTCTCGGCGCGCTTAACATCTTTTCGCCCAGCAACTCGTTTCTGGTGCGGATCGGCGAAATGGGCAGAAGCGTGGTCACGCTGAGCACGCGCGGCTACGAGCAGCCGCTGAACGTGGGCGCCGCCAGCCTGGTGACCGCCCCGGCGGTCAGCCCGGCGTATCTGGGAGTGGGCTACATTATCGGGCCGCGTTTGGCCGCGCTGAACTTTTCCGGCGGCGTGGTTGCCTGGGGCCTGCTGGTTCCGCTGCTCTCGTACTTCCTCGGGCCGCAGTTGCAAGCGGCCGGAGGGACAAGCTGGGAGGCGGTGAACGACTCCATCTGGCGCTCCATCGTGCGCCCAATCGCGGTCGGCGGCATGCTGGTGGGAGCCTGCTACACGCTGTTTCGCATGCGCAAGAACCTCGCGGCGGGAATGGGGCGGGCGGTGTCCGATCTCAAGCGGGCCGGCTCTCAGACGGTGATTCCCAGCCGGCTCGACCGCGACTTGAGCGCCCGCACCGTATTCTCCGGGTTGTTCGTATCGCTCATCTGCATGGTCCTGCTCTACGCGTATTTTTCGGGCACGCTGCCGGGCGGCGCGGTTGCGGCGCTGGTGATGATCGTCCTCGGCTTCTTTTTCGCGGCCGTCTCGGGAAACCTGGTGGGCATGATCGGATCCTCGAACAATCCGATTTCGGGACTGACGCTGGCAACCCTGATCGTGGCCGCGCTGCTGATGGTTTCAATCGGCGTTTCGGGGGTGAGCGGGGTGGCGGCGGTGCTCGGCGTGGCGGCGGTGGTCTGCGTATCCTCGGCGGTCGCCGGCGAGATGTTGCAGGACCTCAAGGTCGGCCATATTCTCGGCGGCACGCCGCGCAGCATGCAGATAGGCGACATTCTGGGAATTCTGGTGGCCAGCGCGGTGCTGTATTTTCCGCTGCTGGTGCTGCACAAGGCCGATATCGTGGCCGGCGGCATCGGCTTCGGCGGCCGCTCCCTTCCGGCGCCGCAGGCCGGGCTGATGGCGTCGCTGGCGCAGGGCATTGTCGGCGGTGTGATGCCGTGGCCGCTGGTCGGGGTAGGCATCCTGATGGGCCTCGCACTGATCATGGTGCAGGTGCGCAGCCCGATGCTGTTCGCGGTGGGCATGTATCTGCCGCTAGAGACCACGTTTGCCATCTTCATCGGCGGCATCTTCCGGTGGATCACCGGCCTGTTGCAGGACCGCCGCAACTACAACGACGCCCAGAAGGCGCGCATCGAAAACGCCGGCGTGCTCACCGCTTCGGGCCTGATTGCCGGCGAAGCGATGATGGGCCTTATCATCGCGGCGTTCCGCTTCTTCGAGATTTCGGTTTCGCAGTTGCTGCCTGCCGAAGCGGGCGTCGCCCGGGTTCTGGCGGCGGTGGCCATGCTTGTGATCGCCCTGATTATGATCCGCGTGCCGCTCGCCAATGCCGGACGGCCCGACGAGCCCGCGCCGCCCACGGCGGTGATGTAGGAGGACGGCGTGGACCTGTGCCTCGCCGCAACCGGCAAGTGCTTTCGGATGGGATTTTGACGTGGATTTTCAGCTAGATGCCGCCGAGGTTCGCGTCCTCGGTTCGCTGATTGAAAAAGAGATTGCGACGCCGGAGTATTACCCGCTCACGCTGAACGCGCTGGTGAACGCGTGCAACCAGAAATCGAGCCGGAATCCGCTCGTGGACTACGATGAGCGGACGGTGGAGGAGGCGCTCGAGCGGCTCCGGCTGAAACGGCTGGCGGCAACGGTCAGCGGCGCCGGGATGCGCGTTCCCAAGCACCGCCAGCTCCTGTCGGAGGCGCTCAACCTCGGCCGCAGGGAATTGGCGCTGCTGTGCGTGCTGATGCTGCGCGGCCCGCAGACGGCCGGTGAGCTGCACGCCCGCACCGAACGCCTGCACTCGTTCACCGACATCGAGGAAGTGGAGTCGTGCGCGCAGCGCTTGATGGAGTGGCAGCCCGGCCCGCTGGTGGCGCGGTTGCCCGTGCAGCCCGGCAGGAAAGAGCCGCGCTACGCGCACCTGCTTTCGGGCGAGGCTCCGATGGAGGAGGCCGCCCCACCCCCGCGGCAGCGAGAGGACCGTTTCGCCGCTCTCGAAACCGAAATCGCAGAGCTTCGCCGCGCGGTGGAGCAGATCAAAGAGCAGTTCGCCGAGTTCCGGCGGCAGTTCGAGTGACACGCGCCGCGAAAGTCGTCAATAGTATCATCGTGGTCTATGCGGGGTAAACTCGTTCTAACCGGCGCCGTTGTCGTGCTGGTCGCGGCCGGCGCCGCAGCGCTGCTTCTGTTCCGCCGGGCCCAGGAGCCCCCGAAACCAGGAGGCGCCAAAGACACCAAGACGGCTGCGATCGGCGCCGAAATCAGCCTGCCCGGCACCATCCGGGCCCAATCCGTGGTCGCCGTTCCGGCGCCCGCCGGCGGGACACTTCAGGAGCTGCTGGTCGAGATTGGCGAGCGCGTTTTCGAAGGCCAGTTGCTGGGCCGGATCGAGAACACCGGCCTTGAGGTCGAACACCAACAGGCCGCCGCCGAAGTTGCGAGCACTCAGGAGCGGGTTGACCAGTTGCAGAGCGAGATGATCAACGCGCGCCTCGAGGCCTCGCGTGCCCGCGCCGACGCGAACCGGGCGCAATTGGAGTTCAACCGCGCCGAGCGCGACTTTCGCCGCCAGGAATTGCTCTTCAAGGAGGGCGCGACGCCCCGGAAAGTCTTCGAGAGCGCGCAGGCCGAGTATGAGAGCCGCAAGAACGATTTCGATACGCTGTCCCGGGTGGCGCAGCTCGCCGAGGAGCGCCTTTCGGGTATCGTAAGCAGGCTGGACACAATGCGGAAACTGCTCGAGGAAAGAAACGCCGCGCTCGAGGAGGCGCGCCAGGCCGCCGCCACGGAGATTCGTTCCCCCGCCGACGGGCTGGTGATTGCCAGACCGCGCGAGGTGGGCGAAGAGGTGGCCGCGGCCGCGGAGGTCCTTCAGATCGCCGTCAACCTGAACGCGCTTGAGGCGGTGGTGGAACCGGAGCCTCCCGTGCTGGCTCGTGTGCGGCCCGGACAGGAGGCGCTGATTCAGACCGCCGAACTGCCGGACGCGATTCCCGGCAAGGTGAAGCAGATCGAGGGCACGCGAGTTATCGTCGAGTTCACCAGCCCGGACCCCTCGCTGCTGCCCGGCGCCACCGCGCAGGTCCGGATCAAGCTAACATAGCTACTCGGAGGGACGATGCTATTCCTTAAAGACAGCCTTCTCGAACTCATCACCCAGACTTCAACGAACCTCCCGCCGGACGTTCGGGCCGCGATGCGCAGGGCGCTTGAAGACGAGACGCCCGGCACGCAGGCCGCGCAGGCGCTCGCGATCATCGCCGGCAACGTGGACATGGCGCAGGAAAGCGAGGATCCGATTTGCCAGGACACGGGCATGCCGACGTTTTTCATCCGCACCCCCGTGGGAGTGAATCAGATCGAGATCCGCAAGGCGGCTTGCGAGGCTGTGGCCGAAGCGACCAGGCGTGGCAAGCTGCGTCCCAACTCGGTGGATTCCATAACGGGCAAGAACAGCGGCGACAACCTGGGTGAGGGCACACCGGTTTTTCACTTCGAGCAGTGGGACGAGAATGAGATCGAGATCAGGCTGCTCTTGAAGGGCGGCGGCTGCGAGAACAAAAACATTCAGTACTCGCTGCCGTGTACGCTGGGTGGCCTCGGCCGCGCCGACCGCAACCTGGAAGGCGTACGCAAGTGCATCCTGCACGCCGTCTGGCAGGCGCAGGGGCAGGGCTGCTCGCCGGGCGTGATCGGCGTTTGCATCGGCAGCGATCGCGCGCACGGCTACGAAGTGGCCAAGTCCCAGTTGCTGCGCCCGCTCGACGACGTGAATCCCAATCCGGAACTGGCGGCGCTGGAAAACCGCATTATGGCCGAGGCCAACCGCATCGGTGTCGGTCCGATGGGCTTCGGCGGGCGTGTGTCGCTGATCGGCTGCAAGATCGCGGCGGCGAACCGCCTGCCGGCCAGCTTTTTCGTTTCCGTGGCTTACGACTGCTGGGCCTTCCGGCGGCTTGGGATCCGGGTGGAAGCTTCGAACGGGGCGATCACGCGCTGGCTCTACCGCGATCCCTCAAGGCCGGTGGAGAAGCTGGCGAAATCGGCCGGATTTCCGCTGACCGGACGCGAGATCGTGCTGCGGCCTCCGCTGAGCGAGCAGCAGGTGCGCGCCCTCAAGGTGGGCGATGTGGTGCTGATCAACGGCGAGATGTTTACCGGGCGCGACGCGGTACACGCGCATTTGATGAAGAACGCTCCTCCGTTTGACCTGAACGGCGGCGTCCTTTATCACTGCGGCCCGGTGATGCTGAAGCAGGGCGAGGAGTGGAAGGCGAAAGCGGCCGGTCCGACGACCAGCATCCGCGAAGAGCCTTACCAGGGCGAGGTGATCCGGCGCTACGGCCTGCGTGTGGTGGTAGGCAAGGGCGGCATGGGCGCGCAGACGCTGGCGGCGATGAAGGAAGCGGGCGCCGTGTACCTGCACGCGGTAGGCGGCGCGGCGCAGTTTTACGTCCGCGCGATTGAAAAGGTGACCGGCGTGGAATTGCTGGAATTCGGCATACCGGAAGCGATGTGGCGCCTGCAGGTGAAGGATTTTCTGGCCATAGTAACGATGGACGCCCACGGCAACAGCCTCCATGCCGAAGTGGAGAAAAAAACGGCCGAGGCGCTGGCAGCCCTCCAATCGACATAGCCCAGTGTTTGTTACAATAGCGGTTTCGGCCAGGTAGCTCAGATGGTAGAGCGCAGCCCTGAAAAGGCTGGCGTCGGCGGTTCGATTCCGTCCCTGGCCACCACGTTTTCAACGATTTACAATCCCCTCAAACCCCGATTTGGTTCCAATTGGTTCCAATTCCGGCTCGCTGAGACGTGTCTCACCAAAGCCCCACGCAGTCTTGTATCCGCCTTCAGTCGCTTATATCGTATGGTCGTTATTTGGAAAATTTTGACTATTAACATCCTTTAATACCATCAGGAACAAAAGAACATCAATACCGACTGCGACAAAAGCGACCAAAGCGACATAAGTCTAGAATCAACAACTTACGGACAACAAGAAGGGCGCGCGGTTGCGACAAAAGG
>JBLNCW010000075.1:0-20986 GCA_050261015.1 Rhodospirillales bacterium | reverse complement strand
CGCGACGCTTCCGGGCGCACGGCGCGGGCGGGCGGCTGGGGCTACGTGTTCGGCGACGAGGGCGGGGCGTTTGATATCGTGCGCCAGGCGCTGCGGGCCGCGCTGCGGTTCGAGGAGGGCTGGGGGCCCGCCACCACGCTGCATTCCGCACTGCTGGCCGCCACGGGCGCGTCCTCGGCCAACGATCTTCTCCACCGCTTCTACACCACGGAGTTCCCCCGGCCGCGCATCGCTTCCTACGCAAGGCTGGTGGATGCGGAGGCGGCCGCAGGCGATGGCGTCGCAGCCGAAATCTTGAGGAACGCCGCGAAAGAGCTGGCGGCGATCACGATGGCCGTGCGCGGGATGCTGTTCCGGCGCGGGGAACGCGTGCGGGTCGCCTACATCGGCGGGGTGTTCCGCAGCGCGATTTTACTGGAGGCCTATCGCGGCCTGCTCGAACTGGAGGTCGCGCCGCCGGTATACGGGCCGGCCGCCGGCGCGCTAATCGAGGCATACCGGGCCGCCGGAATCTCGGCGCCGCTCTCCAATTTGCCGGAATTCAAAACGTGAGGCGCTAATCCTCCGGCGTTGAGAGGAGGTTTTTTCCTACAATTTAAATCTATGGCAAAACTATCCATACGCAATCTGGATCTCCGCGGCAAGCGGGTTTTCATGAGAGTCGATTTCAACGTTCCGCTCGCTTCCGGCGGGAGCGAGATCACCAGCGACAAGCGGATTCGCGCGTCACTACCTACGATCAAGTATGCGTTGGAGCAGGGCGCACAACTCGTGCTGGCCAGCCATCTCGGCCGGCCGAAGGGAAAGCCGAATCCGGAGATGAGCCTGAAGCCGGTGGCGGCGCGCCTTCAGGAGCTTCTCGGCCAACCGGTCGTGATGGCGCCCGACTGCATCGGGCCCGAGGTGGACAAGCTCAAGGCCGGCAACCACCCGGTGGTTCTGCTTGAAAACCTGCGCTTCCACCCGGAAGAGGAGAAGAACGATGCGGAGTTCGCCCGTGCGCTGGCCTCCGGCTGCGATTACTATGTGAACGACGCATTCGGGACCGCGCACCGCGCGCACGCTTCCACGGTCGGGATTACGAAGCACGTGGCCAAGTCGGCCGCCGGGCTGCTGATGGAGAAGGAACTCGACTATCTCGGCCGAGTGACGAACAATCCGCCGCGGCCCTGCATCGGCATCCTCGGGGGCGCCAAGGTGTCCGACAAAATCGAGGTGATCGAGAACCTGCTGAAGTTCGTGGACCAGCTTCTGATCGGCGGCGCCATGGCGTATACCTTCCTGCGGGCGCAGGGTCGGCCCACGGGCAAGTCGCTGGTGGAGGAGGATAAGATCGCCCTGGCGAAATCGCTGCTGGAGAAGTCCTCCAAGCTGAAGCTGCCGGTCGATCACGTGGTGACGGCGGAGCTCAAGGAAGGCGCCCCTTACGACGAGGTGGAAACGATCCCGGAGACAATGATCGGCGTGGATATCGGGCCGAAGACGAGGGAGATGTATGCCGCCGCGATCGCGACCGCGAAGAGCATCATCTGGAACGGCCCCATGGGCGTTTTCGAAAAACCTCCGTTCGACCGGGGGACGGTGGCGATCGCCAAAGCCGTGGCCGATTCGGGCGCGCTGTCCGTGGTGGGCGGCGGCGACTCGGAAAAGGCGGTGAAGGCGGCCGGAGTGGCGGACAAGATCTCCCACATTTCCACCGGAGGAGGCGCTTCGCTCGAGTACCTGTCCGGCATCGAACTGCCCGGCGTCGCAGCGCTTTCCAATAGTTAAAGATTTTGATCCCGGAGGGGGCGAAACGCGGTTTTCGCCCCGGCCTTCTTCTTTTGTGGTACATTCCCATCGATGAAACCGTTTGCAGTGTGTCTCGCCGCGATGTCCATCGCCTCCGCTTCCGGCCAGGTGTTCACCTTTTCCAGGGAAGAGATGGTGAAGTATACGGCCAAAAACCCGTTCGAGAGGTTTGAGGACGGGCGTCCCAAAGTACCCGACTCGCTGCTTGAGAAATTTAAGGAGCTTTCGGCCGAGGACATCTGGGCGGTCTTGCCACGCAATGGTTTCCGGCTGCAGTACGAAGACGGATGGAAGATTCTGTACCCCGGGAGAAAGCTGGTCGGCCGCGCGGTGACGGCGCAGTTCATGCCGACGCGTCCCGACGTGGCGGAGACGGCCGAAGCCGAAGCGAAGGCGCGCGGCATGAAAGGGCGCTCGCCGCATCAGCGGGTGATCGACACGCTGCAGCCGGGAGACGTGCTGGTAGTGGATGTGTTTGGCAGCATGGACGCCGGCGGGGTGATCGGCGACAACCTGGCGTTTTACGTCATGACGGCGACGAAGACCCCCGGCGGGTTGGGCGGCTTCGTGATCGACGGCGCAATCCGCGATCTGGAAGGCATTGTTCAGCTCGACGTGTCCGGTTACTTCCGCGGCGCGCATCCCAACGCCATCCGCGACGTGATGCTCACGGCGTACAACACGCCCATACGCATCGGGCGGGCGACTGTCATGCCCGGGGACATCGTGTTCGGCGACAGGGAGGGCATCTACTTCATACCGCCCAAGTTCGCCCAGGAGATCGTCGACAGGGCGGAAGAGACGCGCATCCACGACGAGTGGACCAAGATGAAGCTCGGCACGGGGAAATACAAGTCCAGCGAGATTTACGGCAGTCCCACCGACCCGGAACTCAAGAAGGAATACCAGGAGTACTTAAAAAAGCGCCTCGGCAAGAAATAGCCGGGGATGGATTACCGATGAAAACACAACCATTCGCTCTGATCGTTTACCGGCGCTACCTGGACGGTGAAACCGTCGAGGAACTCGCCGCCGGGTTGGGCATCCCGGCGGAGCGAATCCGGCAGCGCATTCGCGTGGGGGCGCTTCTTCAGGAGCGGCTGAACTCCACCGGCCAGGTGACCCCGCTTCCCCTCGAAGCGGACTGAGCGTAAGCCGGCGCAGCCCGAGGCCGCCGCAATTTCACCCCGCTTTTAAGGCCTGAATCTTGTCGGCCAGGGTCGGGAGGGCGGCGGTGAGGACGTCTTCAATGCGCTCGGCGAAGATGAACTCGATATCCCGGCGGACTTCGTCCGGCAGATCGGGAAGATCCTTCTCGTTGCCGCGCGGCAGAATGATGCGGCTCACGCCGGCCCGGCGCGCCGCCAGCACCTTCTCCTTCACACCCCCGATCGGGAGCACCAGCCCTGTAAGGGTGATCTCGCCCGTCATGGCCGTATCCGGCCGGGCGGGCGTCTGCGTGTAGAGCGATGCCATGGCGGTAGCCATCGTGATGCCGGCCGATGGGCCGTCTTTCGGAATGGCTCCGGCGGGCACGTGGATGTGCAGACCGGAATCCTTGAAAACCGCGGAATCGATCCCGAGTTCCTCGGCGTGGGACCAGATGTAGCTCTGGGCCGCCCGGGCGGATTCCTGCATCACCTCGCCGAGCTGGCCGGTGATGGTGAGCCCCTTGCCGCCGGGGAGCAGCGTCGCCTCGACGTACAGCACTTCGCCACCGGTTTCGGTCCAGGCCAGCCCCGTGGCCACCCCGGGCGGCAGCTCCTTACGCAGTTCCTCCCTGGAGAATAGGTAGGGGCCGAGCATCTCCGGAAGGTCCTCCGGGCGCACTGCGACGGGCTCGGTTTTCCCCTCGGCGTAGCGCAGCGCCACTTTGCGCGCGATGCGGCCGATGTTGCGTTCCAGTTGCCGGAGCCCGGCCTCGCGCGTGTAGCGCGAGATGATGGTTCGCAGGGTGTCATCGCTGAACGAGCACTGCTCGGGCGTCAGGCCGGCTTCCTTGAGCTGGCGGGGAACCAGGTAGCGCTTGGCGATCTGGATTTTTTCCTCTTCGCTGTAGCCGGGCAGCCGGAGCACCTCCATGCGGTCCAGCAGCGGCCGCGGAATGGTGTCCAGGGTATTCGCCGTGGTGATGAAAAAGACCCGCGACAGGTCGAAGGGCAGGTCAAGGTAATTGTCGCGGAAACTCTTGTTTTGTTCGGGATCGAGGATCTCGAGCAGCGCGGCGGCGGGGTCGCCGCGGAAGTCCCGCCCGAGCTTGTCCACCTCGTCCAGCATCAGCACCGGGTTCTTCGAGCCTCCCCGCCGGATGGCCTGGAGAATGCGCCCGGGCATCGCGCCGATGTAGGTGCGGCGGTGGCCGCGCAGTTCCGCTTCATCGTGCAGGCCGCCGAGACTCATACGCTCGAACTTGCGGCCCAGGGCGCGGGCGATGGATTGCCCGAGCGAAGTCTTGCCCACTCCCGGCGGTCCGAAGAAGCACAGGATCGGCGCCTTGGCCTCGGGGTTGAGTTTCAGCACTCCCAGGTGCTCGAGAATGCGCTCCTTGACCTCCTTCAAATCGAAGTGGTCTTCGTCGAGCACCTGGCGCGCCTGCGCCAGATCGAGCTGGTCCTCGGTCGTCGTGTTCCAGGGCAGCTCAACGACGTAGTCGAGGTAGGTCCGGATCACCTGGTAATCCGGCGCGCCCGGCGGGAGGCGCTCCAGGCGCCCCAGTTCCCGCTGCGCTTCCTTTGCGACCTCTTCGGGCAATTGGAGCTTTTCCAGACGCTCGCGCAGCATCTCGACTTCGGCCTGCTGCGGGTCCTTCTCCCCCAGTTCCTGCTGGATGGCGCGCAACTGCTGGCGGAGGAGATACTCGCGCTGCTGCTTGCTCATCTCGCTCTGCGCTTCGCTGGCAATCTTGTTGCGCAGTTCGAGCACCTGGATCTCGTTTGTGAGGAACGTGTGCATCAGGCGGAGCGCCTCGCCCGGGGTGGCGGCTTCGAGCAGGGCCTGCTCCTTGCTGAGTTCGAGGCTCATCATCGAGCCGAGAAGGTAAGCCAGGCGGACCGGGTCGTCGGTGGAGGAGAGGAACTGGCTCACTTCGACCGGAAGGTTGGGTTGGGCGAGCTGGATGGCGCGCCCGGCAAGCTCGATCACCGCGCGGTGCAGCGCCTGAACCTCCGGCGTCTTCTCGTCGGGAAGCGGATACGGCCGCACGCGCGCCGTCAGGTACGGTTGGCTCTGCTCCAGGCGGAGAATCACGACGCGCTCGACGCCGAGCACGATCAGCTCCATCTGGTTCTCGCTCTGCCGCGCCATCTTTTTGATGATCGCCTTGGTTCCGATGTTGTACAGGTCCTCGAACTGCGGCTCGTCCTTGGAGGAATCGCGCTGCGCGACGATCACCAGCTCCTTACCCTCGGTCGCAAGAACCGCCTCCACCGCCGCGCGGGAAGAAGGCCGGCCCACAGAGAGCGGCATCAATAAATGCGGAAAAAGCACGCTGTTTTTCAGCGGCAACAGAGGCAGTACCTGAACGTCTTCCGAATTGCTCATCAGCCCTCCGAAACACGCACGATCAGGATTCCATCGCGGCCTTCCAGAGCGACGTGCGGATTCGCGAACTCGCACGGCAGCGAAACCGTCCGTTCAAACCGGTTGTAAGAGATCTCCATCGAGTAATACGATCCCGCTTCCTCGGCCAACAGATCGCGGCGGACGCCGCTCACCCTGATCGAGCATCCCTGAACCTCGACATGAACGTCTTCCGGGCGGACCCCCGCCAGGTCGAACTTCAGCAGCCAGCCGTTCCGGGTCCGGTAAACGTCCACAGACGGGCGCCAGTACGTTCGCTCTTCGGACTGGAACGACGGGAAGAAGAATGCCGGCAATTGTTTTGGCCGATCCATCGCGTCACATCGATTGTATCGCCCGGCCCGCTCGCGCGGGGATCAGAAACGCAAAAACGCGCCTATCCCTCCGGCCGCCTCGAGGTTGGCGGCGGCGGGACCGCGCACATTTTCCACAAAACCTCCGGAGTGCACCACGCGCTCCGCCGCGGTCGAGATCACGTCCGGAATTTCCCGAACGTTCCCGCCGCAGTACGGGCATGGGGCCACGCCGCCGGCGAACAGGGTCCCGCAGTTCGTGCATTGGCGGCCGGCGATGGTGCGGCCGTGCGCATACAGCAGCCGCATAATTTTTCCCATCCGCAGCGCCTCCAGGACCGGCCCGGGCCCCACGACGGCCTGCGCCCCTTTCGCCGCCTGAGTGATGATTCGCTCCACCATGGCGGATTCCGCGGCGCGCTCGATGTCTCCCTCCACCCGCTGCATCTCCGCCAGAATTTCGCGTTCGGTCGCTTCCATTGGCAAAGGAACGGAGGAGACGACCAGCGTCTGCAGGCGCTTCGGAAGCAACGCCTGGAATTCGCGAGTCACCTCGTGGGGTCCCGCCAGCACCAGGCGGTCGAACGGACGCCGGGCGGCAAGATCCTCCAGCGCCTCAATGACTTCCTTCATGTGGTGCTGCGCGTGCTCCTCGTCCTTGCGCTGGATGTTGATCTGCGAACGCGCGCTCTCGTTGCCCGGCGACTTGATGCGCTTGATCTTGTTTTCCGAGGAAATCTCGCGCCGTTCCTCGATTTCCCCGAGCATGATCGTGAACAGGCGGGCATGCTCCCGGCTGACCAGCACGACCGCGTAGCGCTCGTATTCGTCCATGGCTTCGATCAGCGGCCGCAGGTAGGGCCGCTGATCCCACCGCACTTCGGTCTCCACCCCGACCTTGAGGTCGCGCTGCCAGAAAAAGCCGTCCGAAGCGTCGCAAAAGAGAGCCAGCCCTCGCCCCCGGGGTTGGTACGTCGCCAGCGCTTGCACCACTTGCTGCGAGTCCTCGGCGAACTCCCGGCGCAGTTTCTCGCCGTCGAGCTGCTGCTCGAGGGACCGGAGCCGCGCCTTCAGCGCTGCCGCGAACCCGCGATTCAGGTTTGCCGCCTGCGACTGGTCTACATTCAGATAAACGCTCAAAACGTGCCCGTCCGGCCGGAACTCCCTCTGGAGCAAGTCTTCCAGTTCAGCCCTTGCAATCGGCATGGACGTGCCCCCTGAATTCATCATAGACCGTGGGGACCGGCGCGGCGGGGCGGGCGGAAAGCAGGCGGCAGGCGGAGCGGCCGCCCGCCGCCGGAAGAACGCTCCGCGGCTTAGCGCGGAGCGGGCAGTTCCACCAGGAAGATGTCCTGGCGGCCATGCTTTTCGTACGGGTCCCAGCCCAGCGTGCGCTCCCAGTTGGAGGTGAACAGGTACCAGCGGCCGTCCTGGGACACGTTCCCGCGCGGGGTATCCCAAAAGTTGCCGTCGGTGATGCTGCGGTGGTGGGCGAAACGCCAGACCGTACCCGAGCCGTCGGTTGCCACGGCGATGATCTCATCATCCAGGGCGCGCCACGGCTTGTCTGCGTGTTTCCTCTCGCGGAAGTGCGACCCGACGATCGGCACCAGCACGTCCGGGCGCGCGTTGTTCCACGAGAAGTGGCCGCCCGTGATCGGCAGGTGAGGCGTCGGAAGATTCGCCGGGTCGAGCAAATATTTGGCCTCTGAAACGTGGGAGGGGTCGAGCGGCCGGATCGAATACTGCACCTCCTCATAGAACTGAGGATTGCCGCCGGAGTAGCCCGACTCGTTTACCCGGACCCCGAAGCCAGAGGCATCATGCCCGCTCCAGTGGTTTGTTATTTCCGCCACCTCGCCCGTGTCCACGTCCCAGACAACCCACTCCGAGGTGTTCGGCTTGCGCCCCAGTCCCTTGCCGATCACTACGTAGCGGCCGGAACGATCGATATAGGCGCTATGGATCCCGAAGCCGAGCGGAATCCGCGTGGGACGGCCATCGACCCGCGATTGGGCGGTGTCCAGCAAATGGTACCGGCCGGTGTTGCGGTCGAGCACGGCCACGTAGGGGTGCGTGTCCTGCTTATCTCCGAAAGCCATGCAAATGCGGCTGTCGTCGTCGCTGACCGAGGGTGTGTACGACCCCTGCGCTCCCGGGACAACAGCGGCGGCATCGAAGACCGTGGTGGCCTGATTGGTGTCGATGTCGTACTCCTGAACCTGCACGCCGGAACGCTGGTAGATGATGTTCGGCCTGCGATAGCTGAACGGACCGGGCTCGGGAAGAATCAGGCCGCCGTTCGGATTGTTCGTGTCGCCGACTCGGGAAACGGCCATGCGCTCCGGATCGAACCGAAACAGGACGATCCCGCCGCGGCCATGCACCCAGAACATCGTGCTGTCGGCGTTCCAGTTGTTCACGAACGAGCCCGAAGGCCCGCGGAACGAGGCGTCGGGGTACTGCGGCTGCGTCTGCCAGTCGGTGACCCTCAGAATGCGGGTTCCGAAAGTCGGATCCTGAATAATCGTACCGGAAAGGCCCATGGTGGGGAGCGGAGGCTTGGACCGGGGCTGCATGTCCGTCGCGGCGTTGTACGTCACGGGCGCGGGGTTGGTGCCCGGGGCGGCCGCCAGGGCAGCGGCGGCAAGCACCGTCAGGGCAAACAAGACTGTCATCAACCGTTTCAAAAGCATTGGGTGATTGGTACTCCTTGGGAATCGCATGCGGCCTTCGGGGCCGCTATGCGCTAGTCAGCACAAACCGGAGAGGGACGGGAACCGCGCTCGGATGGGACTACAGGAGGAAATCCGGTCTGCATAGTACTCACCTTTAGACAGTACTAGAACCAAAAATCCCTTTCTAGCCCGCATTGTTGGGTTGTATATACCTCTTTCGAGGTTAGATAATACCCCCGTTTAGGGGTAGGAGAACTGTTTGCATCTACCGGCTGTTCGGGATCTAATACAGATATAGGGCTATCGCAAGCCTATGGCCGCGGGGCTCGCGGTCAGGGGGGCCGTCGCGCCCGGGGGGATGTCCGAGGGTTGGGCAGCGCCGCAGGCGGCCGGTCCTGAATCCGAGGGGCACAGAGACGAGAAGCCGGACCGCACTTCATGACGACAGGGGACTGCCGGCCGGATTCCGAAAGAGGAGCCAATGAGAGTCAATACTGGGAGCAAAGAACAAAAGATCAACATGGGGATCGGGGCGGCGGCCGCCGCCGCAGCGATTTTCCTGCCGCTCAGGCACAAATGGAAGGGCGTTTTGTCAGCCGTGGCAGCGACCTCCCTGCTTACCGGGGCAACGGGGCACTCGCCGATTAAGCGACTGATGCAACGGTAGCTACGTTTTCCGGCGTGCGACGGCCCGGACGGGACGCCGCACGCCGGTTTTCTTCTCAGCTCTACAGCTTTCCGGGCGTGCAGCCGATGAGTGAGACGTGCTGCTGCTGACTTTTGTCTTTCTGCAGTTCGTGGATTTCGCGACGACGCTGGTTGGGCTGCGCCTGGGCGCCAGCGAGGCCAGCCCGCTGGTCCGGTTCCTGCTGGAGGCGGGATCGGGGCCGGTGTTGAGCGTCGCGGGATCCAAGCTCGTCGCTTTCGCGCTTGCGGGCGCCTGTCTGTGCCTCCACCGGCGCCACGTGATCCGCTGGATCAACTACTGGTACGCCGCCCTGGGCGCCTGGAACGTTTTCATCATCCTCAAGCTTGCCACCGCCGCATAGTGCCGCATGGCTGTAGCAGGAGCCCGGCCGCACTCCGCTCAACTACAATGGTTTAATTGTCGAATCGAACTGTGCGGCTGAAGCTGATCGCGTGCGAGATTCTGTATCGTGAGATCAGCGCGGCGGTGTCGCGGTCGCCCAACAAGGTGGACGTGGAGTTTCTGCCCAAGGGACTGCACGACATGGCCACCGCCGGAATGTGCGAGCGGCTGCAGGCGGCGCTCGACGCGGTGGACGAATCGAAATACGATGCCGTGGCGCTGGGCTATGCTTTGTGCGGCGCCGGGCTCGTAGGGCTCACGGCGCGCGGCCTCCCCGTTGCTTTGGCGCGCGCACACGACTGCATCACACTGTTCCTCGGCAGCAGCCAGCGTTACCTCGAGTATTTCAACAGCCATCCCGGCGTTTACTTCAAAACCACAGGCTGGATCGAGCGCGGGCAGGGGCTCGAACAGTTGAATTCTTCCGCGCTGCGCGACAAGACCGGAATCGGGTACGTCTATGAAGACCTGGTGGAGAAGTACGGCGAAGACAACGCGCGCTATCTCTGGGAGAAGTTAGGGAATCTCACGCGGAACTACGGGCAATTGACGTTCATCGAGATGGGCGTCGAGCCGGACGACCGTTTCGAGCGCGAAACCCGCGAGGAGGCCGCACGCCGCAACTGGAAATTCGAGAAGGTCCGGGGAGACATGACGCTGATCAGGCGCCTTGTGGATGCCGAGTGGGATGCGAACGATTTTCTCGTCTTGCAGCCGGGCTGGCGCGTAGTGGCGCGCTACGATGGGAGCATCGTCGGAGCGGAGAAGGCTCAATGAACGGACGGGAACGAGTTCTTGCGATGTTTGACGGAGCGCCGGTCGATCACCTGCCGCTCATGCCGATCACGATGATGTTCGCGGCGGACCGCTGCGGCGTGAAGTACCGCGATTATGCCGCGAACCATCGCGTGCTTGTGGAAGCGCAACTCCGTGCCGCGGAGGAGTTCGGTTTCGACCACGTTTCGGCCATCTCCGACCCCGCGCGCGAAGTGGCGGATCTGGGGGGAGAGATCGCCTGGTTCGACGATCAGCCGCCCGCCATCGTCGAGAGCGGCGTGGTGCTGCACGAAAAGGCGGCGCTGGCGCGGCTGAGGCCGCCGGACCCGCTGGGCGGAGGCCGCATGCACGACCGCGTCTGCGGCGTTGCCCTGCTGAAGCAGCGGACGGCCGGGCAACTGATGGTCGAGGGCTGGGTGGAAGGCCCGTGCGCGATGGGCGCCGACCTGCGCGGCATCAACACCCTCATGACGGACTTCGTGGACGACCCGGCCTTTATCCGCGACCTGTTCGCCTTCGCGGTGGAAATGGAACTGGCGTTCGCCCGCGCGCAGGTGGACGCGGGCGCGGATGTGATCGGCGTGGGCGATGCGGCCGCCTCGCTGGTAGGCCCGGCCATCTACGAGGAGTTCGTCTGGCCTTTCGAAAAGAAACTCGTGGACGGCATAAGGGCGATGGGGGCGCGCGTGCGCCTTCACATTTGCGGGAGAACGCGGAAGCTGTTTGCGGGAATGGGGCGCGTGGGCGCCGATATGGTGGACCTGGACTGGATGGCGCCGGTGGGTGAGGCGCGCGAGAAAATGGGCCCGCAGCAGGTGCTTTCTGGAAATATCGATCCGGTGAGCGTGTTATGCAAGGGTACTCCGGAGAGCGTCGCGGCGGCTGTTGAGCAGTGCCACCGGCAGGCCGGCCCGCGCTACATCGTGAATGCCGGGTGCGAGGTGGTGAGGGATACTCCGCTCGAAAACCTGCGGGCTCTCTGCGAGTATGCGCGCGCACACTGAACCTGTTCCGCGCCGGTTGCGTATGGTCTTTTTGAGGACCGAGCCGTGCTGACGTTCATTCTGTGGCTGATTCTGCTGGTGCTGTGCTGGCCGCTTGCGCTGCTGGCGCTGGTGCTCTACCCGGTCGTGTGGCTGTTGCTGCTGCCGTTCCGGCTGCTGGGGATCGCGGTTGGGGGAGCGCTCCAGCTCGTCTGGGCGGTTGTGACCCTGCCTGCGCGCGTGCTGCGGGGATTGGCGCGGGCGTAGACATTCGCTTCCGGCAACTCGGCTGAGTGATTCAGGCCTTCCTCACTGAATCCTACTCGCGTTGACCGCTCTCGCCGGCTATGATGGGGCATGCACAGATTCTGGGCGGCAGCCGCCCTGCTCCTGTTCGTTCCGGCCGGACTGCCGGGACAGAACACGAACGGGACTGCCGCGATCCAACAGGCCTTTGAGAGGCTCTACAGCTTCGATTTCGCCGGCACTCATAGAATTCTTGACCGGCATCTTGCAGAAAAACCGGACGATCCGCTGGGGTACATGGTCCGCGCCTCCGCGTACCTGTTTTCGGAACTGCACCGTCTGCGTATTCTGGAAGCGGAATTCCTCGTTAACGACGATCGGATTAAGGCCAAGAAGAAAGACCGCCCCGACGAGGCGGTGAAGCTGGCGATGCAGGAAGCGCTCGCGCAGGCGAGGCGGTACGCGGAGGTCCGGCTGGCGGCCAATCCGGGGGACGAGGACGCGCTGTTCACGATGTGCGCGGTGTCGGGCATCGAAACCGACTACGCGGCGCTGGTCGAGAAGCGGCAGCTCGGCAGCCTCGCCTATGCCCGGCAGTCGCAAAGATATGCCGTGCGCCTGCTCGATCAAAACCCGCACTATTATGATGCTTACCTGACCGCAGGCGTGAGCGAGTACCTGGTGGGTTCGATGCCTTTCTTCATGCGCTGGTTTGTGCGCTTCGACCAGGTGAAGGGGAGCAAGGAGAAAGCGGTCGAGAACCTGAAACAGGTGGCGAAATCCGGGCTTTACCTGAGGCCATTCGCCAAAATTCTACTGTCCATCATCTACTTGCGCGAGAAGCGCCCGGATGAGAGCGAGCGAATGCTGCGCGAGTTCGCGCGCGAGTATCCGGGCAATCCGCTGGTCCGGCAGGAACTCGCCCGCCTCGAACGGCGGCACTGATCCGCGCTCAGTTCCACTGCGGTTTTTCGGAGAAGGGCTGCGTACGGCCGAATTTCAGTTCGTAGAGCCGCCGGTGCGTCTGCCGGGCGGCGCGCACGAGCTCGGCATACGGGAGGTCCAGGACGTTGATGAACCCGTAGTTGAGCCGTTCCTGGTCGCTCGGCCGCCCGGTCGGCAAATCGTCCACCATCTGAAACCAATGCGTGCCGATGATGTTGGGATCGGCGGCGGCCTTCTCGACGTAGTAGCGGTAGGCCTTGGCTCGTTCGGCCTGGTCGCGGACTTTATGTCCGAAATAGAACAGGCCTTGCAGCCCTCGTCCCGGCGTGGCGGCGGTAAATTCGCCGATCATCACCGGCCGGCCGGATACCTCGGCATACTCGCGGACCATCTCGGGATCGGGCGCGAACGAGGTCGAGTAGATGTTGATGCTGAAGACGTCGAACAGCGCGCTCATCTCCGCCCAGCGGCGGTTGGGGCGCTCGGCGAAGCGAATTCCTAGCACCAGGTGGTTGGGGTCGTGCTTCCGGATGGCGCGTGCGATGGTTTCGAAGTACTGCCGCGCGCAGGTGTAGAGAAACTCGCTCTTGACGCGCTCGGCCGCGGACGGGTTCTCCGCCAGAAGAGATTTGAGCTTGTCCTTGGTGGCCGACGGCTCGGGGTCTTCCAGCAGCATGTCCGGCCAGGATTTCAGCGCTCCGAAGCTGCGCGCCCAGTGCGGCTCGTTGCCGATGAACCAGCCGATCAGGTTGGGGTCGTTCTTCAGCGGCTCGCACTGGCGCTTTGCGGCGGCGTCCACGTTGGCCTCGAACTCCTTGGAAAAGACATCGGGGAAATCGTAGGGGAAGGGGAACGTCTTGCGCGTTGTCCAGCCGTCGAGCGGGAGAACGTACGGCATGCCGCTGCGCGCGGCGAGGTCTTTATCAGACCAGTTGGCGATGGTGTTGAAGCCCCAGTCCTTCAGCCGCGCGATGATGTGGCGCTCCCACTTTTCCTTCCAGTCATCGCCGAACCGTTTCATGATGTTGGCGACGTAAAAGGAAACGTGCTTGCCGGGTGTGAGCCAGGCCGGGCCGGGCGGCGGCAGTTCCTCAAACAGAAAGCGGCGGCCGGTGACGTCGGTGGCGAAGCTGCCCTGGTCCCATCCAACCAGGTCCATTCCGGCAGAGAAAAACGGGTGGCCGTGCGGGTCGATCAACACCCAGCGGCCCTTGATCTTTTCCGTGCGGAAAAATCCGGTAGCGCGCAGCGTGCGGCTCTCGTCGCCGCCGAGGGGACAGAAGGGGAACCGCGCGCCTTCAAGCCGGTCCGCTTCCCAGAGCCGCCGCAAGTCTCCGTCGTTGTGCGCCTTATCCGGCCAGTTTTCGGCGATCCACTGGCCGTAGCGGTCGATCAGTGGTTTCCTGTCGATGATGTCGTCCTGCGGCGTCTCCTTCACCAGCGTGAAGTTGTAAAGCGTGAACTGCGACGGCTGGTTGGGATACCGCATGCGGAAGACTACCTCTTCGACCCTGTCGAACGAGAACAGGCGCTGCGGCCAGACCTTGAAGCCGAGCGGCCGGAGCGGCGTCATCTCGCGGGTTTGTGTGAAGGCGTCGAAGGAGATCACGCCGCGAATGCGGATTCCGGGCAGCGGCTCGGTGATGAACAGCTTCGTCTGGCCTCCGGCCGAAAAGCCGATGGCGATGGGCTCCAGGCTGCTCGCAAAGAACGTGTAGTCGATGGCCCGGTACTGCGACCAGTTCGTGGGCCAGCCCACCTCCGCCACGGGAATGCGCACTTCGGTCTCGCCCGCGGTGTACTTGAATGTGATGGTGAGGCTCTTGTCGAGGAAGGTTGAGGCCTCCTTGCGCTGAAAGCGTTCCAGGCTGGCGGGCTCGAGCCGCGCCAGCAGGTCGATCTGCGCGTGCGCCGCGCCCGCAAGCAGCGCCAGGTTCGCCAGAAAAGCGAGCGTTTTCATTGCGTCCTCCTGAGAACCTTGTACTCGAAGGGTTTCAGCGTGAGGACCGCGGGCGCCGGGGCGTTTGCCAGAAGATCGAAGTACCCGGCGCCGGGTTTGACCGTAACGGTTTCGTTATCGTGATTGAGCAGGAAGTAGTAATGGTTGCGGCCCCTGGTTCGCCGCGTCACCTCCACCGCTGCGGGCACTCCCTCCATCAGAGGCTTGAGGCCGTATTGCGCGGCATAGCGGCGAATCAATTCGCGCGCCGCTTCCAGATTGAAGAATGACGCGTAGTAGACGGCGCGGCCCTTGCCGGCGCGGTTTTCGGTCGCCGCCGGAGTGCCTTTCATGTAGTCCTGATCCCAGACGGCAACCGGCGTGGCTTTCGTCGCCTTCAGGACGTCGGCGAAAACGTTCACCGGCACGAGCGCGCCGTCTTCGAACCGGATTGCGTTTTTCCCGCGCGACGGCGGCTGGTAACACTGAAAATCGATCACCTCGACTCCGAACAGGTCGTTCACCAGGATGGGCTTGACTTGCGGCGTCATTCCGTTGTCGCGGTCCTTAGCCGCGCTGTGGGCCGATATGATGAACGTGCCGCCCTGCTCGACGAACTTGCGGATCTTGAGCGCGAGATCCGGGTCCATGAGAATCAACTGCGGGCCGAAGATGATCTTGTAGCGGTTGAAATCCGCCTGCCGGCCGATGAAATCGATGTTGTACCGGGCTTCGGAGGCGGCCCGAAACAGGTCATCGAACGCGGCGGTGACATTCACTTCGCGAGTGAAGTACTGATAGTCGTAAACCCACTCGGCGTCGAAATCCTTCAGCACCGCGATATCGGACACCACGCGCGAGCCGAGGATTTCCGTGGCGATTCTGCCTATATCGGCGCCTTCCTTTTTGAATTCCTGGTAGCGGGCGCGGGGAACGTCGTCGTGTTCGAGAACGCCGCTCCAGTATTCCTCGGCGCCTTTCCGGGCGGTGCGCCAGCGGAAGTGGATCATGCCGTCGGCGCCGTGCGCGATCGCCTGAAACGCCCACAGGCTCATTTCGCCGGGGCGCGGTGTGCGGAGCAGGTAGGACTGCCCGCCCGGTCCGGTCTGCTGCTCCATGACCATGAAGCGGTTGCGGAACCCGCGCGCCATGGTGAGCTTCGAGCCGACGGGGAAGCGCGGCTCGTCGTTGAAGCAGGGATAGTTGTCGAACGCGAAAATGTCCAGGTCGCGGCTCATCAGGTAGTAGTCGATGTTCTTGAAATAGCCGTTGTGCGTGATGAAGTCGTTGGGCCGGAACTTCCGGATGATCTCGATCTGGTCCCGCTGGTAGGACCTCACCGAATCGGAGATGAAGCGCTTGAATTCAAGCATGAGCGCGGGATTGTGATAGGCCGGGGCGGGGAAGGGTAGGTCGATCTGCCCCCACTGCGAGTACCACTGGCTCCAGAAGGCGTTGCCCCAGCGCTCATTGAGCGACTGTAAATCGTGGTACTTTTCCCTCAGCCAGTCGCGGAACGCCGTGCGGCAACTGTCGCTGTAGCACTCGCTGATGTGGCAGTTGAACTCGTTATCGATCTGCCATCCGATGACATGGGGATTGTCCTTGAAGTGCGCCGCCATCTCCTCGACGATTCTCTTTGAGAGCCGGCGGTAGACGGGCGAGTTGTAGCAGTAGTGGCGGCGGGTCTGATCGTCGGCGGGCCGGCCGTTCGAGTACACCGCGAGAGTTTCGGGATACTTTGACGTCAGCCATTTCGGGGGCGCTGCGGTGGGAGTGCCGAGAATGGTCTTGATGCCGTGCCTGGCCATCACGGCGATGGCGCGGTCGAACAGGCTGAAATCGAAGACGCCCTCGCGCGGCTCCATGAGATACCAGGCGAACTCGCCGATGCGCACCGCGTTGACGCCGGCTTCCTTCATCAATTTGGCGTCTCGCTCCCAGCTTTTTTCCGGCCAGTGCTCGGGATAGTAAGCGACGCCATACAGGAAGTTGTTGTAGCGCGGCGCGGCGAGCGCGGACACCGTAAGCAGAAGAGAAAAGACCAGCACACGCATGCCGAGATTGTATCTCGACTAAAACCAGGCAAACACGCCGGCGCTTGCCTGAAGGAAGGCGCGCGTTCCCAGCGTGACCGGCTCCGGGCTCAGCGGCGTCCGGACCGGGCTGTTGCCATAGAAGACGACGGTGCTGCCCAAATCAAGCCGCGCGCCGACGTGGCGGTGTGAATAGAACGCGAGGACCCCGCCGATGTCGAGATTGGGCTTGGTTCCGATTCCGGGGCGGTACTGAGTAGCGTCGTAGCTCGAAAACCCCGGCCGGACCTTGGCGAAGATGCCCAAAGGACCGAGGACCACTCCGGCGCGCGCGCCGGCAAGCACCTGCGTCAGCGGAAACCCAGTCTGTGCTCCGCCGATGGGAAACCGGTTCACTTCGGTATCGAGGGATACGAAGCGAGTCAGCCGGAGCGTGAAGCGGCCGCCGCCGCCGAGCGGTTTTTCCTCGAGCGCGGCCTGGTCGATGGTGCTGAGCTGGACGCCCGCCTCGATGCGGGGCGGCGGTTCCTGGGCGTGCGCCGCGATCAGCGCGAACAGCAGGACAGCGGCAGCGGATCTCGCAGCGGATCTCATGGAAACGATGATAGCCGGACTCCCGCGGCAGTTGTCAAGAAAGCGTCACGCAGGCGTCTTTTTTTGGCCTATGCAAGCGCTCACACTTGGATATAATCGTCCAACGTGGATTTCCATATGGGCGTTCTCATTTTGCAGGCCGGGCGCAGCCGGCTCATGAGCCTCAGCGCGGTGGATGTGGCCATCATCGCCATCTATTTCCTCTTCGTGCTGGGGATCGGATTCTACCTGAAGCGCTTCACGCGATCGGGTGAAGACTTTTTTCTGGCCGGGCGCGAAATGACCGCCTGGGTTGCCGGGTTGAGCTTCCTGGCGGCGAACCTCGGCTCACTGGAGTTGATGGGCTGGGCGGCGGCCGCCTACCAGTATGGTATTCTCGCCACCCACTGGTACTGGATCGGCGCCATCCCGGCGATGCTTTTCCTGGGCGTCGTAATGATGCCCTTCTACTACATCTCGAAGACGCACTCCGTGCCGGGATACCTGAAACTGCGGTACGGCGAGCCGGCGCGCGCGCTCTCGGCCATTTCTTTCGCCTTCATGACCGTGCTGATGTCGGGCATCAACATGTATTCGATGGCGCTCGTCCTGAAGGTCGTGTTGGGCTGGGACATACACTTCTCGATCTGGGTGGCGTCGATCACCGTGGCGGTTTATGTCGCTCTGGGGGGCCTGCTTTCGGCGATTTTCAACGAAGTGCTCCAGTTCGTGCTGATCTGGTTGGGCGCGATGCTTGTCCCGATTCTCGGCCTGATCGAGGCGGGCGGCTGGAGCGGCATGGTCCAGAAGATCGGCGAACGCTGGAGCGGCGATTACACCCACCTGTGGCGCACCATGGGATCGTTTGCCGACAACCCGATGGGGATCCACTGGACCGGCATCGTGCTCGGCCTCGGCTGGGTGATTTCGTTCGGCTACTGGACGACGGATTTCCTCGTTGTCCAGCGTGTGCTCGCGGCGAAGGACCTGCACGCGGCCAAGCTTGCTCCCATTATCGGCGCCGCGTTCAAGATGATGGTGCCGTTCATCGTGATTCTGCCCGGGCTGCTGGGCCTTGCGCTGCTGCCGATGAACCTCACCGGCGAGGCGGAGGCTGTTGCCACCGGCGGCCACAGTTACAACGAAGTGCTGCCGCTGATGCTGGCGCGCTACTGCGGTCCGGGCCTGCTGGGGCTCGGAATCACGGCGCTGATCGCAGGGTTCATGTCGGGGATGGCCGGCAACGTCAGCGCGTTCGCCACCGTGTGGACCTACGACATCTACCGCGCCCTGATCAAGAAAAACGCCACGGACGCCCACTACGTCAGCATGGGCCGCTGGTGCACCATCCTGGGCGTGCTGGTGAGCATCGGCACGGCGTACCTGGTGATGCAGTTCCTGAGCATCATGGATTACGTTCAGGCGCTGTTCAGCTTCTTCATAGCCCCGCTGTTTGGAACGGTGCTGCTCGGCATGCTGTGGAAGCGCACGACGCCCGCGGGCGGCTTCTGGGGCCTGCTGGCCGGAACGGTATCCTCCGTCGGGATGTGGCTGTGGGTGAAGATGGACCCCTCCGCGCTCGCCTACATAGCGCTCTCTTCGGACGCCAAAGACATGGCGGAGAACATGTACCGCGCCCTGTGGTCCTGGCTGATCTGCGTGATTGTGACGGTGGCGGTCAGTTACATGACCAAACCGAAGCCGGAATCGGAGCTGAGGGGCCTTGTTTACGGCCTCACGCCCGTGCCTTCGGAGGGGCACTTGCCGCTGTACAAACGCTCGCTGTTCTGGGCGGTGGTGGTTGCGGTGGTGTGGGCAGTGCTTCAGATCATTTTCTGGTAGGGAATCATGTCTGAGCAAAGGCAATTCATTTCGATCTGGCTGTTTATCGGGGTTCTCCTGCTGATTTACGGCGTGCTGATCCTGGGTTCGGGAATCTACAGTTTGATGAACCCTCCGGCGCAGGAAACCGTGCTGGCCAACCTGCACGCGCCCATCTGGTGGGGAGCGCTGCTAACCGTGCTCGGTGCGGTGTACACCATTGCATTTCGCCCGCGCCGGTAGACGGGTTTCGCCGGGTGCTCGCCGCGTTACCTTGTTCTAAAATATAAAGGCGAATGCCAGAACAACCGGAGTTGTCCTTCGAGGCCTGCCTCGAAGAGCTCGAAAAGGTGGTCAAGGAACTCGAGGGCGGCGAACTGCCGCTCGAGCGCTCCCTGGAACTCTTCGAGAAGGGCGTTCAGCTCAGCAATACGT
Source organism: Rhodospirillales bacterium (assembly GCA_050261015.1). Classification (GTDB taxonomy): domain Bacteria; phylum Acidobacteriota; class Terriglobia; order Bryobacterales; family Bryobacteraceae; genus Fen-330. The sequence continues at coordinate 1,800 of JBLNCW010000075.1, read as the reverse complement.
GCCGCAGACAGCTCGAGGAAGCGGAAACTCGTGTGGAAACTTTGATCAGGAAGAACGGCAGAATCCAGCCCGAACCTTTCCGTTCGGACAAGACATGAATCTCCTCGACTATGTTGCGGAACAGCAGCAACTCGTAGACAAAACTCTGGACAGGTTGATTCCCGGCGAGCACGAGCCCCCGGAGATTATTCATCGCGCGATGCGCTACAGCCTGTTTGCCGGGGGCAAGCGCATACGTCCTATTCTGTGCGTGGCGGCGGCCGCGGCGGTGGCGGACACGGCGCCCGGCGCGGAGGTGGCTGCGTGCGCCCTGGAGTGCGTGCACACGTACTCGCTGATCCACGACGATTTGCCGGCGCTGGACAACGACGATCTGCGGCGCGGCCGTCCTACCTGTCATAAACAGTTCGGCGAAGCGATCGCCATTCTGGCAGGTGATGCGCTCCTGACCGTGGCTTTCCAGTTGCTCTCGGAAATGCCCGGCGACGACGAGCGCAAGGTGCAACTCATAAGGGAGCTTTCCACCGCCGCCGGCACCGTCGGCGGGATGATCGGCGGGCAGGTGGCCGATCTGGAAGGCGAGCGCCAGGAGCCCACCGCCGAACTGCTGGAGCGCATCCATCGCGCCAAGACCGGCGCGCTGCTGCGGGCCAGCGTGCGCATGGGAGCGATCTGCGCCGGCGCGAACGGGGCCCAGCTCGACGCGCTCACCTGCTACGGCGAACACATCGGGCTGGCGTTTCAGATCGTGGACGACATCCTCGATGTGGAACAGTCTTCCGAAGCGCTCGGCAAGACGGCAGGCAAGGACGCGCAGCAGCACAAGATCACGTTCCCCGTGGTCTATGGCCTGGAGGAATCCCACCGCATGGCGAAGCAGGAGTGCGAAGCCGCGCGCCGCGCGCTAGAGCCGTTCGGGGAGCGCGCCCTGCGCCTCCGGGAGATCGCCGGGCTCGTGGTCGAGCGCACGAAATGAAGGCGCCCGCCCGGCGGCGGCTTGACCAGTTGCTTGTGGAGCGCGGCCTGGTGGAATCGCGGGCCAAGGCGCAGGCGCTGATTCTGGCGGGCGAGGTCTTCGTAGACGGCCAGAAGGCGGAAAAGCCGGGCCACTCCGTTTCAACCGAAAGCCGCATCGAACTGACCGGGCGCATGCCGTACGTCAGCCGGGGAGGCATCAAACTGGCCGCAGCGCTCGATCACTTCCACATCAGCGCGGAGGGCAAGGTCTGCCTCGACGTCGGCGCATCCACCGGAGGATTCACCGACTGCCTCCTGCAGCGCGGGGCGGCGCGCGTCTATGCGGTGGATGTCGGCGCGGGGCAACTCGACTGGAAACTGCGCACGGACCCGCGCGTTGTGGTCCGCGAAAACATCAACGCGCGATACCTGCGTTTCGAGGACATCGGCGAAGCGGTCGATCTGGCGGTGTGCGACGTGAGTTTCATCTCCGTTATCCTGGTGTTTCCCGCGATCGTGCCGCTGCTGAAGGAAACGGGCGAGATGGTGATCCTCGTCAAGCCGCAGTTTGAGGTGGGGCGCGGGCAGGTCGGCAAAGGCGGCATTGTTCGCGACCCGCGGCTCCACGCGGAGGCCTGCGCCACGGTCGAAAAGGCCGTTCGCGCCGCAGGCTTCAGCACCGCGCTTGTGGAAAGCCCGATACTCGGCGCGGAGGGCAACCGGGAGTTTTTCCTGCACGCGCGGCGCCAGCCGCCGTCAGGGTGAGAACCGGTATCCGACGCCCCGCACCGTGTGGATGTGCCGGGGATTTTGCGGGTTGTCTTCGAGCTTCTGCCGCAGCCA
>JBLNCW010000074.1:0-24553 GCA_050261015.1 Rhodospirillales bacterium | reverse complement strand
AGCCGCAGATACAGGCACTTAGCCTGTCTAATCGCACGTCAGACCGCCTCGCCAATTGATTCGACATAAATGCAGTTGCGGATTCTGCCTGAAATCGGCGTTTTTCCGCAGCCTGCTAGGGCCCGAAGGGGACCGTTCCGCCCGCGCGGCGGATGGCTAATGCGATATCTCTGACGAACGGCGGCGCGGTAACACGAAGTGGGCCGCCGTCTCCGTGAGCAGCTTCGAACTCGCCGCGGCTTCGGCCCGCTGCGGTGTCCCACGCGGTCACGTGATACCGGCCCGGGGCCATTCCGGGGACCTCAATCTGCGGCGTTACCGGCTCGGCGTGCGGATCCAAACGTCCGTCGGAGCGTACGGTGTCCCGCCTGAGCAGCCAGACGATCGCCTGGAGAGCGTCCGCGCAGGCGAACACCGCGACGTCTGCGCCCGTGACCCGCACTTCCTGATTCAGGTTGCGCCGGGAAAAACACCGCCAGTCGATGAGCGGAAGGAAACGCGCCAAACCGCTCTGCGCCGCGTGCATTCCCCGGGTCAGGACGTGTGGTTTGCGGTTCGGCCACCTCATCCCGCCGCCCGCGCCGCCGGAGGCGAAGTGTGCCCACTGCATGTGGCGGAAATACTCGTCGTCGAACGGCTCGGGAAGCGTCCGGTGGTGGTCCTTGTAGGTGTGAATCGGGCCGTGCTCGCTGTCGAAGAAGGGGCGGTTGTCCCGGATTTCGGCCAGGGCCTCGCGCATGAGCCGCCCGGCCGCGATGGCGGGGTCCACCGTGTTCCGTGGGAAGTCGATGGTCCCTTCCTCGTAGAAATGCGTGCTGGCGAAGTCCAGTGAGGGGTGGCGAAAGATGCAGTCCAGAATACGGTGGTCCAGGCTTATGTGCGGCCCGAAGACGGAAACGGTCTGCGGGTGGCTTCGGCCGTAAAGCCTTTTTTCCAAGCTTCTTACGTGCGTGCTGAGGTCCGTGATGAAGTCGCTGAACGGCCCGGCCGAATTGCCCGCGTGCACCGGGTGGATTTCGTTCCAGAGGTCCCAGGCGAACAGGGCGCCGCTGGCCCCCCACCGCTCGGCCGCGAATGCCAGCCGGTTTTTGATGGCGGAGCGCGTTTCGGGGCAGAGCAGAAGGCGTGAGCGGTCCTCGCAGGGCCCCCCATTTAACTTGTTGTAAGGATGGCGGTTCCACCGGTTCCACATCCAAAACGTGTCGAACGGCGTGACCAGCAGCCGCAGGTTGCGCGCCTCGCACTTCGCAAAAAGGTTGTCCCAGAGCTGGACCAGGTCGGGGTTGAATTGCCCCGGACGGGTTTCGAGCCGGCGGTTATCAGACTCGCTGTACTCGAGCATCACGCGCAGGCAGGTGACCCCCTGCCGGGAAAGCATGTCGAGATACCTGTCCACCGTCGCCACATCCCGGCGGCGGTACAGCCCGTCCAGGGCCGGCCAGGTAATCGAGTCGTTGTGGCCCACAGGAGTCCAGGCCTCGCCTGTGGAGGTGATGAAATAGGGAGCCCCTTCGGAAACTGAAATCCACGGGAGCGGCATCGTTCCCAGCTAATTCCATTCTACCTGTATCTGCGCGTAAAGTCCTTTTAATCATTAATTTGGACAATATCCATGTAGCCGCTGAGATATTATGGTTGTTGTTGCTCCTACCTTTGTCGTATGAAATCACTCGAACCAGCAACGGGATTGGAATCCCATGGCTATCCGCGCCCGCAGTTGGAGCGCGCTGAATGGTTTTCGCTGAACGGTCTTTGGGATTTCGCCATCGACCGGGAAGCGCGGTGGACAGCCCCCGAGCAAGTCGACTGGAACGCCAAAATCCAGGTCCCCTTCGCGCCGGAGTCCCCGGCCAGCGGGATTGGGGACACCGGGTTTTACCGGGCGTGCTGGTATCGCTGCACGTTCCTGATGCCGGAGAAAGACGGCAAGCGGCTGATCCTGCACTTCGGAGCGGTCGATTACCACGCTACGGTGTGGGTGAACGGCAGCGTCGCCGGGCACCACGAGGGCGGGTATACCCCGTTCGAGCTTGACATCACCGATCTCATATTCGGCCCGGGTGTGCAGACCATCGTGGTGCGCGCCGAGGACGACCCCGCCGACCTCTGCAAGCCGCGGGGCAAACAGGACTGGCAGTTGCAGCCCCACGGCATCTGGTACTACCGCACGACCGGCATCTGGCAGACCGTCTGGCTCGAGCGCGTGCCCACCTCCCACATCTCTTCTCTGCGGCTGATGCCCAACACCGAGCGATGGGAGATCGGCTTGGAAGCGAAGATCGCGGGCGACCCGCAGAGTGGTCTGCGCCTGGCGGTCGAGCTGCGCACCGGCGATCGCGTGCTCGCCAAAGATGTGTACACGGTGCTTGCCGGCGAGGTGAGCCGCCGCGTTGTCCTTTCCGATCCCGGCGTTGATGATTCCCGCAACGAGCTGCTGTGGAGCCCGCACAGTCCCACCATCATCAATGTCGATCTCACGCTGCAAAGTGAAGCGGGCGAGGTCATCGACCACGTACGCAGCTACACCGCCCTGCGGTCGATTTCGATCCAAGGCGACCGCTTCGTTCTGAACGGGCGCCCCTGCCATTTGCGCATGGTGCTTGATCAGGGATACTGGCCCGAAAGCGGCCTCACTCCGCCCTGCGATGCCGCGCTGCGGCGCGACATCGAGCTTGCCAAGGCCATGGGCTTTAACGGCGTGCGCAAGCATCAGAAAATCGAGGACCCCCGCTATCTGTACTGGGCCGACCATTACGGCCTGCTTGTCTGGGAAGAGATGCCCAGCGCCTACCGCTATAACAGGCAGTCCATCCAGCGCCTCACCCGGGAGTGGCTGAAAGTGATGGAGCGCGACGTGAGCCATCCCTGCATCGTGGCCTGGGTGCCGTTCAACGAGTCCTGGGGCGTGCCCGACCTGCCCGACAGCAGTTCCCAAAGGAACTACGTGCGCGCGCTGTATTACATGACCAAGACGCTGGATCCCACCCGGCCCGTCATCGGCAACGACGGCTGGGAGAGCGTAGCCACGGACATCATCGGCATTCACGATTACGACGACGACCCGGCCCGCATCGGCCGCCGCTACGGGACGGAGGAGCTGGCGCCGCGCCTGTTCAAGCGGGAGCGTCCCGGCGGCCGCCTGCTCGTCCTTGAGGGCGGGAATCACGACAGCCAGCCTGTCGTGCTCAGCGAATTCGGCGGCATCGCTTATTGCCATTCATCCGAAAACGGCTGGGGCTACATCTGGTGCCACACGCCGGAAGAGTTCGCTGAGAAATTCATGGATTTGCTGAGCGTCGTGCGATCGCTCAATGTGCTGGCCGGCTTCTGCTACACGCAGTTCACCGACACTTACCAGGAGGTCAACGGCCTGCTCTTTGCCGACCGCACGCCGAAGATCCCGATCGAGGATATCCGGCTGGCGATGGAAGGCCCGAGGTGCGAGCACGAGAAGGAACTGGAATGGGCCTGGCGCGAGCGATTGATGGAGCACCAGAGGCAGCACATCCTCGTGCCGCACGACTACACGCGGTAGCATTTCTCCTGAAGAAAAATTAAAAGCCCCAGGCTGGGAACCTGGGGCTTCACTCAGAGGGGCTGGCGACGGCTGGGTCCGTCGCCGGGGATGCTATGTAATAGCTAACTGATCTAAGTGTACACCAAATCGCATCCGATTGTCTTGTTTCTTATGAAAAATTAACTGGAGCGTGGTCGCTCAGAAAGCAGGTACTCTGGCTTACCCCGACTTATACCCGCGCATGCGTCTATTGCGTACCCCACTTAGGGTTGTGAGTGGTATAACTTCACCCCGGCCAGCTTCTTTGCGCGCTCGTAATCGGCCCGGAGCTGCCGCGTGATCCTATCCGCGACATCGGCACTTGCTCCCCTGAACTTACCTCCCAGGCTTTCCTGTGTCGTCGACCAGATAACATCGCCCTCTTTGTTGATCAGCCGCACAGCCGCCATCGCTTCGTGCTTGCGTTCGGAGACGTGCGAGGACGCGTTCTCACCGATTCCGGCGCTCGCGTAACCCCTGCTGCTGCGGGACGATCCGGACCCCGCCGTTCCCCGGACGTTCACGCCTTCGGTGGAAGAGTAGCTCTCGGTGAAGACCAGGTCCTCGGCCGAGCCGCGCATGATGGCATCGGCCCGCTCGGGAGACTCGGTGATCACGAACAGCCCGGCCGCGTGCAAGCTGCTCATAATCATGTCGCGCATCTGGGCTGCCGTTTCGCCCCCAGTCAGCCGGTCGACATAGACGCGGCGGATGGTTAGTAACTGAAGAAGGTTTTGCCGCTCGAGAGCAATGTCCGGCGGCGGAGCCGGCCGTGGGGGCTCATCGGCAAGCAACAGCGCCGCAAACACACACATCAATAACATGAATTATCCTTTACCTGCCTTCCGGGCCTCGGGATCCTGGTATTGCACCTTTAGCCCCGTCTTGGCTTCCAGACCCACCAGCACCGGACGAATCTGAGATTTCTCGACCTGCAAGACAATTGCCTGCTGCGTGCCCTCCTCGTCCGTGTAGCCAACGGTCAGAAAGTGCTTTCTGCTCTTGCTCAGCAGCAGCAGCGGCGAAATGATGACGGCCATCGCGTAGCGGCGGCTGACCTGCTGCCCATACTCGAGCAGGTTGACCTTGTCGTAAGGGATCCGCACTCCCGCCCTCTTTGTGCGAAAGACAAAGAACTCTTCATGAGTGAGATCGATTACTCCGCGGCGGGCACTCAGGGTGATCGTTCCGCCGACGAACTCGGCGCCGGCGCCGTTTTCCGCCCGGAGCGAAGTGGCGCCGGCCGCTATCAGCACGGCCAGTGCGAAGGCGGAAATCACCGCACTCCCATAGCTGCCGCATCGGCGCGCCATATAGGTTATGGTGCGTTCGCGGCGGGGAGCCTCTCAGAGATTTGGGGGGAAGGCTGATACTATGAAAAGAGATGTTGCCCACATGGAAGCGGGCGAGGCCGGCTCGTCGAGCCTGGCTGGGAGGGGCGGCCCTCGCCGGAATTTCAGGCATTGCAGCTTATGCCTATCGCGCCGCGCCGTCATTCTGGCGGCAGTACGCCCTTGATATCAAGCGGCCCATTTTGAAGCCGCCGCGGGTGCCCGACCCGCACGGCTGGCCGGACCGGGGCCTTTTCGCCGCCTGGTTAGGCCACAGCACCGTCCTGCTGAAGATAGACGGGTATACCATCCTTACCGATCCGGTTTTCAGCGACCACGCCGGCATCCATATCGGACCGCTCTCGCTGGGACTCAAGCGGCTGGTCGCTCCCGCGCTGGAGCCCGAGGATCTGCCGCGCATCGATCTGGTCCTGCTCTCCCATGCCCACATGGACCACACGGACCTGCCCTCGCTCCGCCGGCTCGAGAGCCGGCACACCTCGGTAGTGTGCGCCGTGCACACGAGCGACCTGCTGCGTCCGCAGCGCTACCGCCATGTGACGGAACTCGCCTGGGGGCAGGCGGCGCGCTCGGGGCCGGTTACCGTTCGTGCTGTCGAAGTGAACCACTGGGGCGCCCGCATGCGCACGGACCGCTACCGGGGATATAACGGCTATCTGATCGAATCAGGCAGCCATCGCGTGCTGTTTGCCGGGGACACTGCCGCCACAACCGCGTTCCGAAAGCTGCGCACCTCGCGCCCCATCGAGCTGGCGATCATGCCCATCGGGGCCTACAACCCATGGATCCGCTATCACTGCACGCCCGAACAGGCCTGGCAGATGGCCAACGACGCGGGAGCGGATTTCGTGATGCCGGTTCACCACCAGACGTTCTCGCTCGGCCGCGAGCCGCTGATGGAACCGATCGAGCGGTTTCACCTTTCGACCGGCCGCGAACACGAGCGCATCGCGCTGCACCGGATCGGCCAGGAATTCCACCGCGCGTAGAGCGGCCGGCTCATGCAGGGCCTAAGCCAGCCAGCGGATCCCGTCCATCGTGTCGCCGTCGTTTCGTTCTCCGGTGATGAGGGCGCTCACCCGCGCGGCGTTTGAGATTGCCGTCAACCGCAACACGAGCAGGTTCTCCCCGGAGCGCAACTCCACCGGCGCGCGGAACTGCGCGACGCGATAGCGGGTCGTGCTCTGTTCCTCCATCACGGTCTGGCCGTTGAGGGTCGCGGTGAGCTTGCCGCTCACGCCCGACCAGAGGAATCCCTTGCGCGTGCCGGGAGAGATCACCCGCACAGCGGCGGCGTAGGTCTTGCCGGGCTCGAGCCCGCCCACAACCTTCGCGAAATCGAGGGTATCGGTGCGCGCCGTATGTTTCGCCCAGCTCGCGGGCGCCGTTTCGGGATTGCCGGTGACGCGCCACTCGCGGTTGCAGCGTCCGTACCAGTCTCTCGGCTTGCCCCACCGCCGCTCGAACTTGCCGGGATCGTCGCCGGCGACGTCGATCGTGTCCATATCGAGGCTGCCCATGTCCCGCTGCTGGGCCATCTGCAGGAACTCCATATCCCACGGATTGAAACCGAGCATCCGTGCCACTATGGCATCCACGGCGACCGTGTTCTCCCCTGCCAGAATCATGTTGCTGCGGATCATCTGGCCCGGCTGCCCGGTGCGGTGTTCCGCGTATTGCAGGCCGCGGATGCAGTCCACCACGTTGTAGTCCGGGGGATGGAAGGAAGCGAGGTCGGCGATGAACGAATCGATGCGCCCTTCCAGCGAATGCTGGCTGTGCAGCGCCGAATTCGAGAAACCGCGCTGCTCGGCGTAGACTTCGCGCGGCGCCGCCCCGACGAAGCTTTTCATGCAGCACGTGATTCCGCACCGGGCGTGAACCTTGGCCACCGGAACCGTGATCAGGAAATCGCACTCCGTAATGGTTTTCGCGATGGCGTAATCGGAGCGTTCGCCGAACGCGCCCACTCCCTTCGGGGTTTTCGGCACCTCCAGCCGCTTGATGTTGCCGGACTCGTCTCTGATCGCGTCGTAGGCCAGATCGACGTAATCGAACTTTTTGCCCGGGAACTGTTTCGTGAACTCCGCGAGCATGTCGTTCAGTGACCCGCCCGTGCCGGGAAACTCGTCCGGCCCCCAGTCGAAGGTGGAGGCGTCCACGCGCTGCCCGTCCTGCATCACGACGGGGGCGTTGGCGGGGTCCTTCATTCCCCGGTAGCTGCCTCCCTCGGCGATGGTGATCCGCGCCGCGCGCGACTTGCGCGCCACGTACTCCAGCACCGCCCGCGTCACCCGCAGGTCGGTTACATCGCCGGTCGTATAAGGGAGTTGGGGACGAAGGAAGACGATGTTGGGTTTGATGACGACCCACGAGCCCGGCTTGATTGCGGCCTCGAGACTCCCTGCGCGAGGCTTGCCGTACTCGATGGCTTTCCATACCATGTCCCGCACGCGCTCATAATCGAGGGGATCGTCGCCGGAACTGGGCCGCGCCAGTTTGGAGTGCGTGGAATGGACCAGGCCTACGCGCTGCTTGAGGTTGACGGCGGGCAGCGCGGCGGCCGCGGGCAGAACGAGGAATTCGCGCCGGTTCATAAGAACAGTATCCTGAGACAGTATACCCGCGGAGCCCCCAGGCTCAGGCCGCTGCCGTTAGTTACTGCTGGGGCTGCGTCTGTGAAGCCGCCGGGCCTGCGAATCTCTCAATCTCGCTCAATTGCTTGCGGACCACGTCGGCGTCCTGTGCGTTCGGAGCGTGCAGGAGGTAAGCCCTCAAGTGCTCCGCCGCGCCCACATAATCCCGTTTGTTGGCGAGGATGACGCCCAACACGTGCTGCATCTTCGGCAGTTGGTTCTGCGTGTCCAGTTTTATGCCTTCGCGCGCACTTTTCTCGGCGGCATCGAGTCTGCGGAGATTGAAATTCGCCACCGAGTTGTAGAAATACGCGGGCGCGAAATCGAACGGATCGAGCCGCAGCAACTCGGCGGTGTATCTCTCAACTTCCTCCCACTTACTCTCGCTAGCCGATATCACCGCCATTTGCATGTAGGGCTTGAGGAACTTTGGATCCGCCTCCAGGGACTTCAGGTAGGCGTTGCGGGTCTGCTCGACGTTCTTCTGCTCGTGGTACACCTGGCCGAGTTCGAACCACGCGGCGGCATACTTCGGGTAGATCTGGACGGCCTTCTCCAGGTTCTTCTGCGCGTCGGCCCACTTCTTTTTCTTGAAAGCCTCGGTTCCTTTCTCGTAGGCTTTCTTTGCGTCCTTCGGTGCTTGCAGGCTGGTGACGCTGATGGTGGTGCCCTCGACATTGCCCAACCGGTGCAGCACAATGACGCCGACCTCCGGGTTGTCCATGGGCCTCCGCCCGGCGAGGCTCAGCATGTCCGACCGGAAGCCGGCCAGGCTTGCCCGCAGTTCACACCCCATCAAGTTCTCCGGCGTGCCGCGCCCGAGCGACCCCATGCCCCTGCTGCCGCCCATGCTGCTGCCACCGGCTCCCATCGGCATCCCGCTGTCCATGCTACTCGTGCTCGCGTCCATCATCAGGTGCGTGTTCTGCCCCCACTGGAAGCTGAACCGCCCCTTGGAATCCGTGTAGGCCTGCTGCCTGACAACGCCGTTGCAGATGCTTTCGATGGTTACCGATTCCGGCGGCGGCGTACCGTCTTCAAGCAGCACACGGCCGGAGAGATAGATCGGCCGGGGCATATCAGGAAAAGTCTGTCTTTGCCGGTCCCTTTCCTGCTGGCCGAAGTCGGGCTGCCTGGGACTTGGGGTGGGAGATGGCTGGGGAGTGGGAGTTCGCGATCCGGTGCCGGCGCCCCCACCGGCTCCGCCCGGGGCCGTGCCGCCGCCCGACGGCGGTGCCGGAGTTTGGCCGCCCTGCTGCCCGGTGACCGGAAGCGTGCATACGGCCAGTCCGATCGCCACAACTGCCGTTGAAAACAAAGGATTTCGCATGGTTGTAGCCTCGCGTTGGCTTCATTATGGCACAACACTGCCTTTTGAGCGCCCGTCTTTTCCCCTCAACACCGGCGGCGTGGACTAGAATTAACCAAATGCCGCGGCCCGAAGACGATCGTCTAGACGCTATCAGCGAGGCTCTGGCGCGGCTTCACCGGCGCCAGCAGGAACTGGAAGCGCGGCTGGACCGCATCGAAAACGCGCTCGGGGCCGCCCAACCGCAGCCGGCCCCCCGGCCCGAGCCCACTGCGCCCGCTGCTTCGCCTCCGCCCCCCGCCGCTGCTCCACCTCCGCCTGCGCCTGTCCCGGCACAAGAGCGGCCGGCGCGCCCGCTCGAGACGCGCATGGGCCTCACCTGGATTAACCGCGCCGGCGTAATCACGCTCATTCTCGGCGTTGCGTTTTTCTTCAAGTACGCCGTGGATAACCATTGGATCGGCGAGGCGGGCCGGGTGGTGCTGGGTGTTCTCGGCGGGCTTGCCTTGCTTGGCATCGCCGATGCCACCTGGCGCCGGCGGCAACAGGTCTTTGCGCAAGGCATCTGCGGCGCCGGCATTGCGGTGCTTTACATTTCCTTCTACGCCGCCTTCGGATTTTATGGATTGCTGCCCTTCGCTCCTGCCTTTGCGTTGATGACCGTAAACACCGCGGCTGCCGGCGCCCTCGCGCTGCGCTACAACTCGCTTGCCATCGCGGTGCTTGGGCTGACCGGCGGCTATCTCACTCCCGTTGTGCTCTCCACAGGCCAGGACCGCCCCTGGGCGCTGTTCGGCTACGTTCTCCTGCTGGACTTGGGTGCGCTCGCGCTGGCGCGGACCCGCGGCTGGACGCACATTAGCACGCCGGCCTTCCTCGGTACGCTGTTGCTGTACTGGGCCTGGGCGTTTGAGTATCACCTGCGCGACAAGACCGCTGCGGTGGTTTTCGCCCTGATCTTTTACGCGCTCTTTTTGGTTTTCAAGAACAGGCTGCTGTTTGCGGCCGTGCAGTTGAACGTGGTGGTCGCGCTGCTCGCGGCGTCGGTCCCCAATCCGCTGCCGTTCCTGCCGCTTGCCGCAGCCGTTTCCGCCGCCGCTCTCATCCTTGCCGACCGCTTCCGGTGGCTAGAGGCGCCGCTCATCGCTTTTGCCGCGTTCTGGCTGCCCTACACGCCGGGCCACGTCGCGCTCAGGGAGCACAGCGCCGCCGGCCTGCTGTTTCTCTTTCTGACGCTTGTCTTCCTGCTGTTCTTCGCCTGGGCGCCGTGGACCGTTCTGGCGCGGAGTGCCGCCGTGCGCCGCCGGGACCTGGTCTTGACGGTTCTCAACGCCGGTTTCTACTTCGCCGCCTCGTACGACGTGCTCGACTCGGGCTACGGCGCGTGGCTCGGACTGTTCGCCGTGGCGCTGGGCGCGCTGCATTTCGCGGCGGGCCGCCAAATGCGGCCGCAGGAGCCCCGGGCGGCCCGGCTTTACATGGGGGTGGCGCTGGCGTTTCTGATTGTCGCGGTGCCAGTCGAGTTCACGGGGTACCGCATCGCGATGGTGTGGGCGCTCCAGGCGGCGGCTCTGGCGTGGATCGGCGCCCGTACCGGCGAAAGGCGCCTCTCTGATGCCTCGCTGTTGGTCTTCGTTCTGGTGTTGGCGCGCCTGTTCGCCGCCGATGCCAGTATGTACTCGGGCGCGCAACCCTACACCGCACTCTGGAATGCCCGGTTTCTGACATTCGCGATAGCCGCGACGGCGCTCTGGCTGACCGCCTGGTGGACTCGGACGGGACCGGCCTCGCTCGCCACCTACCTGGCCGGGCATTTCGTGATGCTCTGGGCGCTGGGGGCCGAAGTGATCGGTTTGGTAAACCGAACCGTTGCGCCCCAGGATTTGCAGAACGCCCGAAGCACCGCCGTATCGATTCTGATGGCGCTTTACGCGGTGCTGCTGGTGGGGCTGGGCGTCGCCGTGCGTTCGGCCCTGAACCGCATTCTCGGCCTCGGGCTTATCGGCGTGGTTGCGCTCAAGCTTTATCTGTATGACGTATGGCTGATCAGCCGCGGCATGTACCGCGTCGCGGCATTTGCGGGGCTTGGCATCCTGCTGATCGTCACTTCCTACTTGTACTCGCGCTACCGGGGCTCGATTGACGCCTGGTGGCGCGATAAGGGCAATCGCTAAAAAACCGGGCGCCGGCATCAGGAGCGCTTCGGGTATGATAAGGCTGCACGGGGTAAAGGGTATGAAGACCGTTTATTCGATGATTGCCTGCGTTTCGCTGCTGCTGGTGCTCGCGGGCTGCTCGGAGGGTACGAAGCCGGTGGCATCCGAGCCCAAGGAACCCGAGCCGCCGCCTGAAGCGGTCACCGCACAGCAAGCCTTCCAGCAGATGTACATCACTGCCCGCAGTTGGGCTCCGGACGCCAAGCTGCTTCGCATGGCCAGCCTGGATCTCGCGGAGATCAAGAGCGAGGGAGGCAAGGCCGGCGCCTGGGAGTGTATCTTCGTCAGCGAGCGAAGGCAGCGCGCCCGGCGCTACACTTACTCAGCCGTCGAAGTGGCTTCGCCCAGCCTGCCGAAGGGCGTTTCCGCCGGTTCCGAAGACAGTTGGGCGGGCGGCGGCCAGGCTAAGCCTTTTCTCGTTCAGGCCTTCAAAACGGATTCCGCCGCGGCTTACGAAACCGCGATGAAGCGAGGCGCCGAGTACACCAAGAAGAATCCAAACATGCCCATCAAGTTCCTGCTTGAACAGACGAGCCGCTTTCCGAACCCGGCATGGCGGGTATTCTGGGGCGAGTCTGTAGCGACGAGCGGTTACTCGATCTTCGTGGATGCCAGCGACGGCAGGTACCTGGCGACGTCCCGGTAGGCCGGGCAGCGCCAACAGAGAAAACGATCCGGACTGCTATAGCCGGACGATCTTTTCCGACGTGTATCCCTTTAGCGCGTTGCGCGTGTCCACAATCAGCCGCGCCTGTTTGACTACCGCCGCATAGTCAAACGCCGAGTGATCCGTGATGATCACTACACAGTCGGCCGCCGCGGCCATCTTCCCGGGATCTTCGGCGCGCAAATCCAGGCCGTCGACCGAAACCCTGGGGATCAACGGATCGCTGTAAGTCACCCGCGCCCCGCGCTTCTGCAACAGGTGCATAACGTCAAGCGCCGGCGACTCCCTGAGGTCGTCGATGTCTTTCTTGTAGGCCACGCCCATGATGTGCACATGCGATCCGCGCAGCGGCTTCGTTTGATCGTTCAGCGCATTTTGCACCTTGTCCACGACGAACAGCGGCATCGCGCCGTTGATGTAACCCGCAAGCTCGATGAACCGTGCCTCGATGCCGGCCTGCCGCGTCTTCCAGGAAAGATAGAAGGGATCGATCGGGATGCAGTGGCCGCCGAGTCCCGGCCCAGGATAGAAAGGCATGAAGCCGAACGGCTTGGTTGCGGCGGCGTCGATCACTTCCCACACATTGATGCCCATGCGGTCGCACATCAGCGCCATTTCGTTGGCGAGGCCGATGTTGATCATCCGGAAGGTGTTTTCGAGCAGCTTCACCATCTCGGCCACGCGCGTGGAACTTACCGGCACCACGTGTTCGAGCGCCTGCGCGTACAGGAGGGAGCCGATGCGCGTGCATTCCGGCGTGATGCCGCCCACTACTTTGGGAATGTTTTTCGTCTGATACTTCGGGTTGCCCGGATCCACGCGCTCGGGCGAGAAGCAGAGGAAGAAATCGCGGCCCACCTTCAGGCCCGATTTTTCGAGCATCGGCAGAACGAACTCGTCTGTAGTTCCCGGGTAAGTAGTGGATTCCAGAATGATCAGCATCCCCGGGTGGATGTACTGCGCGATCTCCCGGCAAGCCGCGTCGATGTAGCTCATGTCCGGGTCCTTGGTCTTCCGGAGCGGCGTCGGAACGCAGATGTTAATGGTGTCCAGGTCCGCGACGGCGGCAAAATCGGTGGTTGCGGAGAGCCGCCGCTCTTTCACCAGCGGCCCGAGCACCTCCGCCGGCACATCCAGAACGTAAGAGTCGCCTGAATTCACCGCAGCGACTTTGCTTTCACCGACGTCAATGCCGGTCACCGTAAAGCCCGCCTTGGCGAATTCCACTCCCAACGGCAAGCCTACGTATCCCAGGCCGACAATCCCCACGCGGGCTGTCCGGCTGCGTATCTTTTCTTCGAGCTGCTGCACGCGCGTTTTCGATTCGATTCCCAGCGTCTCCACACATCCTCCCTGATCAGAAATAGAATTCGCCGCCGGCGATGATTTCAGCGGGTCCCGTAAGGTAAATATCATCATCCCAGCGGAGATCGATCGGCCCCGCCGGGGTAAGAATCCGGACCGGGCTCGCGGCCACGCCGCGCAGAATCGCCGCCGCGGCGGCGCCGGTGGAGCCGGTGCCCGAACTCATCGTTTCGCCAACTCCGCGCTCGTAAAACCGGACTTCGAGCGTGTGTTCATCCACCGGCCGCACGAAAGAAACATTCGTGCGATTGGGGAAGAACGGGTGCGCCTCGATTTCGGCTCCGAGCGCTCTCCAATCGAACTGAAAGCTGTCGACAAACACCGCGCATTGTGGATTGCCCACGTTGAGCGCGGTCACCTCGCGCGGTCCCGAAGCCAGCGGCAGCGGAAAGCGCAATTGCCCGTCATACACTTTCGGCAGGCCCATCCGCATCTCGAAGGAAAACGCCAACCCGCTGCGCTCGATCAGGCGAAGATGCTTCACGCCCGCGCCGGTCGCGATGCGCACTGCTTCGCCGTCCACGAAACCGGTGTCGAGAAGAAACGCCGCGGCGCAGCGGGTGCCGTTTCCGGAGATTTCGGGCTCGCTGCCGTCGGCGTTAAACAAACGGATCGACGCGTGGTATGCGGGCGCGCATTCCGGCGCGGGCTCCACCAGCAGCCATCCGTCCGCGCCTATGCCGGTATGCCGGTCACAGATCGCCCGGGCGGCTTCCGGCAGGTTTTCGCCGGGAGCGTCGCCCGCCCACGTGAGCAGAAAGTCATTCCTGGCGCCGTGCGCTTTGGTAAAGGGAATCCTCATGAAACCCGCCGGTAAATGTTGATAACCGGCGCTCCTTTGACCGCGATGGTCTTGACACAATCATATCTCGGGCCGGTTCTCCAAGTCCGGTCGAGAGCAGTCGCCACCGAATCGCCCGACTGCGCGACCGCCCACTGTTCCCTTAGGAACAGGTCGGGGCGCCCCACTGCGGCAATCCATTGCAACTTGTTGCACTCGTTCAGGGTATCGCGCAGGGGAATGCCCGCCTGCTGGAAAATAGCGGTCAAATCGCCGAACGACGTGAAGAAGCCGTCGCCCGGCTGCCTGTGCGCCCGCAGGAATTCCGCTGCCTCGCGGGTCCAGGCGCGCCGCGCTTCCGAGTTCACCTGGCTTTCTTTCCAGCAGATCCAGTTTTCCGGCCGCGGCGCCAGTGCCCAGGGGGCGCTCGCGGCCAGTATCACCGCGGCCGCCGCGAGTCCGCGCAAACGCGCCGGAGCGAGAGACACCAGCGCCCCGCCGGCCATCGCCAGCAGAGGCAGCGCCGCCATGGCGTAGCGGGCGTTGTAGTAGCTGTTCGGCCACAGGTGCGGCAGAAAAATCGGGGTACCCGAGGAATACATGCTGATGACGTAGAAGACCGGCGGCAGCGCCAGCAGCCCGAGCGGCCAGAACACGCGCCGCACCGCCGCCGCCAGCGCGCCCGCCGCCGCGATCCACACCAGCGGAAGCCCCGCAAACAACACAACCGCCGACCGGAAGTAGAAGAACGCCTTCCCCCACTCGTGATCGCCCGGATAGCGCGCCATGCCCGCCTCCACCGCGCGCTGGTTGATCGCCTTGGCGGAATAAGGGCCGTTGTAAAACTCCAGCGCGTTTCCGTAGTACCACCAGTTGTGCGCCAGCCACCAGAGCGGCCCCGATGCGGCGATCAGGCTGAAAATCAACGGCGCGAGCCAGCGGCGCCGCTTCGAAGCCAGCAGGAAGTACAACGCCGTAAACGGGATTACGAACCACCCCTCGTAGCGCGTCATCGATCCAGCCAGCGCCGCCGCGCCCGCCGCCGCGGCGCACCACAGCGATTGCTGCTGCCGAAACCGCACGGTGAAGTACAGCAAGGCCGCCAGCGCCGCCAGGAACAGCGCTTCGGTCATCGGCACCGATTGCAGGTAAAGCACATTCGGATTGAGCGCCAGCAACAGGCACGCCGCCAGTCCCGCCGCCCCGCTCGCAAACGCGCGCCTCGCCGCGAGGAACACAAACACGCCACCCAGCACGAAGCACAGACCCGAAGGAATCGCGCCCGCCAGACCGGTTTGCCACATCCAGTCGTTTTGCACGAGGGGGACCATTATCAGATGCGGCAGCGGCAGCCACACCGTGCCGATCTGCTCCCATCCCGGAGTACGCGAATCGATGATGCGGCGGGCGATGTTGATGTGGGCCGCCGCGTCGCCGTAGCACAACAGCTCGCCCCGGGAATAGAAAAACGCGATGGCAACCGCACTCAGAGCGGCCAAGCCCAGCGCCACAGCGGTCACCGACAGCGCTGCGGCGATGCGGGATTTCGTTTTCTTTTTACCCCGGTCAGAAGTTTGTAAATTTTTGAAATTCTTCGTACCGCTCATCGATCTCCGCGCGCGTCAGCGTCCGAAACCGCTCCACGCCGAACTGCTCGCAGCAGAAGCTGCCCATCACCGACCCGTAGATCACGGCGCGCCGGAGTTCCCGCGGGTCGGCGCGGTCTTCCCGCAGATCGATACCGCATCCGGCCAGGTATCCGAAGAAGCCGCCGGCAAAAGAATCGCCCGCCCCCGTCGGGTCGAGCACATTGTCGAGCAGGTATCCCGGCGCCACAAAGTGCCCGTCGCGGCGGAACAGGACGGCCCCGTACTCGCCGCGCTTCACGATCAGCGTGTGCGGACCCATTTCGAGAATCGTTTCGGCCGCGCGGCGCAGGTTGTAGTGGCCGGAAAGTTGCCGGGCCTCGCCGTCGTTGATCAGCAGGCAGTCCCACTCCTTCAGCGCCGCCAGCAATTCCTCACGGGTTTCCCTGATCCAGTAATTCATCGTGTCGCCGCCCACCAGGCGCAAGCCGTTCATCTGCGCGCGCACGCTCCGCTGCAAAGCCGGCTGGATGTTGCCCAGGAACAGGTAGGGATGGTTGCGGTAGTTTTCTGGCAGCTTGGGGTTGAAATTCGCGAAAACGTTGAGGTCAGTTCGCAGCGTAGTGCGCTCGTTCATATCGCGGGAGTAAACGCCGGACCAGAAGAACGTTTTTCCGGGGGCGCGCTCGAGGCCGGCGAGGTCGATGCCCCGGCTCGCCAGAAAATCCTCGTCCTGCTGGCAGAAATCGTCTCCGACGACCGCGACGATGGCTGTCCGGGTGAAGTAACTGGCGGCTAGCGAGATGTACGTGCACGCGCCGCCCAGCATCCGCTCCACGCGCCCGTGCGGCGTTTCCACACCGTCATAGGCAACCGAACCCACTACGACAAGCGACATGGTTCGATTGTAGCGAACGCTGGAGCCGCCGCACACGAACGAAATTCTTCACTTGCTCCCGGTTACAATGGAAGTTAACCAATGGGGATTTTCCGCCGTATCTGGCCGTATCTGCCTGAAGTCGGCGTATTAATTGTTGCAGTCTGGGCTCAACTGCAATTTCGCTGGTGGCTGCTGGAGTCGGCGGCTGCGCGGCGGACGCTGTGGGTGCGCCGCGCGCTCAACTTCGGCGTGGTCCTGGTGATTGCGTGGCTGCTGTTCGGGTTCATTGCCAGTTTTCCCGCCGCGTACACGAACCTGCCGCACTCGTGGACTGTCTACTGGGTGCGCGGGGGAGCGCTCTCCTGGGCGGCAGCCTCGATTGGCGCTTGCATCCTCCTCCGGTTCTGGCGCAGTGTGCCGAAATTTAACACCGAACGGCGGGGATTTTTGCGCGCCACAGGAAGCCTCTTTGTTGCGGCGCCGTTCGGCGCCGTGGGATTCGGCATAATCCAGCGCGATGACATTCGTGTACGGGAAATCGACATCCCCATCCCGAACCTTCCAAGGGACCTTCAGGGACTGCGCCTGGTGCAGCTCAGCGACATCCACCTCAGTCCCTTCCTCAGCGAAAAGGAACTGGCGCGCGCCATCGATATGGCCAACGGCCTCCGGGCGCATCTGGCGCTCGTTACCGGCGACCTCATCACGACTCAGGGCGACCCGCTGGACGCCTGCCTCTACCAGCTCGCCCGGCTGCGCGCCGACGCCGGCGTCCTCGGCTGTCTCGGCAACCACGAGATCTACGCGCGCGCGGAAGCTGAGACCACAGTAAAGGGCGCCCGGCTCGGCCTGACATTTCTCCGCCGGCAGGCCCGCCTGCTGCGCTTCGGCAATGCCGCGCTGAACATCGCCGGAGTGGACTACCAGCGCAAGAGCAGAGGCTATCTTGTGGGCGCTGAAAAACTGCTGGCGCCCGGCGCGGTCAACGTCCTCCTGTCGCACAACCCCGACGTCTTCGACGTCGCCGCCCGCCAGGGGTACGACCTGACCATCGCCGGCCACACGCACGGCGGCCAGGTCACCGTCGAGATCCTTCATCAGACACTGAACGTGGCTCGATTCTACACGCCCTATGTCTACGGCCTGTACCGCCAGGGTCCGTCTGCGATCTGGGTGACCCGTGGAATCGGCACCGTCGGCATGCCGGCGCGAATCGGTGCGCCTCCCGAGGTCGCTCTTATACGTCTGTGCGCTACCTGATCCTCAGCGACATACACGGCAACTGGGAGGCGCTCGAAGCCGTCCTCCGCGACGCGGGCTCGGACTTCGATGAGATCCTCTGCTGCGGCGATCTGGTCGGCTACGGAGCGGACCCGAACCGCGTGGTCGAATGGGCCCGCAGCAACGTCAAAACCGTGGTCCGCGGCAATCACGATAAGGCCTGCGCAGGGCTGGACGACCTGGAATGGTTCAATCCGGTGGCGCGCGACGCCGCCCTCTGGACCGGCCAGACCCTCACTCCCCGGAACCTCGAATACTTGCGGAGCCTGCCGCGAGGGCCGGTTGTGATGGACTCCTTTCAGCTCCTTCACGGCTCACCGCTCGACGAGGACGACTACCTGGTTTCCACCTTCGCCGTGGCGCAAGTCATCGACTACCTGGAACGGCCGATTTCCTTTTTCGGCCATACGCACTTGCAGGGCGGCTTCCTCTGCTACCGCAATTCTGTCAAGCGTCTCGACAGACCCCATCCCGGCGAAGCGAAGCGAATCATCGAGCTTGAGCACAACCCGTTCTATCTCATCAACCCGGGCTCGGTGGGCCAGCCCCGCGACGGCGACCCGCGCGCCGCATACCTCGTCTACGACACCGGCAACCGCCTGGTCGAGTTCCGCCGTGTGCCTTACGATGTGCGCAAGTCGCAGGAGAAGATCAGGGGAGCAGGGCTGCCCGGTCTCCTTGCGGACCGTCTCGAATTGGGAAGTTGAGCAGCGGCCTGGCATCATTGGGCCGGCCGTATTCCTGAGAGCCGGGAGAGAACGCTGCCACACACTCCCACAGTGGCGCAGGAGGCATGTTTGCCCCGCTCCGTGATATACTTCGGCAATCGCGGTTGGATGGAGGTTGTATGTCTGAAGTGCGCTTAGGGGACGTAATCGACGACTACTGCGTGAAGTGCCGCAGGTTGACCAACCACTCGGTAGTGTCGATGCTGAACTCCGTTCCCGCCAAGGTTCGCTGCCGCACCTGCTACAACGAACACAACTATCTCCACGAAGAGGCCCCGCCCAAGAAGGATGCAAAGAAGGAGGCGCTCTTCAAGGAAGTGCTTTCCTCCATCAACCCGGCAGCGGCGGAAGAGGAAAAAGGCGCCGCCCCCAAGAAGGCCAAGACCCGCGCCCGCAAGTAGACGCCGGTTTTACCCGGCACGCCCCTGCGGAAAACGAGCGATCACGTTCGAAGCTCCCGCTTCAGTTCCTCGATGATCTGCTGCCGTTGTTCCCCCGATAAATCCCTTTCCAGCCGCCGCAGCGCCAGCCCGACCACGTCCCGGTGATGCAGCCTGGCGCCCAGTTCCGGGTGCTGGCTCAACTCCAGCCAGAGGTCGTGCAACCTCTCCACGTCCTCAGGCCATAGCCGCGGCGGGTGCGGCCCGAGGTTCACGTAAATCGAGGGCCGACCAGGACTAATCACCTCCAGCGAGAACGGATGCCGCGGCTCCGGCAGCCGCTCCCAGGCCAACCCGATACGCCGCGCCAGCTCGTTGGAGTCCATCTGCGCCGAGACGCCGGTCACCAGCCGGGAAGCCTTCAGCTTCGCAGCCGTCTGCACCATCGCGTCGAACGGGTCCACGCCCGGCACAACCAGCAGTTCCACCGGCTTGCCTTCCCTTTCCGCGATCGCCACGACCCGCGAAAACAGCGTCCGCTCGTACTCGGCGAAAATCTGGTCCTCCCGCAGGTCGTACTCCCCCGCCCCCGCCGACATCCGCCGCACCGTCATCACGACAATGTCGTGCCGCCGGAGGTTGGTTTTCTCGAGCACTTTTTGCAGGTGCGTCAACCGGCGGTTGTCCCGCACCGCCACCACCACGCAGCCCGGGCGCGCGTGAATGGTTTCGGGAGCGACATCGGACTGCAGGTCCAGATTGAAGTGCTCCATGCCCGGCTTTTCCTGGCGCTTCCTCTTGTTGATGCGCTCGGAAATGGTGAACACAGCAAACAGAACCACTGTGAATGCGACGCCGTAGATCGTGGCAATTCGTTTCGAGAACAGATTCGTCAATGCCACCAGAAACAGCACTGAGGTTGTAAGGAACAGCCCGATCGGCCACTCTTTGCCCCCCAGGTGCAGGTTCAACGGCACTTTATATTCTTGGTCGTGCCGCTGGAACCGCAGCGCCGTCACGCCGAGCGCCTTCATAAAAAAGCTCCAGACAACGCCGAACGCATATGCTTCGCCCAGTATGTAGACGTCGCCGAGGCTGGCAATAATCGTCCCCGCTTGCATCAGCGCGATCGTGTCGATGATCCGCGACGTCGTTCCGAAGCGTTTGTGCGGCTTGCGGAACCAGTCCACCAGCACGCCGTCTTCCGCCACCCGGTTCAGGACGCCGTTGGCTCCGATGATGGACGTGTTCACGGCGCCCGACAGGATCAGCACTCCCACGATCACCACGAACAGGTGGAAGCCGAGCCGCAGAAACTCCGGTCCCGCCAGGTTCATGGCCAGCCCGCCAATCAGGTTCTCCGCGTAGTGCCCGCGTACCGAGTCCGGGATGATCATGACCGCCATCAGAGTGATCAGGGCCGTGGAAAAGACCGCGTAGATGCACACGATGTTAGCGGTGATTTTCAAGTTCTTCAGCTTCGGAGCGGCGATCTCGCGGTATACCTGGGCCAGCGTCTCGAATCCGCTCATAGCCAGGAAGGAATGTCCGAATGCGATCATGATCGCCACCAGCGGGATACTGGGCCAGAAGGTGCCCTCGAACCAGCCCAGCGCCTCGCTGCCGAATTGCAGATTGGACGGCTTGGGGGCCGGAGGCAACTGCGTTTTCCCCTCCAGCAAAATAGTCAGCGGACACCAGATCAGCAGCATGACCACCATGATCGTGGTGATCTGCATGACCCGCAGCGCCTTGCTGCTGGATTCCTGTATGCCCTTGACGTTTGATCGCCAGTAGAATGCGGTCACCGCCAGCCCAAACGCCACCGCAAAGTGACCCGGCGGCACACGCAGGCCCTGACCCAGCAGCACGCTCAGCTCGTTCAGCAGCCCCGCCAGATACAACCCCGCCGATACGCTGCTGATCGGACCCGTCAGAATGTAGTCGAATACAAGCGCCGAAACCGACAGCCGGGCCACGAACGGCCCCATGCTGTCGCGCACCACGATGTACACGCCGCCACGCACGAACATGCTGCAGCTCTCCAGGTACACGGAGCGCACCGCGAAACTGAACAGCATGACGCCGAGAATGAACCACGGAGCTGATTTCCCGACCGCCTGCTCTGCAATACCGCCGGCATAGAACATCGACGACGCCAAATCGGACAGCACGATGGCTGCGCCGCGCCAAAAAGAGATGAATGACAACGCCACGGTGGTGGCGATGACCACCTTCGGGGCGGGGCCGATCCGACCTGTTGTTGACATGGGGAAAAGATAATATTCCGAACTATTCTACGATCATATTGATGACCGGCTCCACTCCCGCCATGCTGGCAACTCGCATTGTTGAGCGGCTGCGGGAGAGCGGCCGCCAGGCCTACTGGGTTGGGGGCTGCGTTCGCGACGTGCTGCTCGGGCGCGAGCCGCGGGATTTCGACGTAGCCACAGACGCCCGCCCGGAAGAAGTCGTGGCGCTGTTCCCCCGCTCGCGGCTGGTGGGCGCGCATTTCGGAGTCGTGCTGGTCCGCAACGACGGCGACGAGGTTGAAGTTGCCACGTTCCGCAGCGACCACTCGTACCGCGACGGCCGCCGCCCCGAGTCCGTCGTCTTCGAAACCGACCCCCGCCAGGACGTCATGCGCCGCGACTTCACCATCAACGGCCTGCTGATGGATCCCCGCACCGGCGAGGTGCTCGACTTCGTCGAGGGCCGGCGCGACCTCGATGCCCGGCTCGTGCGGGCCATCGGCGACCCCGAAATCCGCTTCGCCGAGGACCATCTCCGAATGCTCCGCGCCATCCGCCTGGCCGCCCGGTTTGGTTTCCAAATCGAGGAAGCCACCTTCGCCGCCATACGCCGCCTGCACGCCAAAATCCGGCTGATCTCGGCCGAACGGATTCGAGACGAACTCATCCGCATTCTCACCGAAGGCGGGGCACGCCGCGGCTTCGAGCTGCTCGACGAATCCGGCCTCCTCGAAGATATCCTGCCTGAAGTGGCCGCCATGAAAGGCGTGCGGCAGCCGCCCGAGTTCCATCCCGAGGGCGACGTCTGGACTCACACGCTCATGATGCTGGAGGGCATGCGCAATCCTTCGCCCGTGCTGGCGCTCGCCGTCCTGCTCCACGACGTGGGCAAGCCGCCCACGTTCCGTGTGGCGGACCGCATTCGCTTCGACGAGCATGCCGAGGTCGGCGCCCGAATGGCCGTGCGCATCCTCTCCAGGCTGCGGTTCTCCAATCAGGAGATCGCCCGCGTCGAGGAACTCATCGCCAATCACCTGCGCTTCAAGGACGTCACCAGGATGCGCGAGAGCAAGCTGAAGCGCTTCATGCGCATGGAAAACTTCGACGAGCACCTGGAACTGCACCGCCTGGATTGCGTGATGAGCCACGGCATGCTCGACAACTACGAGTTCCTGAAGCGCAAGCTGGCGGAAGCCCCGCGCGAGGAACTCAAGCCGCAACCCCTCATCAACGGCTATGACCTGATTGCCGCCGGCTACAAGCCCGGCCCGTTGTTCAAACAAATCCTGAACACTGTCGAGGATTTCCAGCTTGAAGGCCGGATCAAGACGCGTGAGGAGGCTCTGGCCCTGGTCCGCGAGCGCTTTCCCCTCTGATCCTCAGATAAAGAGGCTTTCCATCAGGTTCAGCAGCAGTTCCACGCCGAACAGGCCGGTGTGCCTCGTCCGCCAGTCGAAAAACCGCCAGCAGGCACGCTCCCCTTCCAGGCAGTAGAACACGAGCCGGGTGCGGACCTCGAAGCGTTCGAGCATTTTCTGATTGAAGGCGCGCACTTCGCCCTCGAGCACGTAGGGAATCAGAAACTTTTCGGACGAGACGCGTTCGCGCGGCCCCTGAAACGCGATGTGGATTTCGCGCCCTTCCGAGCCGATCTGGATGAGGTTCACGCCGGGATTCCGGAAAGCCTCCGGGCTGTATTCGGGCGGCGCCAGGCTCAGAGCGGCGCCCGTCAACCTGCTGTTGACCGACCGGACGAAGCCGGCGCAAATAGAATGCAGTTCGTAAGCCCCCTGTCGCTGGAGCGCAGCAATCTCGCCGGCGGACTTGGCGAGGTGCTCGCGGTTCTTGGCGGCCTGAATTTGCCGCGCCAGACCGGCTATTCGGTCCTCTTGGGCCATAAAGGTAGTTTTGCTATTGTATAGCGCGCCGGAGCCAGATTTACAGAATCCAGGCGGATTCGTGGCGCGTAAATCCGATGTGCGGATAGTAATCCACCGCCCGGGGCGCCGCCAGGAGGATGATTCTCGCCTGCCCGCCTTCGCGCTTCGTGATCCGGATCAACTCCTTGCCGATGCCCATGCGCTGGTGCGACACTCGCACGGCCAGGTCTGACAGGTACGTCGCGTAGCTGAAATCCGTAAGCGACCGTGCAATGCCTACCAGCAGTTCGCCGTCCCAGGCGGTCACAACCAGGTTCGCGTTCCGCAGCATGGACTCCATGCGGCAGCGGTCATCCACCGGGCGCCGCTCGCCCAGTGTGGAGGCCACATACAATTCAATGACCTGGTCAAGATCCAGGTCGTTTCCGATCCGGTACGTGATCATTGGCTATTCATCACCATTTCGGCTACTGGGAAGCGGTATCGTACTTCATGATCAGCACGGTGGAGACCAGCACCACGCCCGCGCCCACCAGCGCCGCCGTGCTCAGCCGCTCGCCAAGAAGAAGCGCCGCCAGCAGCACTCCGAAGACGGGCAGCAGGTACAGCGACGCCGATGCCACGGTCACGTCGATGTGCTTGAGCACGTGAAAGAACAGCAGCATCGAAACGCCGTACATGAACACCGCCAGAAACCCGAACGCCGCCCAGCTTCTCCAATCGAACGCGGCGAAGGCCGCCGGCCGCACGGGTTCCACCCAGGTCAGCAGGGGCACGCTGGCCGCGCACGCCGCGATGTAGCTGAAGATCAAAATCTCGATCTCCTCGAACCGCTTCAGCAGTCCCTTCGAGTACACGTTGTAAAAAGACGAGCCCAGGCACCCGGAGCAAATCAGCAGGTTTCCGACCAGGTACTTCGCCTCAAAAAACGAACTCTGCCGCAGGTCTTCGATCGAGAGGAGGAAAACTCCGATGAGGCCGAGGCCGAGGGCCATCCAGCGCAGCCGCGTCATCTTTTCGCCAAGCATGAACGAAGCAAGCACGGCGGTGATGACCGGAATGAGCAGGTTCAGGATCGCCGCGTTGGAAGCCAGCGACTTGCTGATGCCCATCGTCATCCCGAGTTGCGCCAGCACCTGCCCGCACACTCCCGCGATGATGAACCGCCGCCAGTCGGTCCACGTCAGCGCCTTGCGCTTGCGGTTGCGCAGAAGCGCCGGAATCAGAATCAGCGTGGCGATGTAGAAGGGAAGAAACGTGATCGCAATCGGCCCCAGGTGCCGATTCAAAAACTTCACCGCCGTGCCTTGTCCGGCCCACATCAGGTTGGCCAGCGCGAGCAGCGAAAAGTACCAGGCAAACGCGCTCTTGCCCCGATGCATTGGCTCATGATATCGCAGGCACTCTGCCTTCAGCCCGTGATCCGTCCGTAAGGAAATTCGGAGTGTAGTTGGAAACGGTTGATCGTAGGCCTAGCAGGCTGCGGAAAAACGCCGATTTTAGGCAGAATCCGCAACTGCATTTATGTCGAATCAATTGGCGAGGCGGTCTGACGTGCGATTAGAGACAGGCTAAGTGCCTGTATCTGCGGCTCTTTTTGCCCGCTTTGGCCGCGCGCGGGCACACTTCTCCCCTGGCTCATACGACTCCAACCGGACGCGCCAGCAGATTGCGCATCCGCACC
>JBLNCW010000073.1:0-48299 GCA_050261015.1 Rhodospirillales bacterium | reverse complement strand
GACCCAGAACGAGGTCTGCTTCTGTCTCCGCTTGCCGAGCGCCATGCCCAATTATCCATCCAAAACATTCCTGCATCAAGATGTTTCGACTTCAAAATGTTTCGACTTTATCCACGGGCTGATAGGTCCCGGAAATCAGCTACTTGGGATTGGAATGCCGCGTGCATTCCACAGCAACCCCGGAGGTGTAATGCGTCATCTTGCGATCATCACGTTGACCCTCTGCGTTGGCGTGGAGCCGGCACTGAGCCAACAGGAAACAGCGCGGCAGGACACCGTCCCCATCTACCAGATCACGGTGGAGCGGCGCAGCATTCGGGCGCTTAACTACGGCCACCGCAGCGCACCGACGAAGATTGATTTTCACGGGACCGTTCTTTTGCCCAGAGCGCACGGCGAAGCCACGATCGTCAACAGGGGCGGAGTGGTCGAGATCGACAGCAAATTCGAAAAGCTTGAGGCGCCCACGCGGTTCGGGCCGGAATATCTCACTTACGTTCTGTGGGCGATCACGCCCGACGGCCGTCCCGTGAGCCTGGGCGAAATCCTGACAGACGGCTCGGGAAAGAGCAGGCTCAAGGCGACGACCTCGTTCCAGACCTTCGGGCTGATCGTAACCGCCGAACCTTACTTCGCCGTCACCCATCCCGGCAATATTGTGGTGCTGGAGAACGTGCCGCGACGCGACACCGTGGGCAAGGTGGAAGAAGTGGCGGCAAAGTATGAACTGCTTCCGCGCAGCGCAGGCGCGGTCGCGGCGCCGACCGTGGAGGTGCAGCAGCCCGCTCCGATCTCACAAGGGATTCCGTTGAGCCAGTACGAAGCGCTGCTCGCGCTCTACCAGGCGCGGAATGCCGTTCAGATTGCCCGCGCGCAGGGCGCGGACCGTTACGCCGGAGACACGCTGGAAAAGGCGGACGAGCTCTACCGGATGGCGGACAAGCTGTACCGCGAAAAACCTAAAGACAAGCGCGTCGCAACGCTCGCGCGGGAGGCCGTGCAAAAGGCCGAGGACGCGCGCACGATTGCGCAAAGACGGACGCAAACCGCTTCGCACACGGACCGCTGACGAGCCTGGCGGGCTCGCACCTATCGCGAGTCGAGCTTTACCCAGACGAACTGCTTTGTTTCGGGAATCCGGGCGCGGAGCTTGCCGGATGCGATCGAAACCGAACCGGCTCCTCCAAGTACGGTTACTGAGTACTTCGAAGCTCCAAACATGGGTACGGAGCATTCCCACTCCGGCGAGGGGTTCAGTTCGCGGAATAGCAGGGCGTACCCGCTCTGGCCGTTTTTCGCCGCCGAGACGAAGCCGGTCCAGGCCACGCCGTCCGGCGCCTCTCCAATTGGGGTAATCGAACCGGAAAAGATGCCGGCGCGCTCCTGTTTCCAACGCGCGACCAGCGGCGGCAGTTCCTCGAAGTAAGACGCCGGCAGATTGGAGATTTCAAACCAGCCGAGCGGGTTCGAGAACATGACCGTGGCGAACAGATAAGAGGGCGAGTATTGAGCCGGGGCGAGCGGGTCATCAGGATAGAGCTGTGTGTTGCGGGAGTTGTTCAGAAACTCCATCCGCAGCCGGGCCGGGTCCACGTACTGCGCCAGCTTCCAAAGGTTCCGCAAAGTGTGGTGCGGCCAGTAACGGTGCCAGTCTGTGTAGCGGTTTTCGACGAACAGCGGCCCGACGTTGATCATGCCGAAATAGCCGGGACGCACCTGGGCCGTCACGTCAAGATCGAAGCTTACGGCGCCGCGCGAACCTTCGAGCACGCGGTCGAAGAACCGCCTCAGGTTGCGTTCGCCGGTCTTGGAGTTCGCCCTCACGCTGTCGATCTTGACGTAATCCACGCCGAGCGTCCGGTGGAGTTCCAGGATCTTGGCGGCGTCTTTCTCCCAGTTCGCGAAGTCGTTGCTCGAGTCGGGGCCGAACCACAGGCCAAACCGCACTTTGTTGGCGGCGGCAAGCTTGAGGATGGGCGCAAGCCCGTTCGGGAAACGCTCGGGATGCACGTTCCAGAATTCGGGGTCCGCGTCCCAATAGCCTGTCCAGACGCCTCCGGCCCTGACTGAGTTTGAACTGGCGCCCTTCTGCCATCCGTCGTCGATCTGTATGACGTCTACCCCAAGCTTCACGCCGGCGTGTACTTCCTTAGTGAGGAACTGCTCGTTGATGCGGCCGTCGCGCGAGCGGTCGCCCCAGGTGTTGCTCAGAAACATGGCGTCGCGCCTCGGGTCGTAGACGCGCAACTGCCGCTGGTAAGCGTGCAGCGCCTCGATCCGGCCCACGCGGCCGCGCGAATAGCTGAGCACGATGTGGCGGTAGCCCTCGCCGGGCCCGTCTGTTCCCTGCCCCATCAGGCCTATGCGCCGGTCCTGCGGCTCGAAGGTGAGATCGACCTCGTTCTTCACCGGCCGCGCGTGCGGCAGCGGCGCTTCCTTCAGGAAGATAAGCCCGTTCCCCGTGAGCGTGTTCTCAACGATGAAGAGGTTGCCCGGAAGGCGGAGAGGTTCGGCGGTATGCAGCAGCCATTCGTTTTCGAAGACGAGTTCGTTGTGATTGTCGGTCTGATCCGCCAGGCGCACCTGCGTGAGCCTGAGGTGCTGAGGCGCGAGGTCGAGCACCTCCATTGCGTCGGTGATAATTCGCTGCTGCCGCGCTTTCTGCCCGCGGTCCACCTCGATTCCCGATGCCGTGCTACCCTCTTGCCCGGCGCGCGCCGCGGCCGGACCAGCCCCCGTCCCCACGGCAGTCAACTGCACAGAGATGCCGCGCGCGTCCGGAAACACCTGGAAGCGGTAGGTCAGCTTCACTGACCCCGTGGTGGCCAGTTCCACCACGAGAGATTCGGCCTCTGCCGGGCTGAACCTGCCGGTTTTCTTAGTGAAGGTCACTTCGCGCTTTTCCTCTGGGAGCGCTGCGGCGGGATAGGGCGCCGGCTGCGAAGAGGGGCGCGCAAGCCACTCGACGTTGTTGTCGAGGTCGCGGATCGAAACGGCGTAGAGCAGGCCGCTGATGACTCTCCACTTCCGTTCGACGTGGGAATTCGCGATGGTCAGTTCGGCGCCGTCAAATTGCGCGCGGCAGGATGGCAGGCCCTCAGCAAATGAGCAGGCGGCAGACAGGAGGAAAACGCAGAGTACTCGCATCAGATTGGCATCATAACAGGCCGGAGCGCGAGCAAAAGGGGGCCCGCGACCCTCTCGCGCTCCGGCGGTTACCGGCCTACATCTGCGGCGAGATGTAGCGCACAACGCTCAGTTCGGAAAGCGCTTTGAGGTTCGCTACGGGCAGGCGGCCGACAACCATCTTGGCCGTCTTCGGCTCGAGCAGAATTTCGAACCCGAGCTGCTTCAGTTTCGCGATCGCCGCCGGTGAAGTATCCGTCAGCCAGACCTGGATCTCGGCCTTGCCGTTGCGAACGAACGGGGCGTTGGCCTGCGGCCGCTGGATCAGCGCCGCAATGGCGGGATGCAGCTTCGGGGGCGGCTGGTCCGCCGGGATGCCGCCCCAGGCGCTATCCGCGACGCCGCCGATCATAAGCCGCGCGGGGGCGCCGAGCGCCGTTACCCTTTTCGCCGCGGCAAATGTGTTTACAGGAACCAGTTCGCTCTCCCTGCCGAACACGCCCTCGTAGCTCACGCCCTCGGGCATCTCGACCGGCACTTCGACGCGGCGCGGCTGCCCTCCCTCCGTTACGGTCATTTCCTCGACGGCCACGAAGGAGGTGAATTGCGTCATCAGCCGGTAGTCGAGGCCGAGCTGTGTGATGGCGTCGCGGATTTCGGTTCTGATCGTGCCGGACTGGAGGCCGAAGTAGTCCTGCCCCATCAGATCGCCGATGCGGGCGCGCGCCCAAAGCGGCGCCAGGACGTCGTGCCGCGGTTCGGAATCCGGCAGCGTGACGCGCACGGCGCGCGAGAATTCCCGGCCCGCCATGCGCCCGATCAGCCGCACGGTTCCGCTCCCCGGCGCGGTGTAACGCCCGTGGATGATCACCGGCTTCGCGCTGAACAGGTCGGGGATGCGCCTCGGGTAAACATCGGCGACCGCGAGATTGCCCCAGTCAATTACGATGTCCGTCAGCAGCGGATTGCGCACCCGCTCATGGAACCGGCGTGCGGCGGCCGAGCCGTCATCGTTCAGTCCGACGTACTCCACTTCCCCGCGCCCGTATTTGGCCATTTCATCCAGCAGAAAGCGATTGACAGAGCTGCCGATGCCGAAGGCGAAGATGCGCGCGTTGGGGTGCTTCTGCACCTCCGCGATGATTTCCATATCGTTGCCGACGTAGCCGTCGGTCATGAAGCAGACGACGCGGATGTGGTCCTGCGCGTCCGAGGGTTCGAGCGCGGCGCGGATCGCCTTCATCATCTCCGTGCCGCCGCGGCCCTCAGTACCGGCCAGGAATCGCTGTGCCGCCGCAAGGTTTTCCATCGTCGCGGGGACGGGTTCAGGAAACAGGATGCGCGTGTCGCCCGAAAACGTGATGAGGTTGAAGGTGTCCTGCGGGTTGAGGCCGTTGAGCGCGAGCTTCATGGTCTCTTTCGCTTTCTCGATGGGGAAACCCGACATGGAACCCGAGGTGTCGAGGACGAAAACCAGTTCCTTGGGGAAAATGTCCGCGGCGGTGATGCGCTCGGGAGGCTGGAGTATCAGCGTGAAATAGCCGCCGCGCGCCGCGCGGTGCGCCAGAACGGCGTCACGGATCGCGCTCCCGGCGACATCGTACTTCAGCACGAAATCCTTGTTGGGCAGGACGGCCTTGTCCTTCAGCCGCACAATGGCTGCGTCCGGGCTGCGCCTTTCCACGTCGATTTCGTGCGAGGGCGATTGGATCGCATCAAGGGCCAGGCCGGCATCCAGAGCGACTTCGAGCGAGATGTCGTGACCGGCGCGCGTACCGGGCCGCGCCACCGGCGGGGTGATGCGCGAAGCGTCGGGGACGCGGTCGGTGTCGGGCGCCCATCCCCCGCTTTGTCTGCCCACCGGCCGGCCGGGAATGTACCGCGGGCCGACCACCATGGGAAAGGAGAACTCGTATTCGCCGTTTTCGTACTTCAGGGTCTCTACATAGCTGATGGTGATCCGCACCTGTTCGCCGGGCATGATGTTGGCGACGGATTGCGTGAAGATGTTGGGCCGTTCCTGGTCAAGCAGTCCGGCGAGGCGCCCGGAGGCGCGGGCCGCTTCATAGATGGCGCGGGCTTCCTCGCGGCGCTTGATCTTGCCGCGGACCGTGCGGCTGCCCACGAGCATCGTCATATCGTCGACGGCCGAGTTCGGCGGCAGGGGGAAGGTGTAAACGGCTTCGATTTTCTCCTGAAACGGATTCGAAAATTCCTGGGTGACGGTGACGCGAGCGAGAAAGCCGGTGATCTCGGCTTTGACATCGGTATGCTTCAGCGGGCAGGCGGCTTGGGGCCGGCCCTCGGAATCGAGGCTGAACAGGGAACCCTGTGTGATCGCCCCCGAGGCGGCGGCGGAACTGGCGCCTGGGCGAAGCCCGAAAACCAGTGCGCCGGCAACCAGGGTGCACACTGCGAGGTGCGGAAGACAGCTCATCATTCCTCCAATCCATGAGGGAAATGCTGTCTCGCGGGCGATCCTTTCAGAAAATTTAATTTCGCGGGCGGGTGAGATCGATCACGGTGACGTCGCTTCCGGGCTGTGTTTCTGCTTGCGGAACCTCGCGAAGCGCGGTGGTGGCGGCTGTCCGTGCGGAAAAGCCTGGCACAAGCATGACGGTGAACTTGCGCCCGGCCGGCGGCGGATCCACAGTGTAGCTGGCGCCTGCGGCGGCGCTCGTGCTGAACAGGAGGTTGCGCTCCTCGTCGAAAACGGCCAAATTGCCCTGCCGGTTCGCGGTGAGCACAAGGCGGACGGGAACGCCGGGCGCCACCGGCGTCCGGGGATCCGCCGGAACAAAGCTGCCGTCCGGAGCTTTTACCAAAACCTCATAGCGGATCGGTGGAAGAGCGACAGCCTGGGGCGCCGGGGGGACACCGGCGCTGAACAACCGGGCGGGCGCTCCGGCAGCGCCGCTCGTTTCCCTCTTGGATACGTCCTCGGACACGCCCGCTGCCGCCGATTCGGCAAGCTGCACCGGTTGGGCGGGCGCTGCGGGAGGCGGGGCAGCCGGCTGGGGCTCGGCCATTCTCCTGGACCGCGCAGCCGCCGGAGGCTGGTTCGGAACCGGCGCAGGTGCCGGCTGAGCTTTGCTTTTGTCTTCGGGGCTTTTCTGTTCGCGCAAAGCCGGTTCTTCGAAGGCCTGGCGCTCGGGCGCAACCGGCGGCGCTTCCGCCTTCCTGTACTGCGCTACCTGGATTTCAGGTCGAACGGCGATGAACACAACCGCGGCCGCGGCGGCCAGCGCTCCGGCGATCGCCCAGCCGCGAGGGCGCCGCATCCATCCGGCGGCGCGGCCCAGAAAACCGGGCCGGGGCTCGCGCAGTGCCTGCTCGATTTGCCGGCGGCAGCGCGGATCTTCGAGCACTTCGCGGAGCGCCTCTTCGCCGGCCAGCGCATCGAACAAAGCCTGGTCGGTGAGCGCGGCTTCGTACAGCGCCCGGCGCTCCGCCTCGGTGAGTGTCCCGGTGGCATATCCGCCGAGCAGCTTCTCGAGATCCTCGCGCTTCATTTCCGCTTCTCCCATCCGCCGCCCATCCACTCCATGAGCTGCTTGCGGCAGCGCGAATCCCAGGTATAAATAGTGTTAATCGAATGCACGCCCATTAGGGCCTGGATTTCGGGAAAGCTTTTCCCTTCCAGCTTGAGGCGGAACAGCTCCTTGCAGCGCTCACCCATGCGGGCGATACCGGCAACCAAGCGGTCGGCGATTTCCTTGCGCGCCAGGCTCGCCTCGGGGCTCGGATCGAGGGCGGCCAGCGGAATTTCATCGCTGGATACCTGGTTGTACTCTCCCCGGCGGTGCGCTTTGCGGTGCAGGCTCATCATCTTATACCTCAGGATGCGGAGACAGAGCGGCAACAAGTCCTGAAGCTGCTCGATGTGGCTGTACTTCTCGTGGAGGAGGAGCAGCACCTCCTGCGCAAGATCCTCCGCGGCGTCCCTCGATATACGAGATGCCGCGAAAGCGATCATCCTTTCACGCAGGCAGGAGAGGATCTCCTCTTTTTCGGAAACGGCGCGTGCTGCCGGCGGCCGGGAATCCATCGCCCTCGCAATCAGGATACTGCAAAAGAAGATAGCAAAACGCGGATCGCCCTCTACGGCTTACGATCCGCGAGGCAAAGTCCGCGCATGGCGGTGAATTTTGCGGTGGCTCTCCCAGGCAATGAGGGTCGTTCCGTCGAACCCCAGAATCCTGGAAAAACGAGGTTTCCCCGGCCAATTCAGAGAGACTGGTTCCCAGGCTCGCTTACTCCGATTCAGCCTCCATACCTCAAATCTCCCCTCGCGCTTGTCTCCGACGAGCACCTCGTTCTCCGCGTCCATCGCGACCCCGGAAGTATCCAGATGGTCTAAGCCTGGAGGTCCGTCGAAACGGCCTAGTTCCCTCCCGTCGAGGGCGAACTCGATGAACTGATTCCCATTGGTGAGCCAGCCTACACGGTCCGGCGATGCAAACAGGTACGACATCGACGCAGCCTCCGGAGCTATGTTCGCCCTCGCCCGTCCGTTCGGAACACTGGATGCGAGGACCTGGCCGGAGGGGTCGAACCGCCTGAGAACAGAGCGGGCCTCGCCTCTGGAACGGCTACGGCTCCTCATGCCCCCTATCGTCCAAATTGAGCCATCGCCGGCCAGCGCCACTCCTAGAGCAACGTAGGGCGACAGGCGGACGACCGTCCGGCGCTTCCGGTCCGGAGAGATCCAAACCAGGTAGTGCTGCTCTTCTGGCGAATCGGCAGTAAACGCGTATCCGACCGCGGCGATTGCCCCGTCAAAACCGGCGGCGTAATCGAAAACGTGAATGCCCTTGGCGCCAGGAATCTCGAGGGCAATTTCCTCGTCGCGTCCCTCACGGTCGATGCTGCGGATGACGGGAAGGTCCGTCCCGTCGTAATCGACCACCACCAGCCTGGTGCCGCTCCATTTGGGAACACGGTTGGTTACGAGGTTGGTGGAAAAATCCTCCTGGTGGACGAATGCAGGAGCTGGCTGTCCAGACAGAGGAAGAACTAGTCCAAATAGCCCCGTCAGAAGGCCGAGCAGGGCGCATCCCGGGGCGAACAGCGGTTTGCACGGCATTCTGTTTCCTCCACGTTGCACGTCGAGCATCGCCATGCTGCCCTATGCGAGACTATGCCTTTTGGCGCCGCAGGAGTCAATGGTCAAAAGCGACGTTTTTTGCATTCAGGCGACCGCCGATCGGGGACGCGGGAGGGACGGTACGCCTCCGGCGCGGTATCCTAGTTATTCCCATGGAACTTAAGGCAATTCCGCTGGAAGTGCCCGAGGGCGGAAACGTCATCCTCGGGCAGACTCATTTTATCAAGACCGTCGAGGACCTTTACGAGGCCATCGTGAACACGGTGCCGCAGATGAAGTTCGGCATCGCGTTCAACGAAGCCTCGGGCGCTTGCCTCACCCGCGCCGAAGGGAACGACGAGGAACTGAAACAGCTCGCCATCCGGAACGCGAGCGCCATCGCGGCGGGGCACACGTTCGTGATCGCGCTGCGCGACGGCTACCCCATCAACGTGCTCGGGCGCATCAAAGATGTGCCGGAGGTCTGCTCCATTTTCTGCGCGACGGCGAACCCGGTCCAGGTGATCGTCGCGGAGACGGAGCAGGGGCGCGGCGTGCTCGGGGTGGTGGACGGCTCTCCTCCGAAGGGAGTCGAAGGCGAGCAGGACAGAGCATGGCGGCACGAGCTGCTGCGAAAAATCGGATACAAGCGGTGAGGGGCTTCGCCGCAAACAATACTGGGAGCAAATAGATAGATGTCAGATCAAAAGGCAGAACGCACTTTCGGATTTAACACGCGCGCATTGCACGCCGGATATTTTCAGGCGGAACCCACAACGGGCGCCCGCGCGGTTCCAATTTATCAGACCACGTCCTTTGTCTTCGAGGACAGCGATCACGCCGCCGCGCTGTTCGCGCTGCAGAAGTTCGGGAATATTTACACCCGGATCATGAACCCGACGACGGCGGTTCTCGAAGAGCGCGTGGCGTCGCTCGAAAACGGGGCGGCCGCGCTGGCGATGTCGAGCGGGCAGGCGGCACAGTTCATCGCCCTTTCCAGCCTGCTTTCCTGCGGCGACGAGATGGTCGCCTCGAGCACGCTTTACGGCGGCACGTACACGCAGTTCGACGTGAGCTTCCGCAAGCTGGGCATCAACGTCAACTTTGTCGAGCCGGACGATCCGGAGAATTTCCGCAAGGCAATCACGCCGAAAACGAAGTGCCTCTACGGCGAGACGATCAGCAATCCGCGCGGGAACATCCTGGATATCGAGGCCGTTGCCGCCATCGCGCATGAGCACAAGATTCCGCTGGTGATCGATAACACGTTTGCCACTCCCTACCTGTGCCGGCCGATCGATTTCGGAGCCGACATCGTGGTGCACTCGCTCACCAAATTCATGGGCGGGCACGGCACCAGCATCGGGGGCATCATCGTCGACAGCGGCAAGTTCCCGTGGGAGGAAGGCAATTTCCCGCAGCTTACCGAACCTTCGCCCGCGTATCACGGCATGAGGTACAGCGAGACATTCGGCAATCTCGCGTATATCATCCGGGCGCGCGTGGAAGGATTGCGGGATATGGGAACCTGCCTCAGCCCGTTCAACGCGTTTTTGTTCCTCCAGGGGATCGAGACGCTCTCGCTGCGCATGGAGCGGCACGTCGCAAACGCGCTGGCGGCCGCAAAATTCCTTGAGCAGCACAAGCTGGTTACCTGGGTGAAATATCCTTCGCTTCCCTCGAGCCCTTACTACAAGCTGGCTCAGAAGTACATGCCGAAGGGCGGCGGCGCGGTGTTCTCATTCGGCATCAAGGGGGGCTACGAGGCCGGCCGAAAGTTCATCAACAGCGTCAAGCTGTTTTCGCACCTCGCCAATGTCGGCGACGCGCGAAGCCTGGTGATTCATCCGGCGTCCACCACGCACCAGCAGTTGAAACCAGAGGAACAGGAGGCCGCCGGAGTCACGCCCGACATGGTGCGACTCTCGATCGGCCTCGAAGACCTCGACGACATTCTCTGGGACCTGGACCAGGCCCTCGCGGCTTCGCAAAAGTAAGCCGCGTCGCAAAAGTGAGTCCGGCCCACGGCGCGGGGCCAATCGCAACTACGCCGGGACGAACTTCACGCACACCGGCCGGCCGACTTTCAGTTGCTTGCCGGTGGGCGTGAGGCGCCCGCTCTTGCGGTCGACGCGGAACAGCACGATGTTGCCGCTGTCCTGGTTGGCGGCGAACAGGTAGGCGCCGGTGGGATCCAGGCGGAAGTTGCGCGGCGTTTTTCCCTCGGTCGGGACCCGCTCCACGAGCTTCAGGGTTCCGTTTTTCGCGATGGAGAACACGGCAATGCTGTCATGCCCCCGGTTGGAGCCGTACAGGAACCGCCCCGCCGCGTCCACCAGAATCTCGGCGGTGGAGCTGTTGCCGCTGAAGTCTTCCGGCAAAGTCGAGATCGTCTGCAATTCCGTGAACGCGCCTTTCTTGGCGTCGTAGGAGAACGCCGTCACCGTGGACAGCAGCTCGTTGATGAGGTAGGCGAATTTGCCATTGGGATGGAAGGCGAGGTGGCGCGGGCCGGAGCCGGGCTTCACCGCGGCGAACGGGGGGTCGTTCGGAGTGAGCGTCCCTTTCTCGGCGTCGAAGCGGTAGACAAGCAGCTTGTCCAAGCCGAGGTCGGCGGCGATCGCGAAACGGTTGTCGGGCGAAGGCTGGATGGAATGAGCGTGCGGCTCGCGCTGGCGCCGCGGATTGACGCTCGAACCGGTGTGCTGGATGAAAGCGCTGGGTTCGGATAGCGTCCCGTCGGGGCCTATCGGGCACACGGCAACACTGCCGCCGCCGTAGTTCGCAACGAGCGCGTTCTTTCCCGTCTTGTCGACGGAAACGAAGCACGGGCCGGGCCCCCCCGAGGAAACCTGGTTGATCGGGGTGAGTTTGCCCGTGGCCGCGTCGATGGCGAATCCGGCGACCGCGCCGGCGCGTTTGCCCTGGAAGTTGCCTATTTCCAGCGCGGCGTAGAGGCGCCGGTTCGAAGGGTCGATCGCGAGAAAAGTGGGGTTCTGCGCTTCGGCGACGAGGCCGAGCTCTTCCGTCTCCCCGGTGGCCGCATCGAAGCGGTAGGCGTAAATGCCCTTGCTCTGCTGGCCGGTGTACGTGCCGACGTAGACAATAAACTTGCCCTTGGATGAGGCTCTTTGCGTTGCGAAGGCGGCTTTGGCAAACGGCAGCCCCGCCCATGTTGACAGGAAAGATCGACGAGTGCTCATGGGATTAATAAGATCGCACCCGCCGGTGGAAACGCAAGCCGCCTCAGCTCAGCACAATTCCGTCATTCTTTCTTCAGCAGCCCCCCCGCCTGCAAGACCCGGCGCACTTTTTTCGGCGATACGGATAGCTTCGCGGCCACGCGCGACACCTTGCGCCCTTCCCGCTCCCAGACCTTCGGAATGATGATTCCCGCAAACTCCTCAGTGATCTGCTGGAACGTCTTCCCGCCAACCAGTCCCTGCGACCACTCCTGCAACACGGTGTCGATCGGCCCCTTTTTCAGAACGCGCGAGCGCAGCTCCTGCAAGTCGTCCCAGATGTAGTCGCGGACGTCCGGTTTCAGCAGGGCAGTGGCCGCATCGCAGGACTGCCGGGCCGCGTTGGCATCGTCGAAGAAGTCGTTGGAAAAGGTGAGCCCCTGCCAGATGTACGCGCGGGCGAGCAGGCGGGGGTTCTGCGTCCGGTGCGCGAACTCGACGGCGTCGCGCGCGTACTCTGCGGCGAGCTGCGCGTGCATGGACGGGCCGGCAAGCTCCTCGATCTGTTCCTCGAACTTCGCATTCTCCACGATGCACGCCAGTATCCGCGCGCGGGCCATGAGG
Source organism: Rhodospirillales bacterium (assembly GCA_050261015.1). Classification (GTDB taxonomy): domain Bacteria; phylum Acidobacteriota; class Terriglobia; order Bryobacterales; family Bryobacteraceae; genus Fen-330. The sequence continues at coordinate 36,281 of JBLNCW010000073.1, read as the reverse complement.
ATGTAGTCGCGCTTTTCCTCGCCCAAGCGGAAGGCGGAAGCGGCTTCCGCGCCCGCCCGGTCGAGCTCGCCGTTATCCAGGTAGAGAAAGCCGCGGTTGATGTGGACCGCGCCCGTTCCGTGGTGAGTGGGATGGCCGGCGTAAATGGCGGCGGCTTCCTCCAGGTGGGCGAAAGCTTCCCTGCGGAGGCGCTCCAGGCGCTCGCGTTCGTTCCCCGGGCGGTGGGACCGCGCGCGCTCCCTCCGCCGCGCGGCGTCGCGGTCTAGCTTCCGCTGCAACTGGACGGCCACCAGGCGCTTTACCGACGCCATGTTCACCAACGAACGGGCCAGGTTACGGTGGCGCGCATCGCGTTCCTTATACAGCGCGATGGCTCGTTCGAAATGCTCGAGCGCGCGGTCATACCGGCCCTCGCGGCGCGCGATACGGCCGTAAGCGGACTGGATGTTGCCGCGGGTGATGTAATCGTCGGTTTGCTCCAGCACCGCCTCCGCGTCGCGGAGAATGCGCTCGGCCTCCCGCAGCTTGTTCTTCTGGAAAATGAGCCAGCTCTCCAGCACCTGAATCACCGCGGCGATCTTGCCGTACCCGGATGCCGCGGCCGCTTCCCTGGCCCGCACGGTATAATTCAGCGCGTCGTCGTAGCGCCCTTCCTGGCGCAGGCAGCGCCCGATCCAGAAATTGGATATGGTGAGCAGCTCCCCATCGCCGGCCTCCTCGGCAAGTGATGCCGCAATCTCGAAGCCGCGGATCGCCTGATCGGGTTCCTCGCCTTGCAGCGCGAGCAAACCTTCGGCCATCTTGACATGCAGAAAATCGAGCAGGGGCAAGCTGCCGCGCGACTGCCGGGGAAACCGCGCCAGCACGCATCGGAGAAGTTCGGTGTCACCAAAGCCGATATCGACCCACTGCGCGAGGTGGCCCAGCAGGACGCCTGCCCCGCTGCGGGCGGGATCGAGTGATTCGAGCGCGCTGCGGTTGCGTTCGAGGTATTCCAGGCCGCTTGCGATGCGCCGCTGGATCAGGTCATCCCGCAGCCGCGCCAGGAACTCATCCCCCAAGCCCTCCATACTTGCAGTATGGCAGAGCGCCGGGCGTTTCAGTCGATGTGCTGGTTTGCCACCAGAGTGAGGAACTCGGGGAATTCGGCGCTGGTCATCATCTCCTCGTAAAGCCGCGCGGCGCGCGCGAGTTCCTTCCCTCCAAGTTTTTCCCGAAGGCTGTCCGTCACCGACGCGATCGTCCGTTTCACCAGCTCCGCCGTCACCGGCCGGCCGTCGTTCATCTTGGCGTTGTGCCTGACCCACTGCCACACCTGCGCGCGGCAGATCTCGGCCGTGGCGGCGTCTTCCATCAGATTGTAAATGGGAACGCAGCCGTTGCCGCGGAGCCAGGCTTCCAGGTACTGTATGCCGACGTCGATGTTCCAGCGCAGCCCGGCCTCCGTGATCGTGCCTTCGGGCACTTTCAGCAGGTCTTCGGCGCTGATGCGCGCGCCAGGACGCCGCTCGATCTGGTTCGGCGTCTTCATGTGCGCGTCGAAAATCTCTTTGGCGACGGGCACCAGCCCCGGATGCGCAACCCACGTTCCGTCGTGGCCGAGCTTTACTTCGCGCAGCTTGTCCGCCCTCACCTTTTCCAGCGCTTTCTCGTTCTCTTCCGGGTTGTCCTTGATTGGAATCTGGGCCGCCATTCCGCCCATGGCGTGAATCCGGCGGCGGTGGCAGGTCTCGATCAGCAGGAGAACATAGGAGTTCAGGAAGTGCCTGTCCATCGTGACTTCGGCGCGGTTCGGCAGCACGAACTCCGGCCGGTTCCTGAACTTCTTGATGAAGCTGAAGATGTAATCCCACCGGCCGCAGTTGAGTCCGGCGGAATGCTCGCTCAGCTCGTACAGGATTTCGTCCATTTCGAAGGCGGCGAGAATCGTCTCGATCAGCACCGTGGCTCGAATTGTGCCGCGAGGGATGCCAAGCTCTTTTTGCGCGTACACAAAAATGTCGTTCCAGAGGCGGGCTTCCAGGTGGCTCTCCAGCTTGGGCAGGTAAAAATACGGACCCGTGCCCTTCCGCATGAGGTTCCGCGCGTTATGGAACAGGAACAGCCCGAAGTCGAAGAGGCCGCCCGCGATCGGCTTGCCGTCCACCAGGACATGCTTTTCGTCCAGGTGCCAGCCGCGGGGCCGCACCATCAGCACCGCGGTTTTCTGCGCCGGCCTGTAGACTTTCCCTTCCGGGCTGGTGAAACTGATGATCCCGTCCACCGCGTCTCGCAGGTTGATCTGGCCGTCCATGTTGTTCCGCCACGTGGGCGAGTTGGAATCCTCGAAATCCGCCATGAACACGTTGGCGCCGGAGTTCAGCGCGTTGATGATCATCTTCCGGTCGACCGGCCCGGTGATCTCGACGCGGCGGTCCTGGAGATCTGCCGGGATGGGGGCAACCACCCAGTCTGCCTTCCGGATGCCCTCGGTCTCGGGAAGAAAGTTGGGCATGGCGCCGCGGTCGATCGCCTCCTGCCGCCGGCGGCGCATCGCGAGCAGCTCCTGGCGGCGTCCTTCGAAGTTGTTGGAAAGGCGGGCTAGAAAGCGCACCGCATCCGGCGTGAGAATGGTTTTATAGGCCTCGGTGAGCGGACCCACAATGCGGACCTGCTCCGCTTGGACATTGAGCATGGTTCACCCCTCGTTGTATCCATAGTAAACCCGGGCGCGGCGCGGCCGAAACGCCCACTGGCCCGAATCGGACGAGTCGTCCGGACCGCCCCGCCTGCCGCACGGCTTTTTTCCGGCGCGCATCTCATCGACTAGAGGCGCCCCTCGGGCAGGCGCCCGCAATTCAAAGCCGAAGGGAGAAGCAACCTCATGACATCCAACCAGTCTGCCGTGGAGAGCCTCCGCTGGGCATGGGAGAACGATCCCCGCTGGAAGGGGATCCGGCGGCCTTATTCCGCGGAGGATGTTGTCCGCCTGCGCGGGTCCATTTCCATCGAATACACCCTGGCGCGCCGCGGCGCCGAGCGGCTGTGGAGACTGCTTCACACGGAACCCTGCGTTCCGACGCTGGGCGCGCTCACCGGCAACCAAGCTATCGAGCAGGTGCAGGCCGGACTTAAGGCGATCTACGTGAGCGGCTGGCAGGTGGCGGGCGACGCCAACCTGAGCTGCCAGATGTATCCCGACCAGAGCCTTTATCCGGTGGATTCCGTGCCGGCGCTGGTGCGGGCCATCAACAACGCGTTTCTGCGCGCCGACCAGATCCAGCATGCGTCAGGGAAGAACGGCACGCACTGGCTGGCCCCCATCGTGGCCGACGCCGAGGCCGGCTTCGGCGGCAACCTGAACGCCTTCGAGCTGATGAAGGCGATGATCGAGGCCGGGGCGGCCGCGGTCCACTACGAGGACCAGCTTGCTTCCGCCAAAAAATGCGGTCACATGGGGGGCAAAGTGGTGGTGCCCATCCGCGAGTTCGAACAGAAGCTCACCGCCGCGCGGCTGGCCGCCGATATCTGCGGCGTACCCACGATCCTGATCGCGCGGACGGATGCCAACAGCGCGGGCCTGCTGCTGAACGACATCGATCCTCGCGACGAGCCGTTCCTCACCGGCGAGCGCACGAGCGAAGGTTTTTACTATTTCCGCGGCGGCCTTGACGCCGCGATCGCCCGCGGGCTGGCCTATGCTCCGCTGGCCGATATGCTCTGGTGCGAAACCTCGGAACCGAACCTCGCCGAGGCCCGCCGCTTCGCCGAGTCCATCCACAAGAAGTACCCGGGTAAGCTGCTGGCGTACAACTGCTCGCCGTCGTTCCATTGGAAGGGCAAGCTCGACGAGAAAACGATCGCCGGATTCCAACGCGAACTGGCCGCCATGGGGTACAAGTTCCAGTTTGTGACCCTGGCCGGCTTCCACGCGCTCAACCTCAGCATGTTCGAGTTGGCGCGGGATTACGCGCGCTCCGGCATGGCGGCGTACTCCGCCCTTCAGGAACGCGAGTTCGAACGCGCCGACCAGGACGGCTACGCCGCCGTCCGCCACCAGGCCTTCGTGGGCGCCGGCTACTTCGATGAGGTTGCGCAGACCATAGCCGGCGGCGAGTCCTCGCTCACCGCGCTCAAGGGCTCGACCGAAGAGGCGCAGTTCACCGCCGAGGACCACCGCAACGGCCGCAAGCGCACCCGCCAGAAGGTCGCCGACGCAGAAACCGCAGCGTAAAGAAGACATAACTACGTGAAGCCCCTGCAGGACGCGCTCCTGCAGGGGCCCGCGTGCCCTCGCGAAGACTCCCGCGGCGGCTGATCTGGTAGAATTGCGCTCATGAATCGCCGCAACTTCCTTCGCAGCGCAGGAGCTTTTGCCGTACCCTTCGCCTCGGCCATGAACCAGGCCGCCGGCGGAAAGTTTCGCATCTCCCTGGCCGAGTGGTCCCTCCACCGCGCCATACAGTCGCGGATGATCACTAACCTCCAGTTTCCGCGCATCGCACGCGAACAGTTCGACATAGAGGGCCTGGAATTCGTCAACGGCCTCTGGGAGGCGCCCACGCAGGATTACCTGCGCCGGCTCAAGAAGGAAATGGCGAGTTCCGGCACCAAGGGCGTCCTCCTCATGTGCGACGGGGAAGGCATGATGGGACACAGCGACCGCGCCGAGCGCAGAAAAGCCGCGGAAAATCATTTCAAGTGGGTCGAATACGCCGCCGAACTCGGCTGCCATTCGATCCGCACAAATATGTACCCGGACAAACAGCCTTCCACGCCCGCCGAAATCAGCGCTTTCGTCGAGAACTGCGCGGAAAGCTTCACCAGGCTCTGCGAGTTCGCCAAAACGCACAACATCAACGTGCTGATCGAAAACCACGGAGGCATTTCTTCGGACCCGGACGTCGTCGTGCGCCTGATGAAAACGGTCAACCTGCCCAACTTCGGCACACTCCCCGACTTCGGAAATTTCCCCAAGACCCTTGACCGCTACGAGGCGGTAGCCAAGCTCATGCCATATGCCAAGGGCGTCAGCTTCAAGTGCTACGACTTCAACGCCGAGGGTTGGGAAACCCTCATCGACATGAACAAGATGATGAAAGTCGTCCTCGATGCCGGCTACCACGACTGGGTCGGCATTGAATACGAGGGCACGCGTCTATCCGAATTCGAAGGCATACAGGCAGCCAAGCGTCTATTGGATCGCCTGCGTGTGTAAAACACACACAAGCAGTTGAAATTCACCATCTCATCCCGGCGCCTGCTGGAGCGGCTGCTGGTGGCGCTCGCGGGCGCGTTCGTGCTTGCGAACCTCGCCGTCTTTTTCTGGGCGGCACGCCACACGGTCGCGGTGCGCAAACTCACCAGGGGCGCCGGCGACACGGTGTTTTACGACGCGCGCGGCCGGCCCTGGTTCCGGCTCGACGAGCGGCGCCGCGACGTCCCGCTGGCGAAGATTGCGCCGGTGCTGCGCAACGCCGTCATCGCCGTGGAGGACCACCGCTTTTACAGCCACGGCAGCCTCGACGCCATTGCCATTCTGCGCGCCGGGTCTGAAAATGTGCGGGCGGGCGGCGTCGTGCAGGGCGGCAGCACCATCACCCAGCAGCTCGCCCGCATGCTGTTTCTTTCCAACGAGCGCACCTGGACGCGCAAGCTGAAGGAAGCCGCGCTGGCGTTCCTGATCGAGCGCCAGTTGACCAAGGACCAGATCCTCGAACTATATTTGAACCGGGTTTATTTCAGCGGCGGCGTCTACGGCTGCGAGAGCATTGCCCGCAAACTCTTCGGCAAACCCGCGAGCGCCGTCAATCTGGCCGAAGCCGCCATGATCGCCGGACTCATCCGCGCGCCTTCGGCCCTCTCGCCGTGGCAGAATCCCGAGGGCGCCCTCAAGCGCAGCCGCGTGGTGCTGGCGCGCATGCGGGAACTCGGTCTTATCCGGCCCGAAGCCGAACGCGCCGCCGTCGCTTCTCCGCCCGCCATCAGGCCGTGGACGGCCGCCAACGATTCTCCCGCCTCCTGGGCCAAGGAGTATTTACGGCAGCAGTTCCGCGACCGCTTCGGAGACGATCAGCCGCCCGACTGGCAGGTTCACACCACGTTTCTTCCCGAATTGCAGGAGATCGCCGCCGGCGCGGTCGCCCGCGGCCTAACCCGCTTCCGCAACCGCAACGTCCAGGCCGCGCTGGTGGCCGCCGATCCGAATAGCGGGGACCTGCTGGCGCTGATCGGAGGCCGCAGCTTTGGGGCATCCCAGTTCAATCGCGCCACTCGCGCCCGGCGGCAGCCCGGGTCCGCGTTCAAGCCGTTCCTGTTCGCGGCGGCGCTGGAGCGCGGTTACTCTCCGGTTTCGGTGCTCTCGGGACTGAACGAGATCGACGCCGGTTTCGAGGAGTGGGCCCCCGCGAACGCCCACGGCGAGTTGCCCGGGGAATTGACCCTCAGGGCGGCGCTGCTCGAATCCAACAACCGCGCCGCCGCCGCGCTCGGACGGCAAATCACAACCGCGCCGCTGCTCCGAGTCGCCGGCGCCCTCGGAATGCGCAACCTGCCCGACGTGCCGTCGCTCTGCCTGGGCACCGGTGAAGTCACGCCCCTCGAGCTGACGATGGCCTACGCCGCATTCGCCAACGGAGGCTGGGCCGTCACACCGCGCTCCATCGTCAAGGTGCTTGACGCGGGCGGCTCCACGGCGCTGGAGAACAAGGTCCGGCGGAGGCGTGTGCTGTCGGAGGAGTCGGCGTTTCAGATGGTCTCGATGCTGCGAGACGTGCTCGACCGCGGAACCGGAGCCCAGGCGCGCGCACTCGGCGTGCGTTTCGACGCCGGAGGGAAAACCGGCACCACGGACGATTTCAAAGACGCCTGGTTTGTGGGTTTCTCGACTTCGATTGTCGCCGGCGTGTGGGTGGGCCTTGACCAGCCCGCCCCGATCGGACCCAACGCCTACGGCGCCAGCATCGCCCTGCCCATTTGGGCCGACTTCATGCGCCAGGCCGCCCGGCTGCGCGCTCCCGGCCGCTTCGAACCGCCGGAATCCCTCCGCCAGGAGACACTCTGTAGAGTCTCCTACCTCGCACCGCTCGACGGCTGCCCCAAATACACTGAATTCTTCAAAGAAGGCGACGCCGTCCCGACCAGCTTCTGCCCGATTCACTCGGGCAGCATCCCCCAGCGCGCCGCCCGCGCCTTCCGCGGCGTCTTCTCGCGCCTCAAGGGCCTGTTCGGGAAATAGCCTCCGCCGGCGCCCGGGACGGCAGCCTCCGCTTATTTCGCCGGGAGCTTCTTCAACAGACTCTCGACAAGCTCCAGGCGCCTTCGCAGGTCCTCCCGCACGGCCACCGTGCGCGTGTGGTGGATTTCGGGCGGCAGCTCGCTTCGCTCCCGCTGCACCAATTCTACGATCAGGGCCCACTCCTCATCGCTGAGTTCGGGCTGAGCTTTCGCGGCAGGATTCATGGCTGGATCCCCCAATCCCGGCTCCATTTTACGGCTAATGGCCGCGGAGTGGAATGGCGGTGGCGCGCATTAAGATCGTCTAAGGCCTCGCACGGCCGTGTTTGCGGATAATGATGTTCTATGGGCAGTTTGTTGTTGGCCCTTCTGTTGGCGTCGGCCGCGCCTGAGGGACCCACCCTCGAACTCCGCGGGCGCATTGAACCGCCGCCCCCCAAGGCTCTGGTGGCGATTTACGGAGCATACTCGCCCTTTACGGCTGTCACCAACGCGGGCCCCGACGGAAAATTCCGTTTTAAGGACCTCCGCGCCGGGACGTATACACTCATGGTTTCGGTATCGGCGCAGGGCGAGGTTCAGCAAACGGTCGTGGTGACTCCGAGCGTGGCGGACAAGGACGGCCGCGTGGAAGTCACCGTCCCATTCCGTCCCGTCACCGGAACGGGGGCCTCCGGCGCCACGATTTCCCTTGGGGAGCTTTCGACCCCGGATTCGGCGCGCTCGGCCTACGCCCGCGCCCAGGAGTCTTTGCGCAAGCAAAATGTCGAGGAGGCCATCAAGCACCTCCAGCGCGCGGTGGAGGAATACCCGAAGTTCTCCGCGGCATGGAATAACCTGGGCACAATCGCCTATCACGCCCAAAAGTACGAGGAAGCCGAAAAATATTTCCGCAAGGCGCTCGACTCCGACGCCTCGCAATACGCGCCGCTGGTGAACCTGGGCGGGGTTCTTTTGAACCTCAAGAGACCGAAGGAGGCGCTCGAATTCAACCGCCGCGCCATCCACGAACGCCCCGACGACGCGCTGGCCAACTCCCAACTGGGAATGAGCTATTACTGGCTCAAAGATTACGACTCGGCCTTGAAGTATCTCAAGCTCGCCAAGGAATTGGACCCGGCGCACTTCTCCAAGCCGCAACTGCTGCTGGCGCAGATCTATCTCCACCGGAACGAGCGCGAGAACGCCATCGCCGAACTGGAAGACTTCATCAGCCGCCATCCGGACGCCTCCGAAGTCCCGGAAATCCGCAAGCATCTGGAAGCCATCAGGGCGCAGTAAGACGATTTTCCGCCCGGAAGCCCGCTTGTTATCTCGCAACGTTTGTTGCTGTGCTAACTTGTGGATTCCATGGGTAAGAAAAAGAGAAAGCCGCAGGCTGCCCCGGCCGGCGCGGAACTGAACATTCGATGGGACCGCTGGGCTCCGGCGTTGCTTTGCGCCGCGGTTATTTCGTTCTACTGGGTTCCGTTGACGTCGGATCACGTCAGCATTCAATGGGACGCCGTCGACGTACACTACACGCAGCAGAAATACTTCGCCGAAAGGCTGTTGTCCGGGAGCCTGCCCTTCTGGACCCCGTACATCTTCTCCGGCTATCCTTTTCTCGCCGATCCGCAGACCGGCGCCTGGTATCCCTTGAACTGGTTTTTCTTTCTTCTCGGAATCACCCCGCGCTCGATCGGCCTGGAAATTCTGCTGCATGCACTACTGGCCTGCACGGGAGCGTATTTCCTGGCGCTGAAATTACTGGGCCGCACGGCCCCCGCGATTGCCGCTGGTCTGTTCTACGGACTCTCCGGATTTTTCACCGGGCACACTTCGCATCTGGGCATTTTTCAAACAGCGGCGTGGCTGCCTTGGCTTCTTCTCGCCTTTAAGCGGTCGTTGGAACTCCCTTCCGTTCGCAACGTGATGCTTACAGCGGCGGCCGGAGGCGTGATGGCCCTGGCGGGACACTTCCAGACCGCCCTTTACGCGTTCGCCGCCCTGGCGCTGTTTGGCGCAGCCGAAATCTGGCGCAATCCGCAGCTGTGGCGACGGGTAGCCGCGGTGCTGGCGCCGGCGGCCGTCGTTGCGGTCCTGCTGACGGCGGTGCAAACGCTTCCGGGCCTCGAACTGGTTTCGCACTCCATCCGGGCAACCCTGGACGCCAGCAAGCTGACCGATGGCGTTCTGTATCCCAAGGCGGCGCTCACGCTGCTGTTTCCAAACGCCCTCGGCGCGGTATGCGGCGAATACACGGGGCCCGTGGACATCACCCAGTACTATTTCTATGCGGGCATTCTGCTTCTTCCGCTGGCAGCGCTGGGAATGAGAATCCGCGGGGTCCGGTTGCCCGTGATCGTTCTTGTGGCGCCCGCTCTCTGGTACGCGCTGGGACCGGGCTTCGGCCTGTACCGGCTGATCGTGCTGTTGCCGGGGTTTCACAGCGTCCGCGCCCCCGTTCACGTCTGGTTCGTGATCAGCCTCGGGCTCGCGGTAGCGGCGGCAGCGGGTGTCTCCGAGCTGCTGCGGCGGTGGCCGGCCCGTTACGTGGCTCCTCTGCTCGTGACGGTCGTCTTCGTGGATCTGCTGTATTGGAACGGCGCGGGCAACCGTGTGGCATTCGCGCAGGCGGGCTTCGACCAGCTATACGGCGCGCCTCAGCGCGCGCTCCAGCAGGTGGCGGCAAGCCAGCCGCCGCTTACGCGTTTCATGGCGCCCGAAAAGCTTATGGCGCTCGGCCCGTTCAACGCGCCGCTCGATGTAAGACTCGAAGCCACTTACGGCTATAACCCTTTGAAACTGTCCGCGTACGACGAGTATCTACAGGCTGCCGCGGGAAATCCGAAACTTATCGACGGCCTGAACGTGAGCCGTGTGCTGAATATGAGCCGCGGAAGCGTGGATGAACACGCGTCCGTGTTGCCGCGCGCGTACTTCGCAAAGGCAATCGCATACGCGAAAACCGCCGAGGAATCACGCAGGATGCTCGCTACACTCAATCCCGCGGAAGCCACGCTCGTTCTCGGCGAGCCGCTTGCCATCGAGCCGGACACGGCGGCTGTGGCGGAGGTAACGCACCAGGATGAGCGCAGCCTGAAGGTGCGTTACCGGACGGCATCTGACGGGCTGCTGCGGATTGCCGTTCCGTTTTACCCCGGCTGGCAGGCGTTTGTCGATGGCCAACCGCGCCCTGTCTTGCGAGCCGATCATGCCTTTATCAGCGTACTCGTCCCGGCAGGCGCGCACGAGCTTACCCTGCGCTTTCAATCCACCTGGTTCGCCCTGGGGGCGGGCATCAGTCTGGCAACGGCCCTGCTCATTGCCGCGGGCATCTTCTTTTCGCGGAGCGGGCGCGCAGCCGGCCGCGAGCACGCCGGCGCGGCTAATCCAGCCGCTTGTGAAACCGCAGCGCGCTCAGGCTCATGATGACGCCGCCATAGACCAGCAGCGCCGTCATCTGCGGCCACAGCGTCTCCACGCCTGTGCCCTTCAGAAAGATCCCGCGCACGATCTCGATGAAATACCTGAGCGGGTTTGCATAGGTCAACCATTGCACCACCACCGGCATGTTGCGAATCGGAAAGGCAAATCCGCTCAGCATGAACGACGGCATGAAGAAGAAGAAAGATGCCATCAGCGCCTGCTGCTGTGTGTTCGAGATCGTGGAAACGAACAGTCCCAGCCCCACAGTGGTCAGCAGAAACAGGCACGCGCATAGCAACAGCAGCAGCACGCTGCCGCGGAACGGAATCCCAAACACCAGCAGCGCCGCAACCGTGATCAGGATCACTTCGAACAGCCCCGCCGCCGCGAACGGAAGCGTCTTGCCCAGCATCAGCTCGAACGGCCGGATCGGCGTCACCATCAACTGCTCCATGGTGCCGATCTCTTTTTCGCGCACGATGGCCATCGCCGTCAGCATCAGCGTCACCAGCGTGATGATGTTCACCACGACGCCCGGAACGAAGTAGTTGCGGCTACGAAGATCCGGGTTGAACCAGACGCGGCTGCGCACATCCACTTGGGGCACCCCCAGTCCCACCGGACCGCCGGCCGCCGCGGTCCGCCCCACGAGCTTTTCCCGCTGCTGCTCGGCAAGCATGCTGCTTGAAAACCTGGCCACCACCTGCCCGGCGTACGCCGAAATGATCGAGGCCGTATTTGAGTTGGTGCCGTCCACCAACACCTGCACCGAGCTCGTCCCGCCCCGCAGAATGTCCCGGTTGAACCCCGGCAGCACCGCCACCACCGCCTGCACCTTTCCTTCGTCCAGCAGCAACTGCGCCTCGGCCTGGCTGGCCGGATTGGCGCGGATCTCGAAATGCCCGGAACCTTCAAACGACGCCCACAGCTCGCGGCTCAGCGGCGACCTGTCCTGGTCCATCCACCCGATGCGCGCAAGATCCACGTCCAGGTTCACCGCATACCCGAACACGATGAGCTGCATCAGCGGCGGACCGAACAGCAAAACCCGCATCCGCGGCTCCCTCAGCGTCTGCCGGAATTCCTTGCGCACGATTTCGCGAATCCGTCTCCACATGGCTCAGGCCACCTTTTGCCGCAGCTTCTTCGTCGCGATCACGAATACGATGGCGCTGAAGGCTACCAGAAGCGCCACCTGGCCCCACAGAATCTCCAGCCCCACGCCCTTGAGAAACACGCCCTTCAACACCGTAACGATGTACCGCGCCGGAACAATGTACGAGATCCACTGGATCACCGCCGGCATGTTTTCGATCGAGTAGATGAACCCGGAGAGCAGAAGCCCGGGCAAAAACGAACTCAGCATGCCCAACTGGTACGCCAGCACCTGGGTCCGCGCCGCCGCCGAAACCAGAATTCCCCAGCACAGGGAACCGAACAAGAAGATGGACGTGGCGCCGATCAACAGCAGCGGACTGCCCCGCAGCGGCACGTCAAAAACCAGCACCCCCACCGCAACCGCCATCAGCGTGTCGACAAACCCGAGCGCGAAAAACGCCAGCATTTTTCCCAGCACCACTTCGGCCGGCCGCACCGGAGTCGAGAGCAACTGCTCCATCGTCCCCGTTTCCCACTCGCGCGCGATGGTCAGCGAGGTCAGCAGCGCCGTGATGATCGCCAGAATGGTTGCGATCAGCCCGGGCACCAGGTAGTTCCGCGACTTCAGCTCGCTGTTGTAGAGCACGCGCAGGCGCGCGTCCACCGGAGCCTCCATCCGCCCGCCGCCCTTTTGATCGAGCGCCTGCGCGCGCACATCGTAGGCATAGGTTTGCAACAGCGCCTCGGCGTACCCCTTCGCGATCGACGCCGTGTTCGAGTCGCTCCCATCGAAAATCAACTGCACCTGGGGTTGCCTGCCGCTCAGCAGCTCACGCGAGAAATCCTGCGGGATCACCACTGCCAGCAGCGCCTTGTCGCGGTCTATTTCCCGCTCGATGGCGCGGTAGTCGTCCACCGAACCCAGGACATCGAAAAACCGCGAGCCGGCGAACCGCGCGATCGCTTCCCGGCTTTCCGGCGAGCGGTCCGAGTCGTAGATCAGCGTCGGGATGCGGTCCACATCGAGCGTCAGGCCGTAGCCGAACAGCAGCAGCATCACCACCGGCACCGCCAGCGCCATCACCAGGCTTCGCGGGTCCCGGACGATGTGCATAAACTCCTTCCGCGTCATCGCGTATGTGCGCCGCAGACTCACGCCGCCCTCCTCTCCTCCTGCTCGATCATGGCCACGAACACGTCCTCCATCGATGGCTCGATCGCCTCCAGCCTCCGGACCTCGACTCCGGCCGCCGCCAGCGCCGCGCGGATTCGCGGAATCGCCGTGTCCGGATCGTCCACGGTGACGTGCAGCCCGCCGCCGAACACCGCCGCCTCGTGAACGCCCTCGACCCCCTCGAGCGCCCCTATGCTCGCCAGCGGATCGGACGAGTCCAGATCCAGCAGCCGCTGCCCCGTGAGCGATCGCTTCAACTCGTCCGGCGCGCCCAGGGCGATAATCCTGCCCCGATACATCAGCGCCAGCCGGTGGCAGTACTCGGCCTCATCCATGTAGTGTGTGGAGACGAAGATCGTGTGCCCGGCTTCCGAAAGCTGGTAGATCAGGTCCCAGAAATCGCGGCGCGCGATCGGGTCCACTCCCGAGGTCGGCTCGTCAAGAAAGAGAATGGGCGGCTGGTGCAGAATCGCGCAGCCCAGCGCCAGGCGTTGCTTCCATCCCCCCGACAGCAGCCGCGTCATAGACTGCCGCCGGTCCTCCAGCCCCGCCATTCTCAGGATGTATTCCTTTCGCGCCGCCGCCGTCTCCTCCGGAACGCCGTAAATGCCCGCGAAGAAATCGATGTTCTCTTCCACGCGCAGATCGTCGTAGAGCGAAAATTTCTGCGACATGTAGCCGATGCTCGCCTTGATCGATTCCGCCTGCGTCGCCACGTCGTAGCCGCCCACCCTGGCGCTCCCCGATGTCGGCATCAGCAGCCCGCACAGAATTCGTATGGTGGTGGACTTCCCCGCCCCGTTCGGCCCGAGAAACCCAAAGATCTCCCCGCGCCTCACGGTAAGCGAAATGCGGTCCACCGCCGTGAAATCGCCGAAGCGCTTCACCAGGTCGCGCACTTCCACCGCCGCGCCGTTTCCGTTCACTGCGCCGCCTCCTTGCGAATCAGGGCGATGAAGACGTCCTCGAGAGACGGCTCGATTTCCTGGAACTCCGCGCCGATTTCCCCGGCCAGCCGCGCTGCCTCCGCCCGCGACGTGTCCAGAAACACGTGAAGCTTGTCTCCGGAAGGCTCCACGCTCAGCACGCCCGGAGCCGCGCGCAGGGTTTCCCGCGCCGCACGCCGGTCCGGCGCGTCCACCTCGTAGCACTTTTCGCGAAGTGAAGTCTTGAGCGCGCGCGGAGAATCGCAGCGGATCAGCCGCCCGCGGTCGATCAGTCCCACGCGGTTGCACCTCTCGGCTTCGTCCAGGTACGCGGTCGTGATGAACACGGTGAGGCCGCCCTTCACCAGCTCGTAGAGAATCGCCCAGAAATCCCGCCGCGATACCGGATCCACCCCGCTCGTGGGCTCGTCCAGAAACAACACCTGCGGATGGTGCAGCAGCGTACACATCAGGGCCAGCTTCTGTTTCATGCCCCCGGAAAGCTTCCCCGCCTGACGTTTCCGGAACGGCTCCATGCGCGTCATTCCAAGCAGCCGGACCATCAGGCGGTCGCGCTCCTGCCCCGTCACGCCGAACAGGTCGGCGTAAAACCGCATGTTCTCCTCGACGGCGAGGTCCGCGTACAGCCCGAACCGCTGAGCCATGTACCCGATGCGGTCTTTCACCGCGTCCGGCTCGCGCGAAACGTCGTATCCGGCCACCTCGACCCGGCCCTCGGTGGGATCGAGCAGACCGCAGAGCAGCCGCGCCGTGGTCGTCTTCCCCGCCCCGTCCGGCCCTACCAGCCCGAAGATTTCCCCGCGCGCCACCTCCACGTTGAAGCGGTCCAGCGCCGTCAGCGCGCCAAACCGCCGCGTCAGGTTTTCCGCGCGGATCATCACTTCGTTGCTCATCGGTTTACCAGAATCTCGGCGTCCGCGGGCATGTTCGACTTCAACTCATGGTTCGGGTTCTCCACTTCGATCTTGATCCGGTACATGAGCTTCGCGCGCTCTTCTGTCGTCTGGATCTGCTTGGGAGTGAACTCGGCTTCCGACGAGATGAACGTAACCCTCCCCGGATACACCTTGCCCGGAAAGGAATCGGTGGTGATGTTCGCCTTGTCCCCGAGCTTCACCCGGCCCAGATCGAGTTCGCTGATGTAGGCGCGCAGCCACGGATGCTCGATGTCCCCGACCGTCACCACCGTCGTCCCCGCCGCGATGATTTCGCCGGGCTCGGCCGACTTCACCAGCACCACCCCGTCTATCGGCGACACTGCCTCCGTATCGTTGAGCTGCGTTTCGATGATCTGCAAGTCGGCTTTCCGCGCCGCGATGTCGGCCGCCCGGGTTTTGAGCTCTTCCCGCCTGCGCTGCAACTCGAGCCGCTGCGCCTGGGCCAGCCGCAGCGCCGCCTCAGCCTGACTCATCATCGCCCGCGCCTGCTCGATCGTCTCCTTCCGCGGACCTTCCATTACCAGCGCGAGTTGTTCCTTCGCCGTCTTGAGCTGCGCTTCGGCCGATTCATAGCGGGTGCGGTACTGGTCGTGGTCGGCCGCGGAAATATCGTCGTTGGCGAACAGCATCTGCGCCCGCTTCCAGTCCTTGGCCGCCCGGTCGTACTCCGATTGCGCCCGGTCCACCGCAGCCTGCGCCTGCTGCTTTTCCTGACTGCGCGATCCGGCAAGCAGTTCCGCCAGCTTCGCCTCCGCGGCCCGGACCTCGGCCTGCCGCTGCTGGATCTGCCCCTCCAGCGTCTCGCTCTGCAACTCGACCGCCGTGCGCTGCTGCGCCAGCATCGATTCGGCCGCCGCCAGCGCCGCCAGCGCCCGCTCGCGCTGGGCCAGCAACTGCTCCTTGTCCAGCCGCGCCACCACCATCCCCTTCCGCACGGGGTCGCCTTCTCCCACCGTGCGTTCCACCAGCTTGCCGGGGATCTTGAACGCGATATCCACCTGCGTCAGCTCGATATTCCCCGAGACCCGTATGCCGTTCCCGTTCCCGTCGCGAAACCACTTCCACGAAGACCATCCCGCAACCGCCGCTGCCACAATCACGACTGCCGGTATCGCTCTTTTCTTGGACATAGGAGTTCCCTTATTGAATCGCCCGATCGACCGACCCCATCGCCTGCGCCAGGCTGATCCGCGCCAGGTTGTGGGCCAGCAGCGCCGCGATCTGGTTATCCCGCGCGCGCGCCAGCCGCGCCTGCGCGTCGGCGGGTTCCAGCGTGCCGGCGACGCCCGCTTCGTACCTGCGCTGCGCCTGCGCCGTTTCCCTTTCGGCCAGTGCAAGCCCTTCCCGCGCTACTTTCAACTGCTCCTCGGCCGAGCGCAGGCTGTCCAGCGCCAGCCGGATCTCCAGCTCGATCTGGTCCTTCAGATCCGCCGTCCGGATCGCCTCCTGCCGCAACTCCGACAGGCTCTCCTGGCGCCGCGCGTCGCGCCGCCCGCCGTCGAACAGCGGGACGCGCACGGCTACGCCGTAAGAGCGCGTCGGCAGCGTGCTCCCCAGCCCTGTACCGATCGAACCGTAGTCGGCGAAGCCCGCCACCGAGGGCAGCCGCTCGAACTTCACCGCCGAGTAGTTCAGCCGCGCCGCGCGCTCCCGCGTTTCCTGTGCCTTTAAATCGGCGCGCTCGGCCAGCGCGCGTTCGGCCGCCTGCTTGAGGTCCGTCTCCTCGACTGGAAGGTAGGTGAGTTCGTCCGTAAGCTCCACCTCGGTATCGAGGCTCATGCTCATGCCGCGCAGCAGTTCAAGCCGCGCCTGGCGCCGCTGGTTGTCCGCCACCACGAGCCGCTGCCGGTCGTTGGCAAGCTGCACCTGCGCCCGCGTCACCTCGATCCCCGTGCCCACGCCGGCGTTCCTGCGGTTCACTGCGAGCCGCTCGATCGTTTCGGACAGCTCCACGTCCGCCTTCACCGCCTCCCAATGCGCCTGCGCCGCGAGCGCGGCATAGTAAAGGCGCGCCACCTGCGCCGCGATCTGCTCCCGCACGTTTTCTGTCTCGGCCTTGGCTCCCCGGATTCCGGCGCGCGATGCCTGGAATCGCCGGATCGAGCTGAAATCCAAAACGCTTTGCGTGGCGCTCAGCCGCGCGTCGAAGGTGCTGAACGGCCCCACGAACGTTGGCACGGCGACTCCGGGAAACGGCAGATTGAACCGTATGCCCATGGCCGCCAGGTTCCGCGTCTGGCTCTGATACAACACCTGCCCGTCGACGTTCGGCAGCAGCGCCGCCCGCGCCTGCGCCGAACGCGCCCGGCTCTGGCGCATCGCCTCTTCCGCCAGTTGAATTCGCGCGTTGCCCTCTGGCGCCAGCGCGATCTCCACCGCCTGTTTCAAACTGAGGCGAAGCGGTTGCTGCCGCTCCGTGAGCTCCTGACCCAACACCGCCAGCGGAACGAGCAAGAGCATCAATTGCCTTTGCACTGCGGTTCTCCTTTCGCATCACTGACGACCGACGGCGCCCGGAACCCCGCCGAGACGAACGCAACGATACGCTCCAGAATCGCGCCGCCGTCCGAGATGTCGCACACACCGCCGGATATCGCCCTGAGCCGGGGCAGCCCGGTGAGCGTTTGCGCGAACACCGCAATCGCGAAATGCAGTTTCCAGTACAGTTCCTCGAGCGGCAGCTCCGGCATGGCCCGCTGAATCGCCGCCACGAACCGGACCCTGACCTCCGCCAATTCTTCGAGGAATACCCGCGAGAGCGTGTCGCTGGGGTCCGAGTACATCCGGCCGACCAGGCGGCCGAAGGTCATGAATCCCTGAAGACCTTGCGGCGCACACAGCACCGGCTCTATGAATGCGCGCAGCACTTCCTCCACCGAGGGCGGCGTGCCGCGCGCTTCAAGCTGGTTCAGCAGTTCCAGCCGCCGCTTGTTGATCGGGACCAGCCGCCGGGAAAACACCGCGCGGATTAGGGCCTCTTTGCTCTGGAAATAGTAGTTGACCGAAGCGATATTCGCGCCCGCCGCCGCAGTGATCTGCCGCAACGAGGTGTTCGCGAACCCGCGGTCGGCAAAAAGCTGCTCCGCGGCATCGAGGATGCGGTCTTTCGTGCTGATCTGCTCCACCTCTCCTCCAAACACTCGATTAAAACAAACGTTTGATTGCATCATACGTGGGTTCGCCGGCCCAGTCAAGGGAATTTTTTGTGATTATGCACTTGACACAGGGGCAGAGGGTCCTTGCCCAAACGGCCGGGGAGAGCCGGACGGCGGCTTTCACGTGCTTTTCTTCTGATTAGCGAATGCTACGTGCCAGAGCAGCACCGAGCACAACCGCAACAAAGCAGAGCGCGTTCATGCAAAGGATGTTGGCAACGGCGGCTGCCCATTGGCCCTTTTCGAAAAGTGCAAAGGTCTCGAACGCGTGGCTTGAATAAGTGGAGTAGCTTCCGCAGAAACCAATAGCGACAAACGTGCGCCAACGAGGGTCGAGGAGGACACGCTCAGTCGACCAGATAAGAAAGAAGCCGATGACGAAGGAGGCCGAAAGATTGATGATGAACGTGGAGTAAGGAAAGTCGGACAGCACAGTCCGTGCGGTGTATTGTGCAACAGCGTATCGGAGGTTTGCCCCGATGATCGCACCCAAGGAAATCAGCAGTATGCTTTCCAAGACAGACTCCTACCTATAAAGTGGTAGGAGTCATCAGCCCGGAAGGGCGGTTGTGGCGGACTCCATCGCCCTGGTCTGTTATATTTCGCAATACCGCGCACGAATTTCGAAGCCCCGGCAAGAAGCCGAAAGGAATCTTCCCCACGGCATCAACGCCGCCGGACCTAACGAGTTTGCGTTTGTCCAGTCTTCACCCACGCTTGTGGGCGTCCATCCACCAGTCATGGGCATCGCGGAATTCCGGTTCTTTGAGAAACTGCCCGAACGCATCTGCCTTCGCCGCAACCCCTGAGCCAGCGAATGGCGGGGAGGTCCGGGGGGGGCATTCTCGCCCCCCGCGAATTCCGTATAGCCAGGCTCTAGTTCGTTTGCCCGGCAGGCTTCGTCTGCTCGGTCTTGGCTTTTTCCTGCTTGTCCCTCTTCACCGGGCTGATGATCACATGCGCGTTCCGGCCCTCCAATCGGGGCGAGCCTTCGACGGCGCCGTAGCTCGAGAGATCCTGCGCGAAACGCATAAGCAGTTTCTGGCCAAGATCCACGTGGGCGATTTCGCGTCCGCGGAACTGCACCACCGCCTTGACGCGGTTGCCCTCCTGCAAGAAGCGGATGGCGTGGTTCTTCTTGAACTCGTAGTCGTGATCGTCCGTGTTGGGGCGGAACTTCAGCTCCTTCACTTGAATCACGTGCTGCTTCTTCTTGGCCTCTTGCTGCTTTTTCTTGGTTTCGTACTGCCATTGGCCATAGTCCATCGCCTTGGCCACGGGTGGTTCGGCGGTGGGGGCGACAAGGATCAGATCGAGGCCCATCTCCTGAGCGCGCCGGACGGCCGCTGCGGTGGGCATGATCTCGACGGTTCCGTCGGGAAACACGGCCCGCACCTCCCGTACGCGGATCGCCTCGTTAACGTTTTCCCGAATTCTTGGTCTGCGAGGTTGAAAGTGTCTGCCTGGATACATGAAGTCACTTAGATCCCGGTGTTGCCGGCGGAGACAGGTCCGTCCCTGGGTGGGAATTCGACGCAGTCACTGCGCCACGCGGGATGAACGTACGTTCCCTGAACATTTCGGATTTGGTCCAAGGTTAGCGCAAACAGAATTTTCCTTCAAGTCGGTATTTGGTCCCGTCGTCGGATTTCTCCGGCGTCACTCAAGCACCCGAAAGGTGATGACGCCTTTCCCCCACACTGTCTGCCGGCCGACGCCGATCCACTTTGCCGCCCGAAGATAGGGCAGAAACTCCCCAAGGTTCCCCTCGTACTCCACTTCCCCCACGAACCCACCCAGCGGATGCCGCTCGCCCGTCCTCGCCGATCGCCGCTCGGCCTCGGAAAAGTCCAGCTGCGACCGCGTGAGTTTCACCTGCGCTGCGCGCTCGCCCATCGCTTTGAAATCAATTTCCAGCGGGCCTTCTCCGTAAAGCGCGCGCAGCGTGCTCAGCCGGTCCCGTATCCGCCCGAACAGAATGTCGAAGTCCAGCCGCGTCGCCAGCAGTTGCCCGTGCTTCAGTTCGGTGGGCGTCAGAAATTCCACCAGCACTTTGGAGGCCGCTTCCCCGGTCTCATCCAGGGCCAGTTCGACCGGAGCCGGCAGTTCGGTCGCCAGAAATGTCGTGCCGTTGTACACGCAGGCGGCGGGGCTTCCGCCGGAATCGAGCTGGTACACGCCCTCCAGGTTCGCGCGCCCGCGCCGCGGCCCGATTCCCTGGGTCGATAGCTGCGCGAAAGCCAGCACGAAATACACGATCGCCGGCTCCTTCAAATCGAACAGGTGGACGTCGAAGTGAAATGCGCCGCCCGGCTCGATCGTGCAGCCGTCCAGGTGCGCCGCCCGGAACACAAACGGGCGCGGCCAGTCGTGCAGGCCGCTCGGACCGCCGGTGGCCGCCACCGGCTCGAAGATCCGCGCGTAGGGGCATGTGGCCCGCATCTCGCAGGTGCGCGAGTCGTGGCAACGGTTGATGCACACGATCTGCTTGAATATCGTGCCGAATGCGCCCCTTACGACGTTGCCCGATCTCCCCGGGGGGAAATAGATCGCATCCCTCGCCCTGAATTGGAAGCGAAAGGCGAGCAGCCTGAACTTCAGATTACCCGGAGCCGCTGCCGTTTGCGGCGGCTCCAGTCCCGTGCCACAGTCGGACACTTGACTCCTTCGGAGGGCGGTGCCCCCAAAAGTTCCATCATACCGTGACGGCGGGTCCGGAGCGCGAGGTTTAGAAAGCGAAGCTCAAACCCGCCATCGGGATGAAGCTGTGCACCCACCCGCTGATCTTCGACCCCGGGAAGGGCGCAATCACTTCCTTCGGAGGCGGCGTGATGTAGTCGCGCATCTCGATCGTCAGGAACATGCGGTCGCTCAGCCTGTACTTCAGGCCGCCTCCCACGCTGAGCAGCCCCTCGACCTCCGATGTCTTCGTCAGAATGGCGAACTGAGCCAGCGGCTGCGACGGCATCTCCTTGCCGGTGCCCTCATACACCTTCACGCCGCCGCCCACCGCGGCGAAGGGCCGGAGCTTGGATTCCTTGTCGGTGGCGAAGAACAGCAGGTCGTAGTGGACCGCCTGGGAACGCCCGCCGAACGTCGCTTCCGTGCCGCCCGAGGACACCTTGAGGTCGCTCATCTGGTAGGTGTAGCGGATTTGCCCGCCAATCCGGTTGTACAGGTTATGCGAGCCGAATGCGCTGAAGGCCGCACCCTCCTTGAAGCCCGCGGTCGCCTTTGCCGAATCCCGCGTGACCGTTATATTCCTGTAGAACGAGTAACCGGCGGCGCCGCCGATTTCCCACTCCTGCGCCAGGCACGTTGCTCCCAGCGAAAGCGCAAAGAAAAGAAGCGTAAGTTTTCGCATGATTGTCTGGATCCCGAGCCTACTCCACCACCCGCACAGTCACCGTGGTCTTGTACGCGCCTTGTGAGATCGTCAGCGGTATTTGCATTCCCGTCGGAACTTCCTTGAACGGAACGTGCACATTGATCTGGTACACGCCGACCTGGCCCGGGGCCAGCCCGGCGAACGCCACCGGCAGTTTAACGCCGCCCAGCGTGACATGCGGCTCTATCAGGACTTCGGCCAGCTCGGGCGGCTCCGGTCCCGGCATGCCGGAGTCGACGCGCGGGATGGTTGCGCCAAGCCCGGTCACAAAAATCACCAGCCAGTCGTCGAGGTGGACGGGGTTGGAGGGCGTTACGATCAGGTTGTTAGCCGCCCGCACCACGGTGGGCATTTGAGCGTCCCACCCCTCGACCGGCACACGGAACACCGCGGGCGCAACCGGCTGGATGTTGAAGGTGAACGTGTTGCTGACCCCCGCCGGCGTGCGCAGCACCATTGTGCCCACCCCGCTCACGTCCACCGGCAGTTGTCCCCTGATTTCCGTCGGCGAAACGAAAATCAAAGGCGTCAGGACTCCATTCACGGTTATGCAGCTATCGCCGAGGATGGTCGGCAGCGGGATTTCGCTCGCCGCCTGGCTCACAGGCGCCAGATCACTCCCGAAAATCGAGATCAGCCCGCCCGGAGCCACGCCCTTTGAGCCGTCCGCCTTGCTCACCACCTTCTGGATCAGCGGGTTGGCTACGCCGGCATCGTAGTCCCACGCCAGAACCGTCAGGCCGGAGGTGGATAGCGACAGAATCCCGTTGCGGTTGGGCAGCGGCACCAGCGTGCGGACAAAGCCGCCAATCTCCTCCACCGGTAGCAGCGGTGCTTCGCTCATCCGCGCCGGCTGCAGGCTGAACGGCGCGGACAAATCTACCCGCTGGATCACGCCGGCGCTGGAAGAGTTCGGCGCGGTCGTCCGCAGTCCCATGCCGTCCACGATGGCGAAGCCCGAACTGAGTCCCGAGCTGGACTCGAACGTGTGGATCCCCACCAGCGACTTGTTCATCAGGATGTTGCCCGCCACGTACAGGTCGTCGCTCAGAGCCGCGTAAGCGCCCGAAAGTTCCTTGACGTCCTGCCGTGCGGCCACCCAGGTGTCGGCGTTCGCATCGTACAGCATCACCCTGCCGGTCGGCTCCGCCATCAGGATGGCCGAGCCCGACGGGGTTGCGGACAGCACAGCCTGCATGTCAGTGTCGTTCTCGTAGATTCCCAGGGTCGGCAGTGGAAGCGCCAATCCCACGTCCAGGTAGATGCGGTCCACCGTGTGCTTGGGCCCCGCCACCCGCGAGGTCGCCAGCACCGCCGAATTCGACACTGCGATTGAGCGCGGGTAGTGACCCGGCGGGAACAGAATGTACTTTTCAAACTCCAGCGTGTCCAGGTTGAACACATGGGCCACCTGCGAGTTGTCCGCGCTGGTGATCAGGTAGCGGTTGTCCCTGGTGATCGCCATTGACATGGGCGTGTTGCCCGTCCGCAGCGTCGCGATCTTTTCGTAGTTGCCGGCGTCGTAGACCAGGACCTCGTTCATGTCCTCGCGCAGCACGTAGAAGCGGTTCCGCACTGGGTCGGCAACCAGGTCCGACAGCTTGCCCGGGATGTTAATCAGCGTGCCGCGCTGATTCGGTTCGCGGTTGTTGATCAGAATCCTCACCGGCCGCGGCATGTTGACCGCCGCGGAAGACTGGATCTCGATCAATCCGCTCACCGTGCCGCGGTGGCTGCTGAACGCGCTCGGATCCACCGACACCTTCACGGTCGCCGGCGTGGTTCCGGACGCGGGAGAAAATGTAACGCCCGGAAGCGTGGTGGTCAGGGTGAAATCGGCCTCCACGCCGTCGGGATGGTCGATGGTGATCTCCTGAGTCATCGTGCGGCGGTCGCACCAGCTCCCCGTGAACAGCAGGTCTTCCTTGTCCGCGGCCACAAGTGGCAGGTTTGCCATCGAGCCCACCGGCAGGATCATCAGCCCGCTGTCGGAAGTGCCGTACAGCACTTCGCGAGACGAAGACAGCACCGACCTCCCTGTCAGGTTCTCCGGCAATCTGAACCTTTCGCGAACGGTCAAATTGTCCCAATCCATCACGTGCAGAATCGGGGGACCGGTTTCGGCGTTTTGCACCGGCGTCTTCTCCTGCGGCGTTACGCACACCTGGACCCCGCCGACAACGCTGCAGACCTCCTCCGGCTCCTCTTCCGGCGTTGCTGGCGCGACCTGGACGTAAACGCGCCGCCGCTCCGTGTCGAAAGCATGGCTGCCGATGTCGAAGTTTCCGGAGGAACCAGGGAATTGCGCCAGGAGAAAGCCCGCGCGGTGGAACAGGCCCCATCCGGTCATGAACCGCGATCCGGTGGCATCCGCGCTGACCACCCGCGGTCCGAGCGGCGGCTCAGCCGTCCAGACCGCCGTATCGATTTCCTTGGTTGCCGTCGAGTACGCGAACACCAGCGCTTTGTCTTGGGCCTGGTCCGGTTCGAGCGTCCCAAAAATCGTCCTTCCGTCTCCGGAAGCCGCCATGGACGCCCGGATGATCGAGCGCGGAAACGTCGGCGCCGGAACCGGCAAGGCCCGCGCGGCCACGTCCGAAATTGTGTCGATCATGGTCGTCTCGCCGCTGGCGGGATTGAACAGCAGGAAAGCAGTAGTGGTCGCCACCAGCGCCATGCCGTCGTTGCCGAAGGCTACACCGAGCGGCGCGGCGTCCAAGGCAAACGTCTGCCTTTGATTTCCGTCCCCGCTCAAATCGAGCACTGTAATGGAGTAAACCGGGTTTTCGAAGTTCGAAAGGTGGAGTACGACCAGGTAGCGGCGGTCCGGCGACAGTGCCAGCGCCGCCGGCTGTGCCGCCACACTAATCGACCGTTCGACCCTGTGCGTCGCCGTCGATACCACCTCGATCCGGTTCGCGGTGAAATTGGCCACGTACACCACCCCGCGGCCCTCGTCCAGCGCGATATCCGAGGCGTGACCTCCGATCGGCACAACCGTGCCTAATGTTGCGGCGCCGGCCCCGGCAGCCAACAGAAGCGACAGGACAATTCCGAGAGGGAACAGATTCTTGGGCATAGGTCTGCCTTTTGTATGCTCTATGAACGTGAATCATCTCTAAGTGACTGTCAAGATTGAAGATAGGCAATAACCCTGTGTATACCAAAGTTAGGCCGGGTACCAGCCGCCGCGGCGTTACTCCTATTACCGCGATTAAATCATTGCGCTTGAACGGATTTATGCCGAACCCAAACGGGAAGAGCCGCACAGAAGGGTTTCGCCAGGCGCCGCAGGGTTATTACCCATCGGTTAGCATTCGAGAAACAGGCCTCGTCTGCCCCCGGCCGCGCCTTCGCGCCTGGCGGCAGCGGGCCCCTTCGCCACCCGCACGGACCGCCCCGGGCGCCGCCCACGGATGCGCCGCAAACAATTGTAAACGCTCGGGGGTTTATGGTACTATGCTCGAAATTCCGAGTAGGTTTCTTGGGTGAAGATGACGGTGAGTCCCTCCTGGGAAACAGGGTGGTGATCGGTGTGCGGGATTGTGGGTTTTACGCATCGGGCCGGGAGTGCCGATCCGGTTCGCATTCGCGAACTGACGCGCGCGCTTGCCCACCGCGGCCCGGACCAGCAGGGGGTTTACCATTCACCGGCCGTTTCGCTGGGCGCCGTCCGGCTTGAAGTCATCGACCTTGCCACCGGCGCACAGCCAATAACCAGCGACGACGGCGACGCCGCCATCGTCTTCAACGGCGAGGTCTACAATTACCAGAGCCTGCGCCAGGAGCTGCGCGCCCGCGGCCACCGCTTTCGCACCAACTGCGACACCGAGGTCGTGCTGCGCGCCTTTTTGGAGTGGGATACGCAAGCCTTCTCGCGGCTGCGCGGTATGTTCGCCGCCGCGCTATGGAGGGAATCCCAAAGGCGGCTGGTTCTCGTCCGGGAGCGGCTGGGGATCAAGCCGCTCTATTACTGCCGGCGGGGGGACGATATCTATTTCGGCTCGGAGCTGAAGGCTATCCTGGGCCACCCCGAGATTCAAAGGAAGCTCGACCTCCGCGGGCTGAACCGCTATCTCTCGCTGAATTACGTGCCCGGCCCCGATACGCTGATCGAAGGCGTCAAGAAGGTCCCGCCGGGACACTGGCTCGAGTGGCGCGACGGCAAGGTGAGCCTCCATGCATACTGGCGGCTCGACATGAAACCCGACCCGCGCTGGACGCTCGAGACGGCGAAGGAGGAGCTGGACCGGCTGCTTCGCGATTCCATCCGCGAGCACTTGATCTCGGATGTGCCCCTCGGAGTCTGGGCGAGCGGCGGCCTGGACTCGAGCACCGTTCTCCACTACGCCGCCGCCGAGACGTCCTCGCGGTTGAAAACGTTTTCGGTATCGTTCTCCGGGCGCGGCTGCGACGAAAGCCCCTATTTCCGCGAGGTGGCCGCCTGGTATGGCGCCGATCACCACGAGCTGGACTTGAACGAGCGGCTGGACCTTGCCGGCGTCATCGAGCGGCTGGTCTATTACTCGGACGAACCGAGCGCCGACGCCGGCGCGCTGCCTGTCTGGTATCTGGCGGAATTTACCCGCCGCCACGTAACCGTCGCGCTGAGCGGCGAGGGCGCGGACGAGCTGTTCGGAGGCTATCTTACCTATCGCGCCGATGCGCTGGCGCGCCCGCTAAGGCTCGTGCCCGCCGCGCTCCGCCGGGCGGCAGTGAAGCTTTGCACGCTGCTGCCGGTTTCCGACGCCAAAATCAGCTTCGAGTACAAGCTGAAAAGGTTTTTGGAGGGCTCGCTGCTTCACCCCGACGAGGCGCATTGCTACTGGAACGGCACGTTCTCTTACTCCGAGAAGCGCGAATTTTTCCCGGCGGCGGATCCGGCCGGCATCCGCTCGCTCTATGAAGCGCTCGGGGCGCGCCGCTGCCCTGGCGGGCTCAACCGCTATCTGCTGTTCGACCAGACTTACTATCTCCCCGACGACATTCTGTGCAAGTGCGACCGCATGAGCATGGCTCATAGCCTGGAAGTGCGGCCGCCGTTTCTCGACCACCGCATCGCCGAGTTCGCCGCCTCGCTCCCCGAATCGCTGAAAGTGCGGGGCTCGCGGCAGAAGTATCTGCTGCGGGAACTGATGCGGGCGAAATTGCCCCCTGTGGTGCTTGCCCGCAGAAAGGAAGGGTTCGACATACCCGCCCATGAGTGGCTGCGCACCGTGCTGCGCCCGCTGCTGCTCGATACGCTCACTCCGGAAGCGATCGCCGCAACCGGCATTTTTGATGGCAAGCGCATACACGAGATGATTCGCAAACACCTGGAGCGGCGTGCTAATCTCGGATATCAGCTATGGGGGTTGTTGATCCTCTTCCTCTGGATGAAGCAATGGCACGTCCAGACCGCCGCAATGGAAATGAGCGAAGAAGAGAGCGATTTTACTCTAAGCACCGCTTCGATCTGATCGTTATCCTGTTCGCCGCCGCCGTCTATCTCGCCGGTACAATCAGCCCGCCGTCGCTGATGGACGACGTTGATGCCGTGCAGGCGCAGATCGCGCGGAACATGCTCGAAAGCGGCGATTGGGTTAGTGCCCGTCTGAACGGCGTGCTTTACCTGGAGAAGTCGCCCGCCAAGTACTGGCTGATCGCAATCTCCTACATGATTTTCGGGACGCACGATTGGGCCGCGCGAATCCCCATCGCCCTGGCCGCCATCCTGCTGTGCTGGGTAGTGTATCGAATCGGCCGTTGGGCTTTTTCAGAAAAGGCGGGCCTCTACGCCGGGCTGGCGCTGGCCACCTGCACCGGTCTGTTCCTGTTCACGCGCGTCCTGATTCCCGACGTGCTCGTGACGCTGTCGATCACCGTCGCGCTGTGGTCCTTTCTCCGGGCGCTGGAGGAGGATGAGAAGCGCCCGACCCTGTGGGCCTGGGCCTGCGCGGCGAGCCTGGCGGCGGGCGTGCTGCTCAAGGGCGTCATCGGCGTGTTGTTCCCGGCGGGAGCCGGTTTTCTCTACCTGCTGTTTACACGCCAGTTGCTGGCGCTTAGAACCTGGAAGCGCCTGCGCCCCTTCTCCGGCGCGGCGATTTTCCTGCTGATCGCCGCTCCGTGGCACGTGCTGGCCACGCTGCGCAACCCGCCGTATCTGGATTTCACGATGGAGTCCCGGCCGGGCGAGTACCGCGGCTTCTTCTGGTTCTATTTCATCAACGAGCACGTTCTGCGGTTCCTCAACAAGCGCTACCCGCGCGACTACAACACGGTGCCGGTGCTCTATTTCTGGCTTTACCAGTTGGTCTGGATGTTTCCCTGGAGCGTGTACTTCCCCGCAACGGTGAAGCTCAACTACAAGCCGAAGGACCGCGCCGGAAGGACCCGGCTGCTGGCGCTGTGCTGGATCGGCTTCGTAATGGTGTTCTTCTCCTTTTCCACCACGCAGGAATACTATTCGATGCCCATCTACCCCGCCATGGCGCTGCTGCTGGGCTGCGCGATGGCCGCCGGCAGCAAGTTGCTCCCGGCGGGGACAAAGGTTGCAGCCGCGGTGGCGTCCGTAGCCGCGGTAGTCACCGCAGTGCTAGTTATCCGCGTGTGGAACCTGCCCACCCCGGGCGATATCTCAGTGGCCCTCAGCCAGAACCCCGAGCTTTACACGCTTTCCCTGGGCCACATGGCCGACCTTACCATCGCCTCGCTGGCCTATGTCCGCGTGCCGCTCCTGATCGCTTCGATCGCCTGCATCGTGGGAGCGGCGGGCGCATGGTGGTTCCGCGGCGAGCGAGCGTACCTCTCGCTCGCGCTCATGATGGTCCTGTTTCTGCAAGCGGCGAGGCTGGCGATGGTCGCCTTCGATCCGTACATGTCCTCGCGCCCCCTGGCCG
The DNA here is from genome assembly GCA_050261015.1 of Rhodospirillales bacterium. Taxonomy (GTDB): domain Bacteria; phylum Acidobacteriota; class Terriglobia; order Bryobacterales; family Bryobacteraceae; genus Fen-330. The sequence goes on along the minus strand of JBLNCW010000073.1, from coordinate 8,077 downwards.
AGTCGCTCAAGAGCGCCCCAAAGGGCCGCCTGATTTTGAACGGCCCTTACTATCCTTTTTCGTCCGTGTTTTTCTACACGGATTACGGTGCATTGATCCTCAACGGCCGCGTGAACAACCTGGAGTACGGCTCGTACGCGCCGGATGCCCCCAAAGTGTTTATCGACGACGCGCAGTTCCTGCCGCTCTGGCTTAGTCCGGAGCGCTGCTATCTGCTCTCGGAGGATTCCGGCATTCCCCGGCTGGAAAAACTGGTGGGCGCGGAAAACCTGCATGCTATCCGCAGGAGCGGGGGAAAAACGCTGTTCACGAACCGGGAACTGGCGATAAGCGCCGATGCGCGTCTGTATTGAAGCCGCCTCCCTGCTGCTCCGCAGCGCCGGGGTAAAGAACTACGTCTACCACTGGGTCAGGCATCTGGCCGCGCTGGCCGGGCGGGAATCCGTCGCCATTTTTCCCCCGCTCAGCGGTCTCGGCGAACTCCATCATGAACGCTCGATTGCGGGCCGCGCGGCGACGGTGGCCGGCATCGGAATTCTCCAGTTTCTGAATTACTCCCGTCTGCCGTGGCGGGCGGGCCGCGTGGACATCTTTCACCACAGCTCGCTGCTGCTGCGCAATCCGCCGCGCGGCATCCGGCTGACCGCGACGATTCACGATATGACTTGCCGGCTCAACCCGGAGGTCCACCTGCCGGCGAACGTCGCCGCGGACGAGCAGTTCACCGAGCGCGTCCTGAAGCGGGCCTGCGCCCTGATCGCCGTTTCGGCCAGCAGCCGGAACGATGCCGTCCGTCTTTTGCGTTTGCCGCCCGAAAGGGTTTCGGTGATCTACCCCGGCGTGCCGGAGCGCTTTTTCAACGCGGGCGCCGCGGAGGCCGAAGCGGTAAAGCAGAAGTACGGCTTCGCGCGGCCGTACGCGCTGTTCGTCGGGACAATCGAGCCCAGAAAAAACGTTGACGCGCTGTTGGACGCCTGGGCGGATCTCGATCCGTCGCGGCGGCGCGAATTTGACCTGGTGGTGGCGGGGCCGGCAGGCTGGGGAAATCCCGCCACGCTCCACCGCCTGCGCTCCTCCCCGCCCGGAGTGCGCTACCTGGGCTACGTGCCGGAAGCGGACCTGCCGGGACTCACCGCCGGCGCCGCTGTTTTCGTCTATCCGTCGCTCTATGAGGGTTTCGGTTTCCCGGTGGCGCAGGCGATGGCGGCCGGAACGCCGGTGATCACCTCCAATGTCTCCTCGCTTCCGGAGATCACGTGCGGCGCCGCGCTGCTGGTGGATCCGTTAAGCCGCGCCGAACTGCGGGACGCGCTTCGCAGGCTCCTGGAATGCCCGGAAACCGGGCGCAAACTTGCCGCGGAAGCAAAGAGGCATGCGGCGCGCTACCGATGGGATCGCTGCGCCAAAGAGTCCCTGGAGTTCTTCAAGCGGGCGGCCGGGTAGCGCGCCGCGTCAGTACTTGCGGCGAAGCGAATAGTCCTCGGCAGTGCGGGTGAGGTGGGGGCTGTAGAACGGATCGGCCGCGATGATGTGCTTCCAGTTGTCCTTCATCGCCAGGAACTCGCCGGGATGCGAGTCCATGTCGCGCGGGGTTTTCGAATACGATTCGCGGTGGTAAAGCAGCGCGTGCGGCGTGTACAGGACGCGGTACCCTTTCGCGCCGATCTTCAGGCACAAATCGATGTCGTTGAACGCCACAGGAAACAGCGTCTCGTCGAATCCGCCGACTTCGTGAAACACGCCGGCCGGCACAAACAGGCACGCGCCGGTGACCGCGCTCACATTGCGGATCACATCCGGCAGATTGAAGTAGTGGCGTTGACTGCCGTCCAGGTTCCTGAAGCCGTGAGCGCAACAATCGTAAAGGCCCACTACCACGCCCGCGTGCTGGATGCGCCCACTGGGATAGAGCAGCTTCGCGCCGACCGCACCCACCTCGGGTCTGGCCCCGAGTTCCACCAGGGCGGTGAGCCACCCCGGAGCGATCACCTCCGTGTCGTCGTTCAGGAACACGAGAAAGGGCGCGTCGCAGTAACGGGCGGCCTCGTTATTCAGCGCCGAGTAGTTGAACGGCCAGCTCCGCATATCAAGCCACCGCAGCCTGCGCCCGCTCCGAATCCAGTTCTCCGCGTAGCGGCGCACCTCATTGCCCCGCGAGTTGTCGATGATGACAACCTCGTAATCAAGATAGTCGGTTTGCCCGAAAAGCGCCTCCAGGTTGGCCCGGAGCGCGTCCATCTTGCCGCCTGCGGGAATCAGTATGCTGACCCGCGCGCCGCGCGGTATCGAATAGCGGACGCGCCACGTTCCCGCCGCCGCGCCCGGCTCGACGGTCGCCTGAACCGCCTCGGCCCGCAAATGATCTTCGATGGCGCGGCGTGCCGCGGCCGCGTTTGCAACCCGCCGCGCGGAACGATGGTAAAGAACCGCGGGCACGTGAACGATTTTGCCGGCGCGGCGCGTGAGGCGCAGCACCAGGTCGTAATCCTCGGCGCCGTCGTAGTCGCAGCGGAATCCGCCGGCCGAGCGCACCAGCGCGGTCCGTGCCGCCAGCAGCCCGCCGATGTAGTTCTGCGAAAGCAGCAAGTCGGGAGACCACTCCGGTTTGAAGAAAGGCTCGCTGCGGCGCCCCCATTCGTCGATGGAATCCTCGTCCGAATAGAGGACATCGGCTCCCGGGTGCGCGTTGAGCGCCCCCACGACGCGGAGAAGAGCGCCTGGCGCCAGTTCCGCCGTGTCTTCCAGCAGGGCTATGTACTCTCCGCCGGCCATCTCCAGCGCCGCATTCGCCGTTTCGGACGGGCCTCTGCCCGGAGGCACGCGGGCGATTCTGATGCGGACCTCCTCGCCGCTGTGCTCGCTCAGAATCCGGTCGATTTCGGGAGGCTTCGAATCCCCGGCGGAAATGCACAGCTCCCAGTTCCCATAGCTCTGAGCGCGCACCGAACGGATCGCGCGGCCCACCGCCGCCGCGGGCGCCCCCGAAAGCGGCAGAATCACGCTCACGACCGGTTGCAGTTCCAACGTGCCCGGCCCGGGCAGGCGGGGCTCGCACTCCGCAATCCAGCGCTCGTAATCCGATGCACAACCGCTCCCATCTTCGGCGCGGATTTGCGTTTCGACCTCCGGTGAAGCGCCGTTGCGGCTCAGGTCGCCCGCCGCCGGCTCCTCACAATCCAGCGTGGGACAGCCATCCGCCGGCTGCCCGTTTGTGAACCGGAGAACGAGACCTCCCAGCGAGCAGAGGGTCCGCCAGATTCGGCTCCGGAGGATGGATGTGATTTGCCGCGCATGGTCGTCCAGCCGAAGACCAATCCCCCGCAAGATTTCCCCGACCTGCCGCCCGTGTTCGTCCAGCCGCCGCGAAAGGTCTTCGGTCCGCGCCGCGACATTTTCCGCGAAATGTTTGGTTCGTTCGAAATCGATCAGGGCGGTCTTAGCGAACCGACGAAGCTCATCCAGCTCGGCCCGGAGTTCGGAGTCCGAAGCCGGAACGGGCGCCGTGCCCGGGGCCGTGCTCCTCCCGCCCGCGGCCAGCTCTTTGCCGCGGATGGCGATATCGAGCAGCAACCGGCAGACCGGGAGCATGGATTCCACCGCAAGCGACGGGCGTCCATCGCGCGGCATCGAGCGGAACGCATCCAGCGCGGCGGCCGTGTTGCGCTTCGACAGCAGGAAATACGCGCGATAGGCCGGGCCCGCCCAGTCCTCATCGACCGGCCCGTTGTTGAAACGCTGGTTGAGCCCTTCGACAAGCGCATCGCACCCGGAGCGGTGGAGCGCGTGCTGGGTCATCATCAGCAGCAGCCAGACGTCCGTGTTTCCACAGTCGAACGAAGCCGACGGATAGCCTGCACCGGCAAAGAACCGCTCGATCTCCGCGCGGTCCGGCAGGCCGAACGCCCGGTGCTCGTCCAGCATGGGGATCGAACCGTGGAAGTGGAGCGTCAGGAAGTCGGCCAGCATCTTCTCGGCCGTGCGGTTCACCGGAGAGTCGAACGGAAAGGCGACAAGGAGCCCGTCGCGGGTGACGCGCAGCATCTCCCGCAAAGCGGGCACGCGGTCCCCGGCTTGCAGGTGTTCCAGCAGATCGAAGGAGGAGACCAGGTCGAAGCTCTCATCGGCGAATGGCAGCCGGAGAGCGTCGGCGCGGACGTAGTCCGTCAGGCCGCCGCCGGGAGCGATGTCGGCGACGACGCTGAAGGAGTCCGGAACCATTTCGCGCGCCAGGGACCGGAAACCTTCCCAGAGGACGGGCGTGTTACCGCCCACATCGAGGAGGCGAAGACGGCTTCCCGGCCGGGCAAAGAACGAGCCGGCGCTGCTCAGCAGCCGGTAACGCTGGAAAAGGTCGAATGCCAGCGACTTCAGGCGCTCATTCGTCTCAAGCAAGCCGCGGCTCCCGCGAGGGAAGAATGGAGGTCATAACAGTGCCATCGCAGGGCTGGATCAGTCATCATAGCACGGGCCGAAGCGCCGGCAGCGCAATCCGGCCGCCGCGCATCCCGGCCCAACGGCTCACTGCCGGGGCAGGTTCAAGACGCTTTGCGTCTTCGGAGCAGAACCAGCCCGCCCAATCCGCAGAGCCAGAGCGCAACTGTGGACGGCTCAGGCGCTTCATACGTAGCCGATGTCACCGCGAAGCGGAACCCGGCGGGGTTGCCCTTATCCAGTTCCTCGTTCCACACCCGGAAGTAGAGGTAGTTGACGCCTGGCTGGAACCCGGTGGTGATGTTGAACGCGTGCATCGCCATGAAGCACCGGTTGTCCTCAGCGTCGCAAGTGTGGGTGTCGCTGCCCCAAGGGCCGCCCGAGGGTGGAGGCGTGTAAAGTTCGGGCTGATGTACGTTGTTGAGGTACAGTTCGCCGCGGTTGTCAGCACTCCACGAGCCAACAATCGAGGCAGTCTGCGCGGCATACCAACTGGGGAGATGGAAAACCAGAACGTACGTATACCAGCCGCTGGGATCCGACGGGCCATAGCCTTCCGGTCCGGGATCCGAGTAGGAATCGTTCAGCGCCAGCCACTGGGACTCGGAGTCATTGGGAACCCAGGAGCCCGGCCACAACGGGAAAGCAGGCTGCGGGCCGTTTCCGTTGTCGACCGTCGATCTCACCACTTGTGGCGAGATGCCGGTCGGAACGCCGTCGGGGGCTGCGATGAGAAGGAAATTGACGTCAGTGTCGCCCTCCGCCAGGCCCGCGCCGGTGCTGACTATCTCGGGAATGGAAACGAGGATAGGGGCCGCCTGTCCGAGCAGCACACCAAAGATCAGCAGACCAGCAAACGCAATTACAATCTTCTGCATCGGTGATGTCACCCCCCAGAGACGCTCCAATAGAGCCGCATGTGTGGGTGCTCCTCTCACGCATATAGTAGGTGTTCGAATGCACGTAAGTCAACGATTTTTGGTGGGGTTTAGTGGTTCTATGGTACCAGTACAGTACTTACTTAGTACGCATCTTTCTGCCCGGAAAAAACTTTCTGCCCGGAAAAAAGAAGCTACCAGCGAACCTCTATTTCATAGTCCCCGGGGCCCGGGCCGGTATCGGCAATCTCGAAAACCAGAGCCCACTTATTTGCCTCCGACGGGCTCTCGAGGATTCGAACAGGGCCGCGCCCGCGCAGTTTGGTGAGCGTTACCGCCGCGGCGCCGGTCAGACCGCGCTTAAATTCCGCTTTGGCCCCTGTCACCGAGCCCGTGGCGGACGCGGCGCGGCCGTGAACCCTGATGCGCGCCGTCCCATCCACCTGCCCGGACCAGTACAGGCCCGGCCGCGCGACTGCCAGCGGCTCCTGCTTCGGCGGCAGCCAGGCCAGCTTGAACGAGTAGTCGCCGGAGCCGGCTTGGGGATCGCGTATCAGCACCCGCGCCGTGTACTGATTCGACTCGGACGGCTGTTCGAGCACGCGTAGGTCGCCGCGCCCGCTTTTTTCCAGCAACGCGACTGTAACCCGGCGGTCCGGCAGTGGCTTGGTGAAAGTCGCGTGCCCTCCCTGGACCGGAGCGCCCCCCGTAGTCGCCGCCTCGCACGAGCGGGCACGGCAACTTACGATGACGTCGCCCTCCGCGCGCCCGCTCCAGGTCAGCGTTTCGCGCCGGCGCGCCCTCAGAATGTCGAATTCCTCGGCGGCGGCATCGCCATCCCAGTAGAAAGCCAGCGAGTAAGGGGAGCTGCCGGCCTGGCGGTCCTCGATGATCACGGCCAGCGAATAACTGTTATCGGCTCGCGGTTGTTCGAGAATCCTCACGCTTCCGCGGCCTTCGAGCACCTCGACCCGCGCTTCCTGGCGCCGCTCCGGCAGCGGCTGGGCAAAGCGGAACACCGGGCGCCGTGTCAACCGCCCTTCGCCGCCGGCGGTCACCTGCTTCTTTTGAATGCGAAGCATGACCACGCCTTCCACCTCGCCTTTCCAGACAAGCTGCGGCTCGGCGGCAAACGCCGGGGCAATCAGGAGCGCCAGGACTAAGAACAGCATTTTCACGACACGGGAAAGAGCGGCTTGATTCCTTTCGCGCTCGCCAGCAGGTCCGCGCGTTCCTGCCCTGTCATCGGATTGAACCGGGCGGCGATGTCCAGGGCTCTCTTCAGGTTGGCTTCGTCTCCCGGAGGAATGGCGGCGGTCACGTCTTCTGAAAGGGTGAACCTCAGCGCCTTGGCGGCGAGTTCGGCATCTTCGATGGGCTCATACCAGGCCTTCGGGTGCCTGCTGCGGTCGGCGCCGGGCGCCCAGGACGTGCGGGCGAGCGCCTTCAGCGCCAGCCTTGCCGCACCCTTTTCTTTCGCGCGCGCAATCACCCGCGGCCCGAAATTCGACTGGCTGAAGCACACGAAGTTGATGGGGAAGAGCACCGAATCGAGCCGGAAACGGTCCAGCATGGCTAAGGCGGCCTCCTCGGAATGCGCCGAGCACCCGAGATAGCGCGCCTTGCCCTCCGCGCGGGCTTTCAGAAACGTCTCGGCGGCTCCGCCGGGGCCAAAGATCTGCTCCACGTCCTCCTTTGTAGTGACGGCGTGGAACTGATAGAGGTCGAAATGATCCGTGTGCAGCCGCTGGAGCGAACGCTCGAGTTCAGCCCGGGCGCCCTCTGCGTCCCGTTTTCCGGTCTTGCACGCCAGGAAAACCTGCTTCCGGAACGGGCGCAGCGCTTCGCCCAGCTTGATTTCAGCCTCGCCGTCTCCGTACGACGGGGCCACGTCGAAATAGTTCACGCCCCGGTCAAAGGCTTCGGCGACAATGCGGTTGGCGTCCTTCTGGTCCATTCCCATGACGACGACTCCGCCGAAGCCGATGATCGAAAGTTGAATGCCGTCGCGATAGGGACGCTTCGGCAGTGGGCCTGCCGCGGCAGCCATCCCTGGCATCACGGCGGCACCTTTAAGAAAGTCCCTCCGTTGCATGAGACCAGTGTACAGGCTTTATTGCGCCACCCGCCGCCACATTGCGTTTTCGTAACCGCGAACCAGATGGAAAATCATCAGGTCGAAGATGCGGTCGGTGGCGTGCTCCAGTTCCTCCTCGGCATAGATTTCCAGGGTGTTCCCCGTCATCCGCTGATCCTGCACGAACTGGATCATGGTTTCCTTGATGATTTGCATCCCGTGGACCGTCTCATGGAGCGGTACGCCCTGCTCGCATCGCAGGCGCCCCAGTTCTTCGTAAGTCTGGGCCAGGTCGCTTTTCTTTGCAGTGAGCCAGGTATCCAGGTTTTCGAAAATACTCAGCGCGCGCTCGCGGAGTTCGGCCTCGGGCAGCTTGCCGAGTTCGAGCAACCCCGACTCGCGGCGAATGCGACGGATTACCCGCGCGGTGATTTCCTCGCGGTGCGTCGAAATGAGACGTATCAGCTTCGCGGATAGCACCGGCCGCCTCCGGCTTCTATTCTACGTGCTAAGGTGGCGGCGTGGAACCCGCAAAATTGGAACTTGGCCGCGACCGTGATCCGTCCGTAAGGAAATTCGGAGTGTAGTTGGAAACGGTTGATCGTAGGCCTAGCAGGCTGCGGAAAAACGCCGATTTCAGGCAGAATCCGCAACTGCATTTATGTCGAATCAATTGGCGAGGCGGTCTGAC
>JBLNCW010000072.1:0-95444 GCA_050261015.1 Rhodospirillales bacterium | reverse complement strand
GGCGCTCAGCATCCAGAGGGCCTTCTCTTCCTTGTCCCGGATTTCGTCAAGCAGGTTTACGGTGCCGCGTTGTCCTTCGCTTTCGGCCACCTCAATCGCGTTGCTCAGGGCTTCCAGCAGGCACCGCGAGTCGGCCACGACGCTTTCCACCATCGCCTTTGCCGGCCGTACGCCGGACTCCTCCTGAATCGTCGCAACGGCTTTCACCGCGTCCAACGAGAGCAGGGGTGTCCCGCCGTTGATCACGATCCGTTCGGCAATAGCATCGATGTGATCCGCCCACCGGTTGTAGGCTTCTTCGAACTTCTCGTGGAGCTCGTAGAAACGCTCCCCGGTCACCGTCCAATGAAAGGCGCGCAGCTTTTGATAGAACACCGTGGCGTCTGCCTGAAGCTTTTGGAGGGATTCATTAGTCTTCATCATTTCGGTTACTCTCCTTTTTCACCTCTTAAATAGCATTCGGTGTGCCAGGAACAAACCTCTTTATTTTCAATAGCTCGCCGCACGGACTGACGATATGTCGTCAGTATGATACGCTATATCGTGGAGAGGCGGTATTTCGTGCCGGTATCTCCCCTGGAAAAAATCCTTGAGTCGGTCGCCAAAATTGTCCCCGCCGACCTCGCCGCCATCCTGGCCATGACGCCGGATCGCAAGCTGCGCGTGCTGGCGTCCGCGGGCTCCCTGGCGACGCCGAAGCTGCGCGAGTTGAGCATCGACCTCAACCAGAGGCCGGCCCTCCGGGCCGCGCTCGAAAAGAGCCAGCCAACGGTCATGCACAGCGAACCGGGCGAAGTGATCGGCGAGCCGGACACTTACGAAGGCGCGGTCTCGCTGCCGGGCGACCACTCCTGCCTAGTCGCTCCACTCCGCCACGAGAATGAGCTGGAAGGACTGCTCACTGTCGACGTGGCCGTTTGCCGGGCCTTCGAACCGCAGCAGGTGGCGGCGATAGGCGCGCTGGCGGATGTCGCCGCGCGGCTGATCCATGAGGAACAGCGCGCCGACGCGCTCTCGAAGGACCTGGATCAGCTCGCCATGTGGCGCGCGGGCCTCAAAGAAGACGGCGATACGGGCGCATCCCTCGTCGGGAGTTCACCCGCGTGGCTGCGTGTGGTCGAGAGGGCGCGCCTGGCCGCCCCGACGAACGCAACGGTGCTCATCACCGGCGAAACGGGAACCGGCAAGGAGCAGGTGGCGCGCGCAATCCACCAGTGGTCCCTGCGAGCCGGCGGCCCCTTCGTTGCGCTCAATTGCTCCGCAGTAGTGCCGGAGCTCGCCAGCAGCGAATTGTTCGGGCACGAACGGGGCGCCTTCACGGGGGCCGATCGCCGCCGCGAGGGACGATTCGCTCTGGCAGAGAAGGGAACCTTGTTCCTCGACGAGGTGGCGGACCTTCCGCCTGGCGCGCAGGCGCAGCTTCTCCGCGTGATTCAGGAACGGGTTTACGAGCGCGTGGGCGGCGCCGGCACACTCCTGCGCGCCGATGTCCGGCTGATCGCGGCTACCCACAAGGACCTATGGCAGGAAGTGGCGGAGGGGCGGTTCCGCGAAGACCTCTATTTCCGGTTGAGCACCTACCCGCTTCACTTGCCGCCGCTGCGCGAACGGGTGAGCGACATTCCGCTGCTCACGTCGCATCTGCTCAAGCGGATCGGCAAAGAACTCGGGATCCGAACGCCGGCGATCAGTCCGGCGGCAATCCGGCTGCTCGAGGAGCGGCAATGGCCGGGCAACGTCCGCGAACTCCGCAACGCGCTCGAGCGAGCGGCGATTCTTGCTCAGGGCCAGACGATTCAGCCGAAGCACTTCGATTTTCCGGGCGAAGACGGCAGATTCGCCCGCGGCAAGACCGGCCCCGCGCGGGCGCATGATCCCGAAATCCCCAGGGGTTTGAACCGGCTTGACTTCGCAATCGCCGCTGAAGTGCTGCGAGCGCTCCGGGAGGCGGGCGGCAAGGTGGCCGGCGCCGGCGGCGCCGCGCAGCGGCTCGGCATTCCTCCAACCACCCTGCACAGTCTGATGAAGCGCCTGGGTTTGAGCCGCCCGCACGGGCTCCGCCAGGCCGCTCCGCGCGCGTAGCGCCGGAAATTCCCGCACCGCAGATTCCGCTTGCCCGCCTGCTCTATAATTGGGTCTGGGAGATGGCAGACCTTAAGAAAAAGCTCGAGGAAGAGATTTCGGCGCTCGAGTACGAACTCCGGAACGAACTCCCGGCCGAAATCCGCAAGGCGCGGGCTCACGGGGATCTGAGCGAGAACGCCGAATATCACGCCGCCAAGGAACGGCAAGGCTACGTCAATGCCCGGCTGAACCAATTGAAACAGCGGCTGGCCCAGCTCTCGATGATTGACTTCTCGAAGATTCCGCGCGACAAAGTCGGGTTGGGCTCCGAAGTAGTGGTTCTGGATCTCGCCAAGGACGAAGAGATTACCTACCGCCTAGTAACCAGCGAAGAAAGCGACGTGGCCCAGGGGAAGATCTCCACCGGTTCGCCGATCGGGCGGGGCCTGCTCGGCAAAGAGGTGGGGGATGTCGTGAGAATTCAGATCCCGGGCGGCATCCGGGAGCTGGAAATCCTCAAGCTCACGACGATTCACGATCTGGAAAGCGAAAGCTGAGTGCGATGACGTATACGCGCGCAATCGGTATAACCTGCAACAAGGTGATCATGTTGATTGTGCGGGGCCTCGCACTCTCGCGGATCCATCCCAACGTTCTGACGTTCATCGGCCTGTTGATCAACGGAATCGCGGCCTGGCTGCTGGCCTCGGGGCGGTTTTTCGCCGCCGGGCTGGTGATCGTCAGCGCCGGCCTGTTCGACATGGTGGACGGGCGGGTAGCCCGCGAAACCAAGCAGGTGACCTTGTTCGGCGGGTTTTTCGATTCTGTGGTGGACCGCTACTCGGACCTCGTTCTGCTCATGGGGCTGCTGGTCTACTACGCCTCCATCAACCGCTTCTTCTATGTCGTGCTGACGGCCGTGGTGATGACGGCCTCGGTGATGGTGAGCTACACGCGCGCCCGCTCCGAGTGCATTATCCCGAAATGCAAAGTCGGGTTCATGGAGCGGCCCGAGCGCATGGTGCTGCTGATCATCGGCGCGCTGTTCAATCGCATGGCGCCGGTGCTGTGGGTGATTGCGGTGCTGGGCAACATCACCGTGATTCACCGCATGCTCTACACCTGGCAGGAAACGGCGCGGCTGGAGGCGGCGCAGTTGCGCGCCGTCACCAGTGAGGTGGAGCGCCGCGGGTAGCCGGCGAGGCGGCCTCAGTCTTCCAGGATTACCATTGCCATCCCGGTGGTCGCGGTGTGCGTGAGGGAGAGCGATATCGTCTTCACGCCAAGGCGCTCTGCCACGCGCGCGGCTTCGCCGTGCAACTGAAGCGTGGGCCTGCCCGAGCGCAAATTGGTCACTTCGAAGTCGCGCCAGCGGACGCCCCGGCGCCAGCCCGTTCCGATGGCCTTCATCCCCGCTTCCTTGGCCGCGAACCGGGCGGCATACCGCTCGAATTTGTTGGCTTTCCGCTCAACGTAGGCGATTTCTCCGGACGTGAAAACGCGCTCAAGGAAGCGGGCGCCGTACCGTTCGACCGCCGCCCGGATACGGTCCACCTCCGCCAGGTCCACTCCCGTTCCCACGATCACAGTTCGGCCCCTGTCGTGGTGATGGTGAGCCGGCCGTGTTTCACTCCTTTGGTCGCGATCAGCGTGTCCGCCAGCTTCCGAACCTCGGCCGCCTTGCCCCTTACAACCAGGACCTCCAGGCAGTGGTCGTGATCCAGGTGGACGTGGAGGGTGGAAAGCACGTTGTGAAAGAACTCATGCTGCATGCCGGTGAGCCGGTCGCTCAACTGGCGCACGTGATGGTCGTAGACGATCGATACGGTTCCCACCACCTTGCGGTCGGGAGATTCCCAGGCCTCCTCCACCAACTCGTCGCGTATCAGGTCGCGGAACGCTTCGGAACGGTTCGTGTAGCCGCGCCTTGCGATCAGATCGTCGAACTTCGCGAGCAGGTCCGAGTCGATCGCCACGCCAATCCGGCTCAATTCACCCATGCGTACAAGATTAGGATACGTTCCGCGGGTTGTCCAACTTCGTACTAGTCTGCGCTTCGGGCCGGCGGTAAACTGAGCAGCATGAAAAAGGCGCTCGTCAGAATCCTCATCCTATTAGTGGCGGCGGCATTCAACATCTTCCCGCAGAACTCCGTCGGACAGTGGGAAGTTTTCGAGTTCGCGATGACCGCCCGCGGGGAGGCGGCGAATCCTTACGTCGACGGCCTTCCCGACGCCGGTGCGCCCCTCGTCACCGCGACCTTCACCGGAACCGGAGGCGAAGCGAGTGGCCTGCGCTACGTGATCCCGGGATTCTGGGACGGCGGGAAGACCTGGAAGGTCCGGTTCGCGCCGCCCGCCCCCGGTGAGTGGAGCTACTCGACCGCTTCACGCGATCCGGGACTCAACGGCGTTCGCGGGACTCTGCGCTGCACAGCCTGGACCGACGCCGATAAGAATGCCAACCCGGCGCGCCGCGGGTTCGTGCGGGTCGCCCGCAGCGGGCCGCGCGCCGGCCGGCACTTCGAGTATGCCGACGGCACGCCCTTCCTCTGGATCGGCGACACGTGGTGGAACTGGCACAAGAAGGGAATCGAGTTCTCCAGTTTCAAGAAGCTGGCAGACGACCGCGCCGCCAAGGGTTTTTCTGTCGGGCAGCTCTACTTTTCGGGAAACAGCAACCTGCTCGACGTCAAGCGGGAAATGCCCAATCTCGAACAGATCCGCAAGGTCGAGCGGTTCATCTCCTATGCGAACAGCAAGGGGATCACGGTCTGGATCCATGCCTGGTGGAGCCGCAAGGGACTCAACGTGACGGCCGGTCCGGAGAAGGTTCGCCGCTGGTGGCGGTATGTGATCCACCGCCTGATGGCGCACAACGTGATCTGGGTGCTGGCCGGCGAGTACAACATGAACAATTACGGCGGTCTGGGCCTTCAGTTCTGGAAGGACCTGGGCGCCATGATCCGGCGCGAAGACCCGTACGGGCGCATCATCGGCGCGCATCCGACGCCTCCGGGCTGGCAGGGCGGGGCGGAGGCGCCGCAGTGGTCCACTGGAGAGGTGCTGCACAACGAGCCGTGGCTGGATTACAACCAGAGCCAGCCGGGCCACGGGAAATGGCGCAACGAGATGGTTCCGGTGATCGTGGCGGCCGATTACAAGCGCACGCCGCCGAAGCCCATCGTGGTGACCGAATCGTGGTATGAGTTCGTCGAGGGCAACCCGCCGGCCGAAGACGTGCGTTTTGCCGCGTGGTCGGCCATGCTGTCGGGCGCCGCGGGCCATACCTACGGCGGCGGGCACGTCTGGTGGGCGCACGTTCCGGAAGCCCCGTCGCGCCAGGGCTCGTGGCCGCTGGAAGCCGGCTTCGAGAGGGACACGCTCGACTACCCGGGCGCGGCCGGCATGGCCTTCATGGCCCGGTTCTTCAGGAGCATGGAGTGGTGGAAGCTGGAGCCGCGCCCCGATCTGGTTTCCGACTACGCGGCCAGGTTCTGCGCCGCCGAAGCCGGACGGAATTACGTGGTCTACGCGCGTTGGGGCGGCGTGCTGAAGGTGGATCTGCGGCCTTCTTCCGCGGCCGACGCGTTTCTCTACACCTGGTTCGACCTCACAACAGGGTCCGAGCGGAGCTCCGGGACGGTTCAGGGAGGCGGCCTGAGGGAATTCCGCACCCTGGAGGACTACCCCAGCGCTCCGTGGCACAAAGACTGGGTGCTGCACATCCGCCGCGCGGAGGTCACAACTCCCTGATCCGGATGTTCCGCCAGCGCACCTTGTAGGGCTTGAACCGGTCCTTGGGGATCTGGTGCACCTGCAGGCCGATGATTCCGCGCAGCGTCATGCTGTCCCGGAAGTCGGCCGCCGGAACGCCGTTCACCCAGGTCTTGATCGAATCGCCCCTGCATTCCACGCGGTACTTGTTCCACTCGCCGTCCTTGAAGGCGACGCGCGCCTCGGGTTTGTTGGTGAAGTCGTCCAGGAAGCGCGCCCGGCGGGCTTCGTCGTAGACGTTGCCGGAGGAAGCGGAGGCGGCGGTGGCGATCTCGACCTGATAGCCGTAGACGCGGCCGGCCGGGATTTTGCGCTCGACCTGCCGCCCATTGGCCTCCACGGTGATCGTGATCGGCTCCCGCGCGATCTGGCTTCGTATCTGGACCCCGGAGTTCAGCTCAGGATCCGCCTTGACCTCGAATTCGAGGATGAAATCGCCGAACTCTTTGTTCGTGCACAGAAAGGTGTTGGGGCTGCCCAGCACCGCGGTGCCCACGATTTCGCCGTTCTCGACGGTAAAAGTCGCCGTGCCGCTGTGAACGCTCCATCCGTTCAGCGTCTTGCCGTCGAACAGATTGACCCAGTCCGCCGCGGCGACACTGCCGGCGGCCAACAGGACTGCCATGAGGGTTTTCGCGATCATGGATGGTATTGTATGCCGTCCCGCCGGCCGTTTTTCACGGCTCGAGGTCCCGGATGTTAAATTGGGAAGCGTACCGCGACTCCGCCCGGGTGGCGAAACCGGCAGACGCAAAGGACTTAAAATCCTTTGGGGGGCAACCCCCGTGTGGGTTCAAGTCCCACCCCGGGCACCAGTTGCAGCCGGAGTCCCTGATTTCAGCCAAACCGGAACTGTCAGGGCGCCTGTGCTACAAATGGCAAGCAGGATATCGCCGTGCGGAGAGTAACTCGACTCTCGACCATTTCAGCCCTTGTCGCTCTGTGCGCCGCGCCGGTGCTTTCAGCTCAGGCGGAAACTATAAAGGAAGAAATCGACCGTGCGCGGCAGTTTCTCAATTCGCCTCTCTGGGTAACAAAGGCTTGGGGCGCTTATTTGGCCGGCCGGCTGCACTCGGATGAGCTTAAGCAGGATTTGATCGACCAGTTCGGCCCTGCCGCGTTGTTGCGGGACTCGCCGTGGATTTCGCAGGAACACGCCTTCGTGACCGTGCTGCTCGACGCAGCCATCGAGGCGGGCATCAGGGTTCCCTCCGCGCTCCTGGAGCCCTTTGAAAAGCGCTGGACCACTCAGGTTCTCATCCTGCTCGCTCGAAACCAGGATAGAGAGGATTCCCTGCTACGGCTTCGCAATGATCAGAAGTCGCGCGATCCGCTGTGGCTGGCCGTGAACAACCTGCTCTTTGAGAGGAAGTCGCAGCGATGGTACGAAGCGATATTGGGGGAGATCAGTATCACGCATCGGTTCGTGGTGATGGATCCCGGTGGCGGTCCGGGATTCGGGGGCGGCGGTGGCGCTGGAGTTTGCGCAGATGGTGTTACGGCGATGCCGAAGGGCTTTCCGCCAGTGACGCTGTATGCGGTGGAAGATACCCCGTGGGCTGGGACCGTAGTCCTGGCTCCAGGTCCCCGGAACGTGTACTACAAGCGGACCGTAGTGCCCACCGGCAAGCAGGTGGGAGTCGGGTATTGCGACGCAGCCCTCGATCGCATGACTGCCCGCATAGAATACCTCGCGCGACTTCGGGGCGAGTCCGCCCAAGAGGCGGAGCGGCTGTTCCGCAGCGAGACTTACATCGAATACACCAGTGTTGAAGACTTCGCGCGTGAAGCCGAGCGAGCCCTTACGGAGCAGGAGCAGCGCGTCCGGGAGTTCATTCGGGGAATCGAGAAGACGCGCCTGCGCACTCCCGACATTCGCCTGCGGATCGTGCCGGAAGTGGCCGACCAGAGGCGGAACGCGAAGGACCGCTTGCCGGCCGTGCCCGTGAGAGATTTCGATCTACGCTGAGCACTTAGTGAGCCTGCGGTGGATTCGCTCGGATCAACTCACGGTGAGTCCGGCGGGCTGTCCACTTCGATATAATGGCGTCCCAAACTCGATAACCATGTCCGATCACTTCGTTCCCCTAAACTGCTCCAACTGCGGTGCGAAGCTCGACATTTACGATGACATGGATCACTTCGCCTGCGGGTACTGCGGTACGCAACTTGTCGTTCGGCGCCGCGGCGGAACTGTTTCACTGCGGGCCGTCGAACAGGCCATCGAACGTGTACGGGTTGGCACCGATAAGACCGCTGCGGAACTCGCCATTGTCAGGCTTGAAAAGGAACGTGAACAGCTTAAGAAAGCGTACGAACAGAGCAACACCACCTGGGGTTGCTTAGGCGCTATTTTCGGCCTCGTGCCCTTCGTATTAGGCTTGAGCCTCCTGGGCAGTGGATCGGGCGGCGGGAAGGTGGTGGGTCTCCTTCTATTCGTGCTCAGCATGGTGTTTGTCGTCAAGGGGCTCTCCTCGCGCGACGAGACGATCGCAGCCCGCCTTCGCGAGACGGAAAAGAGATTAGCCGAACAGAAGCGGATCGCGAACTCCTGAACGACTCGGCGCCCCCACCCTACCTCGCCGCCCGAAGGTCGGCCCGCGCGCGGAGCCAGTCTTTGAATTTCACCAGGAACAACAGGAACAGGAACAGGGCAACGGCTAATCCCAGCAGTTCGAAAGCATGCGCCCCGAGGAAAACCAGCGGCTCCTTGCCCAGCCGTGCGCCCAGGTAGGCCAGGCCGAAGTACCGCGGGATGCGCCCGGCCAGGAGCACCAGCACAAAGTGCGTGCGGCTCATCCCCAGCGCGCCCGCGCAGAGCACAAAGATTTTCAGCGGCAGTGGAGCGGGCACCAGCGCGGGAATGAAAATCGTGATCTCACCATAGTGGTGAAACCAGGCGCGGAACCGCTTCGCCCAGCCCTTCTGCGTCTGTCCGTCGATGAACGCCTCTCCACCCTTGCGGCCGATCTGGAAGAGAAAAATGCTTCCCGCAAGCGATCCGGCCACCGCCAGCGCCGCCGACCAATAGCCGGTCTTCGGGTGCATGTTTCCGATGATCACGAGCAGGGCGTCTACGCCCTCCGGGATCGGTATCCCGGCCGAGTCCAGGATTGCGAGCACAAAAATGCCCCAAGGCCCCCAGGACAACAGCGTGTAGCCGATTGCGCGGATCAGGTTCAAAGTCGTATATCCCGGTTTTCCAGCGCCCCTACGCCTTCACTTAATGCGCGCACGAAAGACCCCATAGCTATTGCGCGACCACTTCAATCGCCTCGCAGCGCGCGCTCTCATTTCCCCCCTGGTCCACCGCGGAGACGGCGTACCGGTAGCGCTTGCCGGCCTCGGTCGCGCGGTCCGTGTAGCTGGGCGCCTCCAGCAGGCCGCCGGCACGCGCAAACTCTCCGCCCTCTTCGCCCCTGTAGAGATAGTAGCCGCGGAGATCGGCCTCGGTGTTCGGGTTCCACGTAAGCTGGATGCTGTTGAGGCCCGCGATCGCCGCCAGGCCTGAAGGCACTCCCGGCGGGAAGGTGTCGATGTAGGAAATCTCGGCCGGCTCGGACATCTCGCTTTCCGCAAGCGCGTCGCCGCTCTTCATGATTGCCTGCGCCATGTACGCGTACGCCGAGCCGCGCTGCACCGAGGCGTCCAGGTACTCCGGTTCCGAGGTGGAAGCCAGCAACTCCGCCTCCTGCCGGCCCGGCCCCCGCCGGAACACGCGCCACGTGACGCCGGCCCGGCCGCGCGAAGCGGTCCAGGACAGTCGCACCCCTTCGGCGGAACCTTCGGCCTTCACCACCGGCGTCTCCAGCGGCTCAACGACCCGCAGCCGGACCAGATTTGACCACTCGCTGTAGCGCCCCTTCCGGCTGAGCACGCGCGCGCCCAGAACGATGTCCCGCCCCGCCCACTCCTTCGCTGGTATTTCCAATCGGACCTCGCCAGGGCGCTCCACCCCGGTCTCGATCTTGCGGGAGTTCTCGATCCAGTCGCCCGGCTCGGTTCCCAACCGCAGGTCGACCTCCTTGATCCTGCCCAGTCCGGCTCCGTCCGTGGTCCGTTCCGGAACGGTGAAGCTGACGACGATCATTTCGCCGCGCTCGATCGCACTCAAGTCCGAAATCGCCACGGGGATCTGCAGGGATGGCGGCAGAGGGTCGCCCACATAGCCGCAGCCTGCGAGAATCAGGCACGCGGCGGCCGGAAGGTAGAGCCAGGGGCGCTTGGTCATCTACAAAATGTAGCGGGTCAGGTCCTGATCCTTAACGACGTCCGCCAGTTGCTGCCGGACGTAGGCGGCATCGATTTTGATGTTCTTCTTTTTCAGGTCCGGACCTTCGAACGAGATCTCGTCGAGCACCTTCTCCATGATCGTGTGCAGGCGCCGCGCGCCGATGTTTTCGGTAGTCTGGTTGACCTGGGCGGCCAGGCGCGCCACTTCCTCGAGCGCGTCCTCGGTGAAGGTGAGCTTGATCCCTTCCGTTTCGAGCAACGCCGAGTACTGTTTTACCAGCGCGTTCTTCGGCTCCTTCAGGATCCGGATGAAATCCTCTTGCGTCAGCGACTTCAACTCGACGCGGATGGGGAACCGCCCTTGCAGCTCCGGAATCAGGTCCGAAGGCTTGGAGACGTGGAAGGCGCCGGCCGCGATAAACAGGATGTGGTCCGTGCGGACAAAGCCGTAGCGTGTGTTGACGGTGGTGCCTTCGACGATCGGCAGAATGTCCCGCTGCACGCCTTCACGGCTGACGTCCGGGCCGTGCCCGGACTCGCGCCCGGCAATTTTATCGATTTCGTCCAGGAAGATAATGCCGCTGCGCTCGACGCGCTCCAGCGCCACGCGTGTGACCTGGTCCATGTCGATCAGCTTCTGCTCCTCTTCCTGGATGACGTACTCCATCGCCTCGGCCACGCGCATTTTCCGCTTGCGCGTGCGCTGGCCGAAGATGCCCGGCAGGACGTCCTTGAGGTTGATGTCCATCTCCTCGATGCCGGCGGGAGTGGAAATTTCGAAAGTCGCGCCGCGCTCCTTCACGTCGATATCGACGATCCGGTCGTCGAGTCTTCCGGCGCGGAGCTTCTCGCGCAGCTTCTCACGCGTGCGCTCCATGGTCTCGGTGCTCTCCGGCTGCGGCGGCATGAGCAGGTCGAGAATTCGTTCTTCGGCGTTCTTCTCGGCCCGGTCCGCCACCTCGTCCAGCCGTTCCTCGCGGACCATCTCGATGGCGATCTCCACAAGGTCGCGGATCATCGACTCCACATCGCGGCCCACATAGCCCACTTCGGTGAACTTGCTCGCCTCGACCTTCAGAAAGGGGGAGTTGGCCAGCTTGGCCAGCCGGCGCGCGATCTCCGTCTTGCCCACACCGGTCGGCCCGATCATGAGGATGTTCTTCGGCATGACCTCCTCGGCCATGTCGGGATCAAGTTTCTGCCGCCGGATCCGGTTCCGCAGCGCCACCGCCACCGCCCGTTTCGCTTCGTTCTGGCCGATGACGTACTTGTCGAGCTCCCGCACGATCTCCCGCGGCGTCAACTCGTCCAGGACCGGCTCTTCCTCGATAGATTGTGCGGGAAGATAAATTACCATACTGCTACCCGAGTTCTTCGTAAACGACTTTGTCGTTCGTATAGATGCAGATCTCGCCCGCAATCGTCATCGCCTGTTCGGCAATTTTGCGGGCGTCCATTTTGGTGTTTCTCAGGAGCGCGGTTGCCGCCGCCTTTGCGAACGGACCGCCCGACCCGATGGATGCCACCGCCTCATCCGGCTCGATTACATCCCCGCTGCCGCTGACGATGTACATATTGGTGCAGTCGGCCACGAGTAGTAAAGCTTCCAGATGGCGGAGGACTTTGTCGGTCCGCCATTCCTTCGCCAGCTCCACCACCGCCCTGGGCAGGTTCCCGTTGTGCTGCTCGAGCTTGGATTCGAAACGCGAAAAGAGTGCGAACGCGTCAGCCGTGGAACCAGCGAAGCCCGCCAGGATCTTGTCGTTATAGAGTCGCCGGATTTTGCGAGCTGAACTTTTCAGGACTTCCTGGCCCAGCGTCACCTGGCCGTCGGCGGCCATAACGACCCGTCCATTCCTGCGGACACACAGGACGGTCGTCGACCGAATTGGGTTTTTCATGAAGTTACAAATCTATTTTACCAGCGATGTCAGTCATATCGTCCGGCGGACGTGCTTGCGCCAAACCTCAGCGAAAAGGCGGAAGGCATGCGGTTGCCGCCTCCCCGTAAACATCGTGGCCGCGCCCAGCAAAGCCCAGGCAAGATAAGCCAGCGTGACCCACCAGTGAATGTGCTCCGCCACGAAGCCCCAGATCCCCGCTCCCGGCGGTATCGGGGAGAAGGCGAACTGCACGCCCCAGAGGCCGAACAGCGCCCCTGCTTCCCACCAGGCCAGCTCCATGTTCACCAGGAAAACCATGCCGATCAGCGATTGCGCGATCGTCATCAGCAATTCCAACTCTTGCCGCTTGTCCAGCGGAATGGCCGTAGGCGTCCCGATGCTGATCGAGTAAACGATCGGCAGCATCGCGGTGAGCAGAGTCCACTGGTTGATGTTGCTGGAGACCATGTTCATCAGCGCCATCGAAGCGCGGTCTACCTTGTGCGCCCAGTAGAACGCCGACACTTTCTCCGGAAACTCGGAAATCAGCGGCGCCACCCATTGAACGAAGACAAAGCTCGGCACCCCGAGCAGCGCCGAAACCGCCAGCAGGCTGCCCAGAAAAGGCTCGGCCGAGTAGTAGATCAGCGCTCCGCCAATGACGAACAATCCTACGATCAAAATCGACCGCGTGGCGGGGGGCGACTTTACGATGGTCCGCGGGATCAGTTCGAGTTCCTCGATTGCCTCGGCTTCCTCCGGCGGCATCCGTCCCAGCACCAGCAGGTACGCGACGTAGATAAGGATCAGGACGGCGGCGTCGACCACGGTCAGCGATGATTTCAGCCATATGAAAGCCGCGTAGATCAGCGGCACCAGAAGTCCTACCACCTCGACGCACTGATGATCTTGCAGGCGAATGCGCCTCAGCGGCGTTCCATACTTGCGCCGGTGGAAGACCGCGGCGACGAAGTAAATCATCGGCCAGCCGAGCCCCGTCAGCAGGCGCAGCGCGCCGGTCAGGTTCGCCAGCAGCAGATCCACGCGCTGGTTCCAGGCCAGCACGAATTCGACGGCGAACTCGGGAAGCGTTTGCAGCCAGGCCAGAATGGCCAGGGCAAAACCTTGTGCAATAAAAAACTGCGCCGACTCGGCCGCCCAGGCAATCAGCATGGCAGCCAGCAAAATGGCGGGAGTGGCCCAGAGCGCCGTCCCCGGGCTGGTCTGCTCCAGCGGCGCGGCGACAAGAATCAGTGCGCAGACCGGGAGCGTCACCTGGCGGGCGCGCTGCCCGGTCCCATCAGAGGAAAGAAACTTCATGGTCCTTGGTAACAAGCGAGTGTTTCTGGAATTCCGGACGTTTCTCCGGATAATCGGTGCGGTAGTGGGCGCCCCGGCTTTCCTTGCGGGCGGCGGCCATGCGGGCGATGAGGCCGACTACCAGGTGCATGCTGCGCAACTCGAATAGCGCGCGGTTCGGATTCGCAGCCGGAGTGAGGGCTACCCGCGCCAGGCGGCCGGCAGCTTCCCCCAGTTCCGGGCCGCTGCGGATGATTCCGCATTTCTCCCAGGCCAGCGCCCGCAGCTCTTCCGCATCGATACACGGGAATAGCGGCTCGGCAGGCGGGGCGGCCTTCGCCGGCGGAACACCGGCCCACTCGCGCATTGCCGCGCCCGCGCGTGCGCCGAAGACCACGCCTTCCAGCAGCGAATTGCTGGCGAGCCGGTTTGCTCCGTGGACACCGGTGGCTGCCACTTCTCCCGCTGCGTACAGGCGAGGAATGCTGGTCCGGCCGTCGAGGTCCGTGCGAATCCCGCCCATCGCGTAGTGCGCCGCCGGGCGTACGGGAGCCATATCCGCGCCGGGATCGAAACCATAGCGCAGGCAGGTCTCATAGATGCGGGGAAAACGCCGCCGCAGAAAATCCGCCCCGAGATGCCTCAGGTCCAGGAAGACGTGCGGCGCGCCGGTGCGCTTCATCTCCGTGGCGATCGCCCGTGCGACCACGTCGCGCGGCGCGAGTTCAGCCAGCGGGTGGTAGCGCGGCATGAAGCGGTCGCCCTCGGCGTTGCGCAGATAGCCCCCTTCTCCGCGAAGCGCTTCGGTCAGCAGGAACGGCGGGGCGCTCTGAAGGTGAAGCGCCGTGGGGTGAAACTGAACAAACTCGAGATCGCTGATTCCGGCACCGGCGCGGAAGGCGGCGGCCACGCCGTCGCCGGTTGCGACTTCCGGATTCGTAGTCACGCGAAAGGCCTGGCCCAGCCCTCCCGTGGCCATTAACACGGCACGGGCCGGCAGCGGCACCCAGTTTCGCGCCGATGCGTCGCAGGCGACCACGCCGGCCGCTTCCCCGTTGTCGCTCACCAGCAGGTCGGTGATCGCCGCGAAAGTCCTGAATTTCACGTTCGGCAGGGAAGCTGCTTTGAGGTAAAGTGTTCGCGAAATCTCGCGGCCCGTGGAATCGCCGTGGGCGTGCAAAATCCTCCTCCGGCTGTGCGCTCCCTCCCGCCCGAAGGCCAGCTTGCCCCCGTCACGGTCGAACTCCGCGCCCCATTCGATCAACTGTTCCACCGCTGCGGGGCCCTGCTCCACCAGGGTGCGCACCGCCGCCGGATCGCATAGGCCATCGCCGGCCACCAGCGTATCGTGCTCATGCAACTCAACTTCATCGTCATCGCTGAGCGCAACCGCGATCCCGCCCTGCGCATATTCGGACGAGGATTCGTGCAAGCTGTCCTTCGCCACAACCAGGACAGTGCCCGCCTCGGCTAGTTCGATCGCCGCGCGCAAACCGGCCACACCCGCGCCGACAACAAGGAAATCCGGCTCCATTCCTTTCAGTATCCAATATTTGACGGCTCCGCCTTGTGGCGCCCCCGCGTGATAATAATGTCAATATGCCTTCGTTCGACGTCATCACGCCGCAGCGCAGCTATCGCGCGATTGTGGAGCGCGGCGTGTTAAAGGAGACGGGCAGCCACATCCCCGCCTCCGCCGGGAAAATTTTCATCGTCACCACGCAGGATGTCTGGCAGTTCCATTGCCACCATCTGGCCGCCGGCCTCGCCGGGCGATCACACGAAATACTGATCTTCCCGGGCGGCGAGGAGAACAAGCGGCTCAGCGCCATCGAGTCACTCGCCGAGCAAATGGTGCAGCGGGGTGGGGACCGGTCAAGCCTGGTGATCGCGTTCGGCGGAGGCGTGGTCAACGACGTCGCGGGCTTTCTGGCCGCCGTGTTCATGCGCGGCGTTCCGGTGCTTCAAATCCCGACCACCCTGCTGGCGCAGGTTGACGCCGCGATCGGAGGCAAGACGGGCGTGGATCTCGCCTGCGGCAAGAACCTGGTGGGCGCGTTCCATCAGCCAATAGCGGTCCTCATCGATCCCGAAGTGCTCGCCACCCTGCCCGAGCGCGAGTACCGGGCCGGACTTTTCGAGGTAATTAAGTACGGCATCATTCGCAGCCCCGAGCTCTTTGCGCTCCTTGCCGAACGCAGCGCCGATGTTCTCGCCCGCAAGCCGGACGTAGTGGAACGGATCATCGCCGAATGCGTGCGGATCAAGGCGGAAGTGGTTTCCGCCGATGAGCGCGAAAGCGGCATTCGCGTCATACTGAACCTCGGCCACACGGCCGGCCATGCGCTCGAAGCGGAAACGGGCTATTCGCGCTTCCTGCACGGGGAGGCGATCGCCTTCGGCATGCGGGTGGTTGTCCACCTGGCCGAGCGCACCGGCCACCTTTCGGCCGGCCATGCCGCGCAAGTGTTGAACGTGCTCGATCTCTACGGCCCGATTCCGCCGCTCACCGGCGTGAAGCCCGAGACGCTCGCCACCCGCGCCCTGATCGACAAGAAAACTCTGAAGGGCCAGGTGCGCTGGGTGTTGCCCGTAAGGATCGGCGACGTCAAAGTGGTTCCGGGTATCGACGACGCGGTGGTCCGCTCCGCCATTCAGGAATCCCTTAATGAGTTGTCCACCCGCGCGGGGGACTAGACCCCCGGGAGCGAACGACGAACAGGAGGCCGCCCGGTGGGTGCGCGGCATGTTCTCCCGCGTGGCGAGCCGCTACGATTTCCTCAATCACCTCCTGTCGTTCAATATTGACCGGTACTGGCGCGCCCGCACCGCCCGCCGGCTTCGCCCCATTCTCCAGCGCTCCGATTCCCGCGTGCTCGATATCTGCTGCGGCACCGGAGATCTGCTGCTGGCCCTCGAATCCGAGCGCCGCGGCGGCGGCGTGATAGGCTGCGATTTCTCCCACCCCATGCTGGTTTCCGCGCAGCGCAAAATTCTCCAGCGGCGCGCGCAGTCGGTGCTGGTGGGGGCGGACGCGCTGGCGCTTCCGTTCCCGGGCGGTTCACTCGACCTGGTTACGGCGGCATTCGGCTTTCGCAACCTGGCCAACTATGAAAAGGGACTCGCCGAGATCAGGCGCGTGCTCAAACCGTCGGGTGCGGCGGCGATTCTGGAGTTCTCCCAGCCGGAGAATCCCATTGTGGCGGCGCTGTACGGTTTTTATTCATCGAAGGTGCTGCCGGCCATCGGGGGTGCGATCTCGGGCGACCGGAACGCCTACCGGTATCTGCCGGAATCGGTGCGCCGGTTTCCGAACGCGTCGGGACTGGCCGAGTCAATGCGCGCCGCGGGCTTCTCCCGGGTGGAATACGAAAGGATGACGGGAGGGATTGTCGCGCTGCACATCGCCTGGGCGAGTTGAGGGGTCAGCTTTCCGCGATGGCGCGTTCGATGGCCTGCTCCAGTTGTGTGCGGTCGAGCGTGGTGCTGATGAACAGCTCCTGGCGCGCGCCGGCGCTGAACGCGATCGCCTTCCAGCCGTTCGCCGTGGGCACCGTAATGTTCACCCGAATCTTTCCCCGGGCATCGCGCACCGGCCGGATGACGCCCGGAATCACCGAGCGTATCTCGGGGTTTTCCGCCAGCAGCCGTTCCAGCATCTTGCGAACGCCGTCAATAATGCTGTGCTCGACTTTCAGCTTGCCCTGAGCCGCCCGCAACCGCATGCCCATACGTCCAGTTTACGGCATCGAAAAGAGGCAGCCGTCCCGCCGGCGTTTGCGGCCCGGCGCAGTTGACTCAGCGCAGCGGGACAAAACGGCAATACGCTGCGACGCGCCTGGTTATCCGGCCGCCCGCCTTGCAGAGCACCAGGAGTTCCTGGTCCCAGTCGGGGCCTACCGGCATCACCATTCTGCCCGGATCTTTCAACTGCTCCAGAAGGGCGGGCGGCGCCTCCACAGCCGCCGCCTCAACCGAAATCGCATCGTAGGGCGCCTCTTCCGGCCACCCTAGCGACCCATCCCCCACGATCACTGTCACGTTGCCCAGCCGTCCCGTTCTGGCCAGGTTCGACCGCGCCATCTCCGCCAGTTCCGGAATCAGCTCGATGCTCACCACGCGCGCGGCAAGCGCTCCGAGCACCGCGGTATGATACCCGCAGCCCGCGCCCACCTCGAGGACTGTTTCCGTTCCCGTCAGTTCGAGGCACTCCGCCATCAGCGCCGTCATGTACGGCTGGGAGATCGTCTGCCCGTAGCCGATCGGCGCCGGCTCGTCGGCATAGCAGGACGCGCGCTGGGATTCCGGCACGAACTCCTCGCGCGGTATCTCTTCCATGGCCGCCAGCACCCGCTCATCGCGGATTCCCCGGGCGTGCAACTGCCGCTGCACCATCTCGCGCCGCTTGGATGCCCAATCCATGCCAGCTTCCTATTTGAACTGTTTTCTGTACAAGAAGTCGATGCCGAACAGCCCGTTTTCTTCGCGCAGCGCCACGGCCGACCAGTCCTTGGTGAAGTTCAGCTCCACCCGGACGGTCTGGGCCTGCGCGCGGGACAGGTCCGTGATGTAAGTGAAAGTCAGATTGCTGGCGACCTG
Source organism: Rhodospirillales bacterium (assembly GCA_050261015.1). Classification (GTDB taxonomy): domain Bacteria; phylum Acidobacteriota; class Terriglobia; order Bryobacterales; family Bryobacteraceae; genus Fen-330. The sequence continues at coordinate 77,590 of JBLNCW010000072.1, read as the reverse complement.
CTGTTCGAGCGTGACGCGTGCCGCCGCGTTATTGGTGTTGACCCCGGTGATCTGCGGGTCGATTTTGAGCCGGCTCACGCCGAAAAACCGCTGCAGCCGCCCGGCGATCGGATTGGCGATGGCCTGGCTCAACAGCGCGCTCGCGCCCGCCTGCTGCCACGTCTGCGCCTGCTGCGTCTGCGGGCCGGACGCTGCCGCCGAAGCCGCGGGCTCCCTGCCGGTGGTTAGCAGAGCGACGATCTCGGGGAACGAAAGCGGCGGGTCTGACCGGTAGCTGACGTTGAGCTTGTCCACCGGGCCGGCAACGTGCAGCGTGATCTCGACGGCGCGCGCCTTGGTCTCCAGATCCAGATTCACGATCGGCTCGATTTTGGCGGCGTTCACGAACAGGATCTGGCCCGAGTTGATCGTGTACTTGTTGCCGAAAAAGACCACGTCTCCCTGGTTGATCGATATCCTGCCCAGCAGCACGGGACGGATTATGTCGCCCCGCAGGCGCAGATCGGCGTCGGCCTGGACGTCGCGCGTCAGTTGCGTTTCCAGGCGCACCTGCGGCGAGGTCACGACGTGAACATCGAAGTGAAGCCCCCGCTCGAAGGAGCCGGCGTTGGTAGTGGCCCGTACCGGCTGCACGCTCCGCGCCAGCAGCGATCCAAGGTCCGACCGCGGGTTGAAACCGATGCGCGTCACCACTACATCCCCCGCCAGGAGGCTGCGCTCGGCGGTCCCCGTGAACGTCAGTTTCGCGTTCATCGACGAGCTGACTCCCTCGGGATAGCGCACGCGCACCTCGTTCGCCTCCGCCTGCAAGTGGAAACTCTTCAGCTCGCCGAAATTGACGAACCCGGTGATGGCCACCTTCCCGCCGCCGCTCTCGGCCGTGATGCTGTCGATAGTGGCGCGGTCGCGGTAGAGGAAGATCAGCCCGTTGGCGTTGTCGATCCCGTTCGGCAGGCCCTCGAAGTTCAGCGAAGCTTTTCTCAGGTCCACCCGCCCGTATACGTCGGGGCGCGCCGGCGCACCGCGTACCGACACGTCCAGCGCCACTTCCCCTTCGGACGTGATGCGCTGGTCGAACAACTGGAGCAACTGCATGTCGAAGCCGCCGCGAAAACGCAGATCCAGGGGGCTCTTCACGCCGAACCGCACCGACCCCGTCACGGTCAGCTCGGTATCCCGGGCGCGGAATTGCGCCTGCCTCACGCGCGCCTCGCGCGCCGTGAAATCCACCAGCACCGGCCCGGCATTCCGGAATGTCAGTTCCTTGGCGGCGGTCTTCAGGACGCCGGCGTTCGAACACAATTCCAGCAGCGGAAGTTCGAGCGCTCCCTTCCATGTCTGGCGGTCCGCCCCCAATCCGGAAAATGTCAGCCTGCCTGCGACCACCCCATCCAGCGGAGGCTTTTCGCCCGCTGTGCTCCCGAAATATCTCAGCAAAGGCGCGATCGCGAGGTCCTTGAACTCGGCGCGGCCCTGCATCGGGATGTCGCCGTTAAGCGTGAGCTCCGCTTCGCCGTTCAGCTTCGACCCGGCAAAATCGCCTTCGAGCCGCGCGTTCAGCGCTTCGCCCTTGCCGCTGGCTGTCAGCAGCAGCGAGCCCAGACGGTCGCCGTTCATGGCGATGTCCTTCACCGCGATCCACCCGTTGACCGGTCCGGGGCGGAAGCCGGAATTCGTCAGGGCGGCTTCCCCCGCCATGTGCATCTCGATGCGCCCTTGAACGGGCTGCCCGCTCGCCCGCACCGCGCGGATCTCCGTAAGCGGGATGCCCCCGGTGACGACTTCGAAACGCAGCCGCCCTTCGCGCCAGTTTTCCCCCTGGTGCTCATACGCGCCGGAGAAGTCCAGGCGTCCCTTGCCGGATTGCACCTGCCCCGATGCGATTTTGAGCAGGCCTTTTGTGTATTGGAACTGGCCGCGAATGGAATCGAACGGCTGCTCCCAGGCCGTCACTTTCAAGACTTCCGCGCTGCCGCTCGCACGCGGAGCGCCCATGGTCCCCTCGACTTTCACCTCGGCCGTCAGGCTCCCGCCTGTCACCGGCGCCTTCTGGCCGAATCCGGCCAGCAAAGCGGGAATGCTTGCCGCCCGAAGCGTGATCTCCGCCGCGACCGGCTCCTGCATATCGGGTTTCCAGTTGCGGAAACCGGCCCGCAGGGTGCCCGCGGCCCTTATTCCCTCTTTCGCGACCGTGGCGTTCTGCAGGGCTACGCCCGATTTCGAGAGGATTACGTCGGCTTCGGCCAGCTCGATCGTTTGCCCTTCGATTTCGAATCGCGCGGCTGCGGCGCGGCCCTGGATCGTCGGGTCGTCCAGCGCGCCCGACACAATCCCCTGAAAGCGCGCCGTGCCGCGGTCCTGCAGCTTCACCGGAAGCCGCTGCGGCGGCCCGCTGCTGAACATCGCGATTGCCGGCTCGAAATCCTCCAGGTTGGTCGAGTTCACGGCAACTTCCAAACGCCTGCCCAGCGTCCCCGCGAACTGCGCCCGGCTGTAGCGCGTGGCGATGTAGGACCGCCCGAAATCGAGGCTTCCCTCGGCCTGGCTATAGCTCACGTTAACCATGCCTTCGGCGGGGTTGGCTCCCGGCGCGGGCGTCAGCGTCAAACGGGCCCGGGCGGTTGTGTTGCGAACCTCTTTCCCCTGGATCTCGCCCGCCAGGCTGAACGGTCCCGAAATCAGGCCGTTCCAAGCCAGAGGGCGCGTGCTCTCCAGGCGCATCAGTTCTTCCAGCGAGTAATCCCGAATCTGCCCGTCCACTTCGAATCGCTTCCAGCCCGCGATTCCGGCGCGTCCGGAGAACTGGCCGCCCAGGGCGCTGATCCTCAGCCCGCCCAGTTCGAGCCTTTCCGGCGTCAACTCCAGATTCGCGGCGACTCCGATGTTCCGGATGCGAAGATTCCGCTCCTCAAACGCCAGCCCGCTGCCCTGCAACTTTCCGCTTAGTTTGAATGGCTCCGCTCCGGACGCGGCGGTTCCGGACAACTCGAACCTACCCCGTCCCGGTATCTGCGCGACGCCCAATACCGGAGCGACGTCTTTCATCTCGATGCGCGCCGTGTACTGCAGCGCCGTTTGTGGGGAGGCGAAATCGGTGAGCTCGCCCTTAACGTCGAGCGAGGAGTCCTTCAGGCCGACATGAACGTTTCCGATCTCCAGGCGGTTCCCCGCGAGCACCAGGTTCGCGTTCACGTCCAGCGGCAGCGCCGCGCGGCGCAACGCCGCCACGTCCAGTTGCTGCAACGAGATTTCGCCGCGGTAGCGGGGCGGCCCCGCGTCGTAAAGCACCTGGGCGCGCACGTTCTCCCCGGCCACGTGCAACGGAATGCGATGCGCCGCCAGCCGCGCGGTTCCGTCCACAAGCTCGAAACGCTTGATCGCCAGATCGAGGACCGTCTGAACCGGGTTTCCCTGATTTCTGACCGCCTTGGGCCGCGGCATGTTGGTGCGGCCGTCCTCGAAAACAATCACGTTGACCTGGGGCCGGTTCACAACCAGCAGCGCGATATCCACTTGCTTCTTGGAGAGCGAGAGAATTTTGAGGCCGACGCGAACCAGCCCGGCGCGAAACAGCGGCGCTTCGCCGGGCGGCTCCGTTCCGTGAATCACCAGGTCCCGTACATCCGCCGTCAGCGTGCGCCAGTCGAAATCGAACGCGCCGATTTCCACTCGCCCCCCGGTCGCGTTCTCGGCTTCGGTGATGATTCGCTGGCGGACCTTTTCTCGAAACCAGCCGGTCTGAACGACGGTCAGCGCGCACACCACAAGCGCCAGTGCGGCGCCGGTGAGGCCCCCAAGAACATACAGAGTGATTTTCGACTTCCGGCTCACTGGAATGCGTCCTCCTCGTAGCGGATGCGCGTGCGCTTTTTCATTTCGGCGAGCCAGGAGTCCACACGTTCGTCCACGCGCCGGCTGATGACCGCTTCTTCGCACTGGCTGTGCGCCTCGTCGTAGGAAGGCGGCGTCAGGTTCTGTTTCTGGAATTGGGGCACGAGCACCGTGTCGTAGTAGAGCCTGATGTCGGGCTCGATCACCTGCACTTCCGGGCGGAAGCGCAGGTCGATAAAGCGCAGTACAGCCGCCTGGCGCTCAAGCGCCTGCTTCAACTCTTCCCTTCCGATGCCGTAATCCTTGAGCGCCTGCTCGAATGCCGCCTGGCTGCCGAACGGCGCCATGACCTGTTCGAGAAGGCTTTCCACCTCGGCCGGATCGGGCGGCGGGTATTGCGTCAACTGCATCTCGCGGCGGATCAGCGTTTGCTCCACCAGCCGGTCCGCCGCTGCGCGCTTTGCCTGGGGTGTGATTTCCGCCTTCGCGCCGTTCAGAAATGCCGTGAGCCGCAGCTCCTCGACCACCCTGCTTTCGGCGATGGGCTGATTGTCTACGGTCACGGCGATCCGGTCGATGACCTCCGGGCGAGCCGCCGCGGTCCATAGAATCCACGCAGCCAGAACGGGAAATCTCATCAGAACGCCTGCCCCAGAGAGAAGTGGAACTGAAAATGGCTGATTCGCTGCATCGTCTTCTGCCCCGTGCCCGCCTGAAGCTCCTCAGGCGTGCCCTTGAATCCGAAGAATCTCGGCGGATTGATCGTGTAAGCGAAGTCCAGCCGGACGGGGCCGATCGGCGTGCGGTAGCGCAGGCCGAGGCCCACCGCGTGCACCATGTAATTGAAATCCTGGATCCCGAGCTGGCGGACCCGCAGCGAAAGCTTGTTGAGCCCCGAGTACACGTTGCCCGAATCGACGAACAGCACCCCGCGCAGGTTTTCCCCCAGCAGCGGATAGCGGAGCTCCATTTGATTCATGAGCAAGGCGAGGCCGCCGAGCGGAAAGCCCGTTTCCGGATCGCGCGGGCCGGCCTGGTTCTCCGGGAACCCACGGTGAGACTGCGCGCCGCCGGCAAAAAACTTTTCAGGCAGCGGGATGTCCTGCCCGCCCGACAGCCGCTGCTCCCACCCAAATGTTAATGCGCGCGCGAACACGAACCGGCTGCCCAGGCCGAAGGGATGGTAGGTCGCGTTGTGCGCCATCAGCCTGGTGAAGGCCGTGGCGGAGCCCAGGACGGCCGGCGCCCAGCCGATGTCGAGAGTGTTGAAAATTCCCCGGTGCGTATCGGTCGGGTCGTCGCGCCGGTCCTGGATGAAGTTGGTGGCCAGCATCCCAATGCGCGCGGGCTGGGAGTAGAACGGAATCAGCTCCACGCTGCTGATGTTCAGATCCGATACGCTCACCCGGCGGTACGAGAACCGGTACAACAGCGTGCTGGCTTTCGAGATTTTCTGCCCTACCTGCACCGAGCCCTCCCTGCGCCGGGCCGTAAACGTGTTTACGTCCCGAGAGTCGTCGTACAGCACGCTGAATAACAGGTTCAGATTCGGGTTGCTGCGGAACTGGGGCGCCTGGTACGAGAGCACAGCCCGCTGCTGCAGCGTCGACGCGCGGCTCTGAAGAGAAATGATGTGCCCGGTGCCCCGGAAGTTTCTTCGCGTTACGCCGAAATACGCCCGGGGACTGAAGCCGGTGTGCCCCGCGGGCGCTTCGAGACACGTCCGGCAGCCTCCGATCTTGGCGATCTCGGCGCCGAACCCAGCCGTCACCGTGTACTTGCGCGCCTCCTCCACGTCGAGCAGCACGTATTTGTGCGCTTCCTGTCCCTGCGGGTTCTGGGTCGCCATATCAACGCGCGCGAAAATGCCCAGCTCGTATAGCTGCCGCTGAGTTTCGAGGATGCTGGCTCGCGACAGCGGGTCGCCCGGACGGAGACGCACGCGCTCGGCGACCAGCGCCGGATCCGTCGCATCGAGCCCGCCTATCAGCACGTCGCGCACGAATTTCCTCTCGCCCTCGCGAATGGTGTACCGGATGTCCATTCGATGGGGCTCGCTGGATGGCGTGATCGTCCACTGGAACTGCGCGTCTGCGTAGCCCCTGTTGTAATACCAGTCCAGGACGTTGTCGCGGTCGATCGCCACGTTCAATTCGCTGAACGGCTGCCCCGGAAACGATTGCAGCAGTCCCTCCACGCTCTCCCGGTTCTCCTCCGTCACGCCGTCTAACTCCAAGTTGCCCACCAGCCACTGCGGGCCTTCCTGGATGTCGACGAAAACGGCCATGTTGTTTTCCTTGCCGCCATAGCCGCTCTCAACGCGCGAGGTGACGCTCACATCGCGGAAACCGTTTGACTGGTACAGCGACGTGATCGCGTCCAGGTCCTGCTGCATCAGCCTCTCGCTGTACCGCCCCTGCCGGTACTGCAACAGCGATGCCGGCCGCACGTACATCCGCTCGCGGATTGTGTTCTCGTCGAAGTACTTGTTGCCCTCGATGATTACCGCTGCCACGGTGTGCCGCTGGCCGCGGTCCACCGTGTACTCGATCAACTCTTGGCCGCCGCTGTCCGGACTCTTGGTCTGGAAAGCGACTTTGGCGTCGAAGTATCCCCGGCTTTCGAAGTACTCCGAGAGGTTCTGTCTGCCCTCGGCGAGCAGGTCGCGGTCCACTGACTGCTCCTCGTAGACCGGCACCAACTGTTTCAGTTTGCCGCGCGACAGCTTCGCGCCCGTCAGTTCGATCCGGATTTTCGGGCCGGGCTCGATGGCAAGCGTAGGCCGCACCTTCCCGCTATCGGCCTCGTAGGCGATCGATTCGAGCGATACCCGCGCCTCCAGCCGGTCCTGCTTCTGGTAATAGCGCCTCACGCGCTGCACGCCTTCCTGCGTGCGCGGTTCGGTGACCTTCTTCCACCCCAGCCAGCCCTTCCAGCGCGTTGCGTCGAGAATTTCCTCCGCGCTCCGCCCGGGATTTCCTTTGATTTCCGGCGTTGTATAGCGAGCGCGCTCGCCGCTGTCGATCAGAAAATGGATGCGCACCTGCTGCGTTGTGGGATCGTGCTCGAATTCCGGCTGAATCCGGCTGTGATAAAAGCCGTTGTTCCGCAGCACGTCCTGGAGATTCTGGATCGCCTGCTCCAGCCCCTCTTCGGTATATAGGGCGCCCAACTCGAGCCGCGTGGCGTTAACCAGCACGCCTTCGCTGGGGGGATCCGCGATGCGCTGCACGCTCACGTGGCCGATGAAATAGTTCGGCGTGGTGGTGAATTTCAAAATTACGCCGGCCTGGGCAAAACGCGCATCCACCGCGATATCGGCGTAGCGCCCGGTCGCGTACAGCCGCTCGATCGCCGTCCGCACGTCCGCAAGCCTGAGCGGTTCGTTGAGCTTCAATGGCAGAAGCTTGTCCAGATAGTCGCGGGGATAAGGCTGCCTGGCGGGCTCAAACTCAATCGCCCGTATCGGCCTGCCCTGATAGTCCTCAGGCGCGGCGATGGCAATCCCCGCACGAAACCCGAGTGGCGAGATTAATACGACTATACAAATAAAAAAAAGCCGCGCCACCTTTCAGCATCTTAGCATCAGGCTCTCTGGAAAACTGGTGTGCCGTCGAGCGCACGCCGGCGAAACGGGAACGCCCCCGGCCCCCGCCCGGCACGCGGCGATGAATTGCCGCCTGGCGCACAGAGACAAATCCTTGTAGATGATTAAAAAAGCTGCGTTGGTCCAGCCGAAGCCTGGTTCGTTGGAATCGTAGCCGAAGCGAATTCCGGCTACATCCGAGCTGGCTGTCACGACGTTATATTTTTCTTTAATCGTTCCGTGTTCCCGAAAATCGCGCAGCACCATTAATAGAAATTGGATTCTGATTCGGTCGGCCGCCTCCGTGAAACCGTAGCGGCGCAGTCCCTGGGTGGCGATGATTTGCAACGGCGCCCAACCGAACGGTGCGTCCCATTGTTCGCCGGTCACCCGCGCGCTGGTTTGCAACCCGCCCGCGCGCTCGAACAAATGAAGGTTGGCCGCCACGCCCGCCGCCTGCGCCGCCGATGCAATCCCTGCCCAAAGCGGGTAAAACGTCGTCAGGAACGGGTAACCGGACCGGCAGCGGCGTTTGAAATTGTAGTCGAAATACAAGCCTGTATTCTCATCCCACATCAAACGGTTTATGGCGTTGGCGCGCTTTTCCGCCCGCCGCGCCCAGATTCGCGCTTCGCGCGGCTGTCCGAGCAGCGTGTGAATCGCCGCGGCGTCCGCCTCCATCCGATACAAAAGCGAGTTCAAATCAACCGGGTTGTAGTCAAGAATTCCCGCGCTGAACGGCCCGAAACGAGCCGAGCTGTCGAAACCCGATTCCCGCATCGCGCGGTCTGCGAGGTAGAACAGCCTTGTCAGGCGGTCGTTCGCGCGGTCGTAATACTTCCGGACGTCGTAGGCAGTCACGGTGTGCGTGCGGTAGTATTCCTTCACGCGGTCGTAGTGGCTTTTGCCCGAGGCGTCTCGCTCGCCGTAGACCACTTCGGGCGCCGGCGTGTCCGCTCCGCCGTAATAGCGCGACAGGCCGGTGGAGGGCGTCAGGTGCGGCTCCCGCGTCCAGTAGGCGTAGTATTTGTCGATGGCCGGAAGCGTGCCTGCCAGCCAGGCTTTGTCGCCGGTCCGCCCAAAAACCTCCAGAATCATGCGCGTGAGAAAGGGGGGCTGCGACCGGTTCAGGTAATAAGTGCGGTTGGCGTTCAGAACCTTGCCGTAATGCATCACCTCATAGACGAGGTTGTCCGTCATGTTCTTTGCAAGTTGCACCCTGCCATCCGTCAGAAGTCCGAGCAGGATGAAATAGCTGTCCCAGCCGTACATCTCGTTGAAGCGGCCGCCCGGCACGACATAGGGATAGGGAAGATAGAGCAGGCCCGGCTCGGCGGGCTCGCCTTCCTGCGGCAGTTGCCGCACCGTTAGATCCTGATGGCTCCGGGCGATCTCAGCTGCATCTTCGTTCTGGGGCACGTACAGAATGAAGCGGCCCGGTTGTGCGACCTTGCGATCGGCGGCCGATTCCACCAACGCGGCATTCGAACGCAGAAGAACGGTCCAGGTCCGCCCGATGTAGTCCCGGATGGCCGTGAGGTCGTCGCAGCCGGCAGCAAGGAAGACCGCTGTCAGGAGGATGGCGAACCCGCGCAGCGCCCTCCAAGTCCCCATAACTCAGGATTACCACGCCCACCCCGCGCCAACCTACTTCGGAATTTCCACCCGGGCGCCGGCCGTGTGCGACCATGATTTTTGATGGAGCCGGACAGGTATTCCAGGCAGGTGTTGTTCGCCGGCATCGGCGAGGCGGGCCAGCAGCGGATCCGCGCCGCCCGGGTCGCTATAGCCGGTTGCGGCGCGCTCGGCAGCTTCCAGGCCGGTGCGCTGGCGCGGGCCGGCGTGGGCCGTATCCTGCTGATTGACCGCGATTACGTCGAGTGGAGCAACCTCCAGCGCCAGTGGCTCTATGAGGAATCCGACGCGCGCGACGCTTTGCCCAAGGCGGTTGCGGCGGCACGGCGCCTGGCTGCGATTAACTCCGAAGTGGAAGTATCTCCGCTGGTTGCGGACCTCACCGCCGCCACCATCGAAGAGGCGCTCGAAGGCGTGGACCTCATCCTGGACGGCACCGACAACTTCGAAACCCGCTATCTGCTCAACGATTACGCCGTGAGCCACGGCGTGCCCTGGATTTACGGGGCCGCGGTGGGCAGCTACGGATTGACCATGCCCGTGCTGCCCGGCAAAACGGCGTGCCTGAAATGCGTTTACCCGGAGCCGCCCTCCGGCGCCCAGCCCACCTGCGAGACCGCAGGCGTGCTCAACGCGATCACCTCGGCCATCGCTTCACTTCAGACCGGCGATGCGCTCAAGATTCTGGCCGGCCACGCCGCCTCGCTGCGCCCCAGGATCACAACAGTGGACGTGTGGAGCGGAGAAGTGCGCCAGGTCGCACTGCCGAAGCCCGATCCCGGCTGCCAGGCGTGCGGCCGGCGCGAATTCGTCCACTTGGAAGGGAAGCGCCGCGCCCCCATCAGCCTGTGCGGCCGCAACGCGGTGCAGATACACGAGCGCGCCCAGCCCCTCGATCTCGGAGAGCTCAAAGCCGCTCTGGAGCCGCTGGGCGAGGTAAAGGTTAACGAATTCGCGCTGCGCTTCTTCCTGCCGCCGTACGAGATGACCGTCTTTCCAGACGGCCGCGCCATCATCAAGGGCACCGGCGACGTGGGCCTTGCCCGCAGTCTCTATGCCCGCTACATCGGGACCTGAAACTACGCGGAAACCGTCTGCGCGGCCATGTTGCTCACAATGGCGGCGGCGAATTCGCTGGTCTTCAGCTTCACGGCGCCTTCCATCTGCCGGTGCAGGTCGTAAGTCACCCGCTTCTGCCGGATCGTTTCCGTGATCCCGCGTTCGATCAAGGCCGCAACCTCTTTCCAGCCCATGAAGCTGAACATCATCACGCCGGACAGAATGACGCTGGAGGGATTGATCACGTCCTGGCCGGCGTACTTCGGCGCGGTGCCGTGCGTCGCTTCAAACACCCCGTGTTCGTCGCCGATGTTGGCGCCTGGCGCCATCCCGAGACCACCCACCTGAGCCGCGCAGGCGTCCGAGAGGTAGTCGCCGTTCAGATTCGGCGTGGCCAGCACTTCGTACTCCTCGGGCCGCAGCAGCACCTGCTGGAACATCGAATCGGCGATGCGGTCCTTGATCAGAATCTTGCCCTCGGGCAGCTCGCCCTTGAGGTCGCTCTCGGCAATGCAAACGTCGGCGAACTCCTCTCTGGCCACTTCGTAGCCCCAGTCGCGGAACGAGCCCTCGGTGAACTTCATGATGTTGCCTTTGTGCACCAGGGTCACGCTGCGATGGCCGTTTTCCATCGCAAACCGGATCGCTCGCCGCACCAGCCGCTTGGAGCCCGTCCTGCTGATCGGCTTGATTCCGATTCCTGAGTCCGGCCGGATCTTCCTGCCCATCTCCGCCCCGAGGAAATCGATGACTTTCTTCGCCTCGGGGGTGCCTTCGCGCCACTCGATCCCCGCATAGACGTCCTCGGTGTTTTCGCGGAGAATCACGACGTTCAGCGCTTCCGGCCTCTTCACCGGCGAGGGCACGCCGGGGTAGTACTTCACCGGGCGCCAGCAGACGTACAGGTCCAGTAACTGCCGCAGGGCCACGTTCAGGCTGCGAATGCCCCCGCCCACCGGCGTGGTCAGCGGGCCTTTAATCGCGATATGAAAGCGCTTGATGGCTTCGAGCGTTCCCGCCGGCAGCCAGTCGTTGAACCGGTTGAAGGCCTTTTCTCCGGCGAACACTTCGTACCACGCTACTTTGCGTTTGCCGCCATACGCCTGTTCCACGGCGGCGTCGAACACTTTGCGGGCTGCATTCCAGATATCCGGCCCGGTGCCGTCGCCTTCGATAAACGGGATGATCGGATGATCGGGAACGATGAACTTGCCATCTCGGACCTGGATGGATTCTCCATCAGCGGGAACGGGAACATTGTTGTAGGATTCCATTGCAAACTCCAGCACCATAGCTTACCGCGATTCCAGCCCAAACACTACACCGGCCGGACAAAAGCGCGAAAAACTCCAGCGCAGGCGGAGGTGTTGTGTTTTTACACAAACACGAAGGCCGCTACTGCTCGAACCGCCCGCGATAGGCCCACAGCCCCAGCGCCGGATTCGAAACGTAGAACACTTCCTCGCCGTCCACCTCGTTCCAGCCGTCCCTCAGCTTCGCCGGATCGTAGCGCTTCATCATGCTGTCCAGCGAAGCGTACCGGAAGTTGACGCCCTCGATCTCCTCCCTGGTGAGATGCCCGGGGCAGTAAGTGATCTCGAAACGCCCTTCCGAGGAGCCGTGGATGAGGTGCGCGGCGGCGCTCAGGTTGCCCGCCAGATCGGCATTTTCCTTAACCGCCTGGAGTGTCGCCGGCGTCCCGCGGTAGCCGTACTTGCGGATTAGCTTGTCGATTTCCGGGTCCTCGCCGAATTCGCGGACACCGGGCGCGAGGATGATCAGTTCGGCCCCGTCGGCCAGCGCCATTCTGGTACGGTAGACGGCCTTGTTTCCGACCCAGGTGGTTCGGAATTCCCCCGGATCCAGGTAGACCACCGCCTTGCGGATCTCGCGCTCCATCATGACGAAGTTGACCTGGAGGCTGAGCTCGGCGGCGCGCTCGAAGCATTCCGCATCGTCGCCGATAAAAAGCCCGCGGACCGCCAGGCGGCCGGTTTCATCCTTGGCGACCACCGTCTGCACGTACACGATGGGCAGGTGGCGCGCGAATCGCTCCGAGGCGTAATTCAGAACGCGCCGCACCGGCGTATCGGCCCGCCCCATGATCCGCTCCATTCCGTAGACGGCCCCGAGGAAATGGCTCTTGTTGATCCCCTCGGCGCCTCCCGTGCCCACGAAAATGTTCTTGTTGTAATTGGCCATGCCGATCACTTCATGCGGCACCACCTGGCCGATCGACAGAATCAGGTCGAAGCCGCCTTCGACCAGCAGCTTGTCCACCTGCGCGGGCCACGAGTAATCCAGCTTGCCTTCCGATTGCTCCCTGACGAACTCGGCCGGCACTTCGCCCAGCGTCACCACGCCGCAGCGCCAGTCGTGTACCCGGAACAGGCTGCGCGGCATGTCGCCGAACATGGTCCCGATCTCGCGGTCGGTGAGGGGAAAGTGGGTGCCGATGGCGGGCAGCACATCGGTCAGGCGGCTGCCATAGTATTCCCAGACGTAGCGGGTCAGCTCGCCTGCCCGCGAGTGACAGCGGGTGATGTCCGGCGGCAGGCAGAGCACCTTCCTGCGCTCGCCCAGAGCATCGAGTGCCTTTCTGATAGCCTGCCTGAGATCCTCTGGCGAGAGATCGGCGGTTGGCGACCCTGCGGCGAAAAACATGCTCATGGATTCAGAGTACACCCCCTCATACGGCTCTTGTGTGTAGGAGAATGAGACTTCAGGACCCATGAACCGGAGAGAGTTTCTTGCCGCGAGTCCGGCCGCTGCTGCAGCAGCCGCGCAGCCGGCCACTATCGCGATCGATCCGAAGCCTCTCTTTGACATCTCGCCCTACCTGTACATGCAGTTCATGGAGCCGCTGGGGATCACCGATAGTTCTGTCGAGGCGGCTTGGGATTACGACGCGGGCGACTGGCGCAAAGACCTGATCGAAACGGTGAAGGATCTCGCTCCGGATGTCATCCGCTGGGGCGGCCTCTTCAGCCGGTATTACAAGTGGCGGGAGGGCGTCGGGCCGGTCGCTTCACGCCGCCCGATGCGCAATTACGTATGGGGCGGCATGGAAACCAACCGCGTCGGCACCCACGAATTTGTCGACCTCTGCCGCCGCATCGGCGCTGAGCCGCTTTACTGCGTTAATTTTTCGAGCGACGGGGTTCACTACGGAGAGGGCCGCAGCGGCGATGCGGAAGAGGCGGCCGACTGGGTCTCCTACGCGAACGATCCCGATAACCCCGAACGCAAACGCCACGGAGCAAGCCGGCCCTACGGCATCAAGCTCTGGCAGCTTGGCAACGAAACCTCCTATGGCAGCCGGCACTTCACACTCGAGGAAACCATTACCCACACGATCGGCTTCGCCAAGGCGATGCGGGCGCGCGACCGCTCGATCCAGCTCATCGGCTGGGGCGACCGCGCCGGCCGCGGCGAGCTGTGGGCCGGCGAACTGCTGAAACGCGCCGGCGAGCACCTCGATTACGTCGCCATCCACATGATGGGAATGTCGCCCCGGCGGCGCGATACCGTCCTGCGCGGCCTGAGATACCAGAAGGACCCTCAGGCGGCCTGGGAGGAGCTGCTCGAGCTGTCGGCGACAGTCGAGAAGCGCGTTGTTGAACTCGAGCAGGTTCTCGCGGCCGGACGGTTTGGCCACGGGATCGCCATCACGGAGGGCCACCTCAGCCTGCAGCCGCACAATGCCAATCCGATCCTGTGCGAGTGGCTGTCGGCCGCCTACCACGCGCGCTCGTTGAACATCTATCAGCGGCACGGCGCGAAGGTCAAAATAGCAACAGCCGCGGATTTTGCCGGCACACGGTGGACCGTGAACGCCGTCATGATGCAAACGCCGCGCGGGGTCAGCTATCTGCTGCCTGTGGGCTCGATCATGCGGTTATTCAAGCGGCACAACGGCAAGCAGGGTATTGCGGTTCAGGCGCCTCCGGACCTCGATATCGCCGCGAGCCGTACGGGAGACAAAATTTTTCTGCACGTCGCCAACCTGCGATATCGCGGTTCCGTCCAGGCCGCCTTTTCGGTCGCGGGGATGCGGATCATCTCGGGCCGCGTGTTCGAAATCGCCCCTGAGGATCTGAGGACGGCCGTTTCGCAGGATGAGCCTGACGTGTTCGCGCCCCGGCAGCGCGCCATACCGGACCCACAGGCGGCGGCCTGGCAATCTCCCGCAGGTTCCGTCAGCGCGGTGGAATTAGAGGTCGCCCCTTCATGACAACGTTGAGGAGATACCGTGAGCTTTCAGATCGATGGCATCCGCACTGTTGAGGCGCCCCGCCCCGACGAATTGGAGAGGCTGGGAACCGAGGAGTTGAGGAGCGCCTTTCTGCTCCCCGGGCTGATGGAAAGCGGCCGGCTGAAGCTGGCGCTGACCGGGCTTGACCGCCTGGTGGCCGGCGGCTGCGTGCCGGGACCGGAGCCCGTGCGGCTGCCGCCCGTTCCCCAGTTCGGGACGCGGTATTTCACCGAGCGCCGCGAAATGGGGATCATCAACATCGGCGACCCAGGCGTTGTCAATGTGGGCGGTGCGGCGTACGAACTCGCGCGGCTGGAGTGCCTGTACGTCGGTATGGGCGAGGAGGAGATCCTGTTTGCGAACCTTGGCAGCGCGCAGGCCGAGTTTTACTTTCTGAGCTGCCCGGCGCACGCGAAGTACCCCACTGCCAAGGCCTCGGCCGAATCCGCCCGGGTCGATGAGACCGGCAGCACGGCGCGAGCCTCGCGGCGGCGCGTGGTGCGCTACATACACCCTGGGGGAATCGAGAGCTGCCAGCTTCTGATGGGGTACACCGAACTTCGCGGCGGCAACGTCTGGGCGGGCATTCCGCCGCACACGCACGGCCGCCGTTCGGAAATCTATTTCTACTTCGATCTGGGGGACCAGGTGGTCGTGCACCTGCTCGGCCGGCCCAACCGAACGCGGCACCTGATTGTGCGCGACCGCGAAGCCGTGCTGGTGCCGGGGTGGTCCATTCACACCTGCGCCGGCACGGAGCCCTACCGCTTTATCTGGGGCATGGCCGGCGAGAACCGCGAGTACGAGGACATGGACATTGTCCCCGTCCGGGACCTGTACTGACTCAGCAGCTCACGGCAACCAGCCCGCCATAGTCCGGCGCCATATCCACGATGGGAGCTTCGTTCGTGTGCCCGGAGTCCGGGTTGCAGCTCATCCAGCCTTCCAGCAGCGTCGCGAGCAGCCGCGATACCTCTGCAAGAATCGGCTCGCTCTGCAAAAAGTTCGCTTCCAGCAGGCGGCGCTGCATGTAGTCATAGAGCTCCAGCAGATTGCGGCTGAGCGCTCCGCCCACGTCGAGATCGAGCGAAACCGCCAGTTCGGAGAGCACCGCGCTTGCCCGCGTGATTTCGCGGGAACGCGCCGCGATGTCGCCCTCCTTGAGATGCCGCCGGGCTTTCTCTACCGACTCCAATGCCGCCTGATATAGGATCCGCACCAGTTCCACTCCGTCCGCTGAAAGTATTCTGCTCTCCAGGTAAATGTCCTGAGCGCTGCTCGCCATAGTGTCTACCCGAAGAACATATCGGACGTTGGGCCGTTTTCACGGTTTATTCTTCGCCGCGAGAAGTCTTCAAATCTTCCGCCATACGCAGCAGGTACTCCGGCGGAATCTGCTGGATCACTTCGTTGGTTTCCCGATCGATGACACGCACCACCGGCCGGCGCGTCTCGCGATCCAGCACGAACGTGAGTTCGCAGTTCTGGCCGAAAAGCTCCGATGGGTTGATTGCTTTGATCGCTCGGATCAATTCGCGGTGCTCCGCGGCGGTATCCGGTGATACGGGGGCCGAGGCCGCGGCGGCTAGCGTCTGCCCTGCGCCGTGCACTGCATCGACTGTGCTCATAGGACCTCCCCAGAGCGAAGGCTATTCGCCCTATCAATCCCCTTATCGGTCCGAAATTGAGTTATTTTTTAATCTATCTCAGCCAAGATTGAGAATTTCCCGCGCCGTGCCCGGGCGTTTCGCAATCTTTTCCTGCAGCAGCATCAGGGCGTAAATGAGCTGCTCGGGACGCGGCGGGCAGCCCGGCACGTACACGTCGACGGGAATTACCTGATTCACAGGGATGAGGGCGTAGTTGTTGAACACGCCGGTGGAGGTGGCGCAGGCGCCCATCGAGATCACCCATTTGGGCTCGGGCATCTGCTGGTAAAGGTGGCGGATGACCGGCGCCATCTTGTTCGAGACGCGGCCGGCGACGATCATCAGGTCCGATTGCCGCGGCGAACCGCGGAATACCTCGGCCCCAAACCGCGCGATATCGAACCGGGAGGCGCTCATCGACATCATTTCGATGGCGCAGCAGGCCAGCCCGAACGTCATCGGCCAGATGGAATTCTTGCGCGCCCAGTTGACGGCTTGATCCAGTTTGGTCGTGACGACGGCATCGCCCAGATAGCTGTAGTCGTCCTCGTCGATACGAGCGAAGAGGCCGGCGTCAGCCGCCGGGGTCCGGGCCGGGTTGTCCTGCTCCATAGCAAGCATTCTCCCACGGAAAAGCGGTGTTGCGGGGTGCCGCTGCTAGAATCAAAAAAGAGACGCCGGGCTGATGAATATCACCTTTGCACCTTCGGAGAGCTATGAACAGGCCCTGGACCGCGCCGCCCGGATGTGGGGAATCGAGCCGGAGTACGGCGATACCTGGGGCCGCGTCCACACAACCACTCCGGAAGTTAAGAAAGGCATTCTCAAGGCTTTAGGAGTGCCCGCAGACTCCCGCGAAGAGCTGGATGGCGCAATCGAGAACCGGCTGTGGAACGAATGGAGTCGCCTGGTTCCGCCGGTACTTGTGCTGGGCGAAACTGGCAGATCGCTTTGGATCAACATCCCGGAGGAGCTGGAAGGGCTGACCGCGCAGCTCGAGATCCGCTGGGAGGGGGGCGAGGCTGAACAAAGCACCGTTTCTTTAGCCGATCTGAACACTGCCGGACGGAGCGAGCTTCGCGGCGTGCGCTTTCTTCGCAAGGAAGCGCCGCTCCCACCGGATGCGCCGCTGGGCTACCACGAGGTGGAGGTGACCCTGCGCCCGCCGGATGCCGAACCGCGCTCGGCCGTCATGCGGCTGATCCTGTGCCCCGATCGCGCTTACGTCCCGCCGGCGGTCCGCAACGGCGCCCGCACGGCGGGGGTGGCTATCGCGCTTTACGGGCTGCGGTCGAAGAGGAACTGGGGGTGCGGCGATTTCACCGATCTGGAAAGCATGATTGACTGGCTGGCCGGCGAAGTGGGCGCGGCTTTTGTCGGTTTGAATCCGCTGCACGCCATTGCCAACCGCCAGCCGTTCAACATCAGCCCCTATTTGCCGAGCTCCAGCTTTTTCAAGAACCCGATCTACCTGGATTTGGAGCGCGTGGAGGATTTTCGGAATTCCCCCCGCGCGCGGGCGTTTTTTTCCAGGCCCGAAGTGCAGGCAGAGATTGAGGCCCTGCGGGCGGCCGAATTTGTCGAGTACGAGCGCGTCTGGGCGTTGAAAGCGCGCGGGCTCAAACTCGCGTTCCTGCATTTCCTGCCGGAGTACAGGCGGGACTCCCCCCGGGCTGCCGAGTTCCGGGACTTCATAGAACGCGAAGGCGAGATGCTTGACCGCTTCGCCACCTGGTGCGCGCTGGATGAATGGATTCACCGGCGGAACCCGGATGTCTGGGTGTGGCCGGACTGGCCCGAGGAGTTCCGCAATCCGGATTCCACCGCCACCCGCCGGTTTCGCGGCCGCTACTGGCGCTCCATCCTCTTTCACAAGTACGTGCAGTGGCAGATCGACTTGCAACTGGAATCGGCACAGGCGCATGCCCGCCGTAAGGGGCTCTCGATCGGCCTTTATCACGACCTCGCCCTCGCCACGGACCGCTGCGGCGCCGATTTCTGGGCCTACCGGCCGTTTTACGTTTCCGGCTGCCGCGTCGGCGCTCCCCCGGACAACTTTTCGCCCAGGGGGCAGGACTGGTCGTTCCCCCCGCCCAACAGCGAGCACCATCGCGAGACCGGCTATCGCCTGTTCACCGAATCCATCCGGCGAAACTGCCGCCACGGCGGCGCGCTGCGGATCGATCACGCGATGCGGTTCTTCCGGCTTTACTGGATTCCGGAAGGGATGGACCCGGCCGGCGGCGCTTACGTCCGCGACCGCTTCGACGAGCTGCTGCACATCGTGGCGCTTGAAAGCGTGCGCCAGCGCGTGGCCATCGTCGGCGAGGACCTGGGCACGGTGACGCCGGACATTCGCCGTGCGCTCGAGCGATTCGGGGTTTACGGCTACAAGGTTCCGTACTTCGAAAAGGACGGGCACGGCCGTTTCAAGCTTCCCTGGGACTACCCCGCGCATGCGATGGTGACCTCGGCAACTCACGATCTGCCTACGCTGGCCGGATTCTGGACGGCGCGCGACATCGAGGCGCGCCACCACGCCGGTTTGCTGCTCGATGAAGCCAACTATCACCATCAGCTCGCGGAACGGGCGTCTGAAAAGCAGAAGCTTTTGGACGCTTTATTCGCGGCGGGACTGCTTCCGGATCATTTCCCCCGCAACGCGGCTCACGTGCCCGAACTGACAGGCGAACTTCACAACGCGCTGGTCGGGTGGCTGGCGCTGGCGCCCTCCGTGTTCATGACTCTCAACCAGGAAGATCTGACCAAGGAGACCGAACAGCAGAACCTGCCGGCCACCGTTGCGGAGTATCCCAACTGGCGCCGCAAGATGATCTACAGCCTGGAGGAGCTGGGCACAAACCCCGCCGTGCGTGACTTTGTGGTCATGTTCCGCAGGTGGCTGGAACACACCGGCCGCCTGAGCCGTTCTCTGGCGGCGGATTAATCGCCGCCGCTCGATCGCCTGCTTGCGGAACCCGTTACGAGGGCCGTTCCACCAGGCTCTTCGGAGGCACCACCGATTTCGCGATCGCCGGGGTCTCCTCCTCCTGCTCCGGCAGCGGCTCTGCCGGCGCCAGGTAGTATTTCGTGAGGCCTTCCTTGAGAATCTCCATCGCGGTCTCGGGACTGTCTGCGTACTGGAAAAGCTCGAGATCATCGCTCGAGATCGTCCCGAACCGCGCCAGCGCTTCGAAGTTGACTACCTGCTTCCAGTACTCGCTCCCATAGAGGACGATCACAATCTTCTTCGCCAGCTTCCGCGTTTGCGTGAGCGTCAGCATCTCCATCAGCTCGTCCAGCGTCCCGAACCCGCCGGGAAACACAACCAGCGCTTTCGCCAGGTACGCAAACCAGAACTTCCGCATGAAAAAGTAGTGGAACTCGAAGCAGAGCTCGGGCGAGATGTACGGGTTTGGAAGCTGCTCGAACGGCAACCCGATGTTCAGCCCCACGGTCTTGCCGCCCGCGTCGCGGGCCCCGCGGTTGGCCGCTTCCATAATCCCCGGACCTCCGCCGCTGCACACGACGAACCGCCGGCTTGCGTTTTTCAGTCCTTCGCTCCACTCGGTCAGCATCCGCGCCAGCGTGCGGGCCTCGTCGTAATACCGCGCCAGCGGGCCTTTGCCGGGCTCAATCCGCGCCGAACCGAAAAACACTACCGTGTCGCGAATCTTTTCACGCCGGAAATGCGACAGCGGCTCCAGGTATTCCGAGAGGATTCGCAGCGGACGCGCATCCGCGCTGTCCAGAAATTCCTCGTTCTTATACGCGACTGTGCAAGCACCCCACTGACGATGATTAGGCATCGTTCCCGGCGCCGCCCCCTTTCGTTTTTTCAAGCTCTTCCACTCTCCTTCTGAGTTCCCTGACGGTTTTCATGAGGTCCGCCAGCTTGGGGAAAGCCGTTACTGCGCGCAGCCACTCCCGCGCATCGAACGCCGGCGATCCCGCCACCGTGCTTCCCTCTTTCACGTCGCCGCCGATGCCGCTCTGCGCATAGACGACAACATTGTCGTGGATGGTGAGGTGCCCCGACACCCCCACCTGTCCCGTCAGAACCACGTTGCGGCCCAGCACCGAGCTGCCCGCCAGCCCCACCTGCGCGCAGATTATATTGTCCTCCCCCACGGTGCAGGCGTGGCCAATCTGGACAAGGCTGTCGATTTTTGCGCCCCGCTTCACTCTGGTTTCGCCCATCGTCGCACGATCGACCGAGGTGAGCGACTGGATCTCCACGTCGTCTTCAATCACCGTAACGCCCGATTGCACGATCTTGTAGTGCGACCCGTCTGGCTTGTGCGCAAACCCGAATCCGTCGCCTCCCACCACCACTCCGTTTCCAAGTGTGACGCGGTTGCCGATGCGGCAGAACTCCCGCACCGTCGCGTGCGCGTGCGCGTAGAAATCGTCGCCGATCTCCACACCTTCATAGATGACAACGTGGGGGTGGAGCACGGCGTTGCGCCCGATCTTCACCCTTTCGCCCACCACCGCGAAGGCGCCGATGGAAGCGTTCTCGCCGATTTCCGCCGTCGCCGCTATCGACGCCATCGGGTGAATTCCCGGGCACGGCCTCGGAGGCTGGTAGAACATCTCGAGCGCCCGCGCGAAATCCAGGTAGGGATTCTTCGACACCACGCTCGTGATCGGCAGGTCCCGCACCGGCTCGGCCGCCAGGATCGCGCCCGCTTTCGTATGCTTCACCTTGTGCGCGTATTTCGGGTTCGCCAGGAAGGTCAACTCCGAGGGCCCGGCCTGTTCCATCGGCGCCAGACCGGTGATCTCCAGCTCCCCGTTTCCTACTAATTCGCAGCCCAATGCCGCCGCGATTTCGCGCACTTTCACGTTGTCCTCCAGCCGGAAATTTAGGTCCGGCACCTTCCAGGGTACACTTGGATTATGATCCGCGCCACGACGGTGGCCATGGTTGTGCTCGCATGCGCGGAATGCCTGCTGCCGGCCGCGCAGAACGAGCCCAAAGCCACGCAGACACCCGCCCGCCGCGGCGTTTCCGAGCCTCCCGTGTCGGAGTTGGACAAGGCCATCGAAGAGTTCAAACAGGTCACCCGCGAGCTCGGCCTGCGCCCCGACAGTCCCAGGCGAAAAGGACGCAATGGCGGGTCACGGCCGGCCTGGCACGGACGCATCTTTGAGAATTTCCGCAACGATTTTCTCGACGCCCTTCCACACGAAGCCCGCCAGCGCGGCGCCGAGAAATCAACCCTCAGGCGCAACCAGTTCGGCCTCAGCATCGCGGGTCCCGTACTCATCCCGCGCCTTTACGATGGCACGCGGAGCACCTATTTTTCACTGTCTTACGAAGGGGTGCGCGAAAACGTCTCCCGCTCCTATCTGAGGACCATCCCGACGCTGCCCGAGCGCACCGGAGACTGGTCCGCTACGGTCGATGCCGCCGGCAATCCGCTTCCTATCTACGATCCGCTCACCACGCGCCCTAACCCGGACTTCGACCCCGCGCAGCCCGTCTCCACTGAGAATCTGGAGTATCTCCGCGACCCTTTTCCGGAGAATCGCATTCCTTCCGGCCGCATAGACCCGGTTGCCCGGAAAGCGCTTGAATTCTATCCCGCGCCCAACACAAATGTCGGGCCTTTTTTCCGCAATAACTATTTCATTCACTCACCGGAAACAAACGTCGCCAACGGGATGATCGCCAAGGTGGACCACACGATCCGGGAGCGGCACCGGCTCAGCCTCGGCCTCTCGTTCTCTAATGGCTTCCTCGGAGCGGCCGAATTTTTCCCGAATGCCGCCAACCCTGGAGCGTCCGACCGCAACTTCCACAGCCGCAACGGCTCGCTCGAATACGTTTTAACAGCCTCGGCTCGCACCGTGAATACCTTCACCTTCGAGGCCTCCACCAGCGGCTCGCGGAACGGTTCTGAGGACGACACGGACTATCCGGCGCTCATCGGGTTAACCGGCTCGCCCGGCAAGGAGTTCCCCATCCTGAATCTGGGGCCTTACCTGGCGATGGGGCGCTACAATCCCACCTCGAAGGACGTCCGCAACTCCTTCGTGTGGACCAATGCCTTTTCCACCCGCCGCGGAAAACACGGCTTTCGCGCCGTCGTGCAATACGCCGCCGGACAGGTGCATACCTACTGGCCCGGCAGCCCGTCCGGAAACTTTTCTTTCTCTTCCGGTCTCACCAGCCTGCCGGGAATCGTGAATACCGGCCACGCCTTTGCTTCCTTCCTGCTCGGCCTTTCCGATTTCGCCGACCTCAGCGTCGTCCGTTCGCCTTCTTACTTCAGAACCGGTTCCGCTCTCCTCTCGCTCCGTCATTCCTATGAAGCTTCCAAGGGGCTGAACTTCTCGCTGGGGCTAAACATCCAGAACAGCCGCCCGCGCACGGAGAAGTGGAACCGGCAATCTACGGTCGATCTCAGCGTGATCAATCCGGCCAACGGCCGCCCCGGCGCGCTGATCGCCGCAGGACGGGACGGCGCCGGCGACGCTTTCAAGCCTGCAATCACCAATTTCGCCCCGAGCGCCAGCTTTTCCTGGAATCCGGGCGGCGACACCAAAACCGTTCTCCGCGGCTCTTTTGGCCGCAGCTACTCCGGCATCCCCGTCTATTTCGGGCAGTGGGGTACACAGGGTTTCAACGGGACGCCGACGTTCATCTCTCCAAACGCACAGTTGCAGCCCGCCATCGTCCTCTCGGATGGGCTGCCGCCCGTCTCCCAGACCGGCCCCGACCTTAGCCCAGATGCGGCCAATGACACCATCGCCGACCTCGCCGATAGAAGCGATCTCGTGCCTGTTTACCAGAGCGCCTCGCTTTCGCTCGAGCGCGAGGCGCCCGGCAACGTCGTGATCACCGTCGGCGCATCATACGCCGGCGGACGCAACCTTTACGTCAGCAACGGCGCAGCCAACCCGAATGCCCTCCCGCTCGATGCCCTCCAGTACCGCGACCAACTCAACGACGAGCAGTTCAACCGCTCCCTGCGGCCCTTTCCCCAATACAAAGGTTTTGATCTCTTCAGTTCGTGGCCGCGCGGCCGCTACAAACGGGATGCCGGTTTCCTTCGTATTGAAAAACGTGCTTCCGCCGGCCTCACCCTCAGCATGTACTACGAGTATGCCAAGCAGATGGACGACTACTCGGGACCGGGAACCCAGGACTATTTCAACAGTAAGAACGAGTGGTCGCTTACCGCCGGCAACAGACCTCACCGCTTCTCGCTCAGCTACATGTACGAGCTGCCTCTCGGCTCGGGCAAGCCCCTGCTCGCGTTTGACGATTGGAGACGCTACCTCGTGAACGGCTGGTCCATCAGCGGCCTAACCACTTTTTACAGCGGGGATCCGCTGGCCCTTCGTCCGATGTTCAACAACACTGGCGGAGTGATTTCCACTTTACGGGTCAACGCCGTTCCGGGCGTCAATCCCCACGTCGCGAATCCTTCCCCGGAACTCTGGTTCGATCCCGCAGCTTTCGATCAGCCGGCCGACTTTACCATGGGCGTTGTCTCCCGCACCCATCCCTCACTCACCAATCCGAGCAGCCAGAACCACGACCTCTCGCTGGTCAAGCGATTCGCGCTCGCCGCCAACCGCGCTGTCGAGTTCAGCGCCGTCGGTCTCAACTTCATCAATCACGCCAACTGGAGCAACCCCGACCCTGTCATCGGCCCCGCCTCCGCCCCCAACGTGAACGCCGGCAAGATCATCGGCTCCTATGGCGGGCGTATCATTCAACTAGGATTGAGGTACACGTTTTGAAAGCTCTGGCGCTGGTGTTGCTGCTCTCCTTTTCGTTGTGGGCTTCGCCGCCCGCGCAGCGCCAGCACGTCCTGCGCGTGCCCGTGTGGATCAATCCAGGGAACGCAAACGGCGGGGCCGCAACGGCCAAAGACTTCAGTGCGAAGGTGGACGGCGCGGCCGCCCCCGTTCTCGCCGCCCGCGGGCCTGACGACGGGCTCGTCATCCTCCTCGTCTTCGACTGGACCGAGGACTTCGCCCTCGCCGATACCGCCCGTGACGCGCTCATCGCTGAGATCGGGAAGCTGCCTGCCAACGCCCGCATCGCGCTGCTGCGCTCGCAGGACGGCCTCCAGGTCCTGTTGGACCCCACCGACGACCGCGCCGCGCTCGCCGAAGCAATTCGAGCGGTCCCTGTCAGCGGGAAGGCCGGCTTTCTCGACACCGTCGAAGTAGCGGCCCGCGTGGCCGATTCCATTCTTTCCAAGACCGCAGTCCGCGTCGGCCTTGTCTACGTTACCGACAGCAACATTTATAACTACCGCGAGGATTTCGCCAACCCCGTCATCAACTCGAGCGATCCCCGCGATATGAGCCGCCGGTTTCCCGAGGGTTTGGTCCGCGAGAAGATCACCAAGCTGCAAGACAAGCTGGCTGTCTTTGAAACGCCGCTGTTTATCGTTCACCTGGCGTATCGCAACGACCGGCTGAATGAAGCGTACCAGGGCGGCATCAAGCAGCTCGCGGAGCTGAGCGGCGGCACCGGGGCCTTCTGCCGGTCCCGTGCTGAAATACCCGATGCGATAGCCGGAGCGTTCCGCTCGATCGCCTCCCACTACAGCGTGGTCGTGCGCGTGCCCGAGCGGCGGTCGAAGATCTTGCAGGTCGAGTTGTCCAACCAGGACCGCCGCCTGAGCTACAGAAACCGCTTCGTGATCGAAAAGTGAGAGAATTCGCCCATGTCTAAGTCCCCCCGCATCCCGCTTTGGCCGGTGCTCCTGGCCATGTTGGCCGTACTCGGTGTCGCGGCATTCATCGCGGTGCGGTATGTCAGTGCAACTTCCGCGCAGCTTGCACGCCTTGAAGGACTGGAACGCGAAAACCGCCAACTGCGCGCCAATTCCGAGCAGCTCGCGCAGGAGGCCGACGCCCTGCGCCGCGACCTTGCCGCGCTCGAAGCGGGTTCCCCCCGAGTCGAAACTTCCCGCGAGCCCGCGATCCCCAGCAAAATGGTCGAGCAAGCCGAGCTGCTGTTCCAGTTTCGCGATAAGCTCGCCGGGGCGAATGCCGCAATCGCAGCCCTCCAGGACCGCATCCACGAACTTGAAACCGCGATGCAGCGCGGCGTCGAGGAGAACAAGCGCCTTGCCGCCTCGGAGGCGGATCTCAAGAACCAGATCGCCAGTTCCACCCGCGTGTTGAGCGCCATCAAAGACGAGCTTCAGGGAAAGGAGCAGCGGCTCGCACAACTCGAGGCCGCCAACAAAACCATCCGCGAGGAGAACCGCGCGAACGCTTCCCGGCTCAACCAGATTTCAACCCTGGTGCGCGACCTCGAGGAGATTAACCGCCGCCGCGAGAGCTACGTCACTGCCATGTTCCGGCGGTATAAAGACATCACCGAGCAGTACCAGGCCCTCTCGGGCCAACTCGACAATCCTCCGCCCGGCATTGCGCGCATCCAGGAAAGCATCGCCATGGCCGAGGAGGATATGCGCCAACTCGCCAGCCTCAACGCCCAGGCTGCCCGCATCGCACAGCGGATCGCCAAGTGAGCGCGGGTTAGCCGGGTTCGCTGAGGCTGAGCTGCGTCACGGTCTCGATGTGGTACGTTTGCGGGAACAGATCGAGCACTGTGAGCCGGTTGATCTGGTATCCACCGCTCACCAGCGCGCCAAGGTCGCGAGCCAGGGTTGCCGGATCGCAGGATACGATCGCCATCCGGGGCGGCCGCAGCCGCAGCAGTTGGCTTACCGCCGGCTTGCCGAGACCGGTCCGGGGCGGGTCGGCGAGCACGAAATCCGGCGTTTGCGTGACCTGCTCCAGGAAGGTCTCAACCGGCTGCCGCCGGACCTCCGCGGCAGCCGCCGCGCGTGCGGCGTTGAACTCCAGATCCCCGGCGGCGCTGGAAGAGGACTCCACCGCGGTCACGTTCTTGAAGCGCCGGGCCAGCGGCAGCGTGAATAGCCCCACGCCGGCGTACAGATCCAGCGCCGTCTGCCCCTCCGCGCCCGCCAGAGCCGTCTCAACCAGCGGGTCGATTAGAAACCGGTTCACCTGAAAGAACGACCGGCGCCGCACGCGAAACAGGAAGCCGCCGGCCGCGTACTCGACGGCATCATGAGTGAACCCCGGAATGCGCTCGGCGCACCAGTCGAAGAACCGCCGCGCCACGGGCCGGCTGGACTCGACCACGTTGAGCTGCACCTCGGATTCATTGGTGAACAGCTCGATGCAGCTCACGAACGCTGGAAACCGGGCATCGCGCAGCATTCCGGCCAGCGCCGCCAGCGCTTCGTTGATCTTCGGCGAGGAAATGGGGCAGCGGTCCACCGGAACCAGCCGGCGGGAACCGTGTGCGTAGTAGCCGATCTCACCGCCCGAGATGTGCAGTTGCGTCCGGTTGCGGTAATACCACGGCGGGCCGCTGACGATGCCGGCATCAGGCGGCTCCAGCTTCCCTAACCGCGCCAGCGCCTCCCGCACGATCTCGCGCTTCTGCTCGAGTTGCACCTCGTAGGAGGCGTGCTGGTAGTGGCAACCGCCGCAGCGGTAGAAGAAGGGGCAGGGCGGTTCGACGCGGCCCGGCGCCGCCGTCACGACTTCCTCCAGTCCCGCTTCGACGAACCCGGCCTTCCGCGCTTCCACGCGGACGCGCGCCGTCTCCCCCGGCAGGACAAACGGCGCCAGCACGACGCGGCCGTCCAGCCTTCCCAGGCCCTTTCCGCCATAGACCAGCTTTTCAATTGTTATGGTTTCGGGTTCGTTCGTCACGGTACGATAGGAGTTTGCCTTCATCCATGAAACCACGAGTATTTTCCGGAATGCAGCCCTCCGGTAATCTCCACATCGGGAACTATCTGGGGGCGCTGAAGAACTGGGTCCGGATTCAGCCGGATTACGAAACCATTTTTTGCATTGTGGACCTGCACGCGGTCACCGTGTACCAGAACCCGGACGAACTGCGCGCGAAGATCCGCGAGCTGGCCGCGCTGTATTTGGCCGCCGGAATCGACCCCAAGCAGAGCGCCATCATGGTGCAGTCCGCCGTGCCCGCCCATGCCGAGTTGTGCTGGATGCTTACCTGCGTCACGCCGGTCGGCTGGCTCCAGCGGATGACCCAGTTCAAGGCCAAGGCCGCCGAACAGGAAACGGTCGGCGACGGGCTGCTGCAATACCCCGTGCTGATGGCCGCCGACATTCTTCTGTACCAGGCGGCGATCGTGCCGGTGGGAGAGGACCAGTCCCAGCATCTCGAACTGACCCGCGACATCGCCCAGCGCTTCAACTCGCTTTATGGCGAAACGTTCGTGATGCCGGAAACCAGCATGCCGAGCGTGGGCGCCCGCGTCATGGGGCTCGACGACCCCACGAAGAAGATGAGCAAGTCCGCCCCGGGCAGCGGCCACGCCGTCGCATTGCTCGATCCTCCCGCAACGATTCGGAAGAAAATCATGCGCGCCACGACAGACTCCGCCCCGGGCGTCGATTTCGACGTGCTGAGCCCCGGAGTGGCGAACCTGCTCGGCATCTTCCAGGCCTTTAGCGGATGGGACGACGCCCAAATGCGCGCCCACTTTTCCGGCATGCGCTACGGCGAGTTGAAAAAGCAGGTGGCCGAAATGGTGATTGCGAGCCTCGAGCCGCTGCAAAAGCGCTATAACGAGATCGTCTCGGAGAAGGGCTACGTGGATGCCGTACTCCGCGAGGGCGCTGAGCGCGTCACCCCCATCGCGAATGCCACGGTCGAGCTGGTCAAGAAACGCATGGGTCTGTATACGCCCTGCTAAAGCATGACCCATTCCGGTGTTTCGCTGCCCGCCTACTGGCGGCTGGTCAGATCGAACCGCAACTTCCGCCACCTCTGGCTCGCCCAGATCGTAAGCGAGATGGGCGACTGGATCTACACCATCGCCATCTATTCGCTGCTGTTTGAGCTCACCAACAGCGCGCGGGCGGTGGCGCTCGCGGTAGTGCTTCAGGTGCTCCCTCAATTTTTCACCGCCCCCATCGCCGGCGTGGTGAATGATCGCGTGAGCCGCCGGAGCGTAATGATCGCGGCCGACCTGGCGCGCGCAGCGATCGTGCTCGGAATGCTTTTCGTCAGCCGCGCCCAGATCATCTGGCTGATTTACGTGCTGCTGCTGCTCGAAACCATGATGTGGGCGTTTTTCGAGCCGGGGCGCAGCGCGTCGATTCCGAACATCGTGGGGCGCGAGGAACTGGTGGTGGCCAACGGGCTCTCCTCGATGACCTGGTCGCTCAACCTGGCGCTCGGATCCGGGCTGGGCGGCGCGGTGGCGGCCCTATTCGGCCGGGAAACCGTGTTCTTTCTGAACTGCCTCTCCTTCATTCTCTCGGCCGTGCTGGTGGGCCGGATGAAATATCACGAGCCGCACCTGGCCGGCGCGGCCCCTCTCCGCGCCCGCGACCTCGTGGACTTCTCGCCCATGGTCGAGGGCGTCCGTTACGTGGCGCGCAACAGGCCGGTGCTGGCGCTGCTGCTGGTGAAGACAGGACTCGGTTTTCTCGGCACTCACCTCGTTCTGCTGCCGATTTTCGGCGAACGCATTTTTCCGGTCCAGATGGAGGACATGCAACGCGGCGCCATGCTGGGCATGAGCGCGCTGATGAGTTCCCGAGGCGTCGGCGCGCTGCTCGGGCCCATCATTGGGAACTACTGGGCCGGGCAGCGCCACAACCTGATGCGGTTGGGAATCCTGTTCGGCTTTTTGATCTGCGGCGTGGGCTACATGGCGCTGGCCGCGGCGCCTACGCTCGCGCTTGCCGCTTTGGCCGTTGTGTTCGCGCACGGCGGCACTTCAATCGTCTGGGTTTTCTCGACCACGCTCTTGCAGCTTCAGACCCAGGACAGGTATCGCGGCCGCGTGTTCTCGGCGGATTTCGCTCTGCTGGTGGTTGCCATGTCGATCGCCAACTACAGCACCGGCGTGGCCACGGATTGGGGTGTTCCGGTGCGGCTCATTGCGGCCGCAACCGGCGTCTTTTCCCTCGTCCCGGCCTCCGCGTGGATGTTCGCCATGCGGATCTGGAAAACCGGGGACCGGCCCTGAGCTGCGGCCAGGCGCGGCTACTCGGTCAGCACGGTAATCCGGGAAAAGCCTTCGTCAACCGTTGGCGGCACGAGTTTAAGAGCCATCCGCTCGAGCACGTCCTCGGGAACGACGCGGTTGCGCCGGCGGTTGCGCTCCTTGCATACCTCCAGCGGCACGTCGAAGTAAACGGCCTCGACGTCGCAGCCGTGGAGTTCCCCCATCCGTATGTAGGGCCGGCGTTCGCGGGGGGTGAGGTGGGTCGCATCCACGTAGGTGACCGGACGGCCGATCTCGATCCGCTCTTTGATCAGCCGCCGCAGGACCCGGAACACGCGAAAGTGGATGCTCTGATTGGTAGGGTCGTCGGCCAGGAGCCCGCGCACGGCATCCGAGGAAAGCGCCGTCGCGCCCATCTTCTCCAGCCAGGTGGACTTGCCAGAGCCGGGCAGGCCTACCAGCACGACGATACTAGGTGCGCAGGCCGGCATTTCACGCCACCGCCACCGATTTCGCCTTCAAGGCTTTAATACGGTCGCGCAACTGGGCGGCTTTCTCGAATTCAAATTTCCGCGCCGCCTCCCGCATCTTCTCCTCTAGCTCGCCGATGTAGCGGCCGATCTGCTCGGGCGGGATCTCCGCGCTCTCTTCCTCCTCGATCGGAACCGTGACGTAATCGGCCTCCGCGATCGCCACCAGGCTCATGTCGATGGGTTTGACGATCGATTGCGGCGTGATGTTGTTGGCCTCGTTGTACTCGGTCTGGATCCGGCGGCGGCGGTTGGTTTCGTTGATCGCGGCCCGCATGCTGTCGGTCATCACGTCGGCGTAGAGCACGGCCTTGCCGTTGACGTTGCGGGCGGCGCGTCCGATGGTCTGGATCAGCGAACCCTCGGATCTCAGAAATCCTTCCTTATCGGCGTCCAGAATCGCCACCAGCGAAACTTCGGGAAGATCGAGACCCTCGCGCAGCAGGTTCACGCCGATCAGCACGTCGATGTCGCCGCGCCTGAGATTGCGCAGGATCTTCACGCGGTCGAGCGTCGAGACCTCCGAGTGCAGGTACTGGCACTTCACGCCGACCTCCGTGTAGTATTCGGCCAGGTCTTCGGCCATGCGCTTGGTGAGCGTTGTCACCAGCACGCGCTCGCCGGCTTCCACGCGCTTGCGAATCTCGTTCAGCAGATCGTCTACCTGCCCCTTGATCGGCCGCACCTCCACTTCCGGGTCCACGAGTCCGGTCGGGCGGATCACCTGTTCGACGATCACCCCGGCGGATTTGGTGAGCTCGTACGGCCCCGGGGTGGCCGACACGTAGATGACCTGGTTCACGCGGTTCTCGAACTCCTCGAACGTCAGCGGCCGGTTGTCGAGCGCGCTCGGCAGGCGGAAGCCGTAGGCAACCAGCGTCTCCTTGCGCGAGCGGTCTCCGTGGTACATCCCGTGTAACTGCGGGATGGTCTGGTGGCTCTCGTCGATCACGATCAGCGCGTCGTGCGGCAGGTAATCGAGCAGCGTCGGCGGCGCTTCCCCGGGCAGCCGGCCGGAAAAGTGGCGCGAGTAGTTTTCGATGCCGTGGCAGTAGCCGATCTGCCGGATCATCTCCAGGTCGAACATCGTGCGCTGGTACAGCCGCTGCGCCTCCACCAGCTTGCCCTGCTTTTCCAGTTCCGCGTGCCACCACTGGAGTTCGTTCTCGATGGAGCGCAGCGCGTTTTCGCGCGTCTCGTCGCTCATCACATAGTGCGTCTTGGGGTAAATGGGAAGCCGCAGGTAGGTCTGCCGCACCTGCCCGAGCAGCGGGTCGATTTGCGACAGGCTCTCAATCTCGTCGCCCCAGAGTTCGATGCGGTAGGCGTAATCGTCGTAAGTGGGAAATACCTCGATCACGTCTCCACGCACGCGGAATGCGCCGCGCCGGAAATCCTGGTCGTTGCGCTCGTAGAGAATCTCAACCAGCCGTTGCAGGATCTGCTGCCGCGAGATCTTCTGCCCCTTCTCAAGCATCAGCAGCATGCCGTAGTACGCCTCGGGAGAGCCGAGACCGTAGATGCAGCTCACGCTCGCAACGATGATGCAGTCGCGGCGCTCGAACAGGGAGCGGGTGGCCGAGAGCCGCAGCTTGTCGAGTTCATCGTTGATGGTGGCTTCCTTCTCGATATA
Organism: Rhodospirillales bacterium; assembly: GCA_050261015.1. Classification (GTDB taxonomy): domain Bacteria; phylum Acidobacteriota; class Terriglobia; order Bryobacterales; family Bryobacteraceae; genus Fen-330. Next base: position 46,402 of record JBLNCW010000072.1, on the reverse strand, counting down.
GACATCGCCGGAGGGAATGTAGGCTTCGGGCTGGTAGTAATCGTAGTAACTGACGAAGTACTCGACGGCGTTGGAGGGGAAAAACGTTTTGAATTCCTGGTACAACTGCGCGGCCAGGGTCTTGTTGTGCGCCAGCACGAGCGTCGGGCGCGCCACCTGCTCGATCACTTTGGCGATGGTGAATGTCTTTCCCGAACCGGTCACGCCGAGCAGCACCTGGTGCTGGTCGCCGTCGTTCACCCCTCTGACCAACTGCTCGATAGCCGTCTGCTGGTCGCCCCGCGGGCGATAGTCCACGGCCAGTCTAAACCCCATCCCTTCCAGTATATGGGAGGCAGTATATGGGCGCAGGTAGCCGGCAATCTTACAGAGATGAATGCGCGCCCGCCAACCGGCTGCACACCTCTTCGTAGTAGCTCTCGTACTGGGGAATGATCAGCGAGGCGCAGTATTGGGTCTCCGCCTTACGCCGCGCGGCGCGCGACATCCGCTCGTACAGGGCGGAATCCGTCAGCAACTCCACCACGCGAGCCGCCTGGGCGGTGGTATCGCCCACATTTTCGAGAAACCCATCCTCGCCGTCGCTGACGACCTCGGGAAGCCCCCCCACACGAGTCGCCACCGGCGGGACGCCGCAGGCCATCCCTTCCAGGGCGGCCAGCCCGAACGATTCCATCTCGCTGGGGAGCAGCAGGACGTCCGCCAGCGGAAGCAGCCGCTCCACATGGCTTTGCTTGCCCATGAAGGTCACGTGCTCCTCCACGCCGAGTTCGCGGGCCAGGTTTTCCGCGGGGCTGCAATCGGGCCCGTCGCCCACCATCAGCAGGTGCGCCGGGGTGTGCCGCCGCACTTCGCTCAAGATGCGGATACAGTCGAGCACGCGCTTTACCGGGCGAAAATTCGATATGTGGATCAGCACTTTTTCGCCTCTGGGCGCCAGGCCGGAGCTGCCCCGCCGCTCCGGGTCCGGCCTGTAGGTCTCGCAGTTCACAAAATTCTTGATCACGCGAATTTCGTTCTCGACGCCGAAGAATTCCACGGTGGTAGCGCGCAGGTGATCGCTGATGGCGGTTATGCCGTTTGACTCCTCGATGGAGAACTTGGTGATCGGAAAGTAGGAGCGATCAGCGCCTACAAGCGTGATGTCGGTGCCGTGCAGCGTGGTGATGAACGGCAGCCGGCGGCGCTTCCGGGCCAGCATCTGGCGCGCGAGCATCGCGGAAATCGAATGCGGAATGGCATAGTGGACATGCAGCAGGTCGAGCGAATACCGCAGCGCCACCTCGGCCATCCGCGAGGCGAGCGCCAGCGAGTACGGCGGGTACTGAAACAGCGGATACGTGGAGACCTCGACCTCGTGGTAATGGATGCGCGGGATGCCGGGGTCGAGCCGGATGGGGTTGGCGTAGGAAATAAAGTGGACCTCGTGGCCGCGGTTGGCCAGCTCCAGTCCAAGTTCCGTCGCGACGATGCCGCTGCCGCCGTAAGTGGGATAGCAGGTGATGCCGATTCTCACGTGATCAGGGTAACATCCGAGGCGCCTGCGGCGTCCGGCTCTACCGCGGCTGCGCGGCCGCCGGTTCGGGTTCCCCGCTGCTGGCTGGTATCTCGTTGAGCGCCTGCTCGAAATCCGCCAGCAAGTCGCGCCAGTCCTCGATCCCGACCGAGACGCGAACCAGTCCGTCCGTTATTCCCGCGGCCTCGAACTCCCCGGGGGCAAGTCCCGAATGGGTCGTGGTTTTCGGGTGGCAAATCAGCGTTTCGACTCCGCCCAGGGAAACGGCGTTGCGGGCCAGTCTAACCCCGCGCAGAAAAGCGAAGGCGGCCTCACGGGTGCCGAGTTCCAGTGAAAAGACGGCGCCCGGGAAATCGCACTGCGCATCCCGGATGCGGATCTGTTCCGCATCGTCGAACAGCGAGGGATAGTGCACCCGCCGCACCCGTGGATGGCGCGCCAGGCGCTCGGCGATGCGCTGGGCGTTTTTGCTCTGCCTGTTCATGCGCAGGGAAACGGTCGGCAGCCTGCCGTCCAGCAGCCAGCACTCATCGGGCTGCAGGATGTTGCCGAACATCATGCGCCGCCTGCGCATCTCCGCGATCAGGTCCGGGTTGCGGGCCAGCGCCAGGCCGGCCAGCATATCGCTGAAGCCGGAGAGGTACTTGGTGGCCGAGTAGAGCACCATGTCCGCGCCGAGCCGCAGGGGATGCTGGAAGGCCGGCCCGAGAAAGGTGTTATCCACCATCACCAGAGGGCGATCGGGGCGTTGCGCCGCGGTTTCCGCAGCACGCCGGATGTCCGTCATCACCATGGTGGGGTTCGCCGGGGTCTCTATGAAAACGATGCCAAGGTTTGGCGCGGCTCGAATCGCGTCGTCGAGCGCCGGCCCGTTGCCGGCCGGAACACCAATCGCCTGGATACCCCACGGCTGCAGAAGATCGTGGATCAGGTGTACCGTGCCGCCATATAGCGGGAGCGTGTAGACGATCGTGCTCCCGGGCCGGAGAAAGGTCAGGAAGGCGGTCATGATGGCGGCCATCCCGGAGTTGAACACAACCGCCGAGGCGGCTCCGGGCTCCAGCGGAACCACTTGTTCCTCCAGGATTTCCGCGTTGGGATGGTTGATGCGCGAATAGATCAGCTCGACACTTTCTCCCTCTTCGCTCCGCGCCCGTCCGGATGCGATATCGAAGGCGCGCTCGGCTGATTCCGGGCTGGAGAAGACGTAAGTGGAACTGCGAAAGACCGCGGGGCGGGCCGAGCCCACCGAAAGCCTGGGATCGAAGCCTCGGGTCAGAACCTCGGTGGGGGGATGAAGCGGATGGGCATCTTTGCCCTCCTTGTAATGGTGGGGCATAACGGCCTCCACCTAGAGTCTACTCCTGAAGAGGTCTTAACCCACCGCGGATCAGTGGCGCTGGATGCCGTTTACCCAAGTACTTCGGGATTCACCAGGTTGGGCGGGCGCCGGCCTTCCAGGGCCGCAATAGCGTTTTCCGCTGCCAGCATGCACATTTTCCGCCGCGTGTCGATGGAGGCGCTTCCGATGTGCGGCAAAAGCGCGACGTTCTTCAGTTCGAGCAGGACCGGATGCACCTCAGGCTCGCGCTCGAAGACGTCCAGCCCGGCGCCGGCGATCACCCCTTTCGATAGTGCTTCGGCCAGCGCGGGCTCGTCGATGACGGGCCCGCGGGACGTATTCACGATGATCGCGGAGCGCTTCATCTTGGACAGCTCGGCCGCCCCGATCAGGTGGCGCGTGGAGTCGGTGAGCGGCACGTGCAGGCTGATGAAGTCCGACTCGGCCAGCAACCGGTCCTTATCGACGAATTCAAGTTCCAGTTCCCGCTCAATCGCTTCCGGCGCGCGGCGCGTGTCGTTGTATAGCACGCGCATGGAAAAGCCCCTGGCGCGGCGTGCGACGGCCTGCCCGATGCGCCCCATGCCGAAGATGCCGAGCGTCTTGTGATGCACGTCGTGGCCGGCAAGCAGATCGATGCTCCAGCGGCGCCATTGCCCGGAGCGCAAGAAGTGATCGCCCTCGACGATGCGGCGCGCGGCGGCCAGCAGCAGCGCGAAGGCGAGGTCGGCGGTTGTGTCCGTGAGGACGTCCGGCGTGTTCGTCACCATGATCCCGCAGCGGGTGGCGGCGGCGACATCGATGTTATCGTAACCGACGCCGACGTGCGCGATAACGCGGACGCCCTGGAGCTTCGCCAGCCGCTCCCCGGTGAGCTTATCGGTGAGCTGGCTGACGATTCCCTGCTTGCCGCAACTCCGCCGCAGAAGTTCCTCCGGCGGGAGCCCGTCGTCGGAGTCGATGTATTCGACTGCCGCGTGGCGGCGCAGCAGTTCGATCGCTTCGGGAAAGATACGCTTGGTAACCAGTACAGCGGGCTTCATGGTCTCCCAACATCTTACAATAGGGCACTGGTATCTCAATGAAGAAGCGTGTAGTAGTGGCGATTGACGGGCCGGCGGGAGCGGGCAAAAGCACCATTGCGCGCCGCGTGGCCGAAAGACTCGGGTTCGTCTACATCGATACGGGCGCGATGTACCGGGCGGTGGCGCTCAAAGCCCTGCGCAGCGGGACGGATCTCAACGACCCGGAGCGGCTCGAGCGGATCGCGCGGGAAGCGCGCATCGCTTTTGAACCGGGAAGCTCGCGCGTGTTGCTGGACGGCGAGGACGTGACCGCGGCCATCCGCGCGCCCGAAATATCGCCGGCGGCCTCGCGCGTATCGGTGTTTCCCGGTGTGCGGCGCGCCATGGTCGAGATGCAGCGGAAGATGGGCGCATCCCAGAGCGTTGTGATGGAGGGGCGCGACATCGGCTCGGTGGTTTTCCCGGACGCGGACGTAAAAATCTTCCTGGACGCGGACCCCGCCGTCCGGGCGGCGCGGCGTATCCGCGAGCTGGAAGAGAAAGGCCAGAAGCTCGATCCCGCGGAAGTGGAGCGCGAGATCCGCGAGCGCGACCTCCGGGACAGCACCCGCGCGGATTCGCCGCTGGTGCGCGCGCCCGGAGCGGTCGTGATCGATACGACTCCGATGAGCATCGAGCAGGTCGAGCAAGCTATTCTGAATGTCATACAGGAGCGCATCATTCAGTGAACGACTTGCTGATCATGAAATTTGGCGGCACGAGCGTAGGCTCGGCGGAGCGGATTCGCGCGGCCGCGGCGATTTCGGCCGAGCAGCGGCAAAAGCGCCCGACGGCGATCGTAGTCTCGGCCATGTCGAAAGTGACCGACCTGCTGCTGGAGGCGCTGCGGCGCGCCGAGGCGGGCGACAAGGCCGGTGTCGAATCCGGTATCGAGAAGCTGCGGGCGCGCCACGTCGAGACCTGCCACGAACTGCTGCCGGCCGGCGTCCGGGAGCCCGTGCTGGCCGAAGTGCACAGGCTGATCGGCGAGTTCGAGCGCATTGCGAACGGCATCTGCATGCTGGGCGAGGCGCCCCCGCGTTCCACCGATGAAGCGGTAGCGATCGGGGAGCGGCTGTCTGTGCTGCTGCTGGCGGCATATCTTGAGCACACGGGAACCCGGGCCGTTGCCGTCAACGCAGCCTCGGTTATTGTGACTGACGCCGTGTTCGGCAACGCCGCGCCGCTGATGGAGCCGACGCGCGAGAAGGCGCGGGAGAAGCTGCTGCCGCTGCTCGAAGAGGGCGTGCTTCCGGTGGTGACCGGGTTCAACGGCGCGACCGCAGACGGCAGGCCGACGACGCTGGGCCGCGGCGGTTCGGACTTTTCGGCCGCAATTCTGGCTTCCGTGCTCGACGCCGCCGAGCTTTGGATCTGGACCGACGTGGACGGCATCATGACGGCCGACCCCAGGCTGGTGCCGGACTGCGCCGTGCTGGAAGAGGTCACCTACCGCGAGGCCGCGGAGCTGGCCTACAACGGCGCGAAAGTGCTCCACCCGCGGACGCTGGCCCCCCTGGTGGAAAAGCAAATCCCCGTCTGGAGCAAGAACAGCTTCGCCCCGGAGAAGCCCGGGACGAAAATCGTGCCGCATATCGAGGGGTCCTGCGGCGCGCGCGCCGTCACCTCGCTATCGAACGTGGCGCTGATCTCTATCGAGCCGGCCAACAGCGTCTTGAACGGCACGGAAGTGATGGGGCGCGCGCTCGAAGGGCTGGGCCGGGCCAACATCGAGGTTTTGGCTGTTTCCAGCTCCTCCTACCGGCAGAGCTTCTGTTTCCTGGTGCGCGACCGCGACCTGCCGGCCGCCATCGAGAGCCTCGAGACGACCCTGGCGCTGGAACTGGCTCACGGCTATCTGAAGCCGCTCGACGTGGACGGCAACGTGGGGCTGCTGGCGGTGGTCGGAGAAGGAATGCGAGGCACGCCGGGCCTGGCGGGGCGCATCTTTACGGCGATTTCGCGGGAGCAGGTCAACATCATCGCTATAGCACAGGGCTCCAGCGAGTTGACCATCGCGGTGGTGGTGCACAGAGACGGGCTGGAAAAGGCCGTGCGCGCGGTCCACGCCGAATCGCGGATGGGCGAGCACGCGAGGCGAAGCCGGAAGGCCGAATATGGCGGTCCCAACTGATGCTTCCGGCCTGCGGCTTGGAAAGTACTCACTGGGCGTAGGCGACCGCTTTGCCCATCAGGCCCGGGCGCAGTTGCGGGCCTGCATCGAGGCGGCGTCCGGCGGCGTAAAGATCGTCCCCGTCTGGAACAAGTCCAACCGCGAGCACAACATCGTCGGTTCGGAGCCGGCCGGCGTTCGCGAAGCCGCCGAGGCGGCGGTGTGCGAGCTGGGCTGGAAGTACCCGTTTCACGTGGATGCCGACCACATCGGCCTGCAAACGGTGGACCGGTTTCTGGAGTCGAGCGACCTCTTCACCCTGGACGTGGCGGATGCCATCGGGCGCGCGGCCGAACAGGCCGAGGTGGAGGCGTTCGCCGCCCGGCACCCGGAACTGTGCGGCACGATCGAGCTCGAAGGCATTGCGGAGCCGCTCACCCTTACCCGCGAAGACGTCATGTGCGCCGCGGCGAAGTATTTGGGCGCGGTGCGGGAGGCCGGCTGCATCTACCGCCACATCGTTGCGCGGAAGGGCGCGGGCACGTTCATCACCGAGGTTTCGATGGACGAAACGGACGTCCCCCAAACGCCGCCGGAGCTGCTGGTGATTCTGGCGTCGATCTCCGACGAAGGCATTCCGGCGCAGACGATCGCGCCGAAGTTTTCCGGCAGGTTCAACAAGGGCGTCGATTACGTGGGCGCCCCGGAGCAGTTCGAGCGAGAATTCCGCGCCGACGTCGCGGTGATTGCGCACGCCGTGGCGCATTACCGGCTGCCGGATAACCTGAAACTCAGCGTGCATTCCGGGAGCGACAAGTTCTCGATCTATCCGGCCATCCGGCGCGTGCTCCAAGAGTCTGGCGCGGGCGTGCATCTAAAGACGGCCGGAACCACCTGGCTCGAAGAGCTGATCGGACTGGCGGAGGCGGGAGGCGAAGCGCTGAACCTCGCCAAGGAGGTCTATCACGGTGCGTATGAGCGCCGTTCCGAGCTCTGCGGGCCGTACGTGGCGGTAATCGATATCGACGCCGCGCGCCTGCCTTCGCCCGACGCCGTGGCGGGGTGGTCTTCCGAGCAGTTTGTCGCTGCGCTGCGGCATGATCCGGCGTGCCCGGAATTCAACACGCACTTCCGGCAGTTGCTGCACGTGGGCTACAAGATCGCGGCCGAGATGGGCAGCCGCTATTTGGAGATGCTGCGCGCCGCCGAAGAGCCGGTTTCGCGCAACGTGACCTACAACCTGTACCAGCGCCACATTTGGCCGCTGTTTCCCCGGACTTTGCAATAAACGGCCATGGCTTTCATTCACGAGGATTTTTTGCTGACGAACGCGACGGCGCGGCGGCTGTATCACAAGTACGCCGAGCCCCAGCCGATTCTTGACTACCACTGCCATCTCCCGCCGAAGGACGTGGCCGAAAACCGCCAATTCGCCAACCTGTTCGAGATCTGGCTGGAGGGCGACCACTATAAGTGGCGCGCCATGCGCGCGAACGGGTGCGAGGAGCGGCTATGCACGGGCGATGCGACGCCCTACGAAAAGTTCCTCGCCTGGGCCGCCACGGTGCCCAAGACCCTGCGGAATCCGCTGTACCACTGGACTCACCTGGAGCTGAAGCGCTACTTCGGCATCGACGAACTTTTGGACGAAACCACCGCGAGGCGCATCTGGAACACGGCCAACGACCTGCTGGCCGGAGAAGAATTGCGGGCGCAGGCCATTCTCCGGAAATTCCGCGTCAAGGCGGTCTGCACCACAGACGACCCGGCCGACGACCTCGCCTGGCACGCGAAAATCCGCGATTCCGGCCTGGGAACGCGCGTTTATCCCACCTTCCGTCCGGATAAGGCGTTCTCCGTGCACCGGCCCGAGGTGTTCAATCCGTGGGTGGAGCGGCTCGCCGCCGCCGCGGATGTCGACGTTTCGAACTTCGAGCGGCTGCTGGATGCCTTGAAGCTCCGGCACGATTACTTCCACGAGATGGGCGGGCGGCTTTCCGACCACGGCCTCAACCAGTGCTATGCGGACTTCTGCTCGCAGGACGAGGCCGCCCGGATCTTCGACTGCGCGCGGAGCGGCAAAGCCGCTTCAGCCGAGGAGCAGCGCAGGTTCGCCAGCTTCCTGATGCTTTTCTTCGGCGCGCTGGACGCGGAAAAGGGCTGGACCAAGCAGTTGCACCTCGGCGCCCGCCGCAACAACAACACCCGCGCCTTCCGCCAGCTCGGGCCGGACACGGGCTTCGATTCCATCGGCGACTGGCCGCAGGTGGACGCGCTGGCGGCGTATCTGGACCGCCTGGAGCAGGAAAACGCCCTTCCGAAAGTAATCATCTACAACCTGAATCCGGCGGATAACTACGCGATGGCCACCATGATCGGAAACTTCCAGGATGGCCGGACGGCGGGAAAGATCCAGTACGGAAGCGGCTGGTGGTTCCTCGACCAGAAGGAAGCGATGGAGTGGCAGATCAACGCGCTCTCCAACTGCGGGCTGCTTTCCCGCTTCATTGGCATGCTGACGGACTCGCGGTCGTTCATGTCCTATCCCCGGCACGAATATTTCCGCCGCGTGCTGTGCAACCTGATCGGGCGCGACATCGAGAACGGCGAAGTGCCCGACTCCGACGAGCTGGTCGGGCCGATGATTGAAGATATCTGTTACGGAAACGCGAAACGGTACTTGGGGCTGGAACTCTAGCCCGGGAGTGTAATTATGAGCGCTTTTCTTAAGCGGGTTGCGCAAGGTGAGGTCCTCATCTTCGATGGCGCGTTGGGCACCTTTCTGCATTCCAAAGGGTTGCAGGCGGGCGAATGTCCAGAATCCTGGTGCGTTTCGCACCCGGACGTGGTCAAATCGATCGCCGAGGCTTATATCGCCTCGGGCTCCGATGTCGTCACAACCAACTCGTTCGGCGCAAACTCGTTCAAGCTGGCGGCGTACGGGCTGGCAGACAAGGTCCGGGAATTCAATCGCGCGGCGGCGCGGCTGGTGAAAGAGGCCATGAGCGGCCGCGGCTTTGTGGCCGGCTCAATCGGGCCGACCGGGCAGATCGTCGTGGACGAAGGCGGCGATGCTACGCCCGAACAGCTTTACGAGGCCTTTCGGGAGCAGGCCTTGGCGCTCGCCGAGGGCGGGGTGGACGCGATCTGCATGGAGACGATGTCGTCGCTCGCCGAAGCGCTGCAGGCCGTGAAAGCCGCTAAAGAGAACACCTCGCTGCCGGTGATCTGCACATTCACGTTCGAGGCCGGGGTGAAAGGCTTCCGCACGATGATGGGCTTGAAGCCGGACCGCGCCGCCAGGGAGGCCGCAGCGGCGGGCGCCGACATCGTCGGCGCGAATTGCGGCAGCGGTATCGCGAACATGATCGAGATCGTGCGGCAGATGCGCGCGGCGGCGCCGGAAACGCCCATCCTGGCGCAACCCAACGCCGGCGTGCCCGTGGTCGAGGGAGGCAAGACGGTTTTCAAGGAGACTCCCGAGTATATGGCGTCGCGCGTGGCCGAACTGATCGACGCCGGGGCCAACATCGTGGGCGGCTGCTGCGGCACTACGCCGAATCACATCGCGGCGATCGTCGCGGCGGTGCGCAGCATTCCCAGGGTCCGGTGATAGCGTAGGGCTGTCCTCGCGGCCGTCAGCTATTCGCAGCCAGCGCGCAAGGCGCTTCGATCCGGAACACCGCGCCGCTGGCGTCCTCGCGGTTGGCGGCCGAAATCGATCCCCCGTTCTGCTTCACGATGGATTGGGCGATGTGCAGCCCGAGGCCGGAGCACTCCGGCTTTGTCGAGAAGCCGGGCTCAAAAATGCGCACCAGGTCCTCGCAGGGGATCCCCGGACCGCAATCCGTGATCGTGATCTCGACGTGAGGACCCGCCCGGCGGGCCCGTATCGTCACCGCGCCGCCTTCCGGCATCGCCTGGCCGGCGTTGATCAGCAGGTTCACGATCGCGCGCTCCCAGGCGATCGAGGAACCGCCGATGTACAGGCCGGGTTCGCACTTGCAGTGGAGCTCCACGTCGCAATCCTGCGCCTGTAGCGCGTCCGCAGCGACCTGCACGGCGCTTTCCAGCATCTCATCCACGCTCACCGGCGCCCCGCAGGACTCGGCGAAGCCGCCCAGAATGCGCCGGCCAAGCCGGGCATTCCGCTGCAACAGCTCGGCCAGCGAGGCCCAGCGAGGATCGGACTCCAGAAGCTCGGCCGCGTCGAGAATCGTGGCGAAGACGTTGTTGAGATCGTGTACCAGACCGTGGAAAGCGAGGTCCGTTTGCGCCTTCATTGTGCGATCTCAGAGAGTATACGGAAAAAATCGGGAAAAGACACGCCCGCTGCGTCCGCTCCCGCGATAGCCGATTCTCCGGGCGCTGCAAGGGCGGCGACTGCGAACGCCATCGCGATGCGGTGATCGCCGAAGGAGTCGAGCTCGGCGGGCCGGAAGCGCTGGTTTCCGGGGATGTGGAAGCCGTCGGGCAGCGTTTCGATCCGGATTCCCATGCGCGCGAGGTTTTCCGCGACGGTCGCGATGCGGTCGGATTCCTTCACCCGAAGCTCGGCGGCGTCGCGCACCGTCAGCCCGTTCTCGCTCACCGCCCCAAGAACGGCCAGCACCGGGATTTCATCGATCAGCGCAGCCGTCATCTCCTTCTCGATTACCCCGCCGCGCGTTTTCGAATGGCGCACATCGAGGTCGCCGACCGGTTCGCCCGCCGCCAGCCTGAGGTCGCCGATTTTGATTTCGGCCCCCATCGAAACCAGGAAATCCAGCAGCGCCGAACGAGTGGGGTTCAAGCCCACGTTCTCGATCCGCAGCGCGGACCCGGGAACCAGCAGCGCGGCAACCAGGAAGAATGCGGCCGAAGACAAATCGCCAGGGACTTCCAGTTCACGGCCTTCGAGGTGCGGCCGGCCCCGCAAGCGGATTTCGCGCCCCCGCACTTCGATTTCGGCGCCGAACTCCCGGAGGGCGATCTCGGTGTGGTCGCGTGTGCGCACCGGTTCGCGCACGACGGTGATTCCGTCCGCGTACAAACCGGCAAACAGCACGCAGCTTTTGACCTGCGCGCTGGCAACCGGCAGCGTGTAGTCGATCGGCCTCAGACGGGCCGGGCGGATTTCTAGGGGAGGGAAGCGCCCCTCCCGCGCCGCGATACAGGCGCCCATGGCCTCCAGCGGCCGCATGATGCGGTCCATCGGACGGCGCGAGAGCGATTCGTCCCCCGCGATGCGGCTGGGAAACGGCTGCGCGGCCAGAAATCCAGAGAGCATGCGGATGGTAGACCCGGAGTTGCCCGCATCCAGCGTCGAGGCGGGCTCCTCCAGCCCGTCCAGGCCCCGGCCCTGGACGGTCACTTCGTTCCCCTCCCGGGAAATCTCAACCCCCAGCGCACGCAGCGCACCCAGCGTGTAGGCGCAATCCGCGCCGGTCGAGTAGTTGCGGATTCGACTGGCGCCTTCGGCAACGGCCGCCAGCATCGCGTACCGGTGAGAGATGGATTTGTCGCCCGGAAGTCGTATGGCGCCGCTGAGACGAGCGGCGGGAGATATTCGCGCCGTCATGGGGAATTCCCCATTCTAGCGCGTGGATGCCGGCAACCGCCCTTACGCCACTACGCTCATCGCCCCGCCGTACAGGTGAAAGGGGCGTGACTCCCTGAAGGGCTGGAACCGGTATCCGACACCGAAGATCGTCTCGATATACTGCTCGCCGTAAGCGCCGAGCTTTTTCCGCAGCCGCCGGATGTGAACGTCCAGCGTGCGGGTACGGATTTCCCTGCTATAGCCCCAGACCCTCATCAGCAGGACGTCCCTGGGGACGATCTCTCCCGCGTTTCGGGTCAGCAGGGTCATCAGCTCATACTCTTTCCGGGTGAGCTTTACCGGGCGCGCGTCGACCAACAGCGCCGGCCGGCGGTAGTCCAGTTCCAGGTGTGCGTCCCGGTAACTCTCCTGCATGATTGCGTTGTTCATTTCCAAGTGCGCCATCAGTGTTTCCCAGTTCCTTAGAGTCGTAGATAGCTGAAAGTGGGTTTTAGGTGTAAAAAAATAATAAAACTTTCTTAATCTTTATGCAAGGAGAGGGTTAAGCGGGGGAAGGGGACGGTCATTCGATGGCGTAGGGACCGGCCTTGGCGACAATGAGTTCGATGTCCCGGGTGTCCGCGGCTTCAATCATTATCGAGACAGCCCGGGCGGGCTCTCTCATCTGCCAGTGGAATTCGGCTTCCTCGTCCGGCTCCAGGATTTCGGGCTCGATGACGCCGCGCTGCGTGGTCACTATGACGTTGTCCGGCCCGAGGACGCGGAACCGCATGATAATCTTCCGCAGCGGCCTGTCCCAGCAGTTGCGAATCCGGCCCTCGATTTCCACAGTCCGGTTGGGAGTGCGCTGCGCGGTGAATGCGAGCACTTCGAGTTGGGGCTGGCTGCCGGACTTACGTTGTTGGCCGGCGGCCATGGTTGCCAGCACCGCCAGCGCGAACGCAAGGAAACATCGCATACTAACCACCGGATTGGATGCAGTGTACCATTGATCGGATAAAACGATACTGATAATTCTACGGACATGATTAACCGACGGCAATGGATTTTGAATTCCGCGCTCCTGCCCGCCGCAACGAGCGCACTTTCCGCCGCGCCCCGGCCCATCGTCATCGCGAGCGCGAACGGGCTGAGAGCCTGCGCCCGCGCCATGGACCTGATAAAGTCCGGCAACGACACGCTGGATGCCGTAATCGCGGGGGTCAATATCAACGAAGAGGATCCCGAGGATAACTCCGTCGGCTACGGCGGGTTGCCGAACGAGGAGGGCGTGGTCGAGCTGGACGCGTCGGTGATGCACGGGCCCACCCGCCGCTGTGGGGCGGTGGCCGCGCTGCGCAACATCAAGACGCCGTCGAAAGTGGCCCGGTTGGTCATGGAGCAGACCGACCATATCATGCTGGTGGGCGAGGGCGCGCTCCGGTTCGCCAAGGCGTTCGGCTTCCAGGAGGAGAATCTGCTGACCGAGAAGTCGCGGCTGGCCTGGCTGGTCTGGAAGAAATCCCTGCGGGATGAGGGCGGCCACAACAACTGGGGGCCGGGCCTGGACGCCCCGGAAAAACCATCAGCGTCCCTGCGCCGCGATTTCCCCGGCGTGGAGCCGGAAACGCTTGCCTGGGCCTGGGAAGTGGCCGTGCACCCGCCCGCGGGCACGATCAACTGCCTGGCCCTGAATGCGAAGGGCGAAATGTCGGGCGTCACCACGACGAGCGGGCTGGCCTGGAAGATCCCGGGGCGCGTGGGCGACTCGCCCATCCCGGGCGCGGGACTCTGGGTGGATCAGGACGTAGGCGCCGCCGGATCCACCGGGCGGGGCGAGGAGAATATACGCGTGGCGGGCGCCCATACCGTGGTCGAAAACATGCGGCATGGCATGTCCGCCAAAGAAGCCTGCCTGGACGCGCTCAAGCGGGTGGCGCGAAACTTCGGAAACGACCGGAGCAAGCTGACCCGCTTCGACCTGAACTTCTACGCGCTCCGCAAAGACGGCGACTACGCGGGCGCATCGTTGTGGAACGGGCGCATACGGCAGGGCAAGCTCGCCCGCAGCCGGTTCGCCGTAAACGACGGAGGGGAGAGCCGGCTGGAAGACTGCGCGTATCTTTTTGAAAGATAAAAAGTTTTCGCGCCAGCGCTTTATCCCAGGATGGCGGAGAGCGCCGGGCCAAGCTCCGGATAGCGGAACTCGAAGCCGGCAGCCTGAGCGGCCTCCGGAACCGCGCGCTGGCTGTCGAGCAGCACGCCGGCCATTTCGCCGAGCAACAGTCTGAGCACGAAAGCGGGGACGGGAATCAATGCGGGCCGGTGCAGGGCGGCGCCGAGAGCTCGGACGAATTCGGCGTTGGTTACCGGGTGGGGCGCAACCGCGTTTACCGGCCCGCGGAGGCGCGATTCGTTGAGGGCGAATTCGTAGAGCGAAGTCAGGTCGTCCAGGTGGATCCAGGACATCCATTGCCGGCCTGACCCCAGGGGGCCGCCCGCGCCGAGCCGGAAGGCGGGGAGCATGCGCTGGAACGCCCCGCCGTCCCGTCCGAGCACCACTCCAGTGCGCAGGCAGACAACCCGGATGCCCGACGCGCTCTCAGCCTGGGCCGCCGCCCGTTCCCACGCAACGCACACTTCCGCAAGGAAATCCTGGCCCGGGGGCGAGGTCTCCCTCAGGATTTCGTCCCCGCGCGAGCCGTAGTACCCGACCGCGGATGCGCAGACCAGCACGGCCGGCGGGGGCGAAAGCCGGGCCATCGATTCCACCAGCCGCAGCGTGCCTTCGACCCGGCTGTAGCGGATTCGCTGCTTGGCCTCCGGGGTCCAGCGCTGGGCGATGGGCTCGCCGGCCAGGTTTACCACCGCGTCACAGGGCGGCATGACGTATGATTCGCGCGTCTTTAGCGGCTCGACGGTGTGACCCGCGGCAGCCAGCTTCGCCGTCAGGGCGCGCCCTATGAACCCGCTCGCTCCCGTTACGGCTATTCGCATGATTTCGCTGATTTGATGCTACACGATGCTACACGAACATGGGCGGCTACAATGGAGGGAAACATGGGCGCCAGGAACCGTGCCGGGCTTCTGTGGGCTTATTTGCGCCGCCGCTCCAAAGTGAACGCGCTGCCGGTGGAGTATATCGTCGAGACAACCGCGAAGTGCAATCTCTACTGCCCGATGTGCCCGCGCGAGACGCACAAACAGCCGAAGGAGGACATGGCCTCGGAAGTCTTCGACCGGCTCGTGAAGGAAAGCAGCGGCACTGCCGAGCACATGATGCTCATAGGGCTGGGAGAGCCGCTGCTCGATCCCAAAATCTTCGACCGCATCGAGTACTGCGCCCGGCACGGCATCTCAACCCTGCTTTCCACCAACGGCACGCTGCTGGATGAGGTGAACGCCGGGCGGCTGCTGTGCAGCCCGCTCGAGCACATCACGCTCAGCTTCGACGGCGCCACAAAGGAAAGCTTCGAGTTCTACCGCAAGGGCGCCCGGTTTGAAAAGGTGCGCGACAATTTTGTGCGCTTCTGCCGGATGAAAGCGGCTTCCGGCGCGCGGGTTCACGTAGTGGTGCAGATGGTGCGCATGGAGCGCAACGCCGGGGAGGTTGACGACTTCGTGCGTTTCTGGCGGGCGGTGCCGGGAGTGGACCAGGTCCGGATCAAGGAGGACGAAACCAACCTGATGCGCCCCGCCGCGGGCCATAGTGCCGGCGACTGGAAGCATCCGTGCCACTACCTCTGGCGCGGCCCGATGTACGTGAAGCACAACGGCGACGTGTATCCCTGCTGCCAGAGCTACATGCTGGGCGGCAAGCCGTTGGGAAATCTCGCCTCGCAATCGGTAGGCGAGCTCTGGAACTCGCCGCAGATGCGTTGGATGAGGCAGTTGCACGCCGAAAATCGAGCGGGCGAGATCGACGTGTGTGCTCGCTGCTGCACGACCATTCCGCATCCCGTGCTGGTGGCGGGCAGCCTGGTATTCCATGGGCGCACGGTGCGCCGAGCGCTGCCGGCAGTCGAGCGTCTGGCCTACTTTTCGCGCCTGCCGCTGCGGCTGCTCCGCCCGCCGCGGCCGTAGCGGAGGCGCACCTCCATGGAAACAAACGTGCTTTAGGAAGCTCGGATAAATGCGCGGAGCCGCCATGGGCCGGAAAAACCTGGTTGAGTTCTTTCAGGATTACTACCAATCGCCGGCCGAATTCCTGGTCTATGACGACGGTTTCCGGCGCTGGAAATACAGCTACGCCGAGACGGCGCGCGCCGCCCGGGTGTTTGCAGGCCGGCTGAAGCATGCCGGAGTCGGCAAGGGCGACCGGGTGATCCTGTGGAGCGAAAACCGCCCGGAGTGGCTGTTCGCGTTCTGGGGAACGCTGCTGGCCGGCGCCGTGGCCGTGCCCCTCGGCGCGGAGGCTTCACCCGAGTTCGTCCGCAGGGTGCAGGCGGTGGCCGGGGCGAAGGTGTTTGCCATCGGCGAGGAGATCGAGAGGGACGCGGAGCTGTTTGGCGATCTCCCCATTTGTGAACTGGCGGTGGAAGACTGGCGCGGGGACGATCGCTTCATTTCTCCCGAAATCGACAGAGGCGATCTCGCCGAGATCGTGTTCACCTCCGGCTCGACAAGCGATCCCAAGGGAGTCCAGATCACGCACGGCAACTTCCTTTCGCAAGGTGAAGGCGCGGAACCGGTTGCGGCGCGGTACCGGAAGTTTGCGCGCCCGTTCGAGCCCCTGCGGATGCTCCAAATGCTTCCGCTCAGCCACATGTTCGGGCAGGCCACCACGCTGCTGCTTGCGCCTCTGATTCCGGCCTCGGTGCTGATGCTGCGGCGGCAGAGTCCGGGAACGCTGCCCCAGCAGATCCGGGAAACGAAGGTTGCGGCCGCGGTGGTGGTGCCCCGGGTTCTGGATCTGCTGCGGACCCGCGTTCTGCACCTGGTGCCGGAAGCGGCCGGCGCGGCTGAGGACACTGGCTTGCTCCCGGCGCGGCTCTGGAGATATCGCAGGATCCATCACGGATTCGGCTGGAAATTTCTCGGGTTCGTAGTGGGCGGCGCCTTTCTTGACCCGGAGCTGGAGCGGTTCTGGTCGCGGCTGGGGTTCCTCATCGTGCAGGGATACGGGACCACCGAAACGTCGCCCGTGATCACGCTAAATCATCCGCTTAAGCCGCGGATCGGCTCCGCGGGCAGGCCGTTCCCGGGCGTGGAAGTGCGCATTGCAGAAGACAAGGAAATCCTGGTGCGCGGCCCGAACGTGACCCCGGGCTACTACGGGGACCCCGCCAAAACGGCGGAAGCGCTGGAGGACGGCTGGCTCCATACCGGCGATCTCGGCGAGATGGACGAGAAAGGGCGGCTGTACATCCGCGGGCGGAAGAAAGACGCGATCATGACGCCGGAGGGGTTGAACGTATTCCCTGAGGACGTCGAGCGGGTATTGGGCGCGCAGCCGGGCGTCCGGGAATCCGCCGTTATCGGCGTGCCGCCCGTGACCGATGGGGCGCACGAGCAGGTCTACGCGGTGCTGGTGATGGAGCCGGGCGCGGATGCCGGGGCGGCGGTGCGCGCCGCCAACCGGCAGCTCGAGGGATTCCAGCGGATCCGCGATTTTTCGGAGTGGAGCGGAGGCGCGCTGCCGCGCACTGGGAGCACGGGCAAGTTGAAACGCCACGAGATCAGGCAGCGCATTCTGGAAAGCCGTTCGGGACGGCGCGAAGCGCCCCCTCGGGCTGAGCCGCAGAGCGTCGCCGAACTTGTCGGCCTGGAGCTGGAGCGCCGCACCGGGCGGAAGGTCACCGGCGATACGCGGCTGGACGAGCTGGGCCTGGGGTCGATTGGCATGGTGGAGCTGCTGCTCGAATTTGAGAGCCGGACCGAACGCAGCGGCGATGAACGGGAATTCGCCGCCGCGCAAACCGTCGGCGAACTGACCGCGGTGGTCGAGCGGATGACGGCGGGCGAACAGGAGAACGGCGAGCGGCTGATCCGCTTTCCGGTTTGGAACCGCACGCGGGTGGCGCGGGCGGTGCGGCGCGCCAATCTGGCGCTGTGGATCCTGCCGGCGGCGCGCATTCTCTCGAAGCCGGAGATCAGCGGCCTGGAGAACCTGGAGCCGCTCGAACCGCCGGTCATTTTCGCCTCGAACCACCAGAGCCACCTGGACACGCCCCTGATCCTGCTGGCCCTGCCGGAGCGGTGGCGCTACCGGGTGGCGCCGGCGATGTTCAAGGAGTATTTCAATCCGCACTTCTCGCCGCAGGGGTACACGCTCGGGCATCGTTTGGTAAGTTCGCTCGAATACTACCTGGTAGCCCTGATGTTCAACGCCTTCCCCATACCGCAGGAGGAGGCCGGCGCGCGCGAGTCGCTGCGCTATGCGGCGGGCCTGCTGAGCGATGGCTGGTCGCTGCTCATCTACCCCGAGGGCGAGCGGCGGCGAAGCGGTCAGATCGGCGAGTTCCGGCCGGGGGTGGGGCTGTTGGCATCCCGGCTCCAGGCGCCAGTAGTTCCGATCCGGCTGGAGGGCGTGGACCGCGTCCTGCCGCGAGGCGGGATTCGCCCGCGCCCCGGTCCGACGCGCGTGACTTTCGGGCGTCCGCTATACCTGCGCGAAGGCGATCCGCAGAACCTCGCCGGCATGGTGGAGCGCGCGATCCGCGCGCTCTAGTACTCATTCCACCTTCACTTCCGAGCACGCGCGGATACGGCGTGCTAAAGTGGCCAATCGGACCCAAAAATGGAAGCTTCTTGCAACGTGGTGGTGCTGGGGCTCGGCTACGTGGGATGTGTCAGCGCGGCTTGCCTTGCCGAGTTGGGGCACCGGGTGATCGGGGTTGACCCGGACCAGTTCAAAGTGGACGCCGTGCTGGCCGGGCGGTCGCCCTTTTACGAGCCCGGGCTTGAAGAACTCGTCAGGAAAAACCTGAGTGCGGGCCGGCTATGCGCAACCACTTGCCTGCCGGAGGCGCTCGCGGGCGCCGAAATCGCATTGATCTGCGTGGGCACGCCGTCCGAGCGCAACGGAAATCTCGGCCTGGAGCAGTTGCGCAGGGTCGCCGGCGAGATCGGAGAGGCGCTCGCGCGAAGCGAGCGGAGGCTGATTGTCGCCGTGCGCAGCACCGTGTTTCCGGGCACGTGCGAAGAAGTGGTGGCGCCGCTGCTGGGAGAGCGCGCCGCGGTGGTTTCCAACCCGGAGTTTCTGCGCGAGGGCGGCGCGGTGCGCGATTTCATGGAGCCGTCGCTGGTGGTGGTGGGCGGGCCGGATCCCAAGGCCGTGCGCCGCGTGGCCGAGCTTTACGCGCCGCTGGGCGTGGAGCCCGCGCTGGTCTCGCTCCGTACCGCCGAGCTGATCAAGTACGCCTGCAATGCGTTTCACGCGCTGAAAATCGCCTTCGCCAATGAGATTGGCGCGCTCGGCGAGGAGTTGGGCATCGACGCCGCCGAGGTCATGGCGACGCTGTGCCGCGACGTGCGGTTGAACATCTCGCCCGCCTATCTGAAACCCGGGTTCGCTTTTGGCGGGTCGTGCCTGCCGAAGGACCTGCGCGCGCTGACCTACCGGGCCACGCGGCTCGATCTGAAGCTGCCGCTGATGGAATCGATTCTGCCGTCGAACAATGAGCACCTGGCGCGCTCCATTCGCGCGGCGCTCGACCTCCCCGCCGAGCGCATCGGCGTCTTCGGGCTTGCTTTCAAGGAGAACACCGACGATTTGCGTGAAAGCCCCGTGGTGGCGCTGCTCGAAACTTTGATCGGCAAGGGACGCAACCTGCGCGTTTTCGACCCGCAGATCCGTTTGGATCAGATCTACGGCAGCAACCGGCAGTTCATCCTGAACGCGATCCCGCACATCGGGCGGCTGCTGGACAACCGGTTTGAAGATACACTCGGCTGGGCGCAGCACCTGGTGATTGCGCAGAAACCCTCGCCCGTTTATGCCGCACAGATCGCGCAAAGCGGCCTTCCCGTGCTCGATCTGACCGGTTCGCGAATCTGATGAAGATCCTTTGGGCGGGCCCGAACTTCCTGCACCCTACGACGAAAGGCGGGCAGATCCGGACGCTGGGCATTCTGCGGCAGCTTTCGCGGCGGCACGAGGTGCACTATGTCGCGTTCGAGGACCCCGCGCATCCGGATGCCCCGGCGGCCGCCCGCGAGTACTGTGCCCGGGCGTATCCGATCCGGCACGCGGTAGCGGATAAGCGATCGCTCCGGTTCGCCGCCGAGGCGGCGGGCGCGCTGTTCTCCCGTCTCCCGCTTGCGGTCAGCCGTTTCGAGTCGCACGCGCTGCGGCGGAAAATCGAAGAGCTGCTCGACCGCGAATCGTTCGACCGGATGGTGGTGGATTTCCTGGCCATGGCGCCCTCCTGCCCGGACCTGGGGCGGAGCGTGCTGTTCCAGCACAACGTCGAGACCATGATCTGGCGCCGGCGCGCCGAGCACGCGCGTGGCGCGCTGAGCAAGATGTACCTCGATCTGCAGGCCAAGCGCATGTTCGAATATGAGCGGGAGGTGTGCAGGGCCGCCGGCCACATCATCGCGGTCTCAAGAGCGGATGCCGAGCTGATGCGCCGGATGTTCGGCGACGTCCGCGTGACCGAGGTTCCCACCGGCGTGGATATCGAGTACTTCGAGCGTCCCGCTTTCGTCCGGCCGGGCGCCGAACTGGTGTTCGTCGGGTCTATGGACTGGTTCCCCAACGTGGACGGCGTGA
Source organism: Rhodospirillales bacterium (assembly GCA_050261015.1). Lineage (GTDB taxonomy): Bacteria > Acidobacteriota > Terriglobia > Bryobacterales > Bryobacteraceae > Fen-330. The sequence goes on along the minus strand of JBLNCW010000072.1, from coordinate 26,130 downwards.
TCCATTTTGTCGAGGAGGTTCTGCCGCTGATCCGGCGGCGGCGGCCGGAGGCCAGGTTCGCCATCGTGGGGCGGAAGCCTCCCGAGAGCATTTTGAAACTGGGCCACACGGTTCCGGGCGTGGTGGTCACCGGCACTGTAAAGGACGTCCGGCCGTACTTGTGGGCCGCCTCGGTATCCGTGGTTCCGCTGCGCATCGGCGGGGGCACGCGGCTGAAGATTTACGAGTCGATGGCTGCCGGGACGCCGGTTGTATCGACTACCGTGGGAGCGGAGGGCCTCGAAGTCCACCCGCCGGACGATATCCGCATCGCGGACGATCCACAGGACTTCGCTGCGCACTGCCTGGATCTGCTGGAGGACGAACGGCAGAGGCGCCAGATGGCGGCGCGGGCATTGGAGACGGTGAGGGCCAACTATTCCTGGGAGCGGGTGGCGGAGCTGTTTGCGCGGGTGCTGGAGCTGGGCGGGAAAATGGGGCCGCTGGCGCGTCCGGCGGCGGCCGGCCGTTCGTGACACGAATTCAAAACTCGTGCTACTGTGGGGAACGATGCATATCCCGGACGGCTTCCTCTCCACCCCCGTGTGGCTGGGCCTGGATGTGGTGTCGCTGCCGGCCGTAGGCTACGTTGCGCGGCGCGCGCGCAGGGAGCTGGAGGAAACACGGATACCGCTGCTCGGGGTGATGGGCGCGTTTGTTTTTGCCGCCCAGATGATCAACTTCCCTGTGGGCGCCGGGACGAGCGGGCACCTCGTAGGATCTGCTCTGCTCGCCATCACCTTGGGTCCGGGGGCCGCGGCCGTGGTGATGACGGCGATTCTGGGCATCCAGGCCTTCGTGTTTCAGGACGGCGGCGTTCTGGCGCTGGGAGCCAATGTCTTCAACATGGCGTTCGCGGGCGTTCTGGCGGGGTATCTGCCCTATCACTTCTGGGGACCGCGGCGGCTAGCGTTCGTCGCCGGCGGCGCGCTTTCCGTTCTGGTGGGTGCAGTGCTGGCCATAGCGGAGCTGCTGGTTTCCGGTGCGCCGATGCCGCGGCCCGCGCTGCTGGTTGCCTCCGGGATTTTCGCCGTAACGGCGCTGCTGGAGGGCCTGATCACGGCGGCGGTGCTGGAAGGCATCGAGAGGCTCAACCCGGGCTTTATCCGCAAGCCGGAGCCGACCCGGATGCGCGCGGTGGCGGCCGTGGGACTCACGGCGGTGCTGCTTGCGGCCGTGGGCGTGCTGTTCGCATCGGCTTATCCCGATGGGCTGGAGAGCTTCGCCGAGAGCATCGGCATTGCGGACCGCGCCCGAACGCTGTTCGCCACTCCGCTGATGGATTACGAGGCGCAGTTCTTCGGATCGCCGTGGCTGCAGAAGGCGGCCGCGGGCCTGGCGGGGCTGGCGCTGATCTACGGGGCTTGCCTGCTGATCGGGCGCTACGTCAGGCGGCAGAGGAGTGCCTGAGTGCATCATGTCGTCATCGAAAGGTGGAGCCGGGGCAGCAGCGTGCTGCATTCGCGCGACGCGCGGATCAAGCTGCTCGTAACGCTCGGCTACCTGATCGCGCTGGCGACCACGCCCGGGCTGACGCTTGCCCGCGCCGCGCTCTACGCGGTTCCCATCTCAGCCGGAATTCAGCTCGGGCGCCTTCCCGCAGGCGCGCTGCTGGCAAGAGCGGCCGTCGTGCTTCCGTTCTCGGCCACCTTCGCCCTGTTCAGCGTTGTGGCGGGCGATGTTTCGCGCGCGGTATCGCTGCTGGCAAAAAGCTATTTCTCGGCGGCGGCGGTGCTGGTGCTGGTGGGCACGACTCCGCTGCCCAAACTGCTGCGCGGGATGGAATTGCTGGGCGCGCCGCGGCTGCTCACGCTGGTGGTGCAGTTCCTGTTCCGGTACCTGTTTGTGATCTCCGAGCAGGCGCAGCACATGAGGCTGGCGGCGCTCTCCCGCGGTTCGGGCGCCGCGCGTCTGCGGTTTCGCGCGGCGGCCGGCGCGGTGGCGGTGCTGTTTGCGCGGTCGTTCGGGCGCGCCGAAGGAATCCACCAGGCGATGCTGGCGCGGGGCTTCAGCGGCCAAACGCACGCGCTCCCGATGGCGATCGATGCCGTGGACGTTTTGTTTTTGATCGCGGGGCTCGCGGCGGCCCTTGCCCTCCGGGTGTTCCCACTATGAGCGCGCGGAAGCCGGTGATCGAGGTTCGCGGGCTGCGCTTTCGCTACGACGACGGCACGGTGGCGCTGGACGGCGTCGATTTCAGCCTGTACGCGGGCGAAACAGTGGCTCTGTTCGGCCGCAACGGTTCGGGCAAGACCACCTTTGTGCATCATCTGAACGGGTTGCTGCGCGGGGAGGGGCAGGTTACGGTTTGCGGCATGCCGGTTGAGAAAAGAAATTTGCCTGCTGTGCGGCGCAAGATCGGGCTGGTGTTTCAGGACTCCGACGAGCAGCTATTCATGCCCACGGTTTTGGAGGACGTGGCATTCGGCCCGCTGAACCTGGGCATCGACGCCGCCGAGGCAATCGAGATGGCGCGCGCCGCGCTCCGGGAAGTCGGGTTGGAATCGCTGGCCGGCAAAGCGCCCTATCATCTCAGCGCGGGAGAGAAGAAACGAGTCGCGCTGGCGGGGATTCTAGCGATGCAGCCGGAAATACTGGTCCTTGACGAACCCACGACCTTTTTGGACCCGCCCGCCCAAAGCCAGTTGGCGAGCCTGCTCCGCTCACTTCCGCAAGCCAAGCTTATTGTTACCCACGATGCGAATTTCGCGCTCGCCTTAGCCACTCGTGCGGCATTCTTCGAGAAGGGCAAGCTTGTCGCCGAGGGTTCTGTTGAGGAGATCGTGGAGCGGTTTCACTGGATCCCGCGCACACTTCCAGAGCGCGAGTTCACACCGCACCGGACCAAATGAGAGCGGCCTATTTCTGCCCGGCCGTTCGCTTGCGATATTCAGCCCAACGGCGCTTCTGTGCCGCCGCAATCCTCCTCCTCGCCGCCGGGCTGAGTTGACGTTTGCCGCCGGTCTCCCGGGCGGGCGTGGTGCTGACCTGAGTGCGGCCGCGGCGCCGGCCCAGCAGAGATTGCACCTGATCGATCTGTTCTTCGATTCTTCGCTTCTGAGCCTCAAGGCCTTCCAATGCGGCCGATAACAAATTGGTATCTACGTTTTTCGCGCCTCTGGGCATTTTGCACCTGATAACACCATACCATAAGAAGTACTTAGTAGTGCGCTGATTTGTTGCACAAAGGGCTAAGTGAATTACAAAAAGCTGCTGGCTTACGGTTTCCAAGCTACTCGGAACCCTGTCTAGCTTCAGCCGTTGCGGCGCGCCGAACCGTTTTCGGCGCTGCCCAAGTTAGGCGAGGGCATACCGGCGCAGTCCCGGAGTAGCTGTGAATTATCGCTCACAGATCACAGTAACCGGCCCGTCATTGACGAGGTGGACCGCCATGTGGGCCTGAAATACCCCGGTCTGGACCGCCACGCCGCGGGCGCGGCAGGCCTCCACGAAACATTCGTAGAGAGCGCGGGCCTGCTCGGGGCCGGCGGCGGCGTCAAAACTGGGCCTGCGTCCTTTGCGGGTATCGCCGTAGAGCGTAAACTGCGATACGACAAGCAAAGCTCCTCCGGCTTCGATCACGTCGCGGTTCATTTTACCCGCGTCATCCGGGAAGATACGCAATCCGGTGATTTTCTCGGCAAGGTAATGGGCCTCGGCCGCGGTGTCGGATTTGGCGACGGCCAGTAACACCACCAAACCCTTCCCGATGGAGCCAACCACCTGGCCATCCACACGGACAGAGGCCTCGCTAACCCGCTGGAGAACGGCTCGCATATGGTATAAGTGTAGGCGAAATGAGAGAGGCGCATCGGTGATCGAAACTTATGCATACGCCCGCGCGGGATTCCTCGGCAATCCCAGCGACGGCTATTTCGGGAAGACGATTTCGTTTCTCGTGCGGAATTTTCGCGCCCGGGTGCTGCTGTACCCGAGCGCGAGGCTGGAGATCAAGCTCTCCAAGGCGGATACGCCCGTATTCGAGAACCTGGACGACCTGTACCGGACCACCCGCTGGCGCGGCTACTACGGCGGGATACGCATCATCCAGGCCTGCATAATCCGGTTCATGGATTACTGCCGCGAGCAGGGGATCGAACTGCCGGACCGCAATTTCACCGTCGAATACGAAACAACGATTCCGATGCGGCTCGGCCTGGGCGGCTCCAGCGCGATCATCACCGCCGCGCTGCGCGCGCTCTGCGCCTATTACCAGGTGGAGATCCCCAAGCCGGTAATGCCGAACCTCGTTCTTGAGACGGAAACGAAGGAGCTCGGGGTGCCCGCCGGCTTGCAGGACCGCGTGATTCAGACCTACGAGGGCCTGGTCTACATGGACTTCTGCAAGGAACTGATGGAGCAGCGGGGGTACGGCAACTACGAGCCGCTCGATCCGGCGCTGCTTCCGAAGGTTTACGTCGCCTACCGCACTTCGCTTAGTGAAGGAACGGAAGTCTTCCACAACAACGTGCGCGAGCGATGGCGCCGGGGCGATCCCGACGTTGTCCAGGCCATGCAGACCTGGGCGAGCTATGCCGAAGAAGGGCGCGCGGCGCTGCTTGCCCGGGACTACGAGACGCTGGACCGCCTCATCAACGCCAACTTCGATCTGAGGGCAAAGATCTATAACGTGGGCGAGGGCAATCTTCAGATGATCCGGACGGCGCGGGAGGTCGGCGCGACCTCGAACTTTGCGGGATCGGGCGGGGCAATCGTGGGAACGTACAAGGACGAGGCAATGTTCCACGCCCTGGTGGAGGCAATGCGGCCGCTGGGAGTGGCGGTGATCCGTCCGGTAGTGGTCCCTGCGGCCGCGCGCTGAAGGAAGCCGGCGCTTACGGCCGCTCCAGGTACTTTTGGTAGAGCCTGAGGTGCTTGTTGCTCAGGTCTACCGCTCTGCCCTTGATAAACTCCATCTTGACTTGGGTACGGACCTCCAGCGGATCGCCGTCGGTCACGATGAGGTCCGCCCATTTGCCCTTGTCTATTGAGCCGATTTGGTCGGCCACGCCCCAGATTTCCGCGGCATTCAGAGTCAGGGCCTTGAGTCCCTCCTCGTACGGCAAGCCGAAAGCGACTGCGGCGGCAGCCTGGTAAGGCAGGTTTCGCGCGAATTGGGTGCTGAAGCTGCCGAAGGCGAACTTGACGCCCGCTCTGTGGAGTTCGCCGGGCGCCGTGAACGGCTTGTCATAGGGGTCGTCCTCTTCGGCGGGCAGCTCGAGCGTCGGGCCGAGAATCAGGGGAATGTTTTTGGCCTTTAGGTCGGCCGCGACTTTCCAGGCGTCAGTCGCTCCGGAGATGATGATCCTCAGTTTCTCTCGTTCGGCGAAGGCGATGGCATCCTTGATGGCGCGCTCGCGCTCGGCCTGCACAACCAGCGGAAGCTTCCCTTCGAGCACGGGCAACATTGCCTCGTACTTCAGGTCGGTTTCAAACCCGGCCGGCGCCGCGGCCTTGGCCTTCTGGTAACGCCGCGCGTCCTCAAAAAACCGGCGCAGCTCCTGGATGCGGCGCTCGTAGTTGCGTTTCTGCTCGGCGAACGGCGGAGCGGCGGTCCCGGTTCTGGAGCCGGAGCGCGTCTGGATGACCGGGAACTGAAGCAGCATTCCAGCCGAAGGAGCGATGGCCATCTCCTGCCACGTCCAGCCGTCAAGGTGAATGAGCGCGGCCTGGCCGGCGACAAGCGCGCCGGTGGGCGCGGCGATTGCGCTGGTGATTCCGTTCGCACGCGTCACCGGGATATGCTCGCTGGCAGGGTTGATCGCAATGATCGCCCTGACCTGCGGGTTGAAGTCGCCGATCTCGGCCGCGTCATTGGTTTCGCGGACCGAGCCGATCTCCGACAGGCCGATTTGGCTGGCCGAATCGATCAAGCCGGGGTAGACGTGCAGGCCCTTGACATCGATCACCCGGACGCCCTTGGGGGCGGCGATTTTAGCGCCCACCTCGACGATTTTGCCGTCCCGCACCAGCACGGCGCCGTTGGGAATATCGGGCGCCGACACCGGGTGTACCGTCCCGCCGCGCAGCAGAAAGCTGTCGCCGCTTGCGGCCCTCAGCGAAAAAGAGCAGAGCAGGATGAGCAGCAGCGTTCTTTTCATGACGGCCTCCTGGCGGGCGCCGCGGATTGTTCCTGGCGCTCGCGGGCTTTTTCGATCAGCGCATTCTTTTCCTTCTCCCGGGCTGCGCGCTCGGTGGCGTCGCGGTCGCGGTCGAAGTACAGTTCGCCGTCGATAATGACTTTCTGCACCTTGGCGTAACTGGAGAGCGGATGTTTGTCGAAGATGACCAGGTCGGCATCCTTACCGGTCTCGATGGAGCCGACGCGGTCCTCTATGCCTAGCTGCCTGGCGGGCATGATGGTGATCATCGCCAGCGCGTCGTTTTCGCTGACGCCGCCGTACTTGACCACTTTGGCGGCTTCCGTGTTGAGCCGGCGCATCAGCTCGGCGTCGTCGGAGTTGAGCGAAACCTGCACGCCTTTCTTAAACATGAGTGCGGCGTTGTAAGGAATCGCGTCGGCGACTTCCATCTTGTAGGCCCACCAGTCGCTGAACGTACTCGCGCCGGCATTGTGCGCCGCGATTTCCTTGGCTACCTTGTAGCCTTCCAGCACGTGGATGAGCGCGTGGATGCGGAAGCCGAACTCATCGGCCAGCCGCAGAATCATGAGGATCTCGTCGGCGCGGTAGCAGTGCGCGTGAACGAGGCGTTTGCCCTCGAGCACTTCCACCAGCGGTTCGAGCTTGAGGTCCTTGCGCGGCGGCAGCGCGGTCTCCCCGCGCTTCACCTTCGCCTCGTACTCGCGCCATGCGTTGCGGTAATTGCGCGCTTCCGTGAACGCCTGGCGAATCACATCCTCGACGCCCATGCGGGAGGCCGGGTAGCGCGGCGGGGTTTGCCCGCTGGAAACGCCGCGGCGCTTGGGGTTTTCTCCGAGCGCCAGCTTCAGAATCGGCTTGGCGTTCTCAAACAGGATGCCGCTGGCGTTCTTTCCCCAGCGCATCTTGATTACCGCGCTCTGCCCTCCGACGGCGTTGGCGCTGCCGTGCATTATGGCGGCGGTAGTCACGCCTCCGGCGAGCGCGCGGTAAATGGCGATATCTTCCGGATTGAGCACGTCCTCAATCGTGACCATCGAGGAAACCGAAATACTGCCTTCGTTCACGCTTTCCGAGGCGATGTGCGAGTGGGGGTCGATGATGCCGGGCATGACGTACTGGCCGGCGGCATCGATGATTTCCGCGCCGCTGGGAATCACAACTTTTTCGCCAAAGTCCGCGATCTTGCCGTCGCGCAGAACAATGGATCCTTTGAAGTTGCCCTTGGTGATCGTGATGACGTTGGCGTTGCGGATCACCACCGGCGGCGCTGCAAGCGCCGGGAAAAGCGCCGCCATCAGAAGAACGCCAGGCCGCCTCATCGGTTTGCCTCCCTTTCTTCGACCGGCTCGGGCAACGGCTCGTATTTCACCCCGTCCACGAAGATGTATTTGATCTGTGTCTTCTCGGCGAACAATTCGCCGTCCGTTACTACGAGGTTGGCGATCTTCGCCCGGTCGATGCTGCCGAGGCGGTCGGCTACGCCGTAGATCTCCGCCGGGCTGAGCGTGAATGCGCGCACCGCGGCGGCGTGCGTGAGCCCTGCGTCCAGCGCGCGCTTGACGGCCTTCCGGAGGTCGCGGACGGGAATGCCGCCTGTGTAGAAGGCGAAGCGGCAGCCGGCCTTGGCGAGCTCGGCAGGCGAGGACGGCGCATGTTCCCGCAACCGGAGAATGCGGAGGCTGTCCGTGCGCTCGGGGTCTTCCTCGCGCCCGCGCTCCGGCCAACTCAAATTGATCAGAACCGGTGTGCCCGTCTTGCGCAGCAGGTCCGCTTCGCGGTACGCCTCGTGGCCGCCATAGAGCACCGCGGGAGTCTTAAGCTCCGCGGCGAACTCCAGCATGCGCTCGATCTCGACGGCGCGCGAAGCCGGCAGCAGAATACGCGGAGTTTCAAGCACCCCCTCAAGCGCGCGGTCGTACGGCGGCCGCTGCGCGCCGTTAGCTCGGCTTGCGTACTGCTGCCTGGCCAGCTTGTAGTGCTCGGCATCGAGATAGACCTGCCGGATGTAAGCCATCACGCCCATCAGCGAGTTGGGGAAGCCGGAGCCACCGCCGCTCAGGGTGAGGTACATTCCCGCGGGCGTGGCGATGACCATGTCGCCCGGCTTTTCGCCCGCCAGCGCGATCACGGCGCCTTGCCCGGCGAAAATGCCCCGCTGCGGGAAAATGACCGCGTTGGTGAACCCGGCGTTGCGCGCGCTCTCGATGCGGCGGTCCGCCGGGCTGATCAAATCAGCCGCGCGAATCCAGCTTGTCGTGGCGGGACGATCTTCCGGCCCGCGCGCCGGCGTTTGTTGGGGTTCCTGGGGCGACCGCCTCTGTCCGGCGGGCGCTTGCGCGGGCGCTGCCTCGGGGAGCCCGAGCGTGCTTAGAGCGTCGATCAGGCCCGGATAGACGAACAGGCCCTGACCATCGATCACCCACGCGTCGGCGGGGATGTCCACGTTGGCGCCGACGTCGTGGATCAGCCCGTCGCGGATGAGCACCGTGCCTTTTTCCAGCGTCGGCCCGCTCACCGTGACCACCCGGGCGCCGCGTATGGCGAAAGTTGAGGGCGGGTTCGCCTGAACGCCCGCCGCCCCCAATGAGAGCAGTAAGAGCAGGATGTTTCTCTTCATGGCTTATCAGCCTGCAGCAGCCGTACCGGCGGGAATAAAGTTCAGATCCCGATATCGGTATACTGTGAGACTTAGATGGTAATCCGAAACAAAATCCGGTACAAGGATGCCGGTGTGGACATAGACGAGGCTGATCGCGCCGTATCCCACATCTCACGCCTCGCGAAAAAGACCTTTACGCGCGGCGTCCTGACGGGCATCGGCGCGTTCGGCGCCGGCTACGAGCTGACGGGCTGGAAGGAGCCCGTGCTGATCAGCTCGGCTGACGGCGTGGGCACCAAGCTCAAAGTGGCCTTTGCCATGGGCCGCCACGATACAGTGGGTTCCGACCTCGTCAACCACTGCGTGAACGATATAGCCGTTCAGGGCGCGCGCCCGCTGTTCTTTCTCGACTATTACGCAACCGGCAAACTCGACGCCGAGGTGACGCGCGAGGTGGTCAGCGGACTGGCGAAAGCCTGCCGGGAGAACGGCTGCGCGCTGATCGGCGGCGAGACCGCGGAAATGCCGGGGCTTTACGCCGAGGGCGAATACGATCTGGCCGGATTCATCGTCGGAGCGGTGGAACGCAACCGGCTGCTCACGGGGGCGGGCATCCGCGCGGGCGATATCGTTCTGGGGCTGCCATCCACCGGACTGCACACGAACGGCTATTCGCTCGCTCGCAAGCTGTTCTTCGAAGTCGCCGGCTACGGCGTGAAGACGTTTCTTCCGGAACTCAACTGCACCGTGGGAGAGGAGCTGCTCAAGGTGCACCGCAGCTACCTCACGCCCATCCAGGCGCTGCTCGCCGAGGGCGTGCTGAAGGGCGCGGCGCACATCACCGGCGGCGGCATGTCCGACAATATCCCGCGGATTCTTCCGCCCGGGCTGGCCGTGGAGATCGCGCGCGGCGCCTGGCCCGTGCTGCCGGTGTTCGAAGTGCTTGGGAAGCTCGGGAACATTCCTGAAGACGACTACCGCCGCACCTTCAATCTAGGAATCGGGATGGCGCTGGTGGTGGGGCGGCGCAATCTCGCGCGCGCCCGCCGGATCCTCGACGGGCTGAAGGAAACCTGTTACGAGATCGGCCGGGTCGTGGAGGCGAAACGCGGCGGACAGCCGCGCGTGATTTATCTATGAAGCGTTTGGGAATTCTAATTTCGGGCCGCGGCTCGAACTTCGAGGCGATCGCCGACAGCATCGACGCAGGCCGCATCAATGCGCAAATCGCCGTCGTGATCTCGAACCGCCCCGAGGCGCGCGGCGTGGAAACGGCGCGCCGGCGCGGTCTGAACACCGTGGTGATCCCCTCTAAGGGACTCGACCGCGAAACGTACGACCGCATGGTCGTCGAGGAACTTCGGAAGAACTCGGTGGATCTGGTCTGCCTGGCGGGCTTCATGCGGCTGCTGAGCGCGTGGTTCGTCGAGCAGTACCCGCTGGCGATTCTGAACATCCACCCGTCGCTGTTGCCGTCCTTTCCCGGACTCGACGCGCAGCACCAGGCCCTCGAGCACGGCGTGAAGGTCAGCGGCTGCACGGTTCACTTCGTGGACGCCTGCCTGGACTCCGGTCCGATCATTCTTCAGGCGGCGGTTCCGGTGCTCAACGACGATACCGTGGAGACGCTTTCCGCGCGGATTCTGAAGGAGGAGCACCGCATTTACACCGAGGCCATCAACATCGTGCTCTCGGGTAAGTTCCGCATCGAGGGGCGGCGGGTCATTCTTACTTGACTCCGGCGGGCGCCGCCCCGTTGCGCACCCGGCTGCTGAAAAACGGCCAAATCCCGCCGATCTGCTAAGATGGTGGACTTGCCGCCTGTATGGACCACATTTTGTCTATAGTTTTATTCACGCCGCTGGCGGGGCTGCTTGTCCTCCTGCTGATCCCCTCCTCGAAGCCGAACGCGATCAAGCTCTGGGCGAATATCGCGTCGTTCATCGGCTTTCTGGTCTGCCTGCCGCTGATTTTCAGGTTCGACACCAGCGGGGATTTCCAGTTCGTCGAGCGCGCCGACTGGATTCCAGCCATCGGCGCCTCGTATCATCTCGGCATCGATGGCTACGCCCTGCTGCTGGTGGTGCTCACGGCCTTGCTGGGGTTCATCGCCATCCTGTCGAGCTGGAACGCCATCGACACGCGGATCAAGGAATACTACGCCAACTTCCTCGTGTTGCAAACGGCGATGCTGGGCGTGTTCATGGCCCGCGACTTCCTGCTGTTCTTCATCTTCTGGGAAGCCGGGCTGGTGCCGATGTACCTGATCATCGCGATCTGGGGAGGCCCGCGCCGCGTGTACTCGTCCTTCAAGTTCCTCGTGTACACGTTCATCGGGTCGGTGGTGATGTTCTTGGGCATCCTGGCGCTCTACTTCGCCCACTACAACCAGTTCCATGTCTACAGCTTCGACATTGCCGACCTGCTGCGAACAAGCCTTTCCGGCGCCATGCAGTGGTGGGTCTTCTGGGCGCTGTTCGCCGGCTTCGCGGTGAAGGTGCCGATGTGGCCAATGCACACCTGGCTTCCGGACGCCCACACCGAGGCGCCGACGGCCGGCTCGGTCATCCTGGCCAGCGTGCTGCTGAAGATGGGTACCTACGGTTTCCTGCGCTTCTCGCTGCCGCTGCTGCCCGATGCGGCCAAGGACCCGGCGGTGGTTAACGTGATGGCCCTGCTGTCGATCATCGCCATCGTCTACGGCGCGCTGGTCTGCCTGATGCAGAAGGACTGGAAGAAGCTGATCGCCTATTCGTCGGTAAGCCACCTCGGCTTCTGCACGCTGGGCATCTTCGCGCTGAATCCGGCGGGGATCACCGGGTCTATCCTCCAGCAGATCAATCACGGCATCTCGACGGGCATGCTGTTCTTGCTTGTGGGAGTGGTTTACGAGCGGCGGCACACGCGCGAGATCGCCGAATACGGCGGCCTGCTGCGCGCCATGCCCGCGTTCGCCATCGTCTTCTTTATCACCGCGCTCAGCTCGATGGGCATGCCCGCGCTGAACGGCTTTATCGGCGAGATCACGATTCTCAAGGGCGTTTATCAGATGTCCTTCAACTGGGCGTTCTGGTGCGTGGTCGGCATAGCGCTCGGAGCGGCGTACCTGATCTGGCTGTTCCAGCGGACGATGCTTGGCGACATCTCGGAGAAGAACGCCAAACTGCCTGATCTTTCGCCCCGCGAGATCGCGGTGTTTGCCCCGCTGCTGGTGTGCGTGTTCTGGATTGGCTTGTATCCCAAGCCGTTCTTCCAGGTGCTCGAGCGGCCCGCGGCGCAGATCGTGGAGCGGGTGCGACCCGGCTACTTCGCCGAGCGCGGTCTGCCCAACCCGCTGCAGCCGCCGGCGGTCTCAACCGCCGCGTCCGGACTCCCGAATCGATAGTCCCGGGCACCGCCGTCCAGAAGTGCCTAACATAGAAGCGTGGGCACCTTACGAGTTGTCTTGATCTGTTTGGCCGCGGCGGTGCTGGCGGCTCCTCCGGCGTCTTGCCAGTTGAGGTCCACGGTCTACGGCGGGCAGGAGGACGTCAAGCTGCCCAGCGGCAAGTCCCAGAAAGACGAAATCCTCAAGGCGGACCACAAGAAATCGCTTTCCGATCTCGCAAAGCTGATAGAACTGGCCAGCGAGCTCCAGGCGGAAATGGAAAAGAACGACTACGTCGTCCTCTCGGTTTCGTCGCTGAAGAAGGCTGAAGAGATCGAGAAACTCGCCAGGCAGATTCGGAAGCGCTTGAAGCGGTGAGAAGGAAGTTTTTTTTGAAACTGTTGTTTGCCGCGGTGGGAACGAGCGCCCTGTTGGGCGCAGGGCCGGCACCGCTGCTGGTGTACATTCCGGGCTCTTCGGGCCAGGTTCCGCAACTTCAGGGCTGGGAGGTCGTTTCGGTCCGGGCGGCTCCGGACGACAGCGGAATCGAGGCCATGGAAAGGGCCGTCGATGCCGCGAGGAAACGGCGCGAAATCGATCCGGTGCGCACCTACATTGCGGGCGATGGCGAAGGCGCCGCTGCTGTGTTCTACGCCGCATCAAGAAGGCCGGATCTCTGGGCCGCGGCTCTTGCGCTGGGCGGCAATCCCAAGGCCGCCATCGACACGGGCCGCCTGTTCGGCGGCAACACGGCGCTCGTGCCGGTCCTCTGGGCGGCGCCCGGGAACGACAGCCCGGTGCTGCGGAGATCGAAAGAAAAACTGGCTGCGGCGGGATTCAACCTGAAGCTGCTGCCGCAGAACGTCACCTGGCAGGAGGCCCTGGCGCAGCTCGCCGGACACTCACGTTACGCAACGCCGCCCGAAGTGGATTGCGAGACGGGCAGCCCGGCCTTCGGCCGCTGTTACTGGGTCGAAATCACCAAATTCGATCCCGGACAGCGCAATGACGTTCTGCCCACGACGCGCGTCGTCCCGGGCTCCGGCGCCGGGCTGGCGATCGGCGGCTTTGGCTTCAACGCCGGCGTGCCGGGACCGGGCGTTCTGGTCGAATGGCTCCCGGACAACTACAAGGGCCCCCTCAAGCTGGGCGACCGCATCGTCGCGGTGGCCGGAAAAGAAATCGCGGACGGCTACGCCTACGTCAACATGATGAACGACGTGCAGGAGGAAAAGCGCGTCGGGGTGATTCTCCTGCGTGGTAAGGAGCGCATCCGCATCGAGACCCGGATCGTTGTGCCGGAACGCGGCGAGGCGTTCACCGCGCGCGTGCAGGCGAGGTATTTCGCGGATTCGAAGGAAGTGCTGGTGATCAGCCGCGGGGTCGGGGAGTTGCGCATCATGCTGCCGGACCACTGGGCGCCGGCCGGCATCAACTGGAACGGCGATGTGCTCGGAACGGCGGATGCCGGCGGCTGCTGGGTGCTGGCGGCGGGCCAAAAGGCGCGGAAATGCTCCTGACGTGCGGGCACTCTCGGGCTACTTCACGACGCTGAGGAGACTGGAGTAGTCGTCCGTCCAGAGGCGGAATCCGGGCGTGGGCTGGAGTATTTCCGCGTGAAGCGGCTGGTGCAGCCTTCCGTGCGCGTCCTGATCCACCACCAGCACCCACGAAGCGGAATAGCAGAGGCGATCGTTCCCGGGCGTTTCAAACGGGGCATAGAGGGCCGACTTGTTGAACCGCCTGGCCGCGCGCTCGATTACCGGGCACAGCTCCAGGTACTTGTTTGAGATGTTCACCGCCAGCACACCGCCGATAGCAAGATGCCGCAGGTAGGTGCGGAAGGCCTCCTCGGTCAGAAGGTGTACGGGAACCGAGTCGCCGGCAAAGGCGTCCATCACGAGCACGTCGAAGCGCTGGTCCGGTTCGCGTTCAAGCGACAGGCGGCCGTCGCCCAACACGATTTCGACCTGCGCCTTGCTGTCGCGCAGGTAGGTGAACTCGGAACGCGCAAGCTGCACGACAAGCGGATTGATCTCGTAGATGCGGATGGTGTCGCCCGGCCGGCCGTATAGCGCAATCGTGCCGGTTCCCAGGCCGAGCACGCCGATGCGGCGCGGCGCGCCGCCGCCCTCCAGCAGTGCCTTCCCGACGCCGGTTTCCTCGCAATAATAGCTGTTCGGTTTGTCGCGGTAGCCCTCCTCCAGGAACTGCACTCCGTGGATAATCGCGCCGTGCAGCAGCTCCCGGCGCGGGCCAAGACCGTCGCCGGAGTCGAATTCCCGCACCCGAAGCTGTCCGTAGAAGTTCCGCGCCGCCACGCGGCAGCCCTCCAGCGTCTCGCCGACGGTGACGCCCAGCATGATCGTATACGCGATGACAACGGCGCCGAGTATCCAGGCCGCGTCGTTGAGCCGCATTTCGCGAATCAGCACAATCGCGGTGAGCGCCGCGCAGAGCGCCAGCCCGAGCTGGAGTTCGAAGTAACCGTTGAACAGCACCGGCGCCGCCAGCCCTACGAACATGCCGCCGAGCGCGCCGCCAAAGGCGAGCATCAGATAGAACGCCGTCAGGTAGCGCGGGTGGGGTTTGAGCCGCGCCAGCTCGCCGTGGCACACCATGCAAAAGACAAACAGCGCGCCCGTGGCAAGCCCCACGTTTGCGAAAACTCCGAAAGCGTCCCGGCCGGTCCACAACATGTACGCCGCCGTGCCGAGCGCCATCACGAGCAGCGGCATAAAAATCACCCGGTAGTACAGCCGCGGCGCTTCGAAGCAGATGATGAAGCTCAACAGGTAGGCGCTCAGCGGCAGAATCCAGAGGAACGGGATGGCGGCCACGTCCTGGGTAAGATACGTGGTGAACGAGAGCAGCAGGATGGAGGCGGTTGCTGGCAGCGCCGCCCACAGCGCGCGCACCTGCCAGCCGGGCGGGGCGGCGGGCGGCATCGGAGGAGCGCTCTTCATCGCGTGGCCGCTCGCGCTTCGCCATGCGACGGCCGCCGCCAGCAGCACGAAAAAGGCGTAGGCGCCCGACCACATCCAGGCCTGCGCCCGCACGCTGAAGTACGGCTCCACCAGCACCGGGTAACTCAGCAGCGCCGCCAGAGAGGCGAAATTCGAAAGCGCGAACAGCCGGTAGGGAGTCTTGCCGGCATGTGTTCGCGCGTACCACGCCTGGAGCAGCGGGCTGGTGGTCGAGAGCAGAAAGAACGGCAACCCCACGGTTGCGGCCAGCAGCAGCAGAATGCGCCCTTCAGGATGGGCGGCCGATGCGGCCTTCCAGGATTCCTTGGGCATTACCGGCAGCAACGCCAGGCTCACCAGCAGGACCGCCGAGTGGACCGCGGCCTGCCTGCGCGCGTTCAGCCGCTCGTTGAGCCAGTGCGCGTACAGGTATCCCAGCAGCAGCGCCGCCTGGAAAAACAGCATGCACGTGTTCCACACCGAAGACGCGCCGCCGAACCACGGCAGAATGATCTTCGCGATCAGCGGCTGGATCTGAAACAGCAGAAAAGCCGCCAGGAACACGGCGCACGCGTAAAGCACCATCACGCAATGGTAACGCTCGGAGCGCCCTGAGGGGAGGCGGTACCCGCGGGTGGTTTCCGAAAGCCAATGCTGCCCGGAGCCGCTTCCGCCCGGTGCGCCTGTGTATTCTGGAAGATAGATGCCTGAAGGACCCGAATCTCCGGCTGGCCGGGATCCCCTTGCAACTCAAGAACTTTCCCCGGAGCTCGGAGTCAGCCCGAGGACACTGGTACTCGTGTTTCTCGCCGCCGCGGCGCTGTTTGCCGCAACCAGCATTGCCGCCGGCTGGTACCACAGGGCGCAGGCCGCCAGGGCGGAGGCGTTTTTCGCGCGGGGCGGGCGCCTGGCCGCTCAGGATAAGAGCCGCGAGGCGATCCAAGCCTACCAGAACGCCCTCGCCATCGACCGCAATAACACCCGCTTCCGCCTCGCTGTCGCCCTCGAATTGATGAAACTTGGCCGCCCGGCGGAGGCGGCGATCTACTTCCACGAATTGCTCCGGGCCGACCCGGCCAGCGCGATTCCCAACCTCATGCTGGCGCGCATCGCGGTGTCAAATGGGGATACAGACGGCGCCATGGAGTACTACCATCGCGCCGTCTTCGGCTACTGGCCGCCAGGCTCCGAGCAGAGGCGGACTGACGCGCAGTGGGAACTCGTGGAGTTCCTGCAAAAGAAGGGTACCCGCAAGCAGGTGCTGGCCGAGCTGCTGCAACTGGAGCAGATGCCGGTCGGCGTGGATGACAGGAAGCGCGTGGCCGGTCTGCTGGTCGAGTACGGAGCGCCCGGCCGGGCCTCGGATATTTTCCGGGATATCCTGCGCCAGGACAGCCGGGACGCTCAGGCATGGGCAGGGCTCGGCGAAGCCAACCTGATGCAGGGGCAATATCTCGAAGCGCGGACGGCCTTCCACCGCGCCGCGCGCTTGAACCCGGACGACCGCTCGATACGGCAAAGGCTGGAAGTGACGGAAGCCGTGATCGATCTCGATCCCACGATTCGCGGGCTCGGCCAGGACCAGCGCTTCACGCGCAGCCAGAACCTTTTGCGGCTGGCGATCTCCGCGCTGGATGAGTGCCTTAAGGGCGGCGCTTCCGTGCCCGAGCCGGAGCGGAAACTCCTCGCAAACGCGCGGAAGGCGGCTGGCGCCCGTCCTCTCCGTTCCGCTTATAGCACGGCCACCGAGAACAACATCTCGCTGGCCGAGCGGCTTTGGGAGTTGCGAGCTTCTCTTTGCGCTTCTTCGGATTCCAGATACGAGGCCCTTGCGCGGGTTCTCGCACGGTTGTCAGAGTGATGCCCATTCCCTTCGCCTCCACGTTCCGAACCTCCGCCCGCGGCTTCCGGTGGCCGGGGCTGAACGATACGCAGCGCTTCCTGTTGCTCTCGATCCTGATCGGAGTGTTCGCCGGCCTGCTGGTGGTGTGTTTTCACCTCGCCATCGAATTCATCCGCTGGATTTCGATCGACCCCGCCCCGGGCGCAAGCATCTTGCGGAAGGTGCTTTCGCCGGCAATCGGCGCGCTGATCGCGGTGCTGCTGGCAACCAAGGCGTTCAAGGCCGCCCGGGGCAGCGGCGTGAGCAACACGAAGGCTGCGGTGTATATCTCGAACGGGCTAGTGCCGTTCGGCGCGGTGATCGGGAAATTTCTGGCGTGCTCGGTTTCGATCGGCACGGGGAACTCGCTCGGCCCGGAGGACCCGTCCCTGCACATGGGGGCCGGCGTGGCGTCCGCGCTCGGCCGCGCGTTCCGGCTCACGCGCGAGAGGATGCGGCTGATCGCGCCGGTCGGCGCGGCAGCCGGGCTTGCCGCGGCGTTCAACACACCGATTGCCGCGGTTCTGTTCGTGATTGAAGAAGTGGTGGCGGGCTGGAGCGCGGCGGTGCTCGGCTCCATCATGCTTTCCGCGGTCTCCGCGGCTGTCGTCGTCCGCTGGTTTCTGGGCGATCGGCCGCTGTTTTTCGTCCCGGCGTTCGAGATTACCAGCGCCACGGAGCTGCTGCCGTACGCGGTGGTGGGACTCATCGGCGGCTTGCTTTCCGTGGTTTTTGTCAGAACGATTGAGAAGCTCAGGACGTGGCTGGAGCGCTTTCCGCCCAACACGGCCTATCTGCGGTCCGCCGCCGCCGGGCTCGCCGTCGGCATCACCGGAATCTGGCTCCCGGAGGTGATGGGAGCGGGCTACGGCGCTATCGACGGCGCCATGCACAACCGCTTCGCCTGGGACATGCTGGTGATTCTCGCCCTGGTCAAAATGGGGGTGACGCTGCTGTGCTTCGGCGCCGGCACGCCGGGAGGGATGTTTGCCCCGACGCTGTTTATCGGGGGCATGATCGGCGGCGGCATCGGCGGCCTGGCCTCGCTCTACTGGCCGTTTCCGAGCAGCGGCGCGAGCGCCTACGTGTTGGTCGGCATGGGAACCTTCTTTGCGGGTGTGTTTCGCGCGCCGATGACTTCGATCTTCATGGTCTTCGAAGTCAGCGCGACGTACGTGATCATTTTGCCTGTCATGATCGCCAACACGGTGGCGTTTCTGGTATCGCGGCGCCTGCAGCCCAGGCCGTTTTTCAGCATGGTGGCCCGGCACGAGGGGCTGGAGCTGCCTTCGCTCGAACAGGAGCGGGAAGCGCAGCCTGTGCGCGTGGAGGACGCGATGTCGCCCGCGGCGCGCACCCTGAACCCGGATACGACCGTCGCCGCCGCCCTGGAGGCCAGCCGGCGCGATGAAGCCGTGCTCGTGTCGCTTGGCCAGGGCGCATGGTGCCACGTCAGCCTGCAGGATCTCGAAGCCGCAATTTTCAGGGGCGACGGCGAACGTAAGCTCGGAGACGAGTTCGCCCTCACTCCCTTGCCACGCCTCTTCCCGGATCTTCCTTTGGAAGCGGCGCTGCGCCTGTTCGGCTCGCATCCGGTGCTGCCGGTGTCCAGCCGTATGCGCCCCTACCGGCTCCTGGGCGTCCTCACGCTCAGGGATGTGTATCGCGTCTACGAAATTGAAGAACCCGCGAAGCCGGCCTGGCAATAAGGGCTTCGTGCCTGCCGCTTCGGAAATTGAGATAATGGCATCGCCGAATCTAAATACCTGGAGCGTGCCATGAACTCCGATTTTTCAAGACGCAACTTCCTGGCCGCGGGGCTGGCGCTGCCCGCGGCGACTGCTGTTCCCGCAAACCCCGTTTTCCAAGCGCCGGAGCCGGCGGCCGGACAGGGCCTCGCTTACCGCGTCCTCGGCAAGACCGGCCTGAAGGTCACCACAGTCGGTTTCGGCTGTATGATCACCTCCGACCCCACGGTGATCACCCGGGCGGCGGACATGGGCATCAATTACTTTGATACGGCCCGCGTGTATCAGAACGGCAACAACGAGCGCATGGTAGGCGCCGCGCTGGGCTCCAGGCGCAAAAACGTCGTCCTCTCGACCAAGGTCGGCGCCAAGGACAAGGCGGGCGCCCTCAAGGATCTCGAGACGAGCCTGAAGGAACTCGGGACGGACCATGTCGACATCTGGTATCTGCACGGGAAGGACAGCCCCGACGCGATAACGGACGACCTGCTTGAGGCGCAGGAAATAGCCCGCCGGGATGGCAAGATACGCTTTCCCGGAGTGAGCACGCACCGCGTTGCCGCAATCGCCGATGCCGTGATCAAGACGGGCAAACTGCAAGTGGTGTTGGCCACCTATAACTTCACCATGGATGCCGAGGCCGCAAATGCGATCGACAGGCTGCACAAGGCGGGTATCGGTGTGGTGGCGATGAAGGTGATGGCGGGCGGCCTCCGTGGCCGGGAGCCCAGGCCGGAATTGCGCCGGGAGGGCGCCATGACGGCGGCGCTGAGGTGGGTGTTGAAAAATCCGTCGGTTGCGACCACCATCCCCAGCATGACGGACATCGAGCAGCTTGAGGACAACTTCAAGACGATGTCGCAGAAGTTTTCCGACGCCGATCAGAAAGTCCTCACCGCGCGGCTCGAAGAGATCCGGCCGGAATACTGCCGCATGTGCGGCCGCTGCGACGGCAAATGCCCGCAGGGCCTCCCCGTCTCCGACGTACTGCGCTATCT
The DNA here is from genome assembly GCA_050261015.1 of Rhodospirillales bacterium. GTDB lineage: Bacteria > Acidobacteriota > Terriglobia > Bryobacterales > Bryobacteraceae > Fen-330. Next base: position 6,427 of record JBLNCW010000072.1, on the reverse strand, counting down.
CACTTACGCCGATGGCTACGGGCAGTTTGCGCTCGGCCGCGAGCACTTCCTGCAATTGTCCGAGCCACTTAGGAGCGTGCGCTGTAGCGATTGCGCTTCGTGCCCGATCCGGTGCCCGAACGGCGTACGCGTCACCGAGCGGCTGATTCGCGCGCAGGAGCTTTTCGCGTAGGCCCGCTGGAGCGGCCGCTGAGTTCTCGATTTTCCACGTTGAACCGGCTTGCTCGAAAAGCTCGGGGGCCGCTGGCGTATACTACGGCTTTGTGGACGATTCCACTTCGGAGTTGACGATGGCAGCCGTGGACTCTCTCAATCTATCCCGGGTCAGCCGGAAGTCGGAGGATATGCCGGACTCCGACGCCGCGCTGGCCCGAAAAGCTCTGTATTACATGTTCCTGATGCGAGAAGTGGAAGAACGCATCGAAAAACGGCTCTACCGGCAGGGCAAAATCGTGGGCGGCGTTTACGTGGGCCGCGGGCAGGAGGCGATCTGCGTGGGGGCGGGGCTGGCCGCCGACCCGCAGGACGTGCTGTTCCCTTGCCACAGGGATATGGCGCTGTACTTTATCCGCGGGATCCAGCCGAGGGAGGTTCTGGCCCAATACATGGGGCGCGTGGGCGGCGTAACGCGCGGCAAAGACGGCAACATGCACATGGGCGACCTGAACCGCCGCATTGTGGCGATTATCAGCGCGATGGCGGCGTCCGTGCCGGTGTCGGCCGGCGCGGCGATGGCGCTGAAGTACCAGGGTAGCCGCAATTGCGTCCTCGTCTTTTTCGGCGACGGCGCTACCAGCCGCGGGGACTTCCACGAGGGCATCAACATGGCTGCCGTGATGAAGGCGCCGCTCGTGCTGATTTGCAACAACAACGCGTATGCCTACTCGACGCCGCTCCACAAGCAGATGGCTTGCGCGAACGTGGCCGACAAGGGACCGGGCTACGGCGTGCCGGCCGAAATCGTCGACGGCAACGACGTTTTCGCGGTGCACCGCGCCGCGGCACGCGCCATCGCGCACGCGCGCGAGGGACTGGGGCCCTATCTTATCGAGTGCAAAACCTTCCGCATGACCGGGCACGCGGCGCACGATTCCGCCTTTTACGTGCCGAAGCATCTCTTTGAGGAGTGGGCGGCCAAAGACCCCATCCTGCGGCTCGAACGGCACATGATCGAGACCGGGATCGCCACGCGCGAGGAAATCGACGCCACTTACGCGCGCATTCGGGCCGAAGTGGATGAGGCGCAAGCGTGGGCCGAGCAGAGTCCGTTTCCGGACCCCTCCGACCTGCTCACTAACGTCTACGAGGAGAGCTAAGCCCATGCCCACGACATATCTGGAAGCGATTCGCCAAGGCATCTGGGAGGAGATGGAGCGCGACCCGAACGTCTTCTGCATCGGCGAGGACATCGGCGTCTACGGCGGGGCGTTCAAGGTCACGGCGGGCATGCTGGAAGCATTCGGCGAGAAGCGCGTCGTGGATACGCCGATTTCCGAATCGGCCATCGTAGGCGCGGCGATCGGAGCCAGCTTTATGGGGCTCCGGCCCATCGCCGAAATGCAGTTCGCCGACTTCATTTCGTGCGCGTTCGACCAGGTTGTGAACTTCGCCGCGAAATGCCGTTACCGCTGGAATGCGCCGGTGCCGATCGTGGTGCGTGCGCCTTCGGGCGGAGGCACGCACGGCGGCCCGTTCCACTCGCAGAATCCCGAGGCCTGGTTCGTGCATACGCCCGGCCTGAAAGTCGTGACGCCCGGAACCCCGCGCGACGCCAAGGGGCTGATCAAGTCGGCCATCCGCGACAACGACCCGGTCATCTTCTTCGAGCACAAGGCGCTTTATCGCCGCCTCAAGGAGGAGATCCCGGCGGGCGATTACACCGTGCCGATCGGCAAGGCGCGGGTGTTCCGCGAGGGAAAGAATCTTTCCATCATCACTTACGGCGCGATGCTCTACGTGGCGCAGGAAGCGGCCGAAACGCTGGAGAAGGAGGGCGTTTCGACGGAGATCATCGACATGCGAACCCTGCTGCCGATCGATGAGGAAACCGTGCTGGCGAGCGTCAAAAAGACCTCGCGCGCGCTGCTGCTCCACGAGGCGACTTTGACCGGCGGCTTCGGCGCGGAGATCGCGGCCCGGATCGCCGAAAAGGCTTTCGACTACCTCGATGCGCCGATAGCAAGGGTAGCCGCGCCCGATACGCCGATACCCTTCAGCGCGCCGCTTGAAGAGGCGTTTCTGCCGAACGCAGCCAAGGTGCTGGAGAAAGCGCGCTGGCTGTGCGCGTATTAGCCTAGCCGGGCAGCAGCCGCTCCAGATCCGTAATTTTCAGCCAGCACTCCGGCCGCGCCGCGGAGCGGTTCTCGAGCACCTCGCATGTCTCGCCGCCGGGATCGCCCAGGCAAGTCAGCACGAGCGCCGCCTGGGAAAAATCTTCCTCCCGGGTGTAGCTGCTCACCGTCACCACGCATTGCATTCCGGCCGCCGTGGCGGCCACGACTCCGTTATTGGAGTCTTCGATCACCACGCAACGGGATGGGCTGATGCCCAGCTTCTCGGCCGCCAGCAGGTAGATATCGGGCGCGGGCTTCTTGGCCTTCACGCAGTCGCCGGCCAGCACGAGCGCGAACCGGTTCGCGGTTGCGTCCCCCATCGCGTGGCGCAAGACGGCGCGCACCGATTCCTCGGCGGAGGTCGAAGCCACAGCGAGCGTCCAGCCGTTCTCCAGCGCTTCCTCGGCAATCCGTTTGACGCCCGAGCGCGGAGGGATGCGGCCGGAGAGAATGATCTCCTTGTAGATGGCGGACTTCCGCTTGTGCCACGCCGCCACCATCTCCTTCTGAGCCGCCTCGTCCTTTGGCGCTTCCGGCCACGCCGCCAGGTAAGCCTCCTCCTTGAACAGGCTCAGCATCCGCTCTTTGCCGCCGCCGATCTTCAGCTTCCGGCCGTACTCCTCAACCGACCACTGCCACGGCACTCCCATCTCCTTCCACATCTGGTTGAAGGCGGGCAGGTGGCCGAACTGCTCGGTATCGCCGAGTACTCCGTCGCAATCGAATATCAACGCCTTGCTCATGCCGCTTTCCCCTCGCTGCCGAAAATGCGCATGAAGCACGCAATCTGCTCCACGCATTTCTTCTTCACCGCGCCGAGCAACTTCAGCGGGTCGTATTCGGTTGGCTTCTCGTTCAAGTAATTGCGGAAGGCATCGGCCAACGTAATCTTCAGTTGCGTCGAAATGTTGATTTTCGGCGCGCCGCGCCGGATCAACTCCTGGAAAGTCTCATCGGAAAGTCCCGTGCCTCCGTGCACCACCAGAGGAATCGGCTCGGCGACGACGATCTCCGAGACCCGCTGGAAATTGATTTTCGGCGCCCCCTTGTAAAGCCCGTGCGCGGTGCCGATGGCTGGGGCGAAGCTGTCGATCTTCGTCTCCCGGATGAAGGCCACGGCTTTGTCGAGCGCGACCACCGCGCCGCCATACTCGTCGCCGACGCCGTCCTCCACGCCTTTCACCGCCTCCAATTCGCCCTCCACGGCCACGCCGTGTTTGTGTGCCAGTTCCACCACCTCCTTGGTCTGCGCCATGTTGTCCTCATAGCTCAGCTTGGAGGCGTCAAACAGCACCGAATTCCAGCCGGCCGCGATACATTCCTCGATCACCTTGCGGTCGGGGCAATGGTCCAGGTGAAGCGTCGCGGGCACGGGCACGCGGCTCGCCATCTCCTCGAACATCAGCCGGATCAGCTTCGCGCCCATCACCTTCACGGTCTTCACCGACACCTGGACGATTACGGGCGATTTCGTCTCCGCGGCGGCGGTGAGCACGGCGTCCATGGTGAGGTCGTTCACGATGTTGAACGCGCCGACGCCGTAGCGGTTGTCGAAGGCATGCTTGAGAATCTGCTGCATCGGGACTACGGGCATAAAAATTTCCTCAGTGTAAAAGTAGCGTAGTTTGCGGAATTAATCCATCGCCGCGCGCAGCGCCTGATAGTCGCGGCCTAGCATGGCCGCTCCGAGCAGCGACGACTGGTCCTGAAATTCGTATTCGAAATCGCCCGTCCAGCGTTTTTTCGCCGCCAGGACGCCTGGGATGCGCGCGCCGCCGCCGGTGGTCATCACCTTGCGGCCGAGTCTGACCATCTTGCCCACCTCTTCAAGATGGCGGCCGTGATAGAGGGCGTTTCCTCGAACCAGGCTGAGCAGCATATCGTCGCGCGTGGTCTCGAGCGTCACGCCGGAAAAGCTCGCCTTCACCCGCTCCAGGGTGTAGCGCGATCCGCCGAGGTACGGAACATACTCCGGCAGTTCGGCTTCGCGCCGGTCGATGTCCGCCGAGTTGAAAAACGCCGTTAGCACCGAAGGGATGTACTCCTCGTAGAATTCCGCGTCTGTCATCTCCTTGCAGAACACCGATTGAAACCATTCCAGCGCCTTGCCGCCCGTGTTCAGCACGAAGAACGTAACCCACTTGCCGGGCGCAACGTGGCACCGCACGTTGAAGTGCGGCGAGCACACCGGCGCGTCCACGCAGACGCTAATGATTTCGCAGGTCCCGCAGATGTTGCTGATGCCGCCGGGCTCGGTGAGCCCGCCGGAGTACGCCGCCAGCACCGCGTCGTTGCCGCCGCACAGCACCACGCAGCCGGGCGGAACCCCGAGTTCATCCGCAACCTCGGGAAGAATCCGGCCCGCGGGCGCGTGCGAGGGCATGAGCGGGGGCAACTTATCGGCCGGGATGCAGGCTGCGCGCAGCACGTCCTCGTTCCACGTGAGATCGTTCGCCGCCGTGTTGTAGAGCCCGGTGATCGAGACCGTCGAGGGGTCGATCGCCCAGGCGCCCGTGAGCCGTTTGACCATGTAGGTGTTGCAATGCCCGAATTTGGCCGCGGCGGACCACACCTCCGGCTGGTTGTCGCGGATCCAGAGTATCGAGCAGAGCGAAGAGCCGCCGGACACCGGCAGGTTGCAGGTCTCCCGCAGGAATTTCTCCTCGCCCACCGCTTCCCGGATGGCGCGGGCCTGCGCGTGGGAGCGCCCGTCGAAGAACAGAATGGCCGGCCCGAGGGCCGTTCCGTCCGCCGCCATGGGCGTCAGTCCGGGCGTGGTCACCGAAGGCGCCAGAACGCCCACGCCGGCGAGTTCGCTCCTGAGTTCCGCGCAGCATTCCCGAAGCGCCTGCCACCACTTTTCCGGTTCGATATCCGCCTTGCCTCCGTCGTAAACGTTGACGTCGTAAGGCCGCGAGGCTTCGCACTTCTTCTCCAACCCGGGCGAAAAGACGGCCACCTTGAACGCCGTCGTCCCCACATCCATGGCGAGAATGTCGCGGTTCACTCGATCAAGCCCTCCTCCCGGAGCACCCTTTTCAGTTCCTCGAGCTGCGCCGGGGTCAGCGGCAGCAGCGGGCGGCGCGGTATGCCGCCGCGAAACCCCGCCAGATTCATCGCCGCTTTCACGCCCGAGGGGCCATACGCGCCGGCAATCGCGCTGTTGATGCGCTTCACGCGCTCCTGGAGCGGGACGCCACGCGCCTCATCACGCGCCTGCCCGCAGCGAAACAGTTCGAGTGCCAGCGCGGGGAAGGAGTTGGCCAGCGACACCGTGCCGCCTACCGAGCCGCCCATCATCGCCCGGAACAAAAAGTTCACCGAACCCGCCAGCACGTGAAATTTCTCGCTTTCGAATTTGAGAAACTCCTCGATGCCGCTCGATGCGCTGTCCTTCATGCCGACGATGTTTGGATGCGCGGCCAGGCGGCAGGCCAGCGACGGCGACACAGTGACGCCGCAGAACCCCGGCGCGTTGTATATGAGAATAGGAAGCGGCGAAGCGTCCGCCACGGTCGAGAAGTAGCGGAAAAGCACCTCCTCGGTCATTTGTTTGCGGAAGTAGCCGGGCGAGAGCACCAGCCCGAAGTCGGCGCCGAGATCGGCTGCCTGCTTAAGGAAGCGCTCCGTGTCGCGCTGGGCGTCGTAGGTGGCGCCCGCCATCACTACCTGGCCCGGGCCTTTGTGCCGCACGATGGTCTCCAGCACCTTGAGCTTCTCCTGTTCGGTAAGGCTCCGGTTTTCACCGTTTGAGCCGAGCGCCAGGTAGCCCAGAACTCCGCTTTCTGCGTACCGCTCCAGGTTGAAGCGCAGCGCGCCGTAATCCACCTCTTCGTCGTCCTGGAAGGGGGTGGAAATCGGAACGAACACCCCCGCCAATGTTTCCAACAGCCCGCGTGTGTTCACGTCCATTTTGTCGCCGCGTATGAGCCTAGCACACCGAAAGCGGCTTCAGAAAGCCTGCTGTTGAGTTTTGTCAAACCTCGAGAGAAATGTCCCCCGTATCTCCTCGATAGAAATGTCCCCTTTTTGTTGATCGCCTGGGATTCGGGGTTTGCCTTTGCATCTGCCCCCTTTCCCTTGTCTAAGCTAGT
>JBLNCW010000071.1:0-7358 GCA_050261015.1 Rhodospirillales bacterium | reverse complement strand
AATCACAAAACGCATCCGTTCGTCCATAACAGAACTCTCCTTCCATGGCATGGTCTTCTTCGCCCCCTTTGCGGGACAAAGTGTAACCCATGTCTCCGGAACGTTCTGTTACCTATGTCTCGGAACGGTCACTAAAAATAAAAGACTTATTAAACACCCAATTGACCTGTACACGGCGTGGCTCTACGCCATCAATGGGGGCAAAGTTGACGATTTTGATGACGAGTCCTCCGTCCGATGGGGTCAGGCGTGTGATGAAAGCAAAAAAGCCGCCCGGTGCCGGGCGGCGGGGCCTGCGGAACTGGGTAGTATGTCAGTGATGCTTCTCAGAACCGCCGCATTCGTAATGTGCCTCGTGCCACTCACCGTGCCCGTTCAGGAAAATGACCGAGTTGTCATCAAATTACTTGGAGGCACCCATTCCGCCATTGCCGTTCCGGACTTTCGCGGAGCCAACGAAGCTGGCAGGCATATGGACGTGTTCAACGGAACCCTCTGGGACGAGTTGGAGGATTCCGGCTTGCTCAGGATGGTCCCGAAGAGCCTCTACCCCCTCCAGTCGCCCCAGCGCCCCGAAGACTTTCGCATTCGAGGACCACGATTTTCTGATTGGTCCGAGCCTCCAGTCAATGCCAACTACCTCGCTTTCGGCTACACCTCTTCCACTGCGGGGCAGCTTGTCCTGAGGGCATGGCTGTACCATGGCTGTACAATGTCCAACAGCCTGACCTGGCCAACGCGCAGGTGTTGGGCAAGACTTACCTGGCGCAGTTGACAGAAGATGGGGCGCGCAAAGCAGCCCGCGAGTTCGCCGCTGACATCCTGAGCAATTTTGGCGGCGTCAGCCTGGCGGAATCGAAGGTCTACTTTGTCTCTGACCGCACCGGATCGAAGGAAATCTGAGTCATGGATTCGGATGGGGGCAATCAGCGGCAGGTTACCCGTTTTAACTCGATCTCCATCGAACCAGCCGTATCACCCGACGGGAGCAGACTCGCATTCACGAGTTACGCCCGAGGCTTGCCCCGGATCTTCCTCTTCTCCATCGATCCGGTTCGCGACCTGCGATTCTACAACCAGCAAGCCAGCGTGAATTCCTCGCCCGCGTTTACGCCGGACGGGCAGCACATCATCTACTCGTCTTCTGCCGGAGGTTGCTGCCGTATTTTCATCGCCAGTCTGAATGGCACCGGCTTTCGGCCCATCACAGCACCCGGCTCGATCGACACCGAGCCCAAAGTGAACCCAAGGACGGGCGCTGACCTGGTCTTCGTATCCGGGCGCTCCGGCAGAGCTCAAATGTACCGAATGAACTTGGAGGGAGCGGATGTCCAACGGCTGACGACCGGAGAGGGAGAAGCGGCCAATCCGGCATGGTCTCCCGACGGGCAGCATATCGCCTTCGCTTGGACCCGTGGCTACGCTCCGGGAAACTGGAACATCTTCGTGATGGACGTTGCCACTCGCGAGTACACCCAACTCACGCACCAGGAAGGAAAGAACGAGCATCCAAGCTGGGCGCCCGACGGCCGGCACATCGTGTTCTCATCGACGCGCTCCGGAAAGCCGCAAATCTGGTCGATGCTAGCGGGCGGAACACGCTTGAAGCAGCTTACGAAAGACGGGAACAATGACCGTCCCGTCTGGGCCCGGAAGTAGCTCCGGAGTCCTCGTTTTCGATTTCCGCCGGCAATTGAGCCACGCTCCACTGATCGCCAGCGGCCGAGGCTGAGACGTCTTTTTTACCCTGGATTCCCCTGCACAAGACTGGCCGCCGAATTGCCCAAAAACTGGCAAGGTGTGCGTTTTGGGGCACTGTGGCGGAACGGGAACCCTGGCCGGAAGCCCTGCAAGGCCGAAATCCGCAGCCAACACCGGCCCAAGGCAGGCAGGAACATAACGTGCAACGGATATTACCTTACACCTGCGAACCGGGAAGACGCGGCAGCGGGCATACCCCGGCTCCCCTGTGCTTTAAACTTTTGAATCTCTGATGCACGAACTCAACGTAGTGATAACCCTGACGGGCGGCCTGGCGGGGGCTCTGGTCCTTGGCTACGTTGCACAGCGGCTGAAGGTGTCTCCCATCGTCGGCTACCTGCTGGCGGGCATTGCTGTTGGGCCGTTCACGCCCGGTTTCATCGCCGACCGGGCGATGGCGGAGCAGTTGGCCGGGATTGGGGTCATTCTGCTGCTTTTCGGAATCGGGCTGCGTTTTCACCTGCGCGAAATGATCGCGATGTGGCGCGTGGTGGTGCCGGGCGCGCTGATTCAGAGTACGGCCTCCACCGTTGCGCTGGCGGTGCTGTTGCACCTGCTGGGCTGGACCTGGACAGCGGGCATCATTCTGGGAATGGCGGTTTCCGTGGCCAGCACCGTCGTGATGGCCAAGGTGCTGGCCGAGCGGCACGACCTGCACGCGCAGATCGGTTACATTGCGTTTGGCTGGACGGTGGTTGAGGACATCCTCACCGTCGTCATGCTGCTGCTCCTGCCGATCATCTTCGTTGCGGACGGAGCGGTGAGCCAGAGCGCCGGCGCCGCACTGGCAATAGCCGGGCTGAAGATCGCCAGCTTGATCGCGGTCGTGGTTGTGCTCGGACGGTGGATTATACCGGGCGCGCTGGAGCTGATTGCGAAGACACGCTCGGGAGAGTTGTTCACCCTGGCGGTGCTGGTCCTCGCCCTGGGGATTGCGGTGGGCTCCGCTAGAGTATTCGGGGTGTCGATGGAACTCGGAGCGTTTCTCGCCGGGCTGGCCGTAGGGCGCTCGGAATTCGCGGCCCGCGCCGCCGCGGACGCGGTTCCGATGCGCGACGCTTTTTCCGTGCTCTTCTTCGTGTCGGTTGGCATGCTTTTCGATCCCCGAAGCTTAGTGGAGGCGCCGCTGCCAATCGCGGCGGTGTTGTTCGTCGTGGTCGCCGTCAAACCCCTCGCCGGCATGCTAACGTCGCGCGTACTGGGCGTGCCTCTTGCCACGGCCGTCCCTGTCGGAGCGGCATTCTCCCAGGTTGGGGAATTCAGCTTCATTCTCGGCGGGGTCGCCCGCGATCTCGGCCTGGTCACCGACACCGGTTGGAACGCTCTCGTAGCTACCTCCGTCATCTCGATCGTGCTGAATCCGTTTATCTATAGCTGGGCGAAGGGATTGACGTCCCCAACCCCGAGCCTCGCTCCGGTTGCCCCCGCCCAGCGTCCGGCGATCGATCCCAGGCACTGCATTCTGGTCGGCTACGGTCCGGTCGGCAGGATCGTTCACAGGTTGCTCGAGCAGCGCGGCGCCAAAATCACGGTGATCGACCTGAACCTGGACACGGTGCGGCGCATCCGCGCGCAGGGGATTCAGGCGATCTACGGCGACGTCCGTCGCCCGGGCATCCTTGAGGAGGCGGGAATCGCAAGCGCCGGCAGCCTCATCCTGAGCGCCGATGTTGAGGACGCCGCTGAAATCATCAGGCAAGCGCGGCTTCTCAATCCTGAACTGCGTGTTCTCGTGCGCTGCGCCCATCTTCGCGACGCACACGCGCTACGGCGCGCGGGCGCCACGATCGTGGCGGCCGGCGAAGCCGAGGTCGGCGTGGCTTTGGCCGAGGCGGTGATTGCCGGCGACGGGATGGACGTGAGTGAAGCGGCCAGACACCGGGAAGCCATCCGGGAACGCCTCTACGATTCGCCCGATGCCGAATAGAAAGGCCCTCGCTCAACAAACCGCCACCGGGCAGGGCGCCTCGCACACGATGTCGTACGCCCGGAAGCACAGCTTTGCGGGGAGCCATCGTGCGTGGCCCTTTCCGATCACCACCAGGTCCGCCCCGATGCTTCGGGCCACCGCCGCGATCGCCTGCTCGGGCGGGCCCGCCTCCAGCCAGATATCGGCCCGAGTTCCCACCGCGCTTTGCAGGCTGGCAATGTCCTGCCGGGCCCAGGTTCTCCTGGCCGCGTGCAGCTCTTCGTAAACCCAGGTGCCAGGGATGGCCCCGAAGCCGGAGTTGCAGTGCACGATTGACAGGCTGGCCTCGAAACGATCCGCCAGCCGCGCCGCCCACCGCAGGACTCTGGCGCTGCTTGGCCCGAGCGCCAGAGCGCAGAGCACCCGCCGGATGTCGAGCGGCTCTGCAGCGTCTCCCACCCCCGTCCAGACCGGGCAGTGGGCGTTTTGAATGACCCGCGCCGTGAGAGAATCGTTGAGCAATCCCAGAAAGCGCCTTCTGCCGCGCGTGGGCATGACGATGAGCCGGGCGTTCTCCTGCCGGGCATGGTCGACAATCCGCTGCGCCGGGTCGCCCGTCAAGGAGAATCGCCGGAAAGGAACGGCCTCCAGCACTGCGGACAGCGCCCGCTCAATCTTGCTTTCATCCGGGGTCATCGGGCCGCCGCCCGGCTGCTCGGGAGTGCCGACGTGAACCAGCAGCACTTCCGCGTCAAACCGCCGGGCAAGATCGGCAGCGCGCCGCGCCGCTCCAAGGGACCGTTTCGTAAAATCAACGGGCAGCAGAATTCGATTGACGCTGCGCTTGCCATTCGCCTCGCCGGCGTACCCAGCGTCCGGTGCTGCGTGTGTTCCCCGCGTAAACTCGGAGTTTTTGGCAAGCATGGCTCCCCCTGTAAAGCTGCTTGCACAACCTGTGCCAGAGGCGCGAAACGCGAAATTTGCGGCGTTTCCCTGCGACTCGGCGGCTCGCAAAGCAGATACAGGTCATTCCGGCCTTGGAGCCGCCGGCAGCGCGCCGCACGGCAGCCCACGTTGTTGTCCGAAAACGGGCAGCGATGCTCCCTTTGAGGATGAATGACGGCGCTCAGGGGCCGGGCAGGCATCCGGTGTAAACGCGTACTTGCAATTGAGTTCTCTTAACGAAGACAATAGGAGAGATTGTTCGGAGGGGGCAGACTTGCTGGAAAATAACCCTGCCACTGCCGGCGCCGCCTCGCGCAAGGTGCATGAAAGCATGCTTCCCAAAAGCGAGAAGATGCTTTCCGCGATTCTGGAATCGGTCTCGGAGGCCATCTTCACGGTTGACCGGCAGGGCCGCATCGTGCTTGCCAACGCCAGCGCGGTCCGCATGTTCGGTTACACGCAGGAAGAACTGCTGGGCTCCAGCATCGAGTCTCTTCTGCCCTCCGGCAGCCGGGATGTGCATGCCAAAAGGAGGCAGGAGTACTTTGAGGAGCCCCGCAATCGGCCGATGGGCATTGGGATGGACCTTGCGGGGCGCCGGAAGGACGGCTCCGAGTTCCCGGTCGAAGTGAGCCTCAGCTATCTCCAGATGGACGGTGGCATGCTCGCCATCGCCTTCGTAACCGACATCACCACGCGCAAGCAGATGGAAGAGCAACTGCTTCACTCTCAGAAGATGGAGGCCTTAGGCAGGCTGGCCGGCGGCGTGGCGCACGACTTCAACAACATGCTCACCATCATTTCCGGCTACAACCAACTGGTGCTGGATCAGTTGTCCCTCGGGGATCCTCTGCGCGGGTACGTCGAGGAGGTGCTCACCGCGGCCAGCCGCGCCGTGGCTCTCACGAACCAGTTGCTGGCGTTCAGCCGCCGCCAGGTTTTGCAGCCGCGCGTGTTGAACGTGAACGCGCTGCTTTCCAGCACGGAAAAGATGCTGCGTCGCCTGATCGGAGAGGATATTGATCTCGTGTTCCGGCTCGATCCGAACGCCGGAAACCTGCGCGCCGACCCCGGACAGATTGAGCAGGTCATCTTCAATTTGGTGGTCAACTCCCGCGACGCGATTCCTGGGGGCGGACGGATCACCATCGAAACCGCCGCCGCGCAACTCGACACTAAGTACTCCAAAACGCACCTTGGCGTCCGTCCCGGCGACTACGTCCTGATCGCCGTGAGCGACACGGGGCACGGCATGGACGCCGAGACCAAACGCCATATCTTCGAGCCTTTTTTCACTACCAAGGAGCCGGGCAGGGGAACCGGCCTCGGACTTGCAACCGTTTACGGCATCGTCAAGCAGAGCGGCGGCGAAGTCTGGGTGTACAGCGAGCCGGGCCAGGGGACGACGTTCAAGGTCTATTTCCCCAGGGTCAATGAGGCCGAATCGCCGGCCGAGCGCGCGACGCCGGCGGAGGAAAGCCGGGGCGCCGAGACCGTCCTCGTCGTTGAGGACGAGGAGGGCGTCCGGGAACTGATCGCCGAGATGCTCAGGCAGCGGGGATATACGGTGCTTACGGCGGAGAACGGAGTCGAGGCCCTCCGGGTCAGCGCGCAGTATCCGGACCCGATTCACCTGCTCGTCACCGATGTCGTCATGCCGCAGATGAGCGGCAAGCAGTTGGCCGACACGCTGGCGCCGCTGCGGCCGGGTATCAAAGTGCTCTATCTATCGGGCTACACGGAGTACTCGGCGCTTCACCACGGAGTCCTCGAGCCCGGTTTTGAGTTCCTTGGAAAACCGTTCAGCCGTGAAACCCTCGCCAGGAAAGTCCGCCAGGTGCTGGACGGTCCAAGCGAAGAGCTGTGACCAGAGCGCGCCGGTCCTCTATTTCTGGCCGTAAGTGGCGCCGGGGCCGTGCTTGCGCAGAAAGTGCCTGTCGAGCAGCGCGCTCGAGATCGGCCCGGCGGAATGATTCAGCGTGATGGTCTGGTAGGCCATCCGCGCCACTTCTTCAAGAATTACCGCATTGCGCGCGGCCGCCGAAGCCGATTCGCCCCAGCAGAACGGCCCGTGGCCGGCCACCAGCACGGCCGGAACCTGGGCCGGATCGATGCCGCGGAAACGCTCGACGATCACCTTGCCCGTATTCTCCTCGTAAGCGCCCTCGATGTGGTGCGCCTCCAGCGGCTGCGTCACCGGCACCGGACCATAAAAATGATCCGCATGCGTCGTGCCGAAGCACGGGATGTCGCGGCCCGCCTGCGCCCATGAGGTGGCGTATTTGGAGTGGGTGTGCACCACGCCTCCGATGGAAGTGAAGCAGCGGTACAGCACCAGGTGCGTCGGCAGATCCGACGACGGCCGCAGCGAGCCCTCGACAGCGCGCCCGTCGAGGTCCGTGATTACCAGATCCTCCGGCTTCATCGTGCCGTAGGGCACTCCGCTCGGCTTGATCACTACCAGGCCGTCCTCACGCGAAATCCCGCTCGCGTTTCCCCAGGTGAAAATCGCCAGCCCGCGCCGCACCAGTTCGAGGTTCGCCTCAAGCACTTCTTCCCGCAGCGATCGCAACAGCATGATAGATTCCAGTGTACATAGTCCCCGCTGTCCCGGCGCCGGCGGCTAGCAGCCCGTGGATAAAGTCGAAACATTTTGAAGTCGAAACATCTTGATGCAGGAATGTTTTGGATGGATAATTGGGCATGGCGCTCGGCAAGCGGAGACAGAAGCAGACCTCGTTCT
>JBLNCW010000070.1:0-5609 GCA_050261015.1 Rhodospirillales bacterium | reverse complement strand
GTAGCTGTACATGTCTGCTTGCTGATGATCGCGGCCGCGCATGCAGATTAGACGATCAGAACATTCCAGCCGTAACGTGTTTCAGGGTTTCAGCCTGTGTTTTTCCGCAACCTGCTAGGACAAAGGCAAGCCTGAGCGATATTCTAGATCAAGGTTTTTCCCATGAGACGAATCGCCTTTGCCCTGATGTTAGTTTGCTCCTCATTGTTAGCTGCCGATGAGGACATTTTGACCCAGCGGTGGCGCGCGCGATGGATTTCCGTCGAGGGCGCCCCTGCGTTCGACTACGGCGTCTACCATTTCCGCCGCACGTTCGATCTGCCCTCGAAACCGGCGTCATTCAAGATCCACGTGACGGCCGATAACCGTTATCAGCTTTTCGTTAACGGCGAGCGCGTGGGCTTTGGCCCGGCGCGCGGCGACATCTTTCACTGGCGCTTTGAGACGTATGACATCGCGCGCCTGCTGAAACCCGGCAGGAACGTGCTGGCCGCGGTGGTGTGGAACGCGGGTGCGGACGCGCCCATGGCCCAGATCACCAACCAGACCGGTTTCCTGCTGGCGGGCAACGGAGAGGCCGAATGCGTTGTCGACACCGGCCGCGAGTGGAAGTGCATTCGCAACGAGGCGTACGAGCCGGAAGCGGTGACCAGGAAATTAGTGCCCTTCGGATACTACGTCGCCGGGCCGGGCGAGCGCGTGACGGCGTCCCGGTATCCGTGGGGTTGGGAACAGCCCGATTACGACGACTCGGGATGGAAGGCTCCCGCGCTAGGGCCGGCAGGCGCGCCGCGCTACTCCTCCGACAGCCCCAGCCGCTGGATGCTGGTTCCGCGTTCCATTCCCATGATGGAGATGAAACCGGAGCGGCTGGCGCGCGTACGCCAGGCCAGCGGAATCAAGCCGCCCGCCGGGTTCCCGGCCTCGCCCGCGCCGCTGGTGATCCCCGCACGCACAAAGGCCGAGTTTCTGCTGGACCAGGACTACCTGACAACGGCCTATCCGGAACTGGAAGTCAGCGGCGGCGCCGGAGCGGTCGTCACCATCGGCTACGCCGAGGCGCTTTTCGTGCCGGGCACGAACCAGAAGGGCAACCGCAACGAGGTCGAGGGCAAGCAGTTCCTGGGCTACCAGGACGTCTTTATCGCCGATGGCGGCGCGCGGCGCGTGTTCCGGCCGCTATGGTGGCGCACGTACCGCTACGTGCGGCTCGCGGTGGAGACGAAAGACGCTCCGCTGACCATCAACGACTTCCGCGGCGTCTACACGGGCTACCCGTTCGAGCGCAAGGCGCGCTTCCAGTCCGAGTCTGAAGAGCTGCAGAAGATACTTGATGTCGGCTGGCGCACCGCGCGGCTTTGCGCGCACGAGACCTATATGGATTGCCCGTATTACGAACAGCTACAGTACGCGGGCGACACGCGCATCCAGGCGCTGGTGTCGCTTTTCATGACCGGCGACGGCCGCCTCATGCGCAATGCTATCGAGCAGCTTGATTCGTCGCGCACGGCCGAAGGCGCAACCTACAGCCGCGCGCCGTCGCGGCTGCAGCAGTACATACCCGGGTTCGCGCTGTGGTGGATCGGGATGGTGCACGATTACTGGATGTACCAGGACGATCCGGCATTCGTGAAGCAGATGCTGCCCGGCGTGCGCGCTGTGCTTTCGTTTTACGCGTCGTATCAGAAACCGAACGCGTCGCTGGCGAAGGTGCCTTGGTGGAATTACGTGGACTGGACGCGCCAGTGGCGCAGCGGCGTGCCGCCCGCCGGGCCGGACGGCTCATCGGCCCTGCACGATCTGCAACTGCTGCTCGCCTACCAGTGGGCGGCGCGGCTGGAGGAGGCGCTCGGCTCCAAGGCGCTCGCGGAGGAATACGACCGGTCGGCCGCGGAGCTGCGGGCGGCGGTGCGCAACCTGTATTGGGACGCAAACCGCCGGCTGTTCGCGGACACCACCGACAAGGCGCACTTCTCGCAGCACTCCCAGGCGCTGGCGGTGCTGGCCGGCGTGACCCGCGGCAAGGAGGCGCGCGAATTGATCGAGCGCGCCGCCGAGGACTCCTCGCTGGTGGCCTGCTCGATCTACTTCCGCTACTACCTGCACGCGGCCCTGGCGGCGGCGGGCGCGGGCGACCGCTATCTCGACATGCTGGATGAATGGCGCACGCAACTGTCGCTCGGCCTGACCACCTGGGCCGAGAGTTACGAGCCGTCGCGCTCGGATTGCCACGCCTGGGGCGCCAGCCCGAACATCGAGCTGTTCCGCACGGTGCTGGGGATAGACTCGGCCGCGCCGGGCTTCCGCCGCGTCGTGATCCGGCCATCGCTCGGCAAGCTGACGAAGGCCGCCGGCGCGATCCCGCATCCCCGCGGCGAGGTGGCGGTGAGCCTCGCCCTTCAGAACGGCAAGCTGGAAGCCCAAGTCACCCTGCCGCAGGGAGTGGATGGAGAGTTCGTCTGGCAAGGCAGGCGCCAGACGCTCGCGGCGGGGGTCAACAAGATCAGCATGTAGGAGAGGGCCGGGCGTACCCCCGGCCCTTTTCCGCATCTTTACAACTTTTGTAGTACCTCAAAATCTACATTCCCGCCCGAGAGAATCACTCCCACCGAACGGATGCTGGCGGGCAGCTTGCGGAAGAGAACCGCGGCTGCGGCGACCGCTCCGCTTGGCTCCACCAGGATCTTCATTCTCTCCAGCAGGAACTTCAGCGTTGCCCGGATCTCCTCCTCGCTTACGAGCAGAATATCCTCGGCGAGTTCTCTGAGGATCGGAAAGGTGAGCTCGCCGGGCCGGGTCGCGCGTAGGCCGTCGGCAAGCGTTTTCGGCGGCGGGATCTCGATTCTTTCGCCTGCGCGGAAGGAAAGATACGTATCGTTGGCGTCTTCCGGCTCCGCTCCGAAGATGCGGATGTTCGGGATCAGGCTTTTGGCCGCGATGGCGCAGCCGGCAAGCAGCCCGCCGCCGCCCACGGGCGCGATGAGCGCATCGAGCTCCGGCGCCTCTTCTATCAGCTCCAGCGCCGCGGTGCCCTGGCCGGCTATGATCCACGGGTGGTCGAACGGCGGCACGAGCGTGGCGCCGGTGCCGGCGGCGATGCGGGCGCCGATCGCTTCGCGGTTGTCGCGCAGCCTGTCGTAGACCACGATCTCCGCCCCGTAGCAGCGCGTCGCCTCGACTTTCGAACGGGGCGCGTCGCTCGGCATCACCAGCGTCGCTTTGATGCCCACGTGACGCGCCGCGATCGCAACCGCCTGCGCGTGGTTTCCCGACGAATACGCGACCACGCCGCCGCTGAGGTCCTCGCGCGGAATCGAAAAAATGAAGTTCGACGCGCCGCGTATTTTGAACGCGCCCCCGCGCTGGAAGTTCTCGCACTTGAAGTGCGCGCTCACGCCAGCTTGGGCGTCGAAGCTGCGCGAAGTCAACACGGGCGTGCGGTGCGCGATCGCGCGAATACGATCCGCGGCTTCCCGGATGTGCTCCGGCTTGATCCGATCGACCACCGGAACATTTTACAACCAGCCGATTTGCCCGGACTTACACTGGGGGCAGGAGGGGCATTATGGCTTCGAAAATTCCGGAAGGCTATCACACCATCACTCCGTCGCTGATCGTGCGCGAGGCGGCGAAGGCAATCGATTTTTACCGCCGCGCGTTCGGCGCCGTCGAGATCTTCCGCATGGATGCGCCCGGGGGCAAAGTGGCTCACGCCGAGTTGCAGATCGGTGATTCCAAGCTCATGCTCTCGGACGAATTCCCGGGATGCGCAACGTCGCCTCAATCGCTGGGCGGCAGCTCGGTGGGCCTTTTCCTGTACGTGCCGGACGTGGATGCGACATTCAAGCAGGCCGTAGACGCTGGGGCGAAGGCGGATCAGCCTCCAGCCGATATGTTCTGGGGCGACCGCTTCGCGAGAGTGACCGATCCATTCGGCCACACCTGGAGCATGGCGACCCACGTCAAAGACGTCACGCCCGAGGAGATGAAGAAGGCCGCCGAAGCAATGTTCGCCGAGACGCAGGCGCATCACGGCTAGGCACGGGCAGAGGGGTGGATACAATAGTCATAAGACTTTGATCCACCCCATTCACATTATCGGCGGCGGACTTGCGGGAAGCGAGGCCGCATGGCAGGCGGCGCGGGCGGGCTGCCGGGTCGTGCTGTACGAAATGCGCCCGCACCGGACGACGCCGGCGCATAAGACCGGCCTGCTCGGCGAATTGGTATGCAGTAATTCTCTGAAGACCGAGCAGGAGAACTCCGCCCCCTGGCTGCTCAAGGAGGAACTGCGCCATCTCGGCTCGCTGCTGCTTGAAGTCGCCGCTGAGGCGCGCGTTCCCGGCGGGCATGCGCTGACGGTGGACCGGGAGCGGTTCGCAGGCAGCCTCACGGAAGCCATCGCTTCCGAGCCTTTGATCGAAGTCCGGCGCGAGGAGGTCGAGGCCATCCCGGACGGCATCGTCGTGATCGCCGCCGGACCGCTGACCAGCGATGCGCTTGCCCGCGACATTGCGCGGCTCACCGGCTCCGGGGAGCTCTTCTTTTACGACGCGATCAGCCCCATCGTGGAGGCCGATTCCGTGGACACCTCGATCGCGTTCCGCGCCTCGCGCTACGACAAGTCGCTGGATTCCTCGGCCGATTATCTGAACTGCCCGTTCGACAAGGACCAGTACGACCGCTTTGTCGACGCGCTGCTCGCGGCGGAGAGCGTGAGCGCGCACATCCCGGACGATGTGCCGTACTTCGAAGCCTGCCTGCCAATCGAGGAGCTTGCCCGCCGCGGCCGCGACACGCTGCGTTTCGGGCCAATGAAACCGGCGGGATTGACGGACCCGCGGACCGGGCGGCGTCCCTACGCCGTCGTGCAGTTGCGGCAGGAGAACCTGCGGGCGGACAGCTACAACCTGGTCGGAATGCAGAATCACATGCGCTACGGAGAGCAGGAGCGCGTGCTGCGCATGATTCCGGGTCTGGAGCACGCCGAGTTCATCCGCTTCGGCCAGGTGCACCGGAACACGTACATCAACGCTCCCGCCCTGCTTACGCCGACTCTTCAGTTAAGAACAAACGAGGCATGCTTCTTCGCCGGCCAGATTTGCGGCGTGGAAGGCTACGTGGAATCGATCGCGACCGGCCTGGTGGCGGGCCGCAACGCAGCCGCGCTCGCCCGCGGCGAGCAGCCCTGCCCGTTTCCCCGCGAGACCGCGATCGGCTCGCTGTGCCATTACGTCTCCAACGCCAACCCGGCCCATTACCAGCCCGCCAACATTACTTTCGACCTGCTGCCGCCGCTTGATGAAGAAGCGCGCCGCCGCTGGCGCAAGGACAAGCGCGCGCGTCATGCCGAGATCTGCCGCCGCGCGCTGGCGGCTCTGCCGGCCGGCCTCAGCTCAGAACGCAGCGCACCGTGTCGCGGGCAATGAGCAGATCTTCGTTGGTCGGGATCACCCAGACGCGAGTCGCGGCGCAGTCCTCCGAGATGTCGGCTTCCGTGGCGATCGCCGATTGGTTCCGCTGGCCGTCGATGCGTATCCCCAGCGCATCGAGGCACCCGCAGGCTGCGGCCCGGATTGCCGGTTGGTTCTCCCCGATGCCGCCCGTGA
>JBLNCW010000069.1:0-11819 GCA_050261015.1 Rhodospirillales bacterium | reverse complement strand
AGAGCCGCAGATACAGGCACTTAGCCTGTCTAATCGCACGTCAGACCGCCTCGCCAATTGATTCGACATAAATGCAGTTGCGGATTCTGCCTGAAATCGGCGTTTTTCCGCAGCCTGCTAGTCACGTGCAAGAGCGCCGACTGCCTCGCGTTCGAGGTCGAGGTAAACCTCGTCGCTCACGTCAACGGCAACGCCGAAAATCTCGCCGCCGGAGAAGGAGTACGGGGCTCCGTATTCCTCGCTCACCCTGTCGGCACTGTCGAATCCAATGCAGAGCCCGTCGCCGCAGAGCGTGAAGTGTCCGGTCTGTGCCCGCATCGGACCTTCCGCTACGGCCTTGTCGTCGACATAGAGCCGCGTTCTGCCGACCGACTCGCCGTACTGGCCCGGCTTCTCCCGAGTAAACGCCATGCCAAGCGCATGCTTGCCGGTAGGGAGCTCCCCGGAGACGAACTTCTGCTCCGGCTTGATGCCGAGAAAGTTGTACACGTAGTACAGCTTTCGATCCTTGATGAACAGAGCGTGGCCGCCAAAGCGCGAGCCATGCGCGAAGATCACGCCGCGAGAGTCGGGTGTGAGGTCCACGTCGGCAATGATTTTGTAAGACCGCCCGCGGATGTTAACCGCGACGGCCTCCGGAACCGGCGTCGTGCCGGGATAGTAGATGAAGCGCGTACGAGGCGGCTCCGGTTGCGGGCGCTGGATTGTGAGGAGTTCCGGAGCGGAACGATCGTCCAGCGGCAGCACGAAGTTCTTGTCCGCTTCCTCGAACCATGCCGCTATGAGCTCCTTCAGCTTCTCAGGTTGTTTACTAGCGAGGTTCTTTGACTCGGACCGGTCGCTGTCCACGTGATACAACTCCCACCGGTCCTTGTCGAACTTGCCCTTTCCGCTGAGTGGCGCGTGGAGCGCTGCGGCCTTCCACCCGTCCTGCCAGATGCCGCGCGTGCCGAGCATTGCGTAATACTGCCGTTTCTTCCGTGTTGGGGCCTTCGCATCGTCGAACGAGTATCGCATCGAAATCCCGTTGAGCGGATACTGCTCGACGCCGCGGTAAACCTTCGGCATCTCCAGGCTGGTGACATCCAGGATCGTGGGCACGATATCCGTGCAATGGTGGTACTGGTGCCGTACTTCTCCCTTCGCCTTGATGCCCTTGGGCCAGTGGATCACGAGCGGATCGCAGGTCCCGCCCGCAAACTGCGAGTACCGCTTGAACATCTGGAACGGTGTGCTGAACGCCACGGCCCAGCCGGTGGGATAGTGATTGTACGTATCCGGTCCACCCAAGACGTCGAGATACTTGAGGTTTTCGGATAAGTCATCCGGGTACCCGTTAAAAAACTTGTTCTCGTTCACGGATCCGTTCGGGCTGCCTTCGCCGGATGCCCCGTTATCCGCGCAATAGAAAATCAGCGTATTGTCGAGTTGTTTCGTCTGCTCGAGGTAATCGATGATCCGCCCCACCTGAGCGTCGGTGTATTCGGAAAAGCCGGCATACACTTCCGCCATCCGCGCGAAGAGTCTCTTCTCGTCGGCATTCAGCGTGCCCCACGGCCGGACAAAGTCGTCCGGATTCGCAACGTCCCCCGGCATCGGATTGATCGGGGTCAGTGCCGTCCCTTCCGGCAGAACTCCCTTCTCGATCATGCGCCGCAGCGCCCACTCGCGGTACGCCTCGTAGCCGTCGTCGAACATGCCTTTGTACTTGTCCGCGTACTCCCGGGGGCTGTGGTGCGGCGCGTGGTTGGCGCCTGGACAAAACCACATGAACCATAGCTTCGAGGGGTTCGCCGACTTCTGGTCACGCAGCATCTTGAGCGCCTGGTCGGCGAGGTCTTTCGAGAGGTGGTATCCCTTCTCCGGCGTATACGGCTGTTCGATGAACCGGTTGTCCTCGACAAGGTCGGGATACCAGTTGTTGGTCTCGCCGCCGAGGAACCCGTAGAAGCGGTCGAACCCTTTCTGGAGCGGCCACTCGGACTTGCTGCCGCCGCTCGAAATATCCTCCGTGGGGACGTTGTGGTTCTTCCCCAACCAGAAGGTGCTGTAGCCATTGTCCTGAAGCACCTGGCCGATGGTGGCGCACTCGGCTGGGAGCCGCCCGGCCGCACCGGGAAATCCGTCGGTTGCTTCGGTGATGGACGCAAAGCGATTCACGTGATGATTGCGCCCCGTGAGAAAACACGACCGCGTCGGCGAGCACAGCGCGGTAGTGTGCCACTGCGAGTACATCAGCCCGTTGTCGGCCAGCTTTTGCAATGTGGGCATGTTGATGCGCCCGCCGAACGGCGACCACGCAGCCATTCCCGTGTCGTCGTACAACACGATTAAAATATTCGGCGAGCCCGCCGGAGCTTTCTTTAGCTCATATGGCGTCCAGTCCGGTTTAGAGTCGCGGACGTCGAGCCTGATGACACCTTTGAATTTCTCTGCCATGGATGTGCCCCCCCTGTGATTCTCTTCCGCTGTGTTACAGCCAACGAGCGCGGAATCCCTGTCTGATTCCAGGGTAGTGCAATTCCGGCTATGGTTTGGTAGGTCTTTCAGCACCCTGCTACCGGGCGGGCGCGTACAGATCGATCACGCGCTCGATGGCGCGGCGGCAGACGGCGCAGAAACCCACGGGATTGCGGCTGAACATAATGCAATCGGCCTGCGGGCGGTAGTAGCCCTTAGATTCGTACATAGCCCCCTCGAACGCGCCTACTTTGCCGGCGTGCGGGCCCGCTCCAAGAAGTCTGGTTGACGTTTCCGCCTCGCTGCGGAACAAAGCCTCCATCTCCGATTCAGGAAGTTTTGAGGCCCGGATCGCCCGCCTGCGGGCCTGGTATGCTTGTTGGTCCTTCTCGAACTCGTCTTTGGGCCAGGGTGTCGGCAGCGGCGTGCCCGGCGCGATGAGATCCGCCCAGCGCGGCGCCTTCGGGTTCGCCGTTACGTTTGGCTCCCAGGGCTCGATCCGCTCGGCCGTACTCGCGTACGCCACATCCGAGGTGTAATACTCGTCGGCCAGGCCGGCAAAGTGATGCCCGAACTCGTGCACGAGAATGTAGGGCGTCCACTCGTTGTCCGAAGCTACTGTCGCGTACAGGTTGAAGATGCCGCCGCCGCCGTATTTGCGGCCGTTCGCCGCCACAACGATGAATTCATACGGCGCCGCCGAGGCGATCTCGCGCAGCCTCTTGTTATCGAATGCCAGGACGTAGCGCTCGGAGCCGAACGCGTCGTACGTCAACCGCAGCGGCGAGCGCCGGTAAACGCCGTCGGACGGCCGCGCGATGCCGCTCTCGGCTGCGGGCGTGTCGATCGCCCAGACGTTGAACGCCGCGCGCCTTTCCTTGAACGGCGAAGCTGCGAAAAGGACTTTGGTGAGGCGCCGTGCGTCGCTGTGCCACTTGTCCATTTCGGCCGCCGTGTAGCCGTCGCCGAGCAGCAGCACGTCCACCTTTTCCCGCGGTTCGCCGTTTTTCATGACCGCCCAGACTCTCGCCGCCGGCGGCGCGCTGCGATCCACGGTGTTCGACGCCGGATCCACCGCCACCGACCACACTTCGCGAAACGCGTTCCGCCGGTCGCGCTTTTTGATCACCACGCGGAACGGATGCGCCGGGGCGGGGAAGCGCAGCGATTCGCTGAACGCGCGCCGCTGCTCTTTTGCCTCCGGAGTGGTTTCCCATTCCCCGTATATGCTGGCGAAGCCGCGCGAGTAAAGCAGTTGGTTCGTTCGCGTGTCGATGATTTCGAAAAGATACTTGCCGAGGTTCGTGTTGTCGATCAGGCGGCCGGGCGGGCCCGGCCAGTCTCCTTCGAGAGACACGCCATCAAGGGCAAAATGCTCTTCAGCGGCATTGCCGGTGTGAACGTAATCGAGCCGCATCGTGCGCGGCGTGGTGGGAGCGGCCGCCACAAGCGCGGCCAGCAGAAATGCGGGGACCAGCACTCGAGACCTCCAACCCACAATGGTCTCACTTCTACCTGGTCTTCAAAAACGCCAGAAACTCGACCGGATCGCGGGTCAGCCCCGGAAAGGTCGCAACCACCTTCTCGTCCGGGGTCAGAATGGCGTAGTAAGGAATGGCGACGGTGCGGAACCGGCTCTCCTGGAGCTTCTGGTTCTCCTCGGAAGCCGCATCCGTGCCGTCCGTGTAAAGCTCCACCGGCACGAAGTCATTCATCGCGGCGGCAATTTCCGGACGCGTGAACATGTTGGCCTTCATCCAGTGGCAGTTGGTGCAGGCGTACCCTGTGAAGCTGACCAGCACCAGTTTGTTTCCCGCGCGCGCCCGCGCGAGCGCTTCCCCGTACTGGTTTTTCAGCCACGCAATCTCGCCGCTGCGCCCCGCCGCGGGAGGCGGAACATAGGCCTCCAGTTCGCCGAGATGGCCGCCGAGCATGCCCGGCACGAGGCTGATGGCGAACGTCACCAGCGCGGCGCCGGTCAGCAGCCGCCCCAGCCCGAGCGGCTCGTCGGGCTTGATCCCGTGCATTCGCAGGAACCCGAGCAGGTACAGCCCCGGCAGCGCGAACAGCACGATCCAGACCGCCAGAAACCGCTCGCGGGTGATCACGTTCCACTGCATCACCTGGTCCACGGAGCTCAGGTATTTGAGCATCGCCGCCAGGATCAGGAATCCCATCACCACCTTCACCCTCTCCAGCCAGCCGCCGCTTCGCGGCAGGCGCTTCAGATAGGAGGGAAAGGCCGCGAGGAAGAAAAACGGCGTGGCCAGCCCGGTTGCGAACGACACCATTCCGGCCAGCGGGCGCGCTCCGCCGCTTGAAACCGAAGCCGCCAGCAGCGTCCCGACAAACGGCCCGACGCAGGCAAACGCGGTGAGCGAAAACGTCAGGCCCATTAACAGCGTGCCCGCGACTCCGCCGCCCTGCGACGCGCGGTCCAGCCGCGTCAGAATGCTCGACGGGATGGTGATTTCAAACGCGCCCAGCAGGCTCAGGGCGAACACCAGGAACACCAGTGCGATAAACGTGTTCACCCACACATTGGAGCCAAGCTGCACCATGCCGAACGGCCCCAGCGCCGCCGTCGCCGCCGCGCCCAGCGCCGTGAAAAGCACGATGATCCCGAGGCAGAACACCACCGCGTCGAAAACACCCCGGCCGCGCCCCGCTTCCGGCTTGTTCAAAAAGTACGAGACCGTGATCGGGATCATCGGAAACACGCAGGGAGTGAAGATCGCGGCCACTCCGACTCCGAAGGCCACCAGCATGAAGAGGATGAGCCCTTGTGAAGAGGCCGCCATCTCAACCGGCACCGCGGCTGCGGTCTCCGTGGATGCGGTCTCCGCGGCTGCGGGCGCCTGCGGGCGAGGCGCCGCGGGATCGAACAAAGTGTATCCGGCCGCCGGAACGAACTGCGCCGCCTCGGCCTTGGGGTCGATGGTTATCGTCACCGGCGCCGTCACGCGCCGCGGCGGCAGGCACATCTTGTTGTTGCAGGTCTGGTATCGCGCGCCGGCGCTGAGTTCAACTGCGCCCGGCGGCGCGTCCTTCGCAATCCGGACGTCGAGCAGAAAAACCGCCTCGTTCTCGTACGTCGCCACTTCGAAGCCGAAGTTGGGATCGAAGGCGGTCGCGGCCTGCGGCTGGTAGATCTGGAAAGATTCAACGGCTGGATTTTCGGCCAGCGTGATGGAGGTGGGAATGATCGGCTCCGGCACGGCCAGCGAGTAGAGATGCCAGCCGGGGTCCAGCCGGGCCGTTACCCGGATGGTTGTGCGCGAACCGGGCGCTACCCGCACGGGCTCCGCCTCCGCGCTCCACCGCACGGGGTTCAGTTGCTGCGCGGAAAGCGGTTTCCACCCCAGGCCGAGCAGGCCCGCTAACGCCAGGATGGAAAACCGCAGCTTCACTTCAATGGTATGGCCGCCGCATTAGCTGTCCAGCGGCGCAGTTCGCTTTCGATCCGATCGTTGATACGGTGTTCGGCGAACTCGCCTGCTACCCGGATCGCGTTCTTAATCGCGTTGGCGTTCGAGCGGCCGTGGCATATGATGCACACTCCGCGGACGCCGAGCAGCAGCGCCCCGCCATACTCGGAATAGTCCACGCGCTTCTTGAAGTCGTCGAAGGCGGCGCGGGAGAGCACGTAGCCGATTTTCCGGGTGATGGTCGCCTGGAGCGACTCCTTCAGCATCTGCTTGATCACTTCGATCAGGCCTTCGCTGACCTTCAGCGCCACATTCCCGATGAAGCCGTCGCAAATCACCACTTCGGCTTTTCCCGTGTAGAGGTCGCGCCCCTCCACGTTGCCGATGAAGTTGATGGGCAGGGACTTCAACAGCGGCGTCGCGTTCCGCGTCAGCTCGTTGCCCTTGTGCTCCTCTTCGCCGATCGACAGCAAACCGACCCGCGGGTTCTTCATGTGCAGGATGACGCGCGCGTAGATCTCGCCCATTAGGGCAAACTGCGCCAGCATCTGCGGCGAGCAGTCCACGTTGGCGCCGACGTCCATCATGACGGCGGGAGTGCCGTTGATCGTTGGGAATGTGGAAGCCAGCGCAGGACGGTCCACGCCCGGCACCATGCCCTGCACCATCTTGGCGGTGGCCATGGCTGCCCCTGTGTTGCCCGCGGAGACCAGGCCTTGCGCCACGCCGTCGCGCACCAGGCGCGACGCCACGCGGATGGAACTGTCCCGTTTGGTCCGCACCGCACGCGCGGCGCTGTCCTGCATGGTGACTTGCTCCGAGGCGTGGACAATTTCGATCGGCAAGCCCGCGTTGCCGTTCTGCTGTGCAAGCTCCCTTTTGAGGACGTCCTCCCGTCCGACGAGCACCACGCGGACGCCTAGACTCTGCGCTGCCCGGATCGCTCCCTCAACTTCCGCTTTCGGGGCGGTGTCGCCGCCCATAGCGTCAACAGCGATCGTCACCATAGGAGCATTCGGCCGGCTACGCTTCGGCTACTTCGATTACTTCGCGGCCCTTGTACTGCCCGCAGTGGGGGCAAACGCGGTGGGGCTGTTTCGGCTCGTGGCAGTTCGGGCACTCGGAGAGCCCGGGCGTCTTGAGCGCATCGTGGCTCCGGCGGTTTCCCCGGCGCCGCACGGAATGTCGTCTTTTCGGATTCGGCATGGTAAGTTCCTATTGTACTGAATTCTATTCGCTGTTCTGAATTTAAAGATTACGGTTTAAAGGTTTTTCAGCCCGGCCCAACGGTCGTCTACCGCCAGTTCCTGACGGCATGCGCACTCGGCCTTGTTGCGGTTCTGGCCGCAGACCGGACAGATCCCGCGACAATCCTCGCGGCAGACCCGGTGCATCGGCAGGGCCAGCAAAACCTGTTCCCGAAGAAGATCCTTGAGGTCAAGCCCCTCGCCCTGATAGAACCCGACTTCGGCCTCCCGCTCGTTTACCTCCACGTCTTCCGCCTTGGGCATATACTCCGCCGGCCGGTAGAGCAGGTCGAAATCGGTGTCGATTGGCAGCGTGATCGGCTCCAGGCAGCGGTCGCAGAGAACCTCCATCTGTGTCTTGACGTGCCCTTCCACGTGGATCTCCATCAGGGCTTCCTTCAACTCGGCTGTACCGGAGGATTCCATGAGGGCGGTCTGCCGCTGCTGCGGATCGAAGAAATCAATGGCGCCGGGGGCGTAGGCTTTTTCAAAGCGCATCTTCCCCAGCTCCAATTGTCTGATGTTGAAAAACATACTGCGCTCTCGACTCCGGGAGGGTGGAAAACTTAATTATATCGCAGGACAACTCCGGCCTACCGCGGCAGGTAACGCCGGATGCCGAAATCGTATGCCGCCGATCCGATGATCCCGCCAAGCAGCGGCCCGGCGATCGGAACCCAGAACGCCCAGGTGCCGTCGGTGAGGCCGTTGTTCTTGAATCCCGCGATGGCGGTGAACAGCCGGGGGCCGAAGTCCCGCGCCGGATTGATGGCGTA
The DNA here is from genome assembly GCA_050261015.1 of Rhodospirillales bacterium. Taxonomy (GTDB): domain Bacteria; phylum Acidobacteriota; class Terriglobia; order Bryobacterales; family Bryobacteraceae; genus Fen-330. The sequence goes on along the minus strand of JBLNCW010000069.1, from coordinate 3,908 downwards.
GCCGTGCAGGCCGCCGAAGGACATGCCGACGGCCACCACTACCAGTCCCACCAGGATGGGAACCAGGTTGCCGGGAGGCTGGTTTCGCTCGTCGGTCAGCGCGAAGACCAGCATTAGCAGCAGCGCGGTCCCGATCACTTGGTCCACGAAGCCCGCGTAAGGCAGGTCGGGAAACCTCGGAAAGGTGGTGAAGACCCGCGCGGTGTTTTCCAGCAGGGGGTCGGCCTGAAGAAATGCCGGCCGGTATTCCCAGAAAACGATCGCGGCGGCCACGAACGCCCCGGCGGTCTGGGCCAGCGAGTACGGCAATGCCTTCCGCCAGGGAAAGCCCCGGAAAACGGCCAGCGAGAGCGTGACCGCGGGGTTCAGATGCGCTCCGCTGATCCGGCCCGCGACGTACATGCCCATCGTCACGCCGAGTCCCCAGGCGATGGTGATATTCGTAAATCCGCCGTGTACCACCTCTCCCGGCACGCCGCCGCCGAACAGCACCACCATCGCGACCACTCCGTTGCCGAACAGAATGAGAACCATGGTGCCGAGAAACTCGGCCGAGAGTTCCGCCAGCAGCTTGTGTTTCACGCCGCGCCTTTCCGCCAAGCCTCGCGCAGCCGGGTCCAGGTGGTCGTGAGCTCTTCCGGCATCACCCGCGTCTCTCCGATCACCGTCATGAAATTCGAATCCCCGCACCAGCGCGGAAGGACATGCATGTGGATATGCCCGGCGACTCCCGCCCCGGCGCATTCACCCAGGTTCATCCCGGCGTTCAGCCCGTCGGGGCGGTAAAGGGCGCGCAGGTGTTTCTCCGCCTCGCGCGCCAGAAGCATCATCTCCGCCACTGTTTCCTGGTCGGCTTCGCACAGCGCGGCCACATGGCGGTAGGGGGCGATCATCAGGTGCCCGCTGGTGTAAGGGAACCGGTTCAGGACAACGAAATTGTGCTCCGCCCGGTGTATGACGAGCGTTTCCTCATCGTTACCCGCGGCCGCGGCGCAGAAAATGCAGGCATCCGTTGCTGCTGCCTGGCTGACGTATTTGTAACGCCACGGACTCCAGAGGTAATCCATGCCGGGTCGGGTTCGGCCTACAGCGCCGGAGGGACTTCACTGACGGGCGCCGGAGGCGCCGAGGGCGGAGTAGCCTCGCCGGCGGCCGCCGCGTATGCGCCGTTCACCAGGTCCTTGAGCTCCTTGCTCGGCTTGAAAAACGGGATGCGTTTGGCCGGGACTTCAACCCGCGCCCCGGTCTTCGGGTTGCGGCCGATGCGGGGCTGGCGCTGGCGCGTGCGGAAACTGCCGAAACCGCGGATCTCGATCTTCTCGTTGGCGCGCAACGCCCGTACGATGCTGTCGAAGATCGTCTCGACAATGACCTCGGAGTCTTTTCGACTCATCTCAACCACGCGGGAAACTTCTTCGATTAGTTCCGCTTTAGTCATACGTTGTCATTCTCCTAGTATGGGAAGCGGCTGTCAACCGCTCAAGCGGGCGGACAGGCAAAAGCATGTCCCTGGAAACGGAGAGCGTTGCGGTTAGGACTGCGATCGGGCCTCCCCTTGCCCTTTCAAGTTCATGACCTCTTCGATCGTCATCGTAGCGGCGGCGGCGCGGCGCTGGTACTCTTCCAGCCGGGTCCTCTCCTCGTCTTCTCCAAGGGCCCGCACGCTCAGGCCGATCTTCTTTTCCGCCTCGCTCATCTTGATAATTTTGAAATCGTATTCGCGGGAGATCTCTAGCGGCGGCTCATCCTTGCTCCTGTCCATCCCGCCCGGGATCTCCGAATTGTGGCACAGGCCCTCGACCCCCTCGGCCAGTTCCACAAAGACGCCGAAATTCGCCGCACGGCACACGCGCCCGCGCACCGTGTCGCCGACCTGGTGGGAACGGAAGAAAACTTCCCACGCGTCCGGTTGAAGCTGCTTGATGCCGAGTGAGAGCCGCCGCGCAGCCGCGTTGATGTGCAGCACCACGGCCTGCACGAGCTGGCCCTTTTTCAGTACCTCCGAAGGATGCTTGATCCGCTTGGTCCACGAAACGTCGGAGATGTGCACCAAACCGTCGATGCCTTCTTCGATTTCAATAAAGGCCCCGAAGTCGGTCAGCTTGCGAACCCGGCCCTCCACCACCGAACCGACGCTGTAACGCTGCTCGACTGTCGTCCAGGGATCGGGCTCGAGCTGCTTGATGCCGAGTGAAATCCGGCGCTCCTTCGGCTTTACGTCGAGTACCACGGCTTCCACCTGGTCGCCCGGCTTCACGACCTTGGACGGGTGCTTCATCCGCCGCGACCAGGTCATCTCCGAAATGTGGATCAGCGCTTCCACGCCGGGCTCCAGCTCGACGAAAGCGCCGTAATCGGTCACGCTGACCACCTGACCCACCACCCGCGAATTCACCTGGTAGCGTTCCGCGACAGTCTCCCACGGATCGGGCGCGAGTTCCTTCAAACTCAGCGAGACGCGTTCCTTCTCGCGGTCGAACTTCAGCACCTTCACCGTGATCTCGTCGCCCACGCTGACCACCTCGGATGGATGGTTCACGCGGCCGTACGACATATCGCTGACGTGCAGCAGGCCATCGATGCCGCCCAAGTCCACAAACGCGCCGTACTCGGTGAGGTTTTTCACTACGCCCGTGACCACGGCGCCTTCCTCAAGCATCTCGAGCGTCGCCTGCTTGCGCGCCGCGACTTCCTCTTCCACCGCCAGCTTGCGCGACACCACGACGTTGCCGCGCCGCCGGTTCACTTTCACGATCTTGACCGGGATGTCCTGCCCGATGAAGACGTCCAGGTTGTGCACCGGCCGCACGTCCACCTGGGAACTGGGCATGAACGCTTTCACGCCGACATCCACCGAAAGACCGCCCTTAACCCGCCCCAGAACGCGCCCCGAAACCATCAGGCCTTCCCGGTAGGCTTTCTCCAGGTTGTGCCAGGCACGAATGCGGCTGGCCTTCTCGTGCGAGAGCAGGACGTAGCCTTCGGGTTCCGGGCCGTGGCGGTCGATCATCACGTCGATGGTGTCGCCCGGAGCCACCGTGACTTGCCCGTCCGGCGACAGAAACTGCTCGATCGGCACCAGGCCCTCGGACTTGTATCCGAAATCGACGATCACGTCCTTCTCTGTGACCTTTAGGACCCGGCCTTCGAGTACTTCCCCCTCCGATGGTGGTGCAAAATGACTGTAGTCCTCGAGCAGGTGCTCGTAGTCCTCCTCAGGCAGGGCAGGCTGAGGTCTCATGCGTGGGTCATCTTGCTTGCTGGCCATGGCCAAAATCTCCGGGTCGACCGCTCTATCAGGGCTCTCGCCGCATACGGGGTCGGCGTGGCCCTTCGGCGGGGGGATTTCGCCGAGCCATAAGAATCAACAGCTTCTTTCCCAGTTAGCAACTCCGCGTTTCGCCTCGACCCGGTAACGACAAATGCTTGATAGATCAGTACTTTAAGAATCTTATCCGAGGCGGTGGCACTTGTCAACCGCGAGGTTGATGTCTGATTCAAAAATATTGAAACATTTTAACATGCATATGTTTGCTCTCCCGCTCCGGTCTCGATTGACCCTCCCGCAACCGATTCCGTACAATAGTTCTGGTTACGGGCGGGAGTAACTCAATGGTAGAGTCACAGCCTTCCAAGCTGTTGGTTGCGGGTTCGATTCCCGTCTCCCGCTCCATACTCCGGTTCTGCCCATGAACGCCGTTGCGCTGGCGTAGCTCAGTTGGTAGAGCATCTGATTTGTAATCAGAGGGTCGTGGGTTCAAATCCCTCCGCCAGCTCCATAACTCACTTTGTCCGGACCGGACACATGGGTAACACTTCGTTCCTGAGACATAGGTAACACATTTCCGCAGTCGGCGGCTTGGTGTGGGCACCCTGCATGCCTCGGCCGGCGACAAGCCTGCCATTCC
>JBLNCW010000068.1:0-4446 GCA_050261015.1 Rhodospirillales bacterium | reverse complement strand
TGAACCCTGGATTGTACGCCACTTCCGTTTCACCTCCAAGGTGAAAACCCACAGTCTCTCCCTAGGCCTACGATCAACCGTTTCCAACTACACTCCGAATTTCCTTACGGACGGATCACGGGGAATGTTTACGGCCCGCTCTGGGGTGTGCTGTATAATAAGCAAATGGAGGGCACAGGAGAATAGCTGTCCTCAATCCCGGCCGCAATACTAGTCCAGCATTGCTCGAAATGAGGAGCGGAATGAGAGGAATCCCTGTCTCAAGCGCGAAATTGGCGTTGAGTCTTTTCCTGGTTGCGGGTTGGGCGGCCGCTCAGCAATCTTCGCAGCAGCCGGAAGCACCCGCGGCGGCACAACAAGCGAAGCCCGGCACGGTTGGCCCCGAAACCCCGGTGGAATCCGCGAAGCCAGGCCTTCCGGTTTCGGTTGACCCAAAAACCTTCAGTCTTGGTCCCGAGGACGTCATTTTCGTCCGTGTCTGGCGGGAGCCCGATCTTTCCGGGCAACTCGTAATCCGGCCGGACGGCAAGATCACCATGCCGCTCATCGGCGAGGTGGAGGCAAACGGCCTGGCTCCTGAAGGGCTGGGCAAGCGCATCAGCGAGGAGCTCTCCAAATACATCAACAACCCGCAGGTGTTGGTTCAGGTTCTGGCCGTCAGGAGCAAGCGCTACCTGATCGACGGCGAGGTCTACCGGCCGGGCGCCTATCCCCTCGCGGTTCCGACCACGGTGTTTGATGCGATCACCCTGGCGGGGGGCTTCCGCGATTTCGCCAACAAGAAGAACATTACGATTATCCGCGGCAAGGAGCGGCTGAAATTCAACTACAACGACCTCGTGAAGGGCAAGAATCTGAGCCAGAACGTACTGCTTCAGCACGGCGATAAGATCATCGTGCCCTGAGGGAAATGGCCGGGCGGGGCCGATAAGACCCCATAGCGCGGCAGAGCGCCGGCCGTTCCCGGCCTTGGAGAGGGGAAGTTTATGCAACCGACGCAGGATGTCTTGAGTGTTGGCCGGCGTCCGATGGACGTTGAGGACTACATCGATGTCGTCCGCCGGCACAAGAGCTGGATTGCCGGCCCGGCGTTTGCGTCCCTGGTGATAGCGGTCGTAGTCGCGTTTCTCTGGCCCGACACGTACATTTCCGAATCCACGATCCAGGTGCTTCCGCCGCAAGTGCCTGAGCGTTACGTGCCCTCGAACGTCAATTCGGAGATGACAAACCGGATCAACCAGATGGCCGCGACGATCGAGAGCCGCCCCAGTCTCACGAATCTTATCAATACACACGGTCTTTATCGCTCGCAGTTGCAGCGCAAGCCGCTCGAAGACGTCATCGAAGAGATGAAGCGCAATATCCACATCAGCCCGGTGACCACTCTCCAAACGCAGACCCAAGGCAGGACCCCGATTTCAGCTTTCAAGGTGTCCTTTGCCTACTCCAACCGGCACGCCGCCCAGAAGGTCACCTACGATCTGGCGCGCGCCTTCATCGACGAGAACATCCGCACGCTCTCCAACCAGTCCGCCGCCACCACCGATTTCTTGAGGGACCAGTGGGAGGCCGCCAAAAAGCGGCTCGACGAACTCGAGAACAGGATGACCGAGTTCCGCCTGAAGAACGCGGGACGGCTGCCCGAGCAGCTTCAGGCCAATCTCCAGACGCTGCGGTCGCTGGAAACGCAACTCTCGGGCGTCAACGACGCCATCAGCCGGATCGGCCAGGAGAAACTGCTGTTTGAGAACCAGATCCGGATCTACAAGGACCAGCTTGCGGCGCTGAGCCGGAGCGGCAGCACCGTGACTGCACGGGCGCAGGACGAGCGCCTTACTCAGGCCGAGCGTGAGGTGCTGGCGATGGAAACCAACCTGGCCGCGCTCAGGCAGCGGTACAAGGAAACGCACCCCGACGTCCTGCACGCCCAGGCGCAGCTTGAAATGCTGCGCAACCGCCGCGACCAAATCATTAAGGAACTGGCGGAAAGAAAGTCCGATCCCGTGCCCGTCGTGCCCACGCAGGAGGATCTGCGCGGCACCCGCGAGCTCGAAGCCGCCATCTCCAGAATGCAGGCTCAACTCCAGGTCAAGGACCTGGAACTGGCCGAGCGCACCAAGGAGCAGAAGAGTCTGACCCAGGCCATCAACGCCTATAACGCTCGAATCCAGTCCAGCCCGCTGATGGAGCGCGAATACGCCGAACTCTCGCGCGACTACGAGCTGGCCAAGGCCAGGTACGAAGAACTGAATACAAAGAAATCGCAGTCGGAGATCGCCACCGCGCTCGAAACCCGGCACTACGGCGAGCGCCTGGAAGTGCTGGAATCTGCATCGCTGCCGGAAACGCCGGCCAAGCCGAACCGGCTGATGATTATCGGCGCGGGGCTTGGAATCGGTCTCATGCTGGGGGTGTTTCTTACCGGCGCGCGCGAGATGAAGGACACCTCGCTCAAGAATCTGAAGGACGCCCGCGCCTATACCAATCTGCCTGTGCTTGGTTCCATTCCGCTGCTGGAGAACGATCTGGTAGTTCGCCGGAAGCGGAGGCTTGTGTGGCTGGCCTGGTCGGCTGCATGTCTGGTCGGCGTCATTGCGATGTCGGGTTCGATTTATTACTATTACGCATCCAGGGTGTAAAATCAGCAGCCGCGAGTTGGAGGCTAAATGAGCCGAGTTCACGACGCATTGCGCCGCGCCGAGCAGATGGGGGCCGCGCCACCTTCACAGCCGGAGCCCGCCCCCGCGGCGCCACCGCCAGTGGCGGCGGCAGGCGTTCCCAGCGAGCCCGTCCGGCCCGCCCGCAGAGGACTGGTGACGGAGGTGAACGGGCTGCTCGAGCAGGTTCAGGAAATCCCCTTTACCCCGGCGCCCGAAGCGCTGCTGCTTGACCAGAACCGCCCCCAGGACGCTCCCAGCGAGGAATTCCGAAGCATTCGTACGCGCCTGAATCATTTGCAGACGCTTCAGCCCATTCATACGGTAGTTGTCACCAGCCCGTCGCCGGCCGAGGGCAAGTCCTTCGCCGCCGCCAATCTCGCCCTGGCCGAGTCCCACCTTGCCGGCAATCTTACTTTGCTGATCGATTTCGATTTCCGCCGCCCGGTAATCCACAATCTTTTCCAGATCGAGCGCACGCCGGGCGCCACCGATTTTCTGCTCGGCAACGCCAAACTGGCCGATTGCATGAAGCGGGTGGCGGGAACCAACCTGTTTTTGATGCCCGCCGGAACGGCGGTCAAGAATCCGCTCGAACTCCTGAACCTGCGCGAGGTTCGCAAGCTGTTTCAAGACCTTCCCCAATGGTTCAACTGGGTAATCCTGGACAGCCCCCCGCTGCTGTTCTCGGCCGACGCCAACCTGCTCAGCACCCTGGCCGACGGCACAATCCTGGTGGTCCGCATCGGCTCGACCACGATCGACACCATCACCCGCGCCATGCAGTCCCTGTGCGAGAACAACGTGCTGGGGACGATTGTAAACGGCGCGCGCGCCGGCGAGCTGTACAGTAAGTATACGTATTACTACTCCAAGTATGGCCAGGAAAGCGTGCCGGAGCCGGATGGTGAGCCGGAAAAATAACTAATTCCCTCAGCGGCAGCTTGTAGTCTGCTGAAAGTGCGTGAGTTGTCAGGCTATCCCATTTCCGTCCAACTCTTGTCAAGCCTCATGAAGGCAGTTCGAAGTCTAAGCCCTCAAAGCTAATAGTGGTCAACGGACAGCCGAATCCGGTCGGCTGTTAACAGGTCCGGGTTACTTTCAGAGTAAGTGTACACACCCCGCTGCGGTCCTGTGGCGGTCCGTTTACAGACGTGCGACGTTAACGGTGTAATACTGTTTGGTCAAAGTAACTGACAACGTAGCTTCATCAGGGGGGATGGGATGAACAGAAAACAAATCAGTCTGGTGCTTGCCGCCTGTTGCGTGGGTGCGCTTGCAGGCTTCGACCTGTTTGGCCTTGCTCCGCAGCAAGGCCACGCGGATCGGGATGCTGATCGGGATTCGAAGGTGCTGCTGATCGCCAACGCCGCGTTGAAAATCGACAGGGGCAGGCAAACGTTCCGGTTCGATACGTTCGGCAGCGAGGCGTTCTGGGGCGGGACGCTCCGCCTGCATGAGGCGGTCGCCACACTGAGCCCGTCCGCTGCGCTGAACCTGGGCCTCAAAGTTGACATCGACGCGCTGCCGCAGCCGCTGATTCAGCAGCTTCGCATGGGCAGAGTCAATCTCAACGATCCGGCGGTCACGCTCGAACTTCTGAGACTGAATGCGGTTGTCGGGCTTACCGGCTTTTTCAACCAGCAGAACCGCCAGCAGTTGCAATCGCTAGCAGGCTGCGGAAAAACGCCGATTTCAGGCAGAATCCGCAACTGCATTTATGTCGAATCAATTGGCGAGGCGGTCTGACGTGCGATTAGACAGGCTAAGTGCCTGTATCTGCGGCTCT
>JBLNCW010000067.1:0-31319 GCA_050261015.1 Rhodospirillales bacterium | reverse complement strand
TCCCGAGACCCTTTCCCGCGGCGCTGCAAATATCCCCCGTGCCGAGGTTGTTCGTAAATACGAAGCGCACCGCAGGCCGGCTGGAATCCGCCAGAACCATGCACCCGGACCCGAAAATCGTGTTGTGATCGATGGTGATATCCGGCGGCCCGCTGAGGATTAGAAACGATACCCCCCTGCCTCCCCAGCGTGTGCGGTCGATGTCCTCGAGCAGGTTGTTCCGGAACGCAAGCCGCTGCGTGATGCCCTGGTTTCCCGATTCATCGTCGTGGGCCAGGATATTCATCCCCCCACCCGCGTGGCGGAAGAGGTTCGTGGTGACGGAGATGTCCTCAACCACGTTCCACGGCATGCTTGTCCCCTGGGTCCGCACGGTGAACAGAACCGCGAAACCGTCCCACGTGTTCTCGAAGACATTCTCCTCCACGATGACGCGCCGGGCGTTCTTGAATTCCAGCAGGTTCTTGATCACCCACGCCTCGCCCGCGAAGCTCGGATGATCTTTCTTCCAGGAAAGCGGCTTGTAAAAATGGTTGCCCCGTATCTCGATGTCCGAAGGCACAATGCCGGGGATGAAGCCTGTCGCGCCCCCGAACATCACGTTCTCCGTCGACGCCGAAAGAAAGTTGTTTTCGATCCGAAATGGGCCCGGCCCGTTCCATCCGCAGATGGCCTGTGAATCCACCCCGGGGGCGTGGATCTCCGAAAAATACGAGTCGATGACGGCAGAGTGCGCGCTGTTCAACGCCACACCCCGTTTGATCCTCTGACGCGGGTTTCCGTGAATGTAGCACCGGTCGATAATCAGGTACGCCGGCGTCGCTTCGAGCGTCCGCTGCGCCTGCGATCCGTCTCCGAAAGTGATCAGATCGTTCACCATCCCCGGCGGCGCTACTGATGACGTGATTTCCAGCCCGGTGAGCCGGTAATACCGGGCGCCGGCTTCCGTCCTGATGGCCGGCCCACCGTTGGCGGTTACGATCTTCGCCAGTCGCCCCGCCTTGTCCGGGGTCATTCTGGAGCCGGGTCTCGGCAACGCTCCGTCCGTTTGAATCACGATCCACCCGGACCCGGCGCCCTTGTTCCGCAGGACAAAATTCCCCGTGCAGATAGCGCCTCCCGGGATCAAAATCGTGTCGCCCGGGCGCGCCGCATCAATCTTGGCCTGCAAATCGCCGCAATCGGCCGCCACGCGCAGAGTGTTGCCCGATTGCGCCGGAAACTGCGTTGCGACCCGCTCGCGCGGAAGCTCCGGCAGCACCCCCCACGCAGGAAGAGCCGCCGCGAGCGGCAGTAGGAACACAAGAAGGCGCCTGTTCAGCATAGCCGTGGTTTGCAGTTTGGGCCGAAAACGCGCCGCCTGTCAAGCGCTCCCGCCGGCGGGTAGTATCCTGACGTGCATTGCTGAGATTTCTGAATGTCTATTTGGTCTTTGATGCGTTGCGGGCGATGAAACGAGATCCAGCGAAAATGAAGGCTCAAAGAGAGCGATCGGTCAGTTTGGATTTAGCGATGCGCTGCGCTGCGCCTCAGGAGCAACTCCGCCACCATGTCTGCGGTGAGTTGGCGGCGCTCATCCACAAGAGCATATAGCTCGGAGCTTGGCCGACTTTCGGGAGTGATGCCGCCATGCCAGAGCGTAACGATTACGCCCTCGCGTTTGACCGATTCGATGGCCGGTATCAGATCGCTATCGCCAGTGAAAATAGCAGCATGTGTGATTTTCCCCTTGCCGGCCAAGAGGGCCATATCGACGCCAATCATGCAGTCAACCCGTTTCTGTTGGAAAATCGGTTTTCCGTTTCCGTCCACTCCGCGATGCACCAAGCGCCCAAGGCGCACCTCAAATCGAGGCAAAAGGGATAGCGCAGTTGTGAACTTGTGTTTTGCTGCATACCGCGCACTCTCTTCGGGGGTTGGAGGGTTTCCTTGATAGGGCATACAGTGATAGTAGTAGGCCCGGAGAAGCGCTCATCCGGCTGCGACATCAACTTTGCAAGCTTCTCAAGGTCAATCCTGGCGTTCCCGTGATCCCGATAGAGAACCTTGTCTAGATATCCAGCGTCAATGAAGACTGCTGTTACACCCACGGCGACACTGCCTCAACAAAAAAGCCTGGGTGCTTGACCCAGGCCTTTTGATGTTTATCCCCAAGTGCCCGAAGGAACTCAGGGGTTCATAATTCCTGCCCATAGTATAAGACAATTCTTGATGGTTCAACTGCGGCAATGGTTTAAGCTGTTGATTTTTCGGTGGAAAAAGTGGCGGGAACCCAATTGACAATCCATCCGCCTAGCGCGTCCGGCCGTACCAATCGCCGTTCTCCCGACCCTCCGTCGCCCGCGCAACCCGGCCATCTCCGGGGTGATCCGTAGCGTCTATGAATTTGGCAGAAGTTGCAGTTGCTGTTTCATGGCAACCAGCGCAGAGCACTACCCGCCGGCGGCGGAGGCCATTTTTAGGGCGTCCGGCTGCACGCCGTGGTAAAGATCCAGCCACTTCTGTTTCACCGATTCCCAGCGATACCTGGAGCATTCCCGCCGCGCGTTCCGGATCAGTGTGCCCGCCAGCGCCGGATCATCGAGCAGGCGCAGCGCCGCATCGGCCATGGCCCGGTAGTCTCCTCGCCCGACGATCAGCCCGGTTCTTGCGTGCTCCACGATGTTGGGAATGCCGCCGGCATCGGTTGTCACCACAGGCAGCCCGCAGGCGAATGCCTCCAGAATCGAAAGCGGCATGTTGTCGATTTCCGACGAGTTCAGGAAGATGTCCGCCCGGTCGTATACCCGGGGCATCTTCTCGGGCGTTACCCGGCCGAGGAAACAGACGTCCCGCAATTCCAGTTCCCGCGCGAGCGCTTCGAGTTGAGGCCTCTGACTTCCGTCGCCGGCGACGAGCAGCCTGGCGCCCGGCACCCGGCGCTGGATGAAAGCGAACGCGCGCAGAGTGCAACCGACGTTGTACATCGGCTCGAGATTGCGGTTCGAAAGGAAAACCGGGCGCAGCGGGTTTCGCTCGCGGAACCGGAACCGTTCGGTTTCCACAATGTTGAAAATCGCCTGCGCCTCGATGCCGAATTGCCGGAACACGTTCACCAGGTAGGCGGAAGGCACCGCGACGCTGTCCGCCAGCCGAATTGCCGGCGCCGCCGACCGCCACCGGCGCAGATGATCCTCCGCCTCGCCGCTGTGGTAGTTCAGCACGACCTTGCGCCGGTAAAGCCGGCCGGCCAGCATCGCAGGCAGCGGCGCCAGCACGAACGACAGGTAGGAGGCCGAGAAAACATGAAGCACGTCGCAGCGCGGCACGCGCAGCAGCAGGCTCAGGCAGTACACCGGCCAGGTGACCAGCGTGCGCAGGTACTTCACTCGTTGCAAGGCGCGCAGCGGACCGGGCAGTGCAGGGTTCACCGGGAGGAAGCCCGCCTCCAGCGTTGGTTCTTCCCGGAGCCGGTTGTAAAGATCGGCCGCCTGGACTGCCTGCCCGCCGAGAATCCCCAGCGACGGGGCGACGATCAGAACGCGGACCCGCGCGGCCATCTGCGGGCTTTCCGGCCTGGCTTTCTCAACGCTGGGTTGTGCGCTTGTCATCGCAATCGCATCGCCTGTGCCCGGAGCGACGGCCTTCTTCGCCGCGGGAGTGCCACCGGTTCCTGCGTTTTCGCCTTCTCCGCCGAAGCCGTGGCGGCTGCGACCGCTCTCTCCAGGGCCACCGTCAGCCCGGCCAGCGTGGGCAAGAGATTGCTATAGGCGACAGAGGAGAAGAACGCCGTAACAGTGTAGGCCGCCAGCGTCGTTTCGAGCGCCAGCGCGGTGTGTGCCAGCGGAAGAAGCGCCGGGTCGCGGCTGCATCTCTTGTGGAGCCTGTGGCTGGTCCGAATGGAAAGCACCAGGACGGCGGTGAAAAAAACGAGCGCGGGCAGGCCCGCTTCGCTTGAGGCTTGCGTAAACGCGTTGTGCGTCTCGTGCCAGTTGGCGCTCCTCCCCTCGGCTTCCGCCAGCTTCTGCTCGGCCACCTGGAACATCCCCGGGCCGGCGCCCAACAGCGGGTTTGCGAAAGTGATCTGCAGGCTGGACCGCAGCAGTGCCACCCGGCCCTCTTTCGACCCCAGCGCCTTTTCCAGCGAAGGCCCGTCTTGCTCCAGGCTCTGGTAACCGGATTCGTCCGGCTCGAATATGGTCAGATAGCGCGCGCGCAGGGAGCCCGGCAGGACGATGATGGCCAGCATGAATGCCGCAACTGCGGCGGCCGCTAGCTTCAGCTTGTTGGGAAACGAAACATGCAGGAAAAATACGAGTCCGGCGCCCGCAGTCGCCAGAAGCGCCGCCCGCGAGCCCGTCAGTCCCATTGCGTACGCAATTACCGCGAAGGCGGGGAACGCCGCCAGCCGGCGTATAGGACCACCGCCGTACCGCGTCGCCATCAGCCACCAGAACGGCATCCCTATCAGCAGGGCCTGCGCGAAATCGTTGGGGTTCGCGAACTTCCCGGTTGCCAGCATCAGCCGCCCGTCCATCTGGCCTCCCAACAAGAGCGCCAGGATCGCCAGCGTCAGAATGGCGTATGCCAGCGTGTGAATCGCCGTTCGGACCTCGCCGAATTCCCAGATCAGTCCGGCGACAATAAAGTAAACCGGGAGGTTCCTCAAGAGCTCGATCAGCGCCGCCACGCTCCCGCCCTTCCATATGCTGAACGGCGTCGCGATGACCAGCCAGATCGCAAACGCAGCCAGGAACCGCCCGATGCGGTGCGACAGCGCAGGCATGAATCCGCCGGACACAACCGCCAGCCCGAGCGCGGTTGCATATACCAGCGCGGTGATCCGCAGCGACGGTACGGCAACCTCGATTACTCTGCTGTACGTGATGAAAAGATAGAACAGCGCGAGAAGGTATCCGGCTTTGCGCGCCATCGAAGTAGGCAGGAGGACTTGTGTCGCAGTCGCCATGGATCGTCTCTAGCGCAGCCCCATATTTTCGGGTATTGTCACATCAATATAGCATTGCGCTCCCTGTTGCAGGCGGCCGTTTACGCCCGGCCGTGACGTGCAGGCCCGCAGGCCGTCCGGATCACACCGCCGCGAAGTCGCCCGTGGCCGGGGACGCCCTGCCGGTGATGAAGATGCCTCCCCAAAGCTGGAAGTTGAGCAGTCGCCAGATGCGATCCGTCGCGTCCTCGATGCCCGCGGTGTGCCGCGCAAGCAGGTTTTCGATCTCCTTTTCCTGCGTATAGGCCGCCAGCAGGCCGCCGCGGTCCCGAAGCTTTTCCATCAACGGGGCCGCCGCCGGGGAACGCAGCCACGAGCGCAGCGGCGTGGGGAACCCCATCTTCCGGCGGTAAATAATCTCCTTGGGGATCAGGTCCTCCACAGCGCGCTTCAGAATGTATTTGCCCGTGCGCCCGTGAATCTTGAGCGAATCCGGCACGCTCGCGGCGAACTCCACGAACTCGTGATCGAGAAAAGGGACGCGGCTCTCGATCGAGGCGGCCATGCTCATCTGGTCCTGCTTCATCAGCAATTCAACGAGGTAGGTCTTCTGGTCCGCGTAGAGCAGACGGGAAAGGGTTGAGCCGGGCCGCCCCGAGTCCCACGCGCGCTGGAAATCCGCATACGGCAGACTGCCGGGCGAACAACCGAGCAGCCGCTCCTGCTGGGCGGCGGAAAACGCGGAATAGAAGTTGTCCAGATAAAGCGATTCCAGCGATTCGTCCCGGCCCAGGAACGTGTGCTGGAGCTTGCGGCGCAGATCGGCCGGCAGCAGGCTGGTTGCCGCCACCCAGTCCCGCACGCGCCGGCGCAATCCGGCCGGCAGCACCCGGTATCGCGCGGCCCAGCGCCGGTTCACGTCGTAAAACCGGTACCGGCTATAGCCGGCGAACAGCTCGTCGCTGCCCTCGCCCGTCAGTACAACCTTCACGCGCTCGGAGGCGAGCCGCGAGACGAAATACAGCGACACGCTCGACGGCCAGGTGAGGGGCTCGTCTTCGTGCCAGATCAGCCGCGGCAGCGCGCCAAAGAATTCGTCCCTTCCGACAACCACCTCGTGGTGATCGGTGCCGATCGCCTCGGCCACCTGCCGCGCGTAGGCCAGCTCGCTGTAGGCCTGCTCGCGGTAGCCGACCGAAAACGTCTTCACCGGCCCGGGCGCCATCCGCTTGATCAGCGCGGCAATCGCGCTCGAATCCACGCCGCCGCTGAGAAACATACCGAGCGGGACGTCGCTCATCAGCCGCATCCGCACAATGTCTTCCAGGCGCCGGCGGCACTCGGCGATCCACTCCGGGGCGCGGCGCTCGTCCCCCGCGGGAGCCGGAATGTCCCAGTAGCGGCTGATGTCGAGCCGGGCGCCGCCGCCGGGCTGCAACGCGACCGTCAGCGTGTGGCCGGGCATCAGCTTCCGGATCCCGGCAAACAGCGTGCGCTCGCCGCTCGTGTAGCCGAACGCAAGATATTCCGGGAGCGTCTCGGGATCGAAGCGCGCCGAAATGGCCGGATGCTCCAGCAGCGCTTTGATCTCCGATGCAAAGGCGAACAGCCGGCCATCCCAGAAGTAGTAAAAGGGCTTGATGCCGAGGCGGTCGCGGGCGCAGAACAGCGTGCGATTCTTCGTATCCCACACGGCGAAGGCGAACATGCCACGAAACCGGGCGACGCAACCCGCGCCGTATTGCTCGTAGGCGTGGAGAATCGCCTCGGTGTCGCACCGGGTGGCATAGCGGTGGCCGGCGCGTTCCAGTTCCGGCCGGAGAGCGGCATGGTTGAAGATCTCGCCGTTATAGGTGACCCAAACGGTGGAGTCCTCGTTCGCCATGGGCTGCCGCCCAGCGGCGAGGTCGATGATGCTCAGCCGACGGTGTCCGAGCCACACCGTATCGTCGGAGTAATAGCCCGAATCGTCGGGTCCGCGGTGGCGCAGGGCAGCCGTCATGCGCTCGAGCGCCTGCCGCCCGCCGCTGTCAGGGCCTAACGCAAGGAAACCGGCGATGCCGCACATCGTGTAATACGGCCGTCAGCTCGCATTGGGCTTCACTTCGACAACGAGAGGCAGCCGTACTTGTAAATTCCGATCGGGCGCGACGTGAAAATTCGTCATCTCCAGCTCGATTTCTACGTTGTGCCGTCCCGCGGGAGCTTGCCTCGATGCGCTGATCTGCGCCCCCAACACACCCAGGGGTTCCACCTGGCCGTTCCGCAGCGTGAGCCACTCGGGCTTGTTCCTGACGCTGTACCGGAAGGAAAGAGCCGAGGAGTTTGACAGCCGGAGCGCCGCGCTCCGCCCGGAGCCGGCGAGTGAAACCGTGGAGTTCTCAACTTTCACGGCGCCCTGCCACAGCGCGCGGAGGTGCTCCTCGCTGCCCCAGACCTCGCTTCCCAGCCATGCCGCCGTACGCCGCGCGAACAGCGCTTCCCGGATTCCTGCCGCGTCCGCCGTGCGCGTGAAAACGAGCGTTATCGGGCGCGTTCCGCCCCTGTAGACGGCGGGCATGGGGGAGTGCACGTCGCTGTTGCAGAGAATGGTCCAGGACTTCTCGGCAATCCACGGGTAGGCCTCGGGGTAGAAATCCGATCCGTTCACCACTTCCATGCCCTGTATCAGTTTTTCATCGTAGGCCTGGGCGATGACCGGGAACCATTGCGGCGTCTGCCGCCAGCCCGGGTGGTTCCAGAAAACGAAAGCGTCCTGAGCGCGAGCCTTTCGCAAGGCATCCAAAAAGCTCAGCCCTAAAAACTGGTTTGGCTCGTCGATGAACAGGATGTTGGCGTGGATGTTGCCTTGCATTACTTCGACGCCGGGAATCAGGATGATGCCCGCCTGAGCGGCCGCAGCCGATGCGATCTCATATGGCCGCCCCAGCTTGAGCGCTACATCTTCCTTATGTGGGTTGTATCCGGCGTGGTCGGTGATGGCGATCGCATCCAGGCCGTCGCGCCACGCTTCGGACACCCGGGTGGTGGGCCAGACCTCGCCATCCGAGAAGATTGTGTGCGTATGGAAATCGCATTTTAATGTTCGACACCCGGGGATGTCCGGAACCGGAAGGGGGTTTCTCTGTTGGGCCGCCGCATCCGGCGCAAGCGCCGCAAGACACAGGATCGCGAACGAAATCAGCAGAGCAATTCGTCTGGTTTGATGCATGTCGGACCTCCGTCGGCGTTAAGCCGAAGTAATGCAATCAGAAAACCTGAAACGAAATCCAAGACGGAACACTCTATAATAAACGTAACCGGAATAAACGTAACCGACGGTTTCAAGAAAACTAAGGCAGCCGTCTGTACAAGGATTACGCCTTATGAAGAGTGCCCTAGGCGCGGCGCTGTTGGCGGCCGCAATTTTTGTTGTTCCTCCCATGGCGCACGCCTCGGCCCAGGACAGCCCGGCAGGCATGGATCGCCTCGTGCGGCCAAAAGCGAGCCGGCCTGAGATTATGAAAGCGAGCGAGGTGAAGCCCGGCATGAAGGGCGTCGCCTGGACGGTGTTCGCCGGCACGGAGCCGGAGCCCGTTCCCATCGAGATCATCGGGCTCTGGCAGAACGCCTGGGGGCCGAAACAGGACGTCATCCTGGCGAAGATGGGCGGCAAGGCGCTGCGCACGAACGTTGCGGGCGGCATGAGCGGAAGCCCCGTGTATGTCGACGGCAAGCTGATCGGGGCCATCGCCTTGCGGCTCAGCGTATTTTCGCCGGACGCCATCTGCGGAATCACGCCGATCGAGCTGATGCTCGAAATCAACGAATTCGACAACGCGCTGCCCAACGATGCGCGAACGCCCGACAAGGTGCGGGTGCAGGCTTCGCTGCCGCTGCCGGAAGACATGGTTGCCAAAGTAACGGCCGCGGGCGCATCTTTGAACCAGCCGATGCAGAGCCCCGTGATGGTGCCCATCGAGACGCCGCTCACCTTTTCCGGCTTCCACCAGGAAGTGCTGCGCGAGTTCGGCCCGTTGTTCAATCAGCTCGGGTTGGTGGCCGTGCAGGGCGGCGCCAGCGGCAGGTTGGGAAGTCCAAAGCCCGCGGCGGGATGGCAGGAGGCGCTGCAACCGGGCGACGCGGTCGCGGGCGTGCTGGTCTCCGGCGACATGAGCGTCACCGGCCTGGGCACCGTAACCTATAACGACGGCCGCCGCGTGCTGGCCTTCGGGCATTCCTTCTTCAATCTGGGCCCGGTGAAGATGCCGATGAGCAAGGGCGAAATTCTGTTCACCAACGCTTCGGCCTATCAACCGAACAAGTTCGGCAACGCGACCGAAATCGTCGGTGCGCTGCACCAGGACAGGCACAGCGGCATCATGGGCGTGCTCGGCGAACAGGCGGAAATGGTGCCCGTCACCGTGCGTGTGAGGTCGTTCGCCGAAGACAACAGCATTCGCAGGCAGAAGGATCTCCACTTCAACGTTTTCGTTCAGCAGAAATGGACGCCGTACCTGATGATGCTCACCCTGTACAACTCCATTTCCGGCCTGAATGATTACCGCGAGGAATGCACTTACCGGATCAGCGGCAAGGTGGACCTGGACGGGCAGCAGCAGATGCTCGTCTCGACCATGGAAGCGCCGGGCGAGCTGCCTGTGCCGGCCCCGATGGTGCTGGCGGGATGGTGGGGCGACAAGTTCGACCGCCTGTTCTCCAACGCCGTCAAGACGCCGCGGCTCAAGCGGGTCGACGCTACGGTTGACCTGCTGCCCGAGCGCCGCATCGCCAGCATCGAGAACGCGTGGATTCCCACCAACGAAGTGCGGCCGGGAGAACAAGTACCCATCAAGGTCTTTCTGCGGCCTTACCGGGGACCGCGCATCGAGCGCACCTTTGATCTGAAAATCCCCGCCGGCCTGTCGCGCGGCAACCACCGCATCCTGCTGAGCGATGCCGGAACCCTGAACCGCCTGCAGACTGCCGCCGGCCTGATGAACCGGTATATCGACCTGCCGCAGGTTGTCTCCCTTATCAACCAGGAACGCAGCAATGACAAGCTCTATGTCTCGCTCGTCGAGCCCCGCCCAACCGTCTACTACGACGACAAGACGCTGCCCAGCCTGCCGGCTTCCGTTCTCAACGTAATGCAAACCGGCCGCGGCTCCAGGCGGCCTTTCGCAATTTCCGGCGAGAGCGCCGTCGAACAAATGGCGATTCCATTCGAATACGTCATCAGCGGAAGCTACGCCTTGGATGTGACGGTGAAGTAAAACCTGAGTAGTAAACCTGAAATGAGAAATCTTTTTCGGCTTTTTGTAGCCATTCCGGCGGCGGCCCTCCTGCTTTCGGCCACCGAAACCCAGATCTGGTCGCAAAGCGACTACGAAGATTTCACCAAGGGCAGCCTCAAGAAACTGTCGGTATCGAGCGACGGCCGCCTCATGCTCGCGCCGCGCTTCCAGGAAATCTTCGACAGCACCTCCGTGTATCTCTGGGCGCTGGCGGAGGACTCCAAGGGAAACGTCTATGCGGGCGGCGGAGGCCCTGGCGGGCCCGGCGCGCGTGTCTATCAAATCGCGCCGGATGGCAAGAGCAAAACACTGGCGGAGCTCGAGGACCTCGAAGTTCACGCCATTGCCGTCGACAGGCGCGACCGCGTGTATGCCGCCACCTCTCCCGACGGCAAAGTCTACCGGCTGTCTCCAACCGGTCAGCCCGAAGTTTTTTTCGACCCGAGAGTAAAGTACATCTGGGGGATGGCGTTCAACAGCAAGGGCGAGCTGTTTATCGCCACAGGAGATCGCGGCGAGATCTACCGCGTGTCGCCGGACGGCAAGGGCGGCGTCTTTTACAAGACCGCTGAGACTCACGCGCGGTCGCTCGCTATCGACGCGCAAGATAACCTCATCATAGGCACCGAGCCGGGAGGGCTGATTATCCGTGTGGCGCCCGACGGCGCCGGTTTCGTGCTCTACCAGGCACCAAAACGGGAAATTACGTCGGTAGCGGTCGCAAAGAACGGCGCAATCTATGCAGTGGGCATTGGGAACAAGTCCGATCAGGCGCGGCCGCTCACCGTGCCTTCCACGAGCCCGCCCGCGCAGCAGCAGCAGGTCACTACACCAACCGCGCCCGGAACGCAGGCGCAGCCCCGCCCGGCAACGACGGCGGCGCCGGTGACGGTCCAGCCGGCCGTGAGTATCCCCTCCGTTCCCGGCGGATCCGAGGTCTACCGCATCGAGCCGGACGGCTTGCCGCTCAAGGCGTGGAGCCACGCGCGCGATGTCGCCTACGCCGTTGCATTTGACCCGGACGGCCGGCCGCTCATCGGCACCGGCAACAAAGGGACGGTGTATCGACTGGATTCCGATCGCGTCTATACCGAGCTGTTAAAGGTGCCGCCCACCCAGGTCACTTGTATCCTTGCGGGCCGCGGCGCCAGGCTCTACGCGGCTACCGGCAACGTGGGCAAGGTCTACCAGATCGGCCCCGGCCTGGAAAAAGAAGGGACGCTCGAAAGCGACGTTTTCGACGCCAGGCTGTTCTCGCTCTGGGGGAGGATCTCTTTCCGCGGCCAGGCGAATCAAGGGCGCGTTGAGATCGAAACCCGCAGCGGCAATATGGACCGCCCGGAGCAGGACTGGAGTCCGTGGTCGGCTCCCATCACCTCGCCCGAGGGCGCCGAGGTAACGTCTCCGCCGGCGCGTTTCATCCAGTGGCGCGCGCGCCTGACGGCGTCCCCGGCGGGCGCCTCTCCGGTCGTGGAATCCGTCGATCTCGCTTACATGGGCCGCAACGTGCCTCCGGTTCTGCGGGAGGTGGAGATTACTCCGGCAAATTACCGCTTCCCGGCGCAGGCATCGGTGTCGAACCCGAGTCCGCGGAACATCACCCTGCCGCCGATCGGGCGTCCTTCCCGCCAATCCGCGCCGTCAGTCAGCCCGGGCTCGTCGCCGGTGTCGATGAACTACGCTAAGGGTTACATCGGCGCGCGCTGGGCGGCCTCGGACGAGAACGGCGACGACCTCATCTTCACCGTGGAAATCCGCGGCGAGGGTGAAACCGAGTGGAAGCCTCTCCAGGACAAGCTCACAGAGAGCCGCATCAGTTGGGATTCCACGGCGTTCCCGGATGGCGAGTACCGCCTGCGCGTCACCGCCTCGGACACTCCATCGAACCCCCACGGGCAGGCGCTCTCGGCTGAGCTGGTCAGCGAGGTCTTCCTGATCGACAACACGCCGCCGGCTATCACCGGCCTGACCGCTTCCACAGTAAATGGAAATCTCAGGGTCGTGTTCCGGGCGACGGATGCGCTCAGCCTGATTCAGCGGGCAGAAATTTCGGTGAACGGCGGGGAATGGACCGCGGTGGACCCCGTCACCAGGCTTTCCGATTCGCGCCAGGAAGACTACGAGGTGATGGTGCCTGTGCCCGCGGGGCGCGAGCAAACCGTCGCCGTGCGTGTGGCCGACGAGTACGAAAACGAGTCGGTGGCCAAGGTTGTGGTGCGATAGCGCCGTTTCCAAAGATGATCTTTCGCCTCGGGTGGGTTAGAATCAGATGATCACATCTGTTCGCCCGCGCTACGCGTGTGCGAACCTGCTGAGTAAATCCAGACATGGCCAGGAAAGAAACGAAAAATCGCCGCTACCGTGAAGACCTCTCGGATCTGCCGGATTGGTTGAAGAAGAAAAAGTGCCCGGATCGGGATAAGTACCTTTCCGGCAGGAGAATTCTGCCCAAAAACCTTCGCGGCAAGGAAAAGCTTACAGATCTCGTTGACGACACATTTCTCGCCTACAACTCGGCGCGGCTCAGGGAAGGCTGCCGGTTGTTCGTCGACAAAATGCTCGAGCCGGACGTGACGATCGGCATGACGCTGTCGGGCGCCCTGACGCCGGCCGGTCTGGGCTGCTCCTGTGTCGTTCCGCTGATCAAGGCGGGCTTCGTGGATTGGATCGTGTCGACGGGCGCGAACCTCTATCACGATCTCCACTTCGCGCTGAACTACCCCGTGCGGGTGGGCAGTTTCCGAATGGATGATACCGAGCTGCGGAAGAACGATATCGTCCGCATTTATGACGTTCTGATCGGCTACAGCGATTGTCTGATGGCGACCGACGAGATCCTGCGCGAAATCCTCGTGCAGCCCGAGTTCCAAAAAGAAATGGGCACGGCCGAATTGCACTACCTGCTCGGCAAGTATGCCGCCCAATGGGAACGCCAGGCCGGGCTCAAGGACGTTTCCGTTCTCGCCGCCGCGTACCGCGCCGGAGTCCCCTGCTACACGTCCTCGCCCGGCGATTCCACCATCGGAATGAATGTGGCCGGCGTGGAGTTGCGCGGCAGCAAGCTGCGCATCAACCCTTCCATCGACGTTAACGAGACTACCGCTTTCGTGCTCGCGGCCAAGCGCTCCGGCGGCAAGAGCGCCGTGGTGCTGTGGGGCGGCGGCAGCCCGAAAAACTTCATGCTGCAGACCGAGCCGCAGATCCAGGAAGTCCTCCGCATCAAGGAATTCGGCCAGGATTATTTCTTCCAGGTGACCGACGCGCGCCCGGACACCGGCGGCCTGAGCGGCGCCACGCCAAGCGAGGCCGTAAGCTGGGGTAAGGTCGATCCGGACAGCCTGCCCGACGCGGTGGTCTGCTACACCGACACAACCATCGCCATGCCGATTTTCACCCACTACGCGCTGGCGAAGCACAAGCCCCGCAAGCTGAGGCGCCTGTACGATCAGCGCGAGACCATGATGAAAGCGCTGGCCAGGGAGTATTTCCGCCACAACAAGGTGAAAATGCTCGACGGCTCCGAGCCGGATCTCGGCTGAATTCGATGAATGCCAGACAGCTTCAGGCGATTGCCAGGCAGCACGGCACGCCGGTCGTCGTCGTCGACCACAAAATCATCCGGCGCAACTATGCGGCATTCCGCAAGCAGTTGCCGGCGGTTCAGGCCTATTACGCGGTAAAGGCAAACCCGGCGCCCGAAATCGTCCGCACGCTGTACCGCTGCGGCGCGAGTTTCGATGTGGCTTCCCTCCCGGAGTTCATGCTGGTTTACCGGAATATCGAGCATTTGCCTCCCCGGCAGCGGCAGGACTTCATCTGGGACAAGATCGTCTATGCCAACCCGATCAAGCCGAAAGAAACTCTCCAGGCGCTGAACGAATACAAGCCGCTGGTTACCTGCGATAATTTTGAGGAGCTCCGCAAGATCAAGCGGTACGCGCCGAATGCCGGCGTAGTGATCAGGCTGCGGGTGCCGAATACCGGTTCGATGGTGGAGCTGTCGTCGAAGTTTGGCTGCGATCCCGGCGATGCCGTCGACCTGGTGGAGGAGGCCTTCCGCATCGGCCTGGTGGTGGAGGGCCTGAGCTTCCACGTCGGCAGCCAGTGTACGAATTTCGAAAACTTCGTCCAGGCGCTGAACATGTCGGCCGCCGTCATGCAGGAGGCCCGCTCGCGGGGTTACGAGATCAAAATCCTGGATATCGGAGGCGGCTTTCCCGCGCGTTACAACAGCCGCGTGAAGCCTTTCAGCGCGCTGGCGAAAATTTTAAACGCCGAAATCGCCCGGCTTTTCCCGAAGGAAATCGAAATTCTGGCAGAGCCGGGGCGCTTTCTCGTCGCCAACGCCGCCACCGCCGTCGCGCGCATTATCGGAAAAGCCGTCCGCGACGGCAAGACCTGCTACTACATTGACGACAGCGTTTATCACACCTTTTCAGGAATCGTCTTCGACCATTGCCAGTACCACATCAAGGCGATGAAGAAGGGCCGCACCGAAATTTGCGCGGTATTCGGGCAGACGTGCGACGGGCTCGACACGATTTCACAAGCCGAGGAGTTGCCGGATCTGGAAATCGAGGACCTGGTCTATTCGGAGAACATCGGGGCGTACAGCACCGCTTCATCCACGTGGTTCAACGGCTTCCCGCCGGCCAAAATGGTCCATGTGAACGAATAAAGTTTTACGCCTCGGGCACGGCCTCGACTTCCTGCTTTTTTTGGAGAAAGAGCTTTTTGGCGCGGGTTTTGATGGCGCGCAGATCCTCTGCGCTAAATCCCATTTCCTCGATGACTTGCTCGACCGGCTGCTCCAAAACGTAAAAGCGCGTCAGCGCCTCGCGCTCAACCGCCGGCAGCGACTCCAGTACTTCCCGCATCGCCCGGACCGAACCCTGGCTGTCTTGGCGGATTGAAGGGGAAGCCGGTTCGACGTGGCGGGCGATCCGGACCTGCAAAGTCTCCCGCACAAAAGCCGGCAATGAGTCCGGATTTCGGAGACCGTTTCGCCGGATCCCCTCGATCACGTCTTGAAGCGTCTCGCGCACGCGCTCATCCACCCCTTCCGGGCCTATGCGCCTTCGAATCAGCAGTCGCAGCCCTGGGGACAACAGCAGGGAAAGTTCGCTGATAGCGCCTTCGTCGGCGGCGCCCACGCGCTCTAAAAGCTCCCGGCTGACGGCCCTTTTAAAAGGCTTTTCCGCGAAACGCATCGGCTCGTCAGTCATCTGCCCTCCACTCCAGTTAACGAATGCGCACAGAGATATTGTCGTATATTGACCTGGGATTGTAACCTTTTCACCGCGCTGGATGTACGTCATTCGTACTACGGGGAATTGCTGTGGTTCTATTCCCAGTAGCCTGTTATCACCACTTCTGCGGGTATTTGGTAGTCACGCGGCTCCGGGTGGCCCTCACGCGTGCCGGATTAAAAAAATTTGTACTCCATTGGGAGGGGTGTAAAGAAGGTGAAAGAGCCCTAATACCAGCATTACCCCTGGTACTTTTTCAGAGCCGCCGCGAACTCGTAGGCCAATTCCGCCTTCTCAGCACATTCAGGGCATTGGAGAAAATGCTCTTCGAAAGCCTCGGCCTGCGCTTCCGTGAGCCGGCCGAGCACATAAAGATCCGCCACTTCCGAGGGGTCAGCCGGGCACCGGCCGGCGGACACTTCCAGCGCTCGTTTCCTTTGCATTCCAGAGGATGGGCTCATGGCTGTTGGCTCCTCATTCCGGTCTTACACCCGTTTTGGATCTCGGACTCTCCCTTGCCGCCCGACTTCGATCGCCCCGCACTTCAGGGGCCAATTTCAATTACTGCAGAATCCCAAATATTAAGGTCCGAAATGTTATGACTAGGTAGATTCTACACGGAAAATTTTACTCTGCGCAATCTCAATTTTGTAAATGACACCTTGCCGCCCAGATGTCAAGGAGCCGGATATTAGCGAATCCGGCCCGGCGATGGCTCGAAAAAGCTTGTGTGAGCGATCCAGTGATTCGATGAAACGCAGCGCAGCCGCTCGACCACGTGGCGGAAAAGCACCGGCCGAACAAGCGTGTTTGGGGGTAGGCGCCCCACCTGCCGATGCGCCGCGGTTCCCCCCAACTCATGGCGGGCTTCCCATGCGAGCTCAGGCCGGCGGCTTTACGGGAAGGTGTGTCAGACGGCGATCGCGGGGTTGGGGACGCGCTCGAGATCGAGTGCGGCGGCCAGGCCGTGGATCACTGCGGCAATGCGCACGCTTGCCAGGATGGTTTCCTCGCTCACGCCTTTTTCCCGCAGCACGCGCTCGTGCGAGCCCAGGCAGGCCTGGCAGTTGTTAATTGCCGAGACCGCCAGGCACCACAGCTCGAAGTCCACCGGGTCGCCGCCGTGGCTGCGGATGACCTGCATGCGCAGGCGGGCGGGAATCGTGCGGTACTTTTCGTTGTCTACCACGTGCAGGAAGCGGTAGTAGATGTTGTTCATCCCCATGATGGCGGCGGCGGCCTTGGCGGCGCGCAGCGCTTCCGGCGAGAGGTGCGCCGCGGCTTCTTCGAGGATGGCAGCGCTCAACTCCGCATTCCTGGAGGCCGCCGCCGTGGCGACGGCGGTCCCCCAGGCCTGCTGTTCGGTCAACTCGGTCTGGCGCAGAACGCTGGACAGGTTCAGGCGCAAGTCCTTCGCGTAGTCGGGCAATTCGGCCAGCAGCGTCTCGAGATTCATGATTACACCGCGGCGGTGAGGACGGCTTCGCCCTTCTTCCAGTTGCAGGGGCAGAGCTCGTCGGTCTGCAGAGCGTCGAGGACGCGGAGCACCTCTTCGGGGCTGCGGCCCACCGAGAGATCGGTCACGTAGACGAAGCGGATGATCCCCTCGGGGTCAACCAGGAAGGTGGCGCGCTGCGCGACACCGGCGTTAGGGTCGAGAATGCCCAGTGCCGAGCTCAGCTCGCGCTTGACATCCGCCAGCATGGGGAAGGGCAGGTCCTTCAGGTCCTCGTGATGCTGCCGCCAGGCGAGGTGGACGAATTCCGAGTCGACGCTGGCGCCGAGAATCTGGCAGTCGCGGTCGGCGAACTCACTGTTCAGACGGCCAAAGCCGGCGATCTCAGTCGGACAGACGAAGGTGAAATCCTTCGGCCAGAAAAAGTAGAGCTTCCACTTGCCGGGGTAGTCTTTGTCGGTGATGGTCGCAAACGTCTTGCCCTTTTCGGTGCTGACGGTCGCAGTTACGGAAAACTCGGGGAAACGATTACCAACTCCAAGCATCCAATTACTCCTCTTGAGGTATGTTCCTTTCGGTTTTTTCTAACTCCGATATTTGGATGCGGAAAGGGTGGTTCAGGAAGCGGGAAAATGCCCCCCGTTTCCGCATCCAATGTCAACTTCAGCCATTCCATTCCTCCGTATTCCGGGCGCATGAGGCGCACAGCCCCCGCATCAGAACCTCGCATTGCCGCACGCGCCGGCCTTCGAGAACCGAACGCCGCGGCAACGGCGGCCGGGCGATCCATTCGACGTCTTCAATGGCGCCGCAGCGGTCACACAGGAAATGGCTGTGCCATTCCAGGTTGGCGTCAAAACGCGCCGGACCGCCGTCCACGTGGATTTCCCGCACGAGACCGGCGCGCACCAGGGCATGGACGGCGTTGTAGACCGTAGCCCGCGAGGAGCGCGGATCGTGCTGGTTGATGCCGCGATAGATCTCCTCGGCGGTGGCGTGCCCTTGCTCGGCAAGGTAACGGTAAACGGCGTAGCGCTGCGGCGTGGACCGCAGGCCGCGCAGCCGGAACGGATTCGACTGATTCAAATTTTAGAGTACTTCTAAATTGAGAAAGTGTCAAGCCCGCTCAGGAACCGCCCGCAAATGCGGGCTGAATATCTTTAAAGGAACTTATTGAAACAGGACAGGTTGCCCCCGGACGCCGCGC
The DNA here is from genome assembly GCA_050261015.1 of Rhodospirillales bacterium. Classification (GTDB taxonomy): domain Bacteria; phylum Acidobacteriota; class Terriglobia; order Bryobacterales; family Bryobacteraceae; genus Fen-330. The sequence goes on along the minus strand of JBLNCW010000067.1, from coordinate 13,204 downwards.
CATCGTGACATTAAAGTTATTTCTTGAGGATTCACTCCGTTCGCGGGGTGGTATTCTGTTACTGTTCTCCTCGCGTTCGAAAGGTAGATCGCAGCCGAGGACGGGGACCGGAACTCGGCCGGTCCCCGTCGGCACGGATGATTCCCCTCGTTTGTGGCGCTCTTATCTCCCCCCTTATTTGCGGGGAGCGCCCGTCTCCTCCATCAGCACCGTCATCCCCAGTACTCGAACAAAGCGAAGATCGCATTCGTGGCAGCGGCGTACCCAGGCCCCGATAATCGGCAGGAGGCGCTCCCAAAAGGTGCGGTGCCGGGAGCGGTGTATGCGCGTGGAGCCGCAGCGGGGGCACGGGCGGTGTACCTGGGCGTGGTACGAAGCATTTTTCGCAAAACGGTCAGTCATCGATCCAGACAAACATTATCGGCCGTCCCACCACAGGACCCACATGCACGGCAGTGCCCACAAAAGAACACAGCGCGGTTTAAGAAACGGCTAGCATGATATTAGGAGTGACGGGCTACGGGGCGAGCCTGTCGGGGTTACTCCAGATTACGTTTTGGCCTGCTGCGGACCGCACCCGTGCCGGCAATCCCTCTGATTCAGACAATGCACGGGCAGGCCGCGCCCAGGCTGCCCCGCAGGACCACTGTATGAGCGACCCGATTTCCCCCAGCTTTCCCCGGCCTGTCGATGGCAATGAAGACCTGGCGGAACTGGCGCTGGACCTGCGCTGGTCCTGGAACCACGCCTCGGACGAGTTGTGGGGCCGCCTCGACCCCGAATTGTGGGAACTCACGGCAAATCCCTGGGTGGTGCTCCAAACGGTCTCGCGGAAAAAATTGTTGGAGGTTTCCGCTGATCCGGCGTTTCGCCGCAGGGTCGAGCAGATACTGCGGGAGAAGCGCGCGGCTGAAGAGTCTCCCGCCTGGTTTCAAAAAGCGTATCCGGACTCCCGCCTCACACTGGTCGCGTACTTCTCGATGGAGTACATGCTGACCGAGGCGCTGCAAATCTACTCGGGCGGGCTGGGCAATGTGGCGGGCGACCAGCTCAAGGCGGCCAGCGATCTGGGGATACCCGTTATCGGGGTCGGCCTTCTGTACCAGCAGGGCTACTTCCGCCAGGAGGTGGACGCCCATGGGAACCAGCTCGAACTCTACCCGTTTAATGACCCGGGCCAGTTGCCGATCACGCCACTGCGCGAATCCAACACGGGAGAGTGGCTTCGGCTGTCGGTCAACCTGCCTGGCCTGAAACTCTGGCTCCGCACCTGGGAGGTCAGGGTGGGGAGAACAAAGCTCTACCTGCTCGATTCCAACGATCCGGCCAACCCCCCTGCCTACCGCGGAATCACCAGTGAACTCTACGGCGGCGGGCCGGACCTGCGGCTGAAGCAGGAACTCGCGCTAGGCATCGGGGGGTGGCGCCTGCTGCTCGCCCTCGGCCTGAAGCCGGAAGTGTGTCACCTGAACGAGGGACACGCCGCCTTTGCAGTGCTCGAGCGCGCCCGCTCGTGCATGGTCGAAATGAAAGTACCCTTCGATACGGCTTTGACGATCACGCGTGCCGGCAATCTTTTCACCACCCACACGCCCGTGGATGCGGGTTTCGACCGATTCGATCCGGGCCTGATGGAGCGTTTTCTGAAGCGGTACGCCGAGCACAGACTGGGCATTCCCTTCGAGCGTTTCCTGGCGCTGGGCCGCAGAGACCCAAGCGATCGTTCGGAGCCCTTCAATATGGCCTATCTCGCTATCCGCGGCAGCGGCGACCTCAACGCCGTCAGCCGCCTGCACGGAGTCGTCAGCCGGCGAATTTTTCAGAGTCTCTTCCCCAGGTGGCCGGAAAAGGAAGTTCCCGTGGGCCATGTCACTAACGGCGTACATGTGCCGACCTGGGACTCCGAGGAAGCCGACCAGATCTGGACCGAGTCCTGTGGAAAAGGGCGCTGGCTGGGCGAAACCGTCGGCCTGGCGGATTGCGTGCGGCGGGTGGACGACGAGCGGCTCTGGGAGCTTCGGACCAAGTCTCGCAGAAGCCTCATCGAATACGTGAGGAAGCGGCTGGCCCGCCAGCATGCGGGCCAAGGCGCATCCACGGAGGAAATCGAGGAAGCCGCGCGCGTGCTCGATTTCGACGTATTGACCATCGGTTTCGCGCGGCGCTTCGCGACGTACAAGCGCCCAAACCTTCTTTTGACCGACCCCGACCGGCTCGTCCGCATCCTCACCAATCGCGACCGTCCCGCGCAATTGATCCTGGCGGGCAAGGCGCACCCGCAGGATGAAGGCGGGCAGGCCTTGATCCGTGAGTGGTACAAATTCGTCAGGCGGCAAGAGGTCCGGTGCAGCGCCGTGTTCCTGGCCGATTATGACATGGAGCTGACGGAACACCTCGTGCAGGGCGTCGATATTTGGATCAATACTCCGCGGCGGCCGTTCGAGGCCTGCGGCACCAGCGGGATGAAAGTGCTGGTTAATGGCGGCCTGAACGTCTCGGAACTCGACGGCTGGTGGGCGGAGGCCTATTCGCCGGAAGTGGGATGGGCGATCGGCGACGGCAAAGAACACGGCGACGACCCCGCTTGGGACGCGGTTGAGGCCGGCCAGCTCTATGATCTGCTTGAGCGCGAAATCATACCCCAGTTCTACGCGCGCAACGCCCGGGGCATTCCGGAAGCGTGGGTCGCTAAGGTTCGCGAAAGCATGGCCCGGCTTACTCCGTTCTTTTCGGCGAACCGCGCCGTGCGCGAGTACACCGAGGGGCATTATCTGCCGGCGGCGGACGCCTACCGTGAGCGGAGCGCCAGAGGCGGCGCTCTGGCCGCCGAAATTGAGGAATGGCGAAAGGCGCTGGAGATTCACTGGGGGAGGGTGCGTTTTGGCGCTGTGAGGGTTGAAACAACCAACGGCGAGCACTGTTTCGAAGCGCAGGTCTATTTGGGCGAGCTGGACCCGTCCGCGGTTCGCGTGGAGCTTTATGCCGAGGGGATGCCACCAGTCCGCGAGCCGATGAAGCAGGGACAGCCGCTGGTCGGAGCTGCCAATGGCTTCCTCTACTCGGCGCGTCTTCCGGCGAATCGTCCCGCCTGCGACTACACCCCGCGCGTCGTCCCGTTCAAGCCCGGCGCCAAAGTGCCCCTTGAAGCGCCGTTTATTTTGTGGCAGCGATAGCCGGGACGCGGCGAGCGGCCCGCCGTTTCAGCTCACCGGCGCTGCGGCGCGGACCTCGATTGCGCCTTTCGGCGCCGGCCAGCGTGTCGCATGGATGGAAGCCAGCGCGCCAAGATACATCGCGCCGCCGATCAGCATTGTCTCGCGCAGGCCGAAATAGATCGCAAGCACAATGGCAGCCACCGAACCGAGCACGCTGGCGGCGGCGTTCAAAGACCACGCCCAGCGCACTGAGGCTTTGTGCCGCATTTCAAGCCGGCGCAGGCCCACAGGAAACGGAATCCCCATAAGGAAGCCGGCAGGCGCGATTAACATCGTGCTGATGATGAATTTCACGGGCAGGGGCAGGCCGACGCCCTCCCCAAGTACCGACGATACCGCCAGCGCAAGCATTGCAACCACCGCCGCCACCGCCGCGAGCACCATTTCCAGGCGCGTGTCGCGCTCGGCGACGATCCGCTGGCTGAAGTAGCTGCCGAGCCCACTCGAAACCAGCATCGAAAAGATGATTACGGTGAGCGCGTAAGTCGGGTGGCCGAGGAAGAGCACGAACCTCTGCACGAGTGCCACCTGGATCACGATGTAGCCGGCGCCAATGGCGATGAAGTACCAGAGGAATTTCAGCACCCCCGTTTCGCGCGGCAGGCGGTTGCCGAGCAGGAAGCGCGGCAGCGCGAGCATGACGGCCGTCGCGAAAACGCTCACCAGCAGCAGTCCGAACAGCAGCGGCACGGCGCGGTTGATCTTGTAGTCCGCGCTCAGGCGGGAAGCGTGCCGCAGGAACTCCCAGATGTCGCGCGGCTGAACCGTATAGAAGAAAAACGGCCGGTTGTCGCTGACGGCGGAGATGTCGAATTCGTAGTCGCGCTCGAAGGCCTTGCGGTCTTTGGTGCGCAGAAGCTCGGTGAACGGATTGGGGAGGTGTTCGTCGGGAAGGTAGACCACGCGGAAGTTACCGTTCGCGATCACGGAACGGAAGCTTGCGATCTTCTCCGGCGAAAGGGGCCGGCGCGCGATCAGCACGGTATCCTGTGCGCCCCATCTCTCCAGGTCTTCCTCCGTGCCCTCGCGCACGACCATGATGTGGCGCCAGGCTTCGGTTTCGCCTAGCCGCGCCAGCGCTTCGATCGCCAGCGTGATCAGCCGCAGCGATTCCCGCGGAGGCTTCACGCCCCAGCGGGTGAAGACGAGCACGCCGTCATCGGTGAGGCAGTTCAGGTAGTCCTGAAATGCCTCGACGGTGTACAAGTTGTTTTCCGAAAGCGCGAAAGCGCCGGCGGCCGTGGAGGCCCACGTGTCCACCAGCGTCGCCTGGATCACCTGGTATTTTTCCCGCGTGCGCCGCACAAAACTGCGGCCGTCCTCCACAACGATGCGCACCTCGGGCCGGTTGTAGAGGTTCAGACTGTAATCCGGAAACCGCTCGCGCATGACGGTGGTGGCGATAATCGGATTGATTTCCACTCCGGTCACATCGCGGCTGCCCGATGCCAGCGCGCGCGCCACGTCCCAGCCGCCGCCCGAACCGATGATCAGGGTCTTGGCGCCCGGAAGGAAGGCATAGGGCAAGCCCGGTCCCTGGTAGAGAAGGTCCCGGCGCTCCTTTTCCGTTAAGTTGTCCAGGTCGAACGCCGGAATGCCGGTGGAGGCGTCGGCATCGATGAACACCATGGCGGATCCGCGATTGCCGGTGACGCCAATCCGGGAGAAGCTGTTCCACTTAACGAAGTGTTCGCCTCGCAGAACTTTGCCTTTGGCGTACTTCACGTCGATTACCGGCCGCCAGGCATTGAAGGCCAGCAGCACAAGAACGGCCGCTGCCACGCCTGTCGCCGCATTGCGCCGCTTCGCCGCGCCCGCCAGGCTGAACCAAACGATGCCGGAGACCGAGAACAGCAGGCCGGCGGCGATCACGGTGTTCGGCCCTCCCAGGAGATCGAGCAGCGGGATCAACGCCAGGCAGCCGGCGGCGGCGCCCAGCAGATCGGCGAAATAGACCCGATTCACGCGCTCGATGGTGTCCGCGATGACCAGCGAGAGGATCGTGCCGGCGGTGAAAAACGGCAGCGCGCTCGTGAAATAAACAAGGGCCAGCGTCCAGGAGTCCGGCTCGCCCTGGCGCGTCAGGACGAAAACCAGCCCGATCAGCACCAGGGCCGCGTTCACAACGGCCAGCGCTCCGAGCTTGGCAAAAAGGTTCCCGCGCCGGCCCGCGACAACGTAGGAAAACACCCCACCCGCGCCGAGGCCGAACAGGGCAATCGAAATCGCGAGGAATGCGAAATGATAATAAAAAACGACCGAAAATATCCGCGTTAGCGCGAGTTCGAGCACCAGGGTGGCCAGCGTCGTCAGGCCGACGCCCAGGTAAATCCGGCCCCAGTTGGAAGATGCCTTGTTCATCCGGGTCTGAATACGAGACAAGCTACTATGTTAAGCTACCCCTGCCGGATATGGGCGAAGACCTCACCTCCGACTTCGTGCGGCGCGAACGCGTCACGGACGCGTTGCTTGAATTCGACCGGCGCATCCGGGAGCGCGTTTTGCCCGTAAGCGACTCAGAGTGTTGGGATGTCGTGCTGAACCGTCCCCCAACTCCCCGCGGCGAGTCTCCTCATGATGCGGCCGATCCTTTGCCACTGCGTTATGAGACGCGGGACGAGGTCAGCCTGTTACGGGTCATCGACGGATCCGCGCCGAACCGCGCCTGCCTCAAATGCGATCTTTTTGGGCGAAGCCACTGCGGCGGCGGGCTGGTGTTTCTTTATTACGCACTGCGCGATGCCGGGGTGACGATGCCGATGGAGTGGCTGGCTGTCGAAATCGAGCCCGGTCTCTATCTGCCCGACTGGGAGGCCATGGATAAGAACAGCCGGCGCATTTCGAGCAAACTCCGGGACTATTTCGAGGCGAACCTCGATCGCGTCAGCGCGGATCCGAAAGCCTAGCCAGCGCGTTATTCCAGACCGTCAAGTATTGAATTTTCGCGGCCGTTGGGGGCCGGCACGGTTGACAGGGCCAGCCTCAGCGAAACGCGGTCGCGGAATACCCGGGAGTTCATTTCCTTGAACTGCTGCATGCGCTCGGGCGAGAACTGCGAGCGGTGGCACTCGATCGCCCTCAAACCGGCTTCGAGATACTCGCGGCAATCGACTTCGGTGGTGATAAAGCGGTCGCTGACCGTATAGAGCGGGCGTTCCCGGCGCAGTGTTTCGGGGACGGTGACAATCCGCGATTCTGGCAGCGCCAGGTAATAAAGCTTGCTCGGCTGGTGTTTGAGCAGACCCTGCTGCTGGAATGCGAGCGTCACGATCGAGGCGGTCGCGCAGTGATCGACATGGCCGGTAATTCCGTCCGGCCCCCAGGTGATCACGATGTCCGCCCGGGTCTGCTCGAACAATTCGCGCACGCGCCCCGCGATTTCGTCCAGAATGCGAGGGGATGAAATACCCTGGTCCTGGTAGCCGAGAAGAAACGGCTCATGAATTCCCAACTGGCGGGCGGCGCAGCGCAGTTCCTCCTCCCGCACCTTACCGAGCTCATCGCCGGCAGGCATGCCGAAGTGCGCCCTGACGCCTTTCTGCCCCGAGGTGATGCAGGCGAGGTACACGTCGTGGCCTTCGGCCGCGTACTTCGCGAGCAGCGCGCTGACGCTCATCTCATCGTCCGGATGCGCAAATATGGCTAGAATTGAGCGTTTCCGCAATATTCCCCCTTAAGCCCTAGGTTACAACGGCGGGTACGCCTGTCACCCTTGGGTGATTTCCTTCACCTTGGCAAAGAAGGCCCGTTTGCGCTCCGCGTTCAGGCCCCAGTTGACCGGCGGGGACTGGTAGCCGTCCACGTAGTCGTTCAACCCGGGATCGAAATAGCCCCAGGAGCAATACTCGCGGATGGCCGCCGTCATGTTGTTCAGCGGCTTGTCGAAATCGAAGTGGTCGTCTTCGTTGAAGAGGATGGGCATGGGGCGGTATCCGGGCACCGCACGCGCCTGCCGCACCATTTGGGAAATGCGCTCGGGGTCCTTCACGCCGTTGCCGTGCATCAGAAGGAAGTCGGCGGCGCGCACGACGTTCTCCCTGGGAACCGCGCCTCCCCCGTAACTGGTGCTCACGAGCAGCCTGCGCCCCGCGCGGGTCCGCTGCTTAACGTGCTCGATCAGCTCGTGGACGCGGTCGGGCATGAGGATCTCGTGATCGTACGCCTTTACGTCGCACTCGTTGTTCACCTCGATGAGGACGTTGCGGTAGTCGCGCTCGAAGATCCAGTCCAGCGTTTTGTCCACTGCCCGAAGGAGGCTTTTCTCGTCCTTCACGCGCTGGTCCTGGCCGAAATAGAAGATGCCCAGGATCACCGCCATTCCGAGTTCGTCGGCGCGGTCCAGAATGCTTTCCAGCCGCCTCATGTACTCCGGGCGCAAGTCGCCGGTTTCCGTGATGGCGGAGTTGTGCCAGGGCTGTGACTTTGTGTACCGCTCGGGATTGCCGCCCTGAAGGTTGATGGTGAAGGCCAGCAGCCCATGTTTGCGCCACTCGGGCATGGCCGCCACGAACTCGCGCGTGTTGCGCTCGGGATCCCAGCGGCCCGTGTCCGGATACCTCCAGCGGCTGCGCGTCTCCGGGTTCAAATCATCAAAAATGCCCTGCACCATGCGGGAGTTGAGCAGTAATCCCTCGATACGGTGTCCCTGCCAGGTCCTGCCCTTATAGGTGATCTCGCCGTTGATGAAGAACGATTCACCCCGGATCTCCACCTGAGTGCGCCTCTTCGGGGCTGCCGCGGCGGCTGCGGCCCCCGCCAGAGTTGCAAGCACCTGCCGCCTCGAAAATGACTGTTCTTTCATGCAGGCAGAATTCTATCATGGCGGGAGGTGTCAGGCGCCCCCTCTGTGGCGGGTTACGTGCTATCGCACATGGGGGATGGTACCGAGTTGGGGTACTATTTTATGAGACAATGGAACCGATTGGCTGTAGCGTCAGATTTTGTTTCGAGCGTCCTGCGGTTTAAGCGTACTCGCGGCCGTGAACCTGTCTCTTCAGCTTTCACAGATGCCCGGAAAGGGTTAAAGGAGTGTAATCAATGAAGCTGTATGTGGGAAACCTCCCATATCAGGCAACCGAATCGGATTTGGAGAACTGGTTCAGCCAGGCCGGAATCTCCGTGGATAGTGTTAACGTAATGCGCGACCGGTTTTCCGGCGAGGCGCGCGGGTTCGGATTCGTGGAAATCGGAAACGAGCAGGATGCGGCGCGGGCCGTTTCTTCCTGCAACGGGAAGGATTTTATGGGGCGCGCGCTGGTTGTGAACGAAGCCCGGCCGTTGAATGCCGGCGGGGGGAGGGGACCGCGGGGAGGCGGCGGTGGCCGCGGCGGCGCCCGGCGTGAACGTTCGCGATACTAACGCTTAGTTTCCAAAGTTTTCAAAGGAGCGTTTTCTCAGGCGCTCCTGCTTATCGAACCGGCCGGCATTCCGGAACTGGGCCATCTGTCAAAAACTCAGCAGCACGTGCCAGATATAGAGGTACGCGAGCGCTTCGTTCTCATCCCAGATCCGGCGAACAAGGCCGGCATCGCCCGAAATCGGGGGAAGTTCCTTCAGCTTTTCGTCGAACGGCAGGCACACTCCGGGCGGAATTCTCGGCGCTGTGACCCAGGCCGGCAGCCCCGGCGAGCCTCCTGCGGACGGCTGCGGCGGCAGCTTGGCCGAGGGCGATGACGGCGAGCGGTACACGCCGTACTCGCGCGTCGCCTCGGTCATGGCGCGCACGTTCTCGACCTTGGCGTCGCTCTGTATGATGGCGCTGGCGTCCATGATGTAGCCGCCCTCGGCGCCGATGGTCTCAATCAGCTTCCTGCACTCCGCCTTCACCTCCTCAGGCGTGCCGAACGCCAGTAGTGTGTTCGGCAGGCCGCCGCTCAGGCAGAATTTCTTGCCCAGGGCGCGGAAGGCCTCTTGCGGGTCGCTGCGGTCGATGTGATAAATGATGCTTCCTGCGGGCAGTTCCGCGAAGCGGTCGAAGTGAGCGTCCCACTTGCCTTCGGCATAAAACAGCACCTGGTTGCCCTGCGCCCACAGCGCTTCAACGATCGGCTTCAGCGTCGGCCAGTAAATGCGGTCGAAGTCATCCCGGGAAATGAACGGTGTGCAGCCGCGGTGCATCCAGATGGGAATGGGGGCCTGCTTTTGCGGATCGGCGCCGGTAAGCGCGAGGTAGCCCAAGTGGGGCATCAGGGCCTCGCACGCTTGTAGAACCTTGTCGGGAATCTCCTTGAGGTCGAACGCCAGCCCGATGTAGCCGCGCAGCTTGTCGGCAATGATGTCCAGCGGCGCCTTCAGCATTCCGCAGATGGCCGAGACGGTTCCGCACTCGCTCCTCATGCGTTCCACCTGCGGGCCGAACGCATTGAAGTAGCTGAGCATCGCCATGCCGCCTTTCACGAATGAAAGGTTGTTGCGATAGGAGGCCGGGCAGTTGCCGGGGCTCACTTCGGTGGAAACGCGCGGCAGCCAGGTCTGATACAGGAAGCGGACGGGATCCTCGATCAGCTCGTCGTATTCCTCGCGCTTCATGAACGCGTCGTCCTCGGATGGCTCGCGGTACTGGAAGCCGACATCCGGCCCGACGTCGATGCCGGGTATGCCGTAATAGCGGAGGCCGATGGCTTGCGTCAAACCGGTCCACACATAGACCATGTTGGGCACGGCGGCATCCCAATCCAGGTCCTTGCAGCAGCGAATCACCGCTTCGAACGCCTTCCGGTAGTCGTGCGTGACTTCCTGGCAGGTGTAGTCTGCGTAACGGGCGGTGATCTCCGCGGCAAACGGCCTCAGCGGGACGCGGTCCGGCATCCCGTTCCGCATCGCTGTAATGTACCGGCTTAAGCGCTCGGCATAGAGTTGATCGATCGCTACGCTCATGGCACTGATCCCTCAGCATACACCCCCGCACGGCGCGGCCGGCGGTCCGGATCAGGTATGCTGTTCTGTTGTTGACATTGCGGCGAAAGCCGCCAACAAGAAGAGGTGCTACGTGATGCTCCGCTACTTTCTCGTCCTGACTCTGATCGCTTCCAGTGGGCTTGCCGCCGAACGCCGGGCGAAAAACGTGATCCTTTTCCTGGGCGATGCGGGGGGGATTCCTACGCTCCACGCGGCCAGCCTTTACAAGCACAATCATCCGCAGAAGCTTTTTCTGCAAAGCATGCCGCATATCGGCCTGTCCGACACGTCTGCCGCAGATGCCTGGGTGACGGACTCGGCCGCCGGGATGAGCGCCATAGTCACCGGGCAGAAGACCAACAACGGCGTGATCTCGCAATCCGCGGCCGCCGTCCGGGGAAAGCAGGATGGGGAGGCGCTCCAGACGATTTTGGAGCACGCGGAGCAGCGCGGGCTTTCGACGGGCGTGCTGACGAATATGCCGGTGACGGACGCGACGCCGGCCGCCTGCTACGCGCATTCGAGCGACCGCGCGAACGCCGGGGAAATCTTTGCCCAGGTGCTTAAACCGCGGTTTGGCGACGGCGTGGACGTGATCATAGGCGCGGGCCGCAAACGGGTGATCGAGGCTACCTCGAAGCTGGGTCTGGACATCGAAGCCGCGCTGCGGGAAAAGGGCTTTTCCGTCCGGGACTCGCTCGCGGAGATATCGGATGAGGACCGGCGGGTTGTGGCGCTCTTCGATACGGCCGACTTCGATGTCTCCGATGCGGTCCGGCGGGCCATTGCCATCCTCAGCAAGAACCCGAAGGGGTACTTCCTGATGGTGGAGTGGGACCTGCATACGGATCGCATCCGCAGAGGACTCGAACATGTGATCCAGATGGACGAGGCCATCCGGAAAACCGCCGGCATGGTGGGGCGCGACACCTTGATTCTATTCACGGCGGACCACTCCTTCGACCTGCGCGTGCGCGGAGGCAGGCCCGGCCGGCCGCTGCTGCCCGATGACGACAGCGAGGAATCTGCGCGAAACGGAGCGATCCGGAGGGACGGCGGCCACACGGGAGAGCAGGTCCTGGTGGCGGCGCAGGGGCCGGGAGCCGAGCGCGTGCACGGCTTCCTCGTGAACACAGACATCTTCCACATCATGATGGCGGCGTACGGCTGGGAGAAGAGGCGTTAGCGTCTTCTATCCAGCGCGGGCGTGTACCACTGCCTTCGGATAACGGGAGGTTATCACGACCGCAAATGCCGCATCTTGGGACACCGAGTCCTCGACTCCCGGGCGGGTAAGCCACGAGGGGTCGCCTTTCGTCTTGCAAGCTCAACGGGCGCAATCCCGACTGGGGCTCAATGCGCAAGAGACTGCGGCGGCAAACTCGTGTTCCATGTCGGCCTTGCCTTCCTGTCGGAGTCGCGCCAAGTCTGCGACTGGCACAGCTTCCTTCAGACTTCGCTGCAGCAGCGCGGTGGCGTAAGCGGCAAACCGACCCTTTGGGTCCACCTGGCCTGCGCCAGTCAGCACACTAAGATCCGCCAATAGTCCGCGGGCAATCGTTGCTCGATCTGCGGTTGCCTCGTACTTCGGCCCAAACGTAAATGCGGGTTGGTAGTTGTACGGAGAGCGAAGGACCGCGTCGACTTCGGAGGACACGTTCTCAGGAGGCTCGTCCGGATACGCGGGAATTGCAGCATCACCTTGCACTAGCACCGAGATCAGACCGGGCCGTTTGCTGCTTCGTACCTCAAAACCGGCGGTCACCCCTCCAGGACTCACGCCCAGCTCGGGCTCAACCGCCCCGGCTGTGTTCACGGAGTAGAATCGCATAGCTCGGAATGCCAGCGCTATCGCCTTTGCCTGCTCCGAAACCGGCACGCCTCCCACAGCGTGCACTGGGAATTCATGGCGCCATCCAGGAGGTACCTGCACGGCTTCCGTGTTGGACTCGTCCATATGATCGAAATACCATTTCCAAGCAATCTGCCGGGCGGAGGCGCAGTTTCTCAGAACGTAAGAATATTGAAAGGTCCGGAACTGCTCATCGTACGCGATCGTGCTTAGGATGCTCGGGCAAGTATGACGGCTGAGCTGAATACGCACACGAACTTCACCACCAGCGGCGCCCGGTTCGCCGCTGGTGGATCGATAGATGGCTATGATGTCGCCGGTCTTGGGATCAAGAAACGTATTCTTGTCCTCGAGGCCCTGCGGCTTCGATCCATCCTGGTTGAGGAAAGGCAAGGGTGGTTGTGGATCGTTGCAGGGTATCGCAAGCGCGGTGAGCAAGCCAACGCCCACGTAGAGGGCAGAGATTACAGGCAATATACCGGGCATGTCTTTTCTCCTGCAACTCGCCAAGTGTAAACCGTATCGCCAACTCGAGATCACGCTCGCGAGGCGTGAAAGGCGGACTCATTGTACCAAGGCCGGCTGCTGGATTGCTGGCAACGGACTCGAGGGCCGCCTTGGCGGACACAACAAAGCGCGATCCCGTCTGGATCTGTCCCATCGCCTCGAGCATCTTCAGGCTCTCGATCAGATCCTCTGCCATCGCGGACCGATTAGTATCAGGTGCGTACTTCGGTCCTACGACCAGAACCATCCGGCTGTTGAAGGACCGATCAAACACCCGGCGCACGTCGGTAGCAATGGCCTCCGGCAGATCCGAAGGCAACGCCGGCAAGAGCATTGGGCCCTGGACAATGGCTCTCAGAATCCCGGGCCGGTATCTGCTGTGGGCGCGGAACATCCGTACTTTATTCGGAGCGATCCCGGATTCCGTCGGATTTGCCGTGTTCCACGCCAGTTGTGAAGGACCGCGTTCCGTTTGCCAGCCGGATGGCCCCTCTGCCCACGATACCTCTCCTAATCTCGAATCTAATAGCACAACGCGGGCAATGTTCTGCGGTGCTCCGGCCGCATTCGCCACTGAAAACTCGTAGACGAACCCACCTGGGCCGGTGCGAATGCTAGCAGGCTGCGGAAAAACGCCGATTTTAGGCAGAATCCGCAACTGCATTTATGTCGAATCAATTGGCGAGGCGGTCTGACGTGCGATTAGACAGGCTAAGTGCCTGTATCTGCGGCT
>JBLNCW010000066.1:0-28804 GCA_050261015.1 Rhodospirillales bacterium | reverse complement strand
GCCATCGTTCACCGCTAAGCAATTTTGCACCCAGAGGGTGAAATCAAACCCTCCCCTCTGCGCCGCGACCCGCTTGGCTCCCAGTTGTACTCTGAAATCACTTACGGGCGGATCAGGGCCGTGCCGGGCAACCGGCCGCGCGTGAATCCCGCCCGAGTGCGTGATATAAGTAGGAGTCATTGCAAAAAACCAGGAGCGCACTTTCATGAAAAGGATGTTTTACGGCTGGTGGGTGGTGGCCGCGGCGTTCTGCACGTTCGGGCTTGCGGTCGGCCTGCCCTATTACACCATCTCGTTCTTTTATGACTACTTCGGGGATACGTATGGCTGGCGCGACGTGGACATCACGCGCGGCTTTCTTTACGCCTCCCTTTTGACGCTCTGGGTCGGGCCGCTCGTCATCCCGCGCGTCAGCCCGAGAAAGCTGATCCTCATCGGCACCGCGCTGACCGGCATCGCGCTGGTCTGCTTCGGGATGATGGGGGGGAACATTTGGGTGTACTGGGGCATCTGGGTCATCTACGCGACGGGCTACTTCCTTTCCGGCCCGATACCGCATCAGATCATCATCTCCAACTGGTTCCGCAAGAACCGCGGCAAGGCAATGGGCGTGCTCTATGTCGGCGTGGGCGTGGCCGGCGCTCTCGGGGCCAGAATCGTCAAGCCGCTTACGGAAAACCTGGATTTCCACCGGGCGCTCATGATCATGGGCGCGCTCATGTTGCTGGCCTGGCCGCTGGCGATTTTCGTGCTCCGGGATAAGCCGGCCGAAAAAGGCCTGTTTCCCGACGGCGCCGATACCGCACCCGAAGAGATCAAGGCCAAGCCCCACAGCTTTCGCTACCTCACGCGCCGCTACTCCTTCTGGCTGATTGTGTTCGGCAGCATGTGCTCCATAGGCTCCATCGGGGCGGTGAATTTCCTCATGAAGCTGGTGTTCAAGGAGAACATGGACCCCAGCATCACCGACCCCCAGCAAGCCCAGGTTCTGCTGAACTCCACATGGCAGTTCGCTCAGATGCTGATTCTCCTGTCCAGCATCGGCGGGCGCCTCGCCATCGGCGCTTTTGCGGATAAATTCCCCAAGAAGTGGGTGATGACGGTCAGCTATTTCCTGTCGGCGGCCACGATCCCCCTGCTGCTTGCCGTACAGCCGCCGGCCAATCCCTGGTTCTTCTCCATTCTCTTCGGCTTCGCCATGGGCGCGGACTACATGCTCATCCCGCTGATGGCCGCCGAACAGTTCGGCGTAAGCTCGCTGCCGCGGGCAATGGCGATCATTCTGCCCGCCAACACCATCGCCCAGACCGGCTTCCCCGCCCTGACGGCGTTCTTTCAGGAACTTTTTGGAAGCTACACGACCCCAATGTACATCGTATTTGCTGTGGGCATCATGAGCGGCATTTCGATCGCTCTGCTCCCCAAGAAGGAGAAGGAACCTGTCGAAGAGGAACTTCACGTACAAGACACTCGAGGAGCTTCAGCTTAGCGCGGAATCGCTGGGCGCAACACACGTACGGTTCGAGAGCGACCCCGCCCGGGTGCGCAGCATTCTGGCGCGCCCGGTGCGCGTGGGCCGGTTCACGGTGGGCAACTCTCTGGCGATTCACCCCATGGAGGGCTGCGACGGCGAACTGGACGGCCGCCCCGGCGAGCTGACCGCCCGCCGCTACGCGCGCTTCGCCCGCGGCGGCGCCAAGCTGATCTGGTTCGAAGCCACGGCGGTCTGCCCCGAAGGGCGCGCCAATACCCGGCAACTCTGGCTTCACAAGCGTACGGTGGACGATTTCGCGCGCCTGCTCGAGATGGTCCGCCAGATCCACCGCGAGCGCTACGGCACGGCTGACGACCTGCTCGAACCCCTCCAGTTGACGCATTCCGGACGCTACAGCCACCCGCGCCGCATCATCGCTTACCACCACCCCGCAGTGGACAAAAAGACCGGCGTGCCTCCGGATTATCCGGCAATCTCCGACGATGAGCTGGAACGCCTGGAAGACGACTACGTCGAAGCCGCGCGGCTCGCCGTTCAGGCCGGCTTCCGCGCGGTCGATATCAAGGTGACGCACGGCTATCTGCTCAGCGAGCTGGCCGGCGCGAAAACCCGCGAAGGGCGCTACGGCGGGTCGCTCGAAAACCGCACCCGCTTCGTCAGGAACGTGGCCGGCAAAATCCGCGCCGCGCTCGGTTCGAAAGTGATGCTCGCCATGCGCCTGGGCTGCTTCGATTCCGTGCCGTACTACCGCGATCCCGAAACCGGCATCGGCGTCCCGTACGAATACCCTGTTCCCTACCCCTACGGCTTCGGCGTGGATCCCAACAACCCGCTAAAGGAAGACCTCTCGGAGGTCAAGCAGGCCATCTGCTGGTTCCGCGATTGGGGGATCGAGCTGCTCAACGTGTCTCTCGGAGTCCCCTACTACAACCCGCACATCGGGCGGCCCTTTGAGAAGCCCGACGACGGCAATTACGAGCAGCCCGAACACCCGCTGCTCGGCGTGGACCGGCATTTCCGCATCGCGGGCGAACTCCAGCAGACATTCCCGGATCTCCCGATGGTCGGCACCGGCTATAGCTGGCTTCAGAAGTATGCGATCAATGCGGGCGCGAAGAACATCGAGGAAGGCCGTATCCGCTTTATGGGGATCGGCCGCGGCGCCCTCGCCTACCCGGAATTCGCGCGCGACGCGCTCGAAAAGGGCGAATTGCCCGAGCAGCACGTCTGCAAAACGCTCACGTACTGCACGTTTCTGATGCGGCAGAAAGACCATCCCATGGGCCAGTTCCCCACCGGCTGCCCGCCGTTCGACAAAGAGATTTTCGGGCCGGTTATCAAGGAAGCCCGAGCGGCTAAACGACGTTGAAAACCCAGCGCAGCAATACTTGCAGAATCGCAAGCAGGATCGCGGCCAGAAACGCGGGCAGAAAACCCTGAATCGAAAAGCCCGGCATAAGGGCCGCCACCACCTTCAACACGATCGCGTTGACCACCAGCAGAAACAGCCCGAGTGTGAGGATCGTGAGCGGGAAGGTTACGATTTTCAGAATCAAGCCCAGCGTCGCGTTCAGCAGTCCGATAATGATGACCGCGATCAGCGCGGAGCCGAACCCGCTGAGTCTGAAACCCGGAACCAGGCGGGCCACCAGCAGCAGCACCAGCGCGCTCAGCAGCCAGTGGATGACCAACCCAACCATGGCTACAAGATAACAGATCGCCGTCCGGCGGTCCCTACATATACTCGGGCACGTCGATGCCAAGCACGGCAAGTGTACGTTCGAGCTGGCGGCGGATGTAGCCGGTCATCCAGAGCAGAAAAACCTTCTTCTCCCGGTTCTCTTCCGTGATCACCGGAAACTCGTGATAGAAGTTGCTGAAGATCTGCGCGAGCTGGAATGCGTACTTCGCCACGTGCGCCGGTTCGCCGGACGCAATGGCACGCTCGATGGCCGAATCGGTCTTTGACGCCGCTACCAGAAGCTGCCACAGCGCGTCCGAGCGTAGCTGCCGCCCCAGCGCCTCCGGCGTCAGCTCCCGCTCAAATTCGGGAAGCTCCTCGCCACGCTCCTCCAGCTTCCGCCAGATGTTCCGCGCGCGCACGGCCGCGTACTGCACGTAGGGGCCTGTTTCGCCCTCGAAGGCGAGCGCCTCCTGAAAATCGAAGGCGATGACCGCGTTCCGCGTGTACTTCAGCAGGAAGTAGCGCAGCGCGCCGATGGCGATCCGCGTGGCCATCTCGCGCTGCTTCTCCGGCGCGTCCTCCGGATGGCGCGAAGCGACTTCCGCCAGCGCCTCCTCGATCAGCTTGTCGATGAGGTCGTCGGCCTTCACGCCCAAACCCTTGCGCCCCGAAACCTCCACGTACGGCCGCTTGCGGTCCTCCTCGGAGAGTTCGATGCCCAGCTCGGCGCAGCAGCGCGGCGACAGGGCCACCATTTCGTACGAGAAGTGAATCGACCGCTCCGCCTGCTCGTTAAAACCGAGCGCCTTCAACCCCGCCACGACAACGTCCTGCAGGTACGATTGCCGCGAGTCGATCACGTTGTACACCCACGCGCCACGGCCGAAGCAGGGAGCATCGGCATGCGGCTCGTCGGTGGTGACCCACAACTGATGGCCCCCGGGATACGTCATCAGCGGGCGGTAGTAAAAATCCTTGCCGAGCAGGCCGAATTTCCAGAGCTGGTAGGCGATGTCCTTGCCGACGTAGGTGACCGTGCCGTTCGAGCGCACGATGACCTTGCTCTCCTCGCTCTCGGAGTCGCCGGAGTAAGCAGCGGCCGGCATCACCCAGCAGCCCGCGTTCTTGCCTTCGGTTTCCAGATAGATCGCCTTGCGTTCCTTCAGCAGTTCGAACGCGGTCGCCCAGAATTTCAGGTGCAGGATCTCGCTCTCGCGCGGCAGCACGTCGTACGCGATGCCGAGGCGCCACATGGTCGCCAGGTGGGCCTGCACGATGGCGTCGGCAACGATGTGCGCGATCTTCGCGGCGTCGCCCTCGCCCTCTTCAATGGCGTGGAGCGTTTCCTGCCGCCATGCCAGCGCGGCCGGGTTCTCGGCGTAGTAGGCCGAAACCCGCGCGTAGAGGTCCCAGCAGAGATAGTCGAAGCGCGGTGTTTCCGCCGCCAGCCGCGCCACTTCCTCCGGCCCTTTCCCCTCCAGGCGATGGAAACCGACCACCACGTCCGCCACCTGCACGCCGGTGTTGTCTATATAGTTCTGCACCTCGACGCGGCGGCCGCGCGCCCTCAGCATCCGGACGAACGTGTCGCCGAGCACGGCGTTGCGCAGATGGCCGATGTGCGCGGCCTTGTTCGGATTGATATTGGTGTGCTCGACGATGATCTTTCCATCCCCGTCGCCGGCCGCTTCCTCCGGCGCGCCCGAAAGCAGCGAGGCGGCGTACGCGGCACGGTCCAGCCGCACGTTCAGATAGCCGTTGCCCGCCACTTCAAGCGCCGCCACTCCCGGCAGCGCGCCAAGCTCCGCCGCCAGTTCGGCCGCGATGGCCTTCGGCGGCTTCCTTAGTTGCCGCGCAAGCTGGAACGCCACAGGAAGCGCCAGTTCACCAAACTCTGGCTGCTTCGGCGTTTCCACCGCGACCGGTGTTTCAATTCCGTAGCGGCTTCGGATATGGGCAGAGACTGATTGCTGGAGAGATTTTTCGATTGAATAAAACACAGAGATACGAGTATAGCGAGTCGGCCCGAACCGTTTCAGCGGCGCTCACCTCGCGCTGTTGCGCCGCCGCCCGGTTCCATCAAGGACCGACAAACTTGTAGCCGACCCCGTGGACGGTGCGGATTCGCTCCGGCTGTGCCGGGTCGCGCTCGAGTTTCGCCCTCAGGCCGGCGATGTGGTTGTCCACCGTCCGCGTGGTCGGGTAGTTTTCGTATCCCCAGACTTCGTTGAGCAGCTCGTCGCGCGTCACCACCTCGCCCGCGCGCGAGGCCAGCAGGCGCAGGATGTTGAACTCTTTGCGCGTCATCTCCAGCGGCTTTCCTCCCTTGGTCCCCTCGTAGGAAAGGAAGTTCACCACCACATCATCGAACCGGAGCTCGTCCGGCAGCGCTTTCGGCGGCGCCGCCCGGCGCAGCAGCGCGCGGATGCGGGCCATCAGCTCGCGAATCGAAAACGGCTTGGAGACATAATCGTCCGCCCCGAGGTCAAGGCCGAGAACGCGGTCCGCCTCCTCGCCGCGCGCGGTCAGCATCAGAATCGGCGTTGAGACGCCTTCCGCTCTCAGCTTGCGGCAGATCTCGTATCCGCTCAGCTTCGGAAGCATGAGGTCGAGAATAATCAGGTCCGGATTCTTCTCGCGCACGAGCCGGTAGCCGGATTCGCCGTCCGTCGCCGTGAGCACATCATAGGATTCAAACCGGAGGTTATCCGCGAGTCCGCGGAGGATCGCGGGGTCGTCTTCGATTGCCAGAATAAGGCTCATATGGGACCTCCTCAAGTCTCGCGCGCGGGCTCGGCGGGTATGCGGATGGTGAACGTGCTGCCCTGGCCGGGAGCGCTGATAACCTCCGCCTTCCCGCCGTGCGCCTTGGCGATTTGCGCCACCAGCGCCAGCCCCAGCCCGGCGCCGGAGATAGCCTGGTTCTCGCGCGTCGGTACGCGGTAAAACTTTTCGAAAATCCGCGCCTGGTCTTCCGCGGCGATGCCCAGGCCGTGATCGGTCACGCGGATCGCCACGCCGCCGTTCTCCCGGCCCAGCCGCAGCTCGATCACGCGGGAATCGCCGGAGTACTTCATGGCGTTGGTCAGCAGGTTGAGCGTGGCCTGCACGAGGGCGTCGCGGTCGGCGGTTATCACCGGCAGGTCGCCGTCGATCTCCATCCGCAAGTCGAAACCCTGCTGGGACAACTGGTAGCGCAGCGCTCTCACCGCCTCCCGCACCGCCGCGGCGGGCTGCACCGGCCGGAAATGGTAAATCTTCTTGCCCTGCTCGGCCTTGGAGAACAGCAGCACCCCATCCACCAGCTGCGACAGCCGCTCGCACTCGTTGACGATGGTGTCCAGGTATTCCTCTTCCGTTTCGGGATCCTTTGCGCGCCTCAGTTGCAGTGTTTCGGCGAACATGCGGATGGCTGTCAGCGGGGTCTTGAGTTCATGAGAAATGCTGGCCACGAACTGCGCGCGCAGTTCCGCCACGCGCATCTCCCGCTGCAGGTCGCGCCACAGCAGGTAGCCCGCGAAGGTGGTGACGGCCGCGATGAGAAACAGCATCGTGTAATAGAGGCGGCGCTGCAATCCGTTCCCGGCCTCCGCGGGGGCTCCTGCCGGCGGCAGAACGGCCTTCACCCCCGGAAAGGCCGCGCCCAGCGGTTCGCCCTGCGGTTCCCGGTAATCCGCTAACCGTACCGCCGGCTCGATGTTGAGCGATCGGAGCAGTTCCTGCCCCCGGACCACGATCACCGCACCCTCGGCCGCGCCCACCAGCCAGCCGTCATCGCCGTACGGCGCCCAAACCGGCTTTGGGCGGCCGTCCTCTCCGAATAAGCCAAGGCGCGCGACGTCGTCTCTCAGCCGCTCGGCCTGCCCGAACATGCGAGCCTGGGATTCAGCCTGCTCCCGCAGCTCACCCGCAAATGCTTTCTCCGTGCGGTCCAGCGCGGCGGCCATTTCCGTTAGAGGAAGCCACGCGATCGGCGGCAGCCACAGCCGCGACAGGCACACCGCCCTGGCGCGCTCGATCACACGGGTCCGGTCGGCGGCGGAAGGCGCCAGCCGCCGGGCGGCGTACAGCGCCAGCGGGACGCCGTCCTCGTCCGTGATCTCCGGCGGAGCGTCGAGCAGCGCGCGGAACAACTCCGCGGCGCGCTGGTTCTCCCCCGCCCTGTCCAGGGC
The DNA here is from genome assembly GCA_050261015.1 of Rhodospirillales bacterium. Lineage (GTDB taxonomy): Bacteria > Acidobacteriota > Terriglobia > Bryobacterales > Bryobacteraceae > Fen-330. The sequence goes on along the minus strand of JBLNCW010000066.1, from coordinate 21,453 downwards.
CTGCGCCCAAAGCCAGCGCGCGTAAGCGGCCTGCACCGGGTTGCGCGCGGCGCCAAGCGCCCCCTCATAGCAGCGGGCGGCAACCCCGCCGCCCTCCGCGCCAAAGTCCGACTGCTCGCACTTCCTGATCCGGCCTTCGAAGTACGGCCGGGAAATCAACGCGCGGCAGCGCCGCGCGGCGCGGTCTGCTTCCCAGGGCAACACCATCACGCCATCCTGAACTCGCGCGACGAAGACGACCTCGGGATGCCGGTACTGTTCCCCGGGTTCCAGATCGCGCTGGATCTCGCTGCGCCGGATCGGCTCCAACCGTGCCACCAGCGCGTCGTGCACCCGCAAAACTTCCTGCCGCCGCTCGTCCGCCCGCCGCTTTTCGGCCAACTCGCGGTCCTGGGCGATGATGCGGAGTCCCAACGCGACCAGAGCGATGCAGGGCACGCAGACGGCTGCCAGAAAGACGCCGAGTTGCACGCGATGGCCGAGCTGGCGCATAAAGACCCACAGTCTCGCGATCATGATTGTAGCCCGGCCGCCGCCACGGCTGTCATGGAATTGTCATGGAACGGCAATACCTTTACCGCGCTTTCAAAAGCCTGGCGCGTGTGGCGGTGAGCGTGTCGCCGAGGAACTCTTTCGGCAGGTTGCGGACCATGGGATCGAGCAGCCAGGCAAGCGCCGAGGGAATGCTGCGGCTGAGCGAAATCGCCTCGCACTCGACGTACACCCCGCCATCCCGCTCGTTGAAAGCCCAGTAGGAATTCAGCCGCCAGAGGAAACCGCGATCGCGGCCGGCAGGCATCTCACGCTCCTGCGGCCCGCCGGGGTCCTGCATCTCGACGACACGGGTGCTGCGGGAGCGGCTGTGCCAGCACTGCGAATTGACGGGCTGGTAATGCACATCGTATTCGGAATCCAGGACGACCGTGATCAGTTTGCGTTTGAACAACCGCAGCCGCACCTTGAAATCGTTGCCTTTTCGCTCCAGTGTCTTCGAATCGATGACCACCGGCTGGTAGGTGTTCTTGTGATTGTCGTAGTCCTGAACCAGCTCCAGCACCTCGCCAATCGTTGCTTTTGGGATGAAAACCGCGCCGATCCAGTCGTGAATCAGAGCCCCTGGCGCCCGGCGGTCGCCCTTCTCACCACGCGGCTCGCAAACCAGGCTCCCGCGGCGGAGGAACTGGCGCCGCTCCGGCGTGTTCGCCCAAAGGAACAGGTCCCCCGCTTGCAGGCGCGCATCCAAGCCCGATTCAGCCACGCGCACGTAATTGTTGAACGCCTGCACGGCCTCCCGGCTCGGCCCTGGAGTGGTGGGCGCCTCCGGCGCAAGCAGGATCGCGGAGATGAGGAATGCGGCGATTACCACAGCACATTCACTATGTGTGATCGGCCGCTTGATGTCAAAGGCAAACAACGCCGCCGCTTAGCGAAATGCCAGCCCGAACCGGAAGCCCCAGAAATGGTCCCTGGCATTGGAGTCAAAGTGAACGTGGTCCCGGAATTCCGCTCGAAACCCGATACGCCGTGCAAACCAGTAATTCATTCCCCCTCCGAAGTTGAACAGGTTGGCGTGTCCTTCCCGGAACATCAGCGTGTATCCGGCGGTAACGTAGGGATCGACGCGGCGCTGGTTTTCCCGAAGGAAGTGGTAAGTGACATTGGGCGAAAACATGCCCACCACACATTCGGAAAAGCAATCCCACGGGCTTAGAACGCCGAGTTCCGCGCCGGCGCCAATGCCTTTGCCGATGACTCCATCCGCGCCCACTCCGAAGTTCATGGTTCCCGTGGAGCCCGGCGTGACCCTGCCGGGCGCGAAGAAACCGTATCCCGTCAAACCCTGGCCCAGTGCCGCAGCCGAGAGCGTTACCAACAGCAATGCGATTTTGGTTTTCATATTCCCTTCCGCTCAGCCCGAGAATATCCCGCGGGGCGCTTTCAATTGCCATCGAAACGGCTGGGCGGCGCCTTGTTCTCGCAATCTGTTTGTCAGGAAAATGTCACAATCACAGAATGCGGTTTCAAAGCAGGAGAACGGCCGGCTTCACCGAATCCGTAATCCGCGAAATGACCCGGCTGGCCGTGCGGCACAACGCCGTGAACCTCGCCCAGGGATTTCCGGATTTCGATCCCCCGGAGGAGATCAAGGAGGCGGCGCGCGAGGCCATCCGGGCGGGGTTCAACCAGTACGCCATCACCTGGGGCGCGAAGCCCCTGCGCGACGCCATCGCTGCCAAGTACCGGCGCTGGTACGGGATCGAGATCGATCCGGAGCGCGAGGTCACGGTCTGCTGCGGCGCGACCGAAGGCATGATCGCCTCGCTGCTCGCCGTGATCGACCCCGGCGACGAGGTGATCGTATTCGAGCCGTTTTACGAGAATTACGGGCCGGATGCCGAACTCTGCGGCGCTGTGCCGCGCTTCATCCCCCTCCGCCCGCCCGGCTGGGATTTCGATCCTGACGAGCTGCGCCGGGCGTTCACCCCCCGGACCAAGGCCGTGATCCTCAATACGCCCAACAACCCGACCGGCAAGGTGTTGTCGCGCGAGGAACTGGAAATCATCGCCTCTCTGTGCCGGGAATTCAACACGCTCGCCATCACCGACGAGATCTACGAGCACATCGTTTACGATGGCGCGGCGCACGTGCCGGTCATGTCGCTTCCGGGAATGCGCGAACGCTCGGTGCTGGTCAACAGCATGAGCAAGACGTACTCGGTGACCGGCTGGCGTGTAGGCTGGGTGCTGGCGCCGCCGGAGATCACCGCCTCCATCCGGAAAGTGCACGACTTTTTGACCGTGGGCGCCGCCGCGCCGCTCCAGCAGGCGGGGGCTCTGGCGCTGGCATTTCCGCAGGAATATTACGATAAACTCGCGCGCGATTACGCCGAAAGGCGAGACCTTTTTCTGCCTCTTTTGGAGCGCGCGGGCTTCCGCTGCTTCTGGCCCCGCGGCGCGTATTACGTCATGACCGACATCTCAAACTTCGGTTTTCCGAACGATGTCTCATTCACCAGGCACCTTATCGAGCGGATCGGCGTGGCCGCGGTGCCCGGTTCGAGCTTTTTCTCCAATCCAGTCAATGGGGTTTCCTATATCCGCTTTTGTTTCTGCAAAAAATATGAGACTCTAAGAGAAGCAGGGCGGCTTTTACAAGTGTTGACATGCGTTTGAGCCTCCCGGACGGTAGTTCTTCCGGAGATAACAGCAATGTTGCCGAATTTTCTAGTACCCGAGGCGGTGATCCGAGAAGATGGTGAGGGCCCGGTAGTCAGCGTCGCCTCCGCAAAAGGCAAAGTGCTGTTGCTCACCCTGGGCATCACCCGGATCATCGAGCAGCAAAGCCTTGACGTTTCGATCTGGGGTTCGCCCGACGGAACCGATTGGGGCGCGGCGCCCCTGGCCAGGTTCCCCCAGAAGTTCTACTGTGGAACCTACCAGCTCGTGCTCGACCTCAGCGACCAGCCCGAGATCCAGTATCTGCGCGCGAAGTACAAAGTGAACCGCTGGGGCCACGGCGCCCAGAAGCCGCTGTTCGGCGTGTACCTGTTCGTCCAGGAGACCGAAGCGCGCGCCGCCGCCAAAACCGCCTGATCCGGTTTCACCCCATCCTGCTAGAATCGAAGTCTGTAGACCCCTTATGGTCAGAACCGATCCGCTCTCGTTCCTGGGCGAGCAGATTGAGAGCTGGAAAAAAGCGGGAACTTACCAGACCCTGCGCCAGCTTCAGACCGCCTGCCAGCCGGTTTGCCGGGTCGACGGCAAGGAAGTCATCAATCTCGCCTCCAACAACTATCTCGGGCTCGCCGGACATCCCAAACTGATCGAGGCCGCGGTCGAAGCCGCGCGCAAGTACGGCGCCGGATCGGGCGCGGTGCGCACGATCGCCGGGACCATGAGCATCCACATGGAACTCGAGCGCCGCATCGCCGGGTTCAAGCAGGCCGAAGCCTGCGTCGTCTTCCAGTCCGGCTTCGCGGCCAACGCGGGAACCGTCGCCGCGGTCCTTACGCCTGAGGACCACATCATCTCCGACGAGTTGAACCACGCCAGCATCATCGACGGCTGCCGCCTTTCGAAGGCGAAGATCCACGTCTTCCCGCACAAGGACGTCTCCGCCGCCGCCCGCATCCTGAGCGAGCTCGACGGCAAACCGGGCCGCAAGCTCCTCATCACGGACGGCGTTTTCTCGATGGACGGCGATATCGCGCCGCTGCCCGCCCTCGTGGAAGTTGCCGAGCGCTACGGCGCAATCATGATGATCGACGACGCGCACTCATCCGGCGTTCTGGGCCGCAACGGCCGCGGCACCGTGGATCACTTCGGGCTGCACGGGCGCGTCGACATTCAGGTGGGTACTCTTTCGAAGGCAATCGGAGTGCTGGGCGGATACGTCTGCGGCAGCCGCAGCCTGATTGAGTTCCTCTACCACCGGGCCCGCCCCTTCCTGTTCTCCACTTCGCACCCGCCCGCGGTAGCGGCATCGTGCCTCGCCGCCTTCGATATCCTCGAAAGCGAGCCGGAGCGGATCGAAAACCTCTGGAATAACACGCGCTACTTCAAAAGCGCGCTTGCCGCCGCCGGATTCCGCACCGGCGAAAGCGAAACCCCGATCACGCCCATCATGGTCGGAGAGGCAAGCACGGCCCACGCATTTTCGAACGCGCTGTTCGAGGAAGGCGTTTTCGCCACCGGCATCGGCTACCCCACCGTGCCGCAAGGCAAGGCCCGCGTCCGGACCATTGTGACCGCTGCCCACACCCGCGACCAACTCGACCGCGCCGTGGAAATCCTAACCCGCGTCGCGCGCAAAATGAATATCCTGTCTTCGTGACAGCCGCGCAGTTCAGGCTGAGCAGTGACCACTTACTGTCCTGCACTCGCCGGCGGCCGTAGGAAGCAGTCCAGTTTCTTAAGATCACAGCAAAGCCGCGGGTCGACCGGATCGGGGAAGCAACTACTATCCGGGGCGTTTGGCGGAAGCATTAGCTGGGGCGCCTTTTCGGCGACTACAGCGGCAAGGGCATCCGGGTAAAGTGATTCCTGAAAGACCATTGCCATTTGCGAGGCTCCAACCACGAAATCATACAGGAAGAACTTTGGCTGTCCATCCTTAGTTCCGAGCAGCAGATTGCTCTTGTAGCGTCTGCTCTTCCCCTCGAAGGTCAGGTGGACCTGGGCCTCCGCCCAGGATTGCCATTCCACTCCCGGGTTATTGATCGCAAGCAACTCGCCCAAGGTGAAGGGCAGCGGCTCGGGCTCGAAGACCTTTGGCGCCCAAGAGATTTTAATAGTTGGCAGGGTTCCGATCAGGACGCCCTCATGAGTGAAACGGTGGGTACCGGTACGCGCGTCCAGAACGGCTCCGTTCTGCAACTCCATTACGTCGACTGCCCGCTTATAGTGAATCTCGCTAAAATTTCCCGATCTGACGTTCGACAGCGTAATGCTCAGAGAGGCCGGCGTGGGGACGTGAGCGGGCATGGGTTGGGGTAAAGCAGCACTGTAAGCAGACGTGAAGCAGTCCATGCGTGTGGCAAAGATGAGCTTGCATACGCAAGCCGCAAGAGGTTTTCCTCGTGGGCGCCGGCCAACGCTATCGCCGGCAACGCCAGACCGAAAGCTGCTGCCAAAGAGCACCTGTGCACCTAGCTTACCTCCTGTCCAGTCAGGTGAATCCGCGAGATCGCTGAAGCAACGCCGGACCGGCTTCAGCGCTCTCATACTCGGACTCACACTGTGCTGATTGTTTTCGGGGTGTCGTTGCGGGCCGGACCCTCTGCAGGCAGAATGCATCAGCTACTTCGACTTGTCAAGAGCTGAGCTCCGCGACAAATCGTGGCTGAATTTAACCGAAAATCATCAAATTAAATCCGATATTCCCGGCTATTTATCTGTACCCCCGGCGCATCAGAGGTCTTTTTTAGCACGCTTCTAAGCCGTTTCCCTGATTTCAACCCAACGCGTTCCCGGCTACTGTGAAAAGTACCAAGCCACCGTGGGACCAAAAGGAGAAGGTATGAAGCGTTTCATGCACAAGATTTGGTCGTCCCCGTTCTGGAAAGACGATCGAGGCCAGGACCTGATCGAGTATGCCCTCATGGCAGGCTTCGTTGCCGTTGCCGCCGGAGCCTTGATGCCCAATGTCTCCAACAGCATCAGCACGGTCTTCAGCAAAATCCAATCCCTACTGGCCAATGCTGCCGGTTCCGGGTCGTAAACTCCTCGCGAAGGGCGGCAGCAACTGATTTTTCGCCGCCCTTTTCCTATTCCTACTGCGCCGCCATCTCCCTGGCGGCATCCAGCAGGTTCACCAGGTTCCCCTCTTCATCGAACTCCAGCGGCCGCGGAGGCCCCAGAATTTCCAGGTCGGGATTTCGCCGGATCTCCGCTTCCAGGTTCTCGCTCAATCCCAGCAGCGACAGTTCCATCGTGTTGCGGATCCATCCCAGCGTCACCTCCGCCGGGTCGAGCTTGCCCACCGTCAGCGCCAGCCGTTCCAGGCACTCCCGGTCGCTCCGGAAATGCAGCGGCGTCCGGACCGCTTCCGGTTTCCCCGAGGTCATGGCGTTCACCAGCGTCACCGTCCAGTCGATGCGATCCACCAGCCGGTCAGTCACCATGTCCGCCATGCCCACCCCGACAGCATTGCCGTAAGTGAGCTCGCTCAGGTCGCGGGCGAAAACCCGCGCGATCCGCGGCAGGTCCGGCCACACATTGTACTCGGCGTGGATCGAGCGGTTGATGACCTTGGTGTCCATGCCCGTGCCGCTGATGTCCTTGCCCATCTCGTCGACGACCAGGATATCCAGGCTCTCCACCGGAATCCGTCCCGCCCACGACTTCGCCAGCGCCAGCAGCTCTTCCTCGCGGCTCTCCATGGTTTCCACCGGAACCGCCTCCAGCATCGCGGTGTTATGGCAGGCGTCTTCCAGGATCGCCAGGCCCTCCAGAATCTTGCCGGACGTGAGCACCTGCTTTCCCACCGTTCGCACCACGTGCTCCATTCCCAGGCGGTGGCCGAAGGCGTGGTATCGCTGCGCGCCGGCGAACTTGCCCAGCCCGATCGCCATCATCTTGAACAGCCCGCTCTCGAGCTTTCCGGCGAAGTCGGTGTGCCACTTCACCCGGCTCACCAGCATCACGCCGTCGCTCTCGTAAGCGTGGCGGTCCATGAACACTTCGATACCGTCGGCCGTGCACCCGAGCGACACAACGTCCAGCGAGCTGACGACCGGGCAGCCCATCTGCTCTTCGGTGATGCCATAGTTTGCGAGCACGCGCGCCTGGCCCTCCGCAGTCGCCGCGCCGTGGCTCCCCATGGCCGGAAAAATGGTCGGCCGCATCCCCTGGTCTTTCCAGAAATCCACCACCGCCCGTACGATCACGGCGAGATTGGATATGCCGCGGCTGCCCACCCCGATGGCGATTCGCGACTTCGGTTTCAGCCGGGCGGCAAAAGGCGCGGCGGAGAGCTGTCTGCGCACCTCCCCGGGGATATCCGGCACTCTCCGGTCGGGAAATTTCTGGCGAACGAGCAGCATTCGGCTAAACGGCATGATCACCGATTCTACTCCAAACGCCCCCGGGCAGGCCTGCTACGAACTTCCCCACTCGGTCTCGAGCATCCTGGAATACTCGCCCGAGGCATAGAGCTCAAACTGGAATTCCTCGGGACGCAGCCGCTCGAACTGGAACAATTCCTGGCGGCAGGCAAACATATAGTCGGCAAACCGGTGGTAATACCGCACGAAATCCGGCGTCAGGCATTCCCGCTCGGGCAGCGTTGCGAAAAGTGCGTGCAGGCCCAGCGCCCGGCTGAAGATGGCTTTGTGCTCGTGAACGCCCCAGGCCCGCAGCTTGTCGAGCACCTCCGCCGGCGGGTTTTCCACCAGCAGCGCCGCGAAACTCTCGGCCAGGATCCCCTCCGTCGCTTCCCCGCTCCGCGCCATCGCTTCCACGCACTGATGCGTCCAGCGCAACAGGTCCTTTCCGAGATAAAACAGCATCGAAATCTCGCAGTAGCGCCCCTCCAGGAGCCTGCGCTCCAGCTCCTCGGCCGGGTCGTCAGCCGGCAGCAAGCCCTGTAAAACCAGGCTCGCGCGCGACGCGTCGGCCAGTTTCGAAGGACCTGTTGAGCCCGTGAACGGGTGCAGAATCAAAGGCGGCAGCTTCCAGGGTTTGCGCATGAATTTCGTGCAGGCGGACCACACCTGCCCCACTCTTCCCCATCGGCAGAAGCGGACCCGGCTTTAGCGCTGTCTCTCTCCCAGCGTTACTTTCGCCGTGATGGTTTCGGTCCCGCGGAGCACTTTGACGGTTACCTCCTCTCCAGGCTTCTTCGCCCGCAGCGCGTAGGTGAAGTCGTAGAGGTTCTGCACCGGAGCGCCGTCGAATTCCACCAGGATGTCCCCGGCGCGCAGGCCCGCCTTGGCCGCCGGCGACCCCGCCGTCACGTCGGCAAACCTCACGCCCTCCGGCGTCTCCCCAAAGTCCGGCACGCTGCCGAACCAGGCGCCGTATCCCGACCCGCCGCCCGCCACCGGACCGGTCTGCGGCGCTTCCACCCTCACGAACTCCGGCCGTTGCTCATCCTCCGCCAGCGCCTTTGTGACGTCCGCGACCGCTCTCAGCAGCTCCGCCGCCTCGGGTACGGCGATCTTGTCCCATGTGTCGCTCGGCCTGTGATAATCCCCATGCAACCCCGAAAAGAAGAACAGCACCGGAACCTGCCTGCTCGTGAACGACGCATGGTCGCTCGATCCGGCCTCCATTCCTCCCGAAAGATCCAATTTCAGATGGTGTTTTGCGAGTTCTTTTTCGAGCAGCGCTTGAAATGTGGTGCCTGTGCGCGCCCCGCCAATGAACACCTTGCTGTCGCGCAGCCGCCCGATCATGTCCAGATTGATCATGGCGACCGCTTTCTCGAGCGGCAGCGGGGGATGATCCACGTAATACCGGGAGCCCAGAAGTCCCAACTCCTCACCGGCGAACGCAACAAAGAGAATGCCGCGCTTCAACTTCGGCTGCGAGGCAAACCAGCGCGCCAGTTCAATCACGCCCGCCGTGCCCGAAGCGTTGTCGTCAGCCCCGGGATGCACTCTGCCAACCTCGGACGGCGCCATCGAGTACTGCTCGCCCAGCCCGACGTGATCGTAATGCGCTCCCACGATCACGTACTCGTCGGTCTCACCGGGCAGGAATCCCCAGACGTTGCGGACGGTCTTGATCTCGCGCTTGAGGTCCGCCACCGCGCTCACTTCGAGTGAATCCGGAAGCGCGAAGGTCTGCGGTTTCAGTTCCTTATCTATTGCGGCTTCAAGTTCCGCAAGATTCTTGCCCGCGGCCGAAATCCACCCTTCAACGATTTCCCGCTTCACCTGAATGAACGGGATTCCGACCTCCGCAGGGCCTGCAGCCCGGCCAAACTTTTCCAGATCGGCGTATCCCGCGCCGTGGCGGTTGTTCACCAGAACCACTCCGGCGGCGCCCCTCCGCTTGGCGTTTACCGCCTTGCTCCAGAACTGTGCATGTTCCGTGTACAATCTGCCAGCGAAAACGCTGTTTTCATCCCCTTCCTGCGGTTCGTTCCTCAACACAATGACAACCTTGCCCTTTACGTCCACTCCGGCGTAGTCGTCATACCCGTACTCGGGCGCGGTGATGCCGTAACCGGCGAACACGAGCCGGCCGGCGAACTTACCGCTTGAAGAGAAGTTGAAAGGCTGGAAGTCCCGGCCGGATTGAAGCGTCTTTTTCCGGCCGTTCTCGATGACCTCGAACCGGTTGCCGGGACCGAGCTTCGCGTTGGCCGTTACCGGGAAGCGCTGGAAGTAGCTTCGCTCCAGCGGCTGCAAGTGCGCCTCTTTGAATCGCTTGGCCAGAAAATCGGCAGCCTTTTCGAGCCCCTCGGCACCCGTTCCGCGGCCCTTCAACTCCGGGGATGCCAGGTACTTCACATCCTCCAGGTACCGGTTAGGATCGATGCCGACCGCCGCCCACAGGTGGAGGGCGACGAACAGCGCGGAGACAATGGCAAATCTGGCCTTGCGCAACACTCAGTTACCTAATTGTTCCAAGGGGTGGGCAGCTTTACTTCGCACCCGCAATCTTCCCCGGCATTCTTAGCCGTCTTCTGATATTCGATCTCGTTCTCGATGATTTGGCGGAGGTTATGCCATTCCATCGTGCCCACAAGCCGGCGGCCGTTCACAAAAATGGTAGGCGTGGAGTTCACCCCCAAAGATTTGCCCTCGGCGATGTTCTTGTCAACCTCGGCCTCTGTCGCACGGGTGTCCATACACCGGGTAAGCTGGGACACATCGATTTCATTTCCTTTGGTTTTGGCAAATTCCATCATCTTCGACTTGAAGTTGCCGGCGTTAATCTCCGCCTGGTGTTCGTAAACCCAGTCGTGATAGTCCCAAAACGCGGCCGGCTTCTGCCGGAAGATGCAGCGCCCGGCGATGGAAGCCATTTTGGCCCACGGGTGTATGCTCTCCAAAGGAAAATCCTTGAAGTAGACGCGAACCTGCTTCGGAAACGCGCTCATCAGATTATCCCTGAGCATTTTGGCTTCCTGTTTGCAGTACGGGCACTCGAAATCCGTGAACACCACGATCACCACCGGAGCGCCCGGGGTGCCGAAGCTGGGCTGGAATTCCGTCTTGAGCTTGTCGAGTTCCGCCTTGAACGGATTCTGCCCGAACTCGAACACCGATGCCTTCAGGATGCGGTGCCCGTCTTTGGAGATGTAAAAAACCTCGTCCTGAAACGCCTGGCCGGCGGACGCCCGCACATTCACCTCGTTAAAACCCGGCAGCTTCGCCGAGGGTTTCGGGTCGGAGATGGTGACGGTGATCTTCGGCCCCCAAACGAAGAGGTGACGTAAATATTGCTCGAGTTCCGCTTTGTCGTAAAAGGACTTACGCGGAGTGGACTGCCGGGCAGCGGGTTGCTGCGCCACGGCTATGGCGGCCAGGCCCGCAACACACAGCAGGAGAAATGTCTTTTTGAGGAAAGGGTGCATGTCGATTGCTCTCTATTTTATAGCACCGGGCCGATGCGCCACGGCACGAACTCCTTGTGTCCGAAGCGCTCCGCCGCGGTTCGTTCGCCCGAGGCGACCCTTAACAGGAGGTCGAAGATTTCCTCTCCAACCTGCTGAATTGACTTGGTTCCCTCGGCAATCTCCCCGGCGTTCACGTCCATGTTTTCCCGCATCCGCTCCCAGGTGGCCGAGTTGGTTGCGATCTTGATCACCGGAATGGTGGGGAATCCTATGGCGCTGCCGCGCCCCGTGGTGAACGCGATGACGTTGACGCCGCCGGCGGCCAGACCTGCCAGCGACACGGGGTCGTAGCCGGGGGTGTTCATGAAAACGAACCCGGGCGAGGTGACCCGCTCGGCGTACCCCACCACGTCCATCATGGGGGAGACGCCGGCCTTTGCCACGGCGCCCAACGACTTCTCGATGATGTTGGTGAGCCCGCCCTCCTTGTTGCCCGGTGAGGGGTTGTCGTCGAAACACTCTCCGAACCGGCTCAGGTAGTCCTTGTAGGAACGGATGTAAGCCAATAGTGTTTCAGCCACTTGCCTGTTTCGCGCCCGCCGGACAAGCAGGTGCTCCGCGCCGAAGATTTCCGGCGTCTCAGCCAGCACCGCCGTCCCGCCGATTGCGGCGAGCATGTCCGAGCACACCCCAAGAGCCGGATTCGCCGTTATACCTGAGAACGAGTCGGACCCGCCGCAGTTCAGTCCCAGCACTATTTTGGATGCCGGAATCTCGACCCGCCGCTCCCCGGCAAGCATGTCCATGAGCCGGCTGGTTCCCCGCCGGGCGGCTTCCACAACTCCCCGCGTCCCCCCGCTCTCCTGAAGAGTCAGGGCGATGAGCCGCTCGCCCTGGGGATAGTGGCTTACTTGGTTGACCTCGCAGCCGAGCCCGAGGAGCACCGCCGCGCCGACGTTCGGGTGGTCGAGAACCCCGGCCAACGTGCGCCGCAACTGGTCGGTGTCGGGCCCGATGGCGTGGGCGCATCCGTCGCCGTGCGGAAACGCCACCACCCCGTCCACGTTGGGCGGCAGGGCCTCGCCCTCGTAGCTCCGTGCGACGAGTTCCGCCGCGTGGGCGGCGCAGTTGCTGGCGGCGACCACGGCGATGTAATTCCGGGTTCCCGCGCGGCCGTCCGGGCGGGCGTAGCCCAGAAATGTCGGCTGCGCGGCGCGCTCCGGCAGCGGAATCTCGCCGGCCGGAAACTCGTAGTCCAAGGCCGGCTCCTCGTAGCCGAGGTTGTGGGTGTGAACGTGGCGGCCCGCTTCGATAGGACAAGTCGCCCGGCCTATCACCTGCCCGTACCGGCGGACAACCTCTCCCAGGGTGATGGAGGCGATGGCGATCTTGTGGCCCGGCGAAACGGGGTCGAGCGCCCGGACGCGGCGGTCCCCGAACCGCAGTTCCTGCCCCGGCGAGAGCGGCACGCGCGCGATCGCGACGTTGTCTTCCGGATGCAGCAGGATGGCGGAATTTTCCGCGTTTGGAAGCCCTATAAGTGTCATAAACGTGCCATTTGGGCCGCTCTAGCGGAACAAAACCGTTTCGGTGGTTTGTTCGCCCAGGTGGACGTGCAGCTTGTCCCCGGCTGGGTGGATCCACAGGCCGGTTCCGTCTTTAGGCACGGGGATGCGTTCCGGCCCCGACACTACGATGAAGCGATCGGTCTCGATGCCCCCGAGCAATTTGCCGATGTGCAGGTGGAAGTGGCACTGGGTCCGGACCTTGTCGCCGTTGTAGGCGAGTCCCCATGCATCGCCCCAAAGCTGGCGGGCGCGCTCGATGGCGAGCCGCCACATCTTGATACGCTGGGCCCGGCTCAGTTGGGCCAGCCCGCCAACGCCGTCGTGGTGGACGCGGGGAAGCAGCAGCCAGCGGTTCGGCTTGCGCGGGTTATTATCCTTTAAAAAAAAGAACTCGACGTCCGGAGGCTGCTTTTCGGCCTCGCGGCAGAGCGAGCATTGCCGCGCCGTCATGCTCTCGGGCCGCGATGGGTCGCAGGCGCACGCGGAGATGTCGGCGTAGGCGGAGCAGGCTGAAAGCACGAGCAGCAGCAAAATCAGTCGCACGATGAGCTTTCATTGTACATTTGGGAAGTGCGTTCGAGTGTCGCCTGGCTGGCCCTGATATCAGCAATTTATATTTTGTTTTTCTTCAACCTGTCCGGGGTGGGGATGCTCGGTCCGGACGAGCCGCGCTATGCGGCGATCGGCAGGGAGATGGCGCGGTCCGGCGACTGGATCACCCCGCGCCTCTGGGGCGAGCCCTGGTTCGAAAAGCCTCCGCTGCTGTACTGGATGATGGGCGCCGCGTTTCGGGCCGGATTGAGCGAGGACCTGGCGCCCAGGCTGCCGGTTGCGCTGCTGTCGGTCGCCTTCCTTTTTCTTTACTGGCGTGTGATTGGGAGGGAGTTCGGGCGAAGGGCTGCTGGGTTCGCCACGGGCATGCTGGCCACTTCGGCAGCCTGGCTTGCCTTCAGCCACACGGGGGTAACCGATCTTCCGCTCGCGGCAACGTTTTCCGCTGCCATGCTGCTCGCGCTGCGCTGGGTGGACGAAGGAGATCCGAAGCCGCTCACCTGTACCGGCGCGCTGCTGGGGGCGGCGGTGCTGGCCAAAGGGCTGGTGCCTTTGGTGCTGGCTCTGCCGCTGCTGTGGGTGGGCCGGAGCCGGTGGAAAGATTTTCTGCGCCCCACGCCGGTGCTGGCCTTCCTGGCGGTTGCCCTCCCGTGGTACGCGCTCGCAACAGCGCAGCACGGCTACGCGTTCCTCGACGAGTTCTTCCTGAAACATCACTTCGGGCGGTTTGCAACCGGCGAACTCAAGCACGTGCAGCCGTTCTGGTTCTACGTGCCGGTGCTCGCGGCGGGGCTGTTCCCCTGGACGCCTGCGGTTGTGCTGCTGCGGGGCCGGAAGCTGTACTCCGACGTGCGGCTGCGGTTCCTACTGCTGTGGGTGGTTTTTGGGTTTGTCTTTTTCTCGGCATCGACCAACAAGCTGCCGGGATACCTGCTCCCGCTGATGCCGGCTTTGTGCGCGCTCGCCGGGGTCGCCCTGGACCGGGCCGGAAAAGCGCACTGGGTGCTTGCGGCGTGCGCGGCGATGCTGGGCCTGGCGCGAGTCATCGCGGCGGTCCTGCCGGCGGCGCTGCTGCGAGGACTTTCGCGCGCGGAGGCGCCGGACGTGCCGTGGGCGGCGCTGGCGGCGGTCGCCGTCGTTGCGCTTGGAGTCTGGGTGTGGGAGCGCGCCGGCCGGCGGACGGCGGCGTTTGGCCTGATCGTGTGCGGGATGATTGCCGGCGTCGCGTGGCTCGAGGTCAGCACGTACCCGGTGCTCGACCGCACGGTCTCGGCGCGCGGTGTATGGAGAGAGATCCGCTCCCGCGCCGGCGAGGTCTGCGTCGGTGATGTGAATCGGGGGTGGCGCTACAACCTGAATTACTACTCGGGACTACCGCTGCCCGCGTGCAGCGAGCAGGCGCGGCCCGTCCGGATCGAGTCCGGACCGGGCGGGATCGCGGAAATCAGGGAATAGCCCTTCTCGCACACGGGAGACAGCGTTCCGCGCGGCGTTTCGACTCTTCCGCTCGGTTTCAGTCCGGCTCAGGAGGTCTTGGCGGATTTCAGCGTCTTCTGGACCTTGTCCGCCAGGGCCTTGGTTTCCTTAGTTGAGGGAATCTGTTTCAGGGTCTCCAGCGACTGGGTGGCGAAAAGCTCCACGCGATTGGGCTGATCGAGTTTTGTACGAGAGTAGAGCTTGGCGTGCTCGTGGAGGGAGTCGGCCATCGCCAGAAGGAAAACCTCACGCGGCACCTGCGCCGGGCCGGCTTTGAAAATCGCCTGAGACTTGGCCACATCGTCGGCCGCGCCTACCGCCCGGCATGCTTCAAGCAGCACCGATGTCTGAAGATGCGCGCGGCGCACATCATCGACGATCGCGGGCGACAGTATCTCCCCGCCTCCGATCTTGGCCAACTGGGGAGGCGGAAGCGGGCTTCCGGTGGGGAATGGAAAATCCAGCACAACCTGCGGATCCTGGTTCTTCAGGAACTCCTGGTAAGCATGCGCGAATTGCAGCGCGAGTGTGTTGGCGTAAGCGCGAAACGCCGTCATCTGCCGCCGGAATGCCGTAGCGTTCGGACGGTTCGCCCTGGCCCCGTACTCGAAGTTGTCAGCCAGTTCTATATATCCTCTGGCCATCCCGGAAGTGAGGATCAACTGCCAGGGCAAGGCGCGCGACGTGTATTCGTTCTGCGTCTTGGCAAGATTCTCGAGGTGCTCGATTGTTTTGACGTAGTCGCCCGCGGCGTAGGTCTCTTTGGCTCCGGACCAGTAGAAGGCGGGAGTGCCCACTTTTACCGCTTCCGAGCCGCCCGAGCAGGACATCATGAACAAGCCGCCGATCACAATTGCAAGAATTGAAACAGTCAGAGCTTTCATGGCTGCCACCCGGCCCATCCTCATATCACATCCGCACGGGTATTGCAACCATGTAAGTCTTTTTTTCGGCGCGCCCTCAGCCCGGGGCTATTTCAGGGAATCAGCCCCGGCGGGAGGAGCCCGCCCGGGTAGCGCGGATCGCGTCTACGGAGGTCACATTCGCGTGCGTGGCGGCCGGAAAGGGGATGGGTGTGTCAACCAGCTCGGCCATCGCGTAGGCGGGCATGCCCTCGGCTTCCTTGAGAAAGGTCATGCAGCGCCGCTGCGGGTCGAAGTCGATGCGGATCCAATCGCCGCCGTGGACCTGCTCGGTTGCGATCAGGTTCGACATCGGCTGGACGAGGTGCCGCTCGATGGCGCGCTTGAGGTGCCGCGCGCCGTACTTTGTATCGGTGCCTTCGGCCAGCAGGTAATCCTTTGCGGCGGGGCTGACCGTAAAGATGAACGGATTGGAGCCGGACGCGGACAGGATGCGCTGCTGAACCATTTTCAGCTCGATATCCAAAATCCTGCGCAGCTCGGCTTCTCCGAGAGGCTTGAAAACCACGATCTTGTCGAGCCGGTTGATGAACTCCGGCGTAAACTTGCGGCGCGCGGCTTCGACGCCGGCCTGTGAGATTTTCGAAGTGATCCGGTCGTCGAGAGGAGCGTTGCCGTTCGGGGTAGTGCAGGCGGTAAAACCCAGCTTCGGGCTGAGAATGTTGGACATCTCCCAGGCGCCCAGGTTGCTGGTCATGAAAATCATGGCGCGGCTGAAATCCACGCGGCGGTTGTCGCCGAGCGTGAGAGTCGCCTTATCGAGAATCCCAAGCAGGAGGTTCCAAAGCGAGTCGCTCGCCTTTTCGATCTCGTCGAAGAGAACGAAGCTGACCTTAACTCGTTCCGTGTGGTACTGATTGAGAACTTCCTGGCTGAGCAGCGGGTGTGTCTCGCGGTGTCCCAGGTAGCCGGGGGGCGATCCGATGAGCTTGGCGATTTCGTGGCTGTGCTGGAACTCCGCGCAGTCGATCTTGATGACCGCGCGCGCATTGCCAATCAAGGCCTCGGCCGTGGCTTCCACGATTCGTGTTTTGCCGGAGCCGGTCGGTCCCAAAAACAGGAAATTGCCGATCGGGCGCCCCGGCGCGGTCATCCCAGTCAGAAACATCTGGTAAATGTTCACGATCTGGTTGATCGCTTCATCCTGGCCCACGATATACCTGTTCAGTCCGGCCTCGAGCGCCTCGGCATCGCGGCCCGTCTTGGTGGGATCCAATGGAATGTTTAGGCGAACCATTTCGTTAGCGCCCCTTATCGCACCCTCTGCGGTTGTCCAAGCAATCTTCGTGCCAGACTTTCGGCACGGAAGCCGGCCGGCGCCCCGCGCGATTTTACAAGCAGTTCGACTGAGACATCTGAACAGCCTGTGGCAGCCTGCGACAATCCGGTTCTGGCAAGGACCCGCTTCCTGTAAACTTTACGTCTCATCAGTTTGAGCGCCCTCGAGAATCCGAGAACCCCGTTTGCGGCGCAGAAAAGCCGCCCACCTCTCCACCGATTTGAAGGAGTTTTCTTGACTACTTATAGGATGACAGATATTGCCCCGGGGTTTCCGGGGCTATTTCCTTGGCTTTGAAGGGCGGACTTCGACGCTGCTGATCAGCGTTCTTTCGGGCATGCGGAGGATCGCGAGCACGATCTCAGCGATGTCCTTGGGCGCGATCTTCCAGTCGGCCGTGGACAGTTCGGGATTGAAGCGGGTGTCCACGCTGCCGGGCATGATGGTGGAAACGCGGACATTGTCGTAGCGGTGATCGAGCATCATGGCTTCGGTGAAGCCGTTCAATCCGAACTTCGATGCGTTGTAGGCAGCGCCGCCGGCGAAGGCGTTTTTGCCGGCCAGGCTGCTGATGTTGATGATGAATCCTCCGCCGCGCTTCCGGAAACGCGCCAGAGCTTCGCGAGAGCAATAGAATGCGCCGTTCAGGTTGGTGCCGATGGTGGCCTCCCAGGCTTCGAGGCTGGTTTCCGCGACACTGGCAAAGTGACCCACGCCGGCGTTGTTGACCAGGATATCGAGGCCGCCCAGTTCCCGGTCGACGAATTCAAAGAAGGCCCGCACGTCTTCGGGCTTGGAGACGTCGGCGGTCTTGGCCACCAGTTTGCGCCCGTTGCGCCCGAGTTTTTCGCGGGCTTTGGCCAGGCTCTCCTCCGAGCGGCCGCAGATTGCCACCGACGCGCCGCTCGCCAGCAACGCTTCGGTGATGGCCAGTCCGATGCCCCTCGCGCCGCCGGTTACAACCGCAAGTTTTCCAGTGAGAAAGGTTTCCATAACTCGATTATGCGCAACTTTCGACTACACCGCCGTGAACCAAATTACGTGAAATTCTGCGTTGGAAAAAGTACACTTGCGTAAATGCAAATTGAGCGGCTGCTTGAAGTTGCACTGATCCTGCTTCCGCTCGTCTGCTGGCCTAACCTGGAGCGGGCGTTTTCCACACCGAAGCTCTGGCTGCTCGCCGCGATCGTTTTGGCGGTGGCGGCGCACCGTCTGCGAAGCCGGGAGCGGCTGCGCGTGCCGGGGTGGCCCTGGCTGGCGTGGCTGGGAGCGATCGCGCTCTCGGCCGCGACGGGCGCCTATGTCTCGCTGGAGGCGCTCCTGCTGGTCCTCTTGCCGGTTGTGCTTTACACCTGCCCGCTGCCGCCAGAGCGAATCGGGTCCGCGCTGCTGGCGGGAGCGGCGATTGAATCGCTGGTGGCGGTCCTGCAATACTGCCAAGTCGATCCGCTGCGGCTGTTGGGGTGGATTCCGGAGACGTTTCCCAACCCCAGAATGCGCGTGTATGGAACGCTGGGCAATCCCGACTTCGTTGCTGCGTTCCTTTGCGCGACGCTGCCGCTGTATGCCGGGGTGAAAAGGAAAGCCTGGCTGGGCGCGGGGCTCGCATTGCAGGTTGCCGCGATTCTCGCTACCGGATCGCGCATCTCCCTGCTTGCGCTCCCGGCGGCCGCGGCGGCGCTGGCGTTTCGCGGCGTGAAAGTGAGGAAGTGGTTGCTGGCGGGAGTGCCTGCCGCCGCCCTCCTGCTCTGGCTTTCTCCCGCGCGCCCGCTCGGCGTGACCGTGGAGGGAAGGATGTACCTGACGCGGGTGACCGCGGCGCACTGGAACGAGATACGGCCGCTGGGCTGCGGTCCGGGAGCTTATCGCCTGCAATTCGCCGAGTGGCAAGAGAACTGGCTTCGCGACCCGCGGAACCGGGAAAAGGCAGGCAACTTCGCCGGGCCGGTCAATCATGCGCACAACGACTATATCGAGATGTTGGTAGATTTCGGACCTTCTGGTCTAATAGCTTTTTTGGTGTTGTGCGTGTGGTTGATGGCGAGTGGCTGGCGGGCGCGGGAGCGGGGCTGGCGCGCCGGAGCCTGGGGCGGTTTGGCCGCCCTGCTCGCGGCGGCGTGCGCCGATTTTCCCTTCCACCGCCCGGCGGAATGGACCTTATTTTGGCTGCTATTCGGCATGCTAGGCGGCGGCCTGCAAGGGCGGAAGCCGGCAACCCAAGCGCTGGCAACTGTTGTTGCACAGAACTGAGGAGAATCGATCGATTATGTCTTCCAAGCGCATTGTTCTTGTTGGAGTGCTCCTGCTGCTGGCATTCGGTCTCAGCCGTGCGGCAAGGTTTCGTTTTCAAGAGGCAGAGGCGGAGTTTCGCAAATCCTGCGCAGAGCAGTTGCAGAAGCTGGCCCTGACTCGGGACGCCGCGAAAGGGAAGTATTTCACTCCCAAATCGGCCTGGTCACACCCGCGTGTCTGAGGCCGGGCGGCACCGGAGAAGTGGTGATCAAAGGAAAGTTTCCTCCCGGGACGAAATTCATCTTCCAGAACGACAACATTGAAGTGGTGAAGGAGAGTTTGGCGGCCGGGGTATACCGCGCCACGTTGAAAGCGGCGCCGGCCATTGCCCGGAGACCGCCACTGTCAGGGTGATCACGCCCGCGACCTGCCTCAGCACCCAGGCGGACCGGGCCGCCATTGTAACCGGCAAATACGAGTGGGCCATGGAGGCCGCCAACGGCTGGCGCATTGTGGCCCGTTCGACTGGCGACGGGGCCTGCGGCAGCGGCGGAGTGTCCGGCTTCCCGTATGAACTACTGTTCTTCCGGAAGGGGGAGACCGCGCCGTTTGAAAAGCGGAGCGCGCGGTTGGAGTTCGACATGTATGCCTCGACCAATTACCGGTTCAGCATCAACTCGGACTCCACTGACACGGTGTCCGCGCAGCAGCAAGCGGCTGAGCTCTTTAAGAGGATGAGCGACCCGAATCTGACGCCCGCCCAACGGGAGCAACTCATGCGGCAATTGCAGGAGGGCATGCAGGCGACCATGGCCAAAGTGACCGACCCCAACTACGCAAAACAGATTCAGGAAGAACGGAAGAAGTTCGGATGCCATACGATCGTGCTGGATGCCCGGGGCGATGCGCTGAAGGGCCAGTTGAGGTGCTCGGAAGCGGTTGGAACGCAGATCGCGCTGACCGGCGCGCGAAAGGGCATGCCGTAGACAGCAGACAAGGCGGCAACTTACCCGAGCCGCGCCGCGTGGTATAAGGAAGTCGTGGTCCTTTTCCGCAACCGCTACATGCTCGTGGCCGCGGCCCTGGTGGCAGCATTCCTTATGGGACTGCTGCCGCAATACTTCAAAACACGGGCACTACAGGCTGAGCTGAACCAAGCGGCACTCGAGACCAGCCGCCTGCGCCTGCGCGATCTGGCCGCCCTGGCGTTCATGCAGGCCGGGCAGAAGAACTACGGCCTTGCCGCGCAGACCGCCGCCGAGTTTTTCGACAGCGTGCAGAAAATGGCCGGACAAGCCGATACCGCGGAACGAAGAAAGATGTACGAAGAGATTTACTCCCACCGGGACGCAGTGACCGCCGCGCTTGCCAAAGGCGACCAGGGCGTCCTTAACGACCTCCAGAATGTTTACCTGAAAGCCCGGGCGGTTACCGCTCCGTGAGCCAGCGCATGCCGCATCTGCGCCGCTCCGAATGGGTCGTCATTGCATACCTCACTTACACGGCCGTGGTGTCCTTCGTGCTGCCAGTCAGGGCGCCGATCCCGGCGATCACGGTCGCGGTGAACGCGGTGGTGATCGGGGGCTTTTTGCTGCTCGCGTACGCACATTCGTTCCGCAAGCCGGAGTACCTCGACATGATGCGGGACTGGTACCCGGTGCCGCTGATGCTGCTCTGCTACCGCGAAATGGGATGGTTCGCCCCGGCGGAGCACACTTACGAGTTGGAGCAATCCTGGCAACTCTGGGATAAGACGCTGCTGAACACCCTGGGGATGAAAGCGGCCATCGAGTCGCTCGGGCCCCTGCTGCCGTCGATTCTCGAGGTGTCCTACCTGCTGGTCTATACAATCCCCTCGTTTGGCATCGCGATGCTCTATGTGCACAACCGGCGCGAGCGCGTGGACGGATTCCTGTACCAGTTCCTGCTCGGCATTCTGATCTGCTACACCCTGTTCCCGCTGTTCCCCTCCGAACCGCCCCGCACGGTTTTCCCGGGAGAGGACTTGCCAGGCTATCTCACCGTGTTCCGGCGGTTCAACTTGTGGCTGCTGGGCGGCTACGGCATCCACACGAGCGTATTCCCGAGCGCGCATGTTGCCGGAGCGTTTTCGGGCGCGTTTGGAATGATGCGGCTGCTGCCGGAGCACCCATGGGTGGGAAGGTTCCTGCTGGTGCTGGCGATTCTGATCGCGACGGCGACGGTTTACGGGCGCTACCACTACGGCGCCGACGCGCTGGCGGGCTTCGCAGTGAGCCTGGCGGCGCTGGGGATTGCTTCACTCACGAACCGGCTGGCGGTCCGGCGCAGACCGTTTTAGTTATCACGCGGCTTTAGCAGGTTGCGGAAAAACACAGGCTGAAACCCTGAAACACGTTACGGCTGGAATGTTCTGATCGTCTAATCTGCATG
>JBLNCW010000065.1:0-11675 GCA_050261015.1 Rhodospirillales bacterium | reverse complement strand
GGTGGAGTCAACATTCGACCCTGGGTTGTGGGCCGGAATCGCTCATGGAGGACATCGACGGCCCACAGCCCCCTTCCTTATAGAGGGCTCCACATCAGGCTGACTCCTTTGTGCATGATGGTTAGGTGCCCGCTCGCATTGGCATTCATCCCGTTCTGGAGGCGCTTCGCGCCCGCCGCCCTCTGACCCGCGTCGTCATTGCCAAAGGCCTGTCCGGGCCGCGCATCCAACAAATCATCGAGCTGTGCCGCGAGCTTTCCGTGCCGGTGCGCTTCGAGCCGCGCGAGGCGCTGGACCGGCTGGCGGGCGGCGCGGCGCACCAGGGCGTCGCGGCGTTGGGGGCGGCGCACGGGTTTGTCCCGCTCGATGAGGCCGCCAAAGGCGCGCAGCTCCTGGTGGTTCTCGACGGCGTGGAAGACCCGCACAACCTCGGCGCGATCATCCGGACGGCGCACGCGGCCGGGGCCGGCGCGGTGGTGGTCCCCGAACGGCGTGCGGTTGGGCTGACCGAGACTGTGGCCAAGGCCGCCGCGGGAGCGCTCGAATACCTGCCGGTCGCCCGCGTCGGCAACCTGACCCAGGCGCTCGAAGAGCTCAAACGGCGCGGCTTCTGGATCTACGGATTCGATGAACGCGGCCAGGAAACCTACGACCGCATCGACTACGCCTCCCCCGCCGCCTTCGTATTCGGAGGCGAAGGCAAGGGCGTGCGCCAGGCGGTCCGCAAACATTGCGATTTCCTGGTGCGGATCCCGCTGGCCGGCGAAATCTCTTCGCTGAATGTCTCGGTGGCCGCCGGCATCGCGCTGTTCGAATGGAAACGGCGGAAGGGGGCATGAGGCGGCTGGTACAAAGATTGGCCGCCTTCCCATCGCGAACGGCTACCCGATACTCTATATATTGAGGCCGGATCGGATGATTCACGCCATTTCCACGCACCTGTTCGTAAACCATCGATTGACCACAGCCGGGCTGGAGAGGATCCAGAACGCCGGCATTACCTCCGTCGAGATCTTCTGCGCCAGGCAGCACCTCGACTACACGAACCGCGCCCAGGTGACCGAGCTCAAGCACTGGTTCCGCGATTCCGAGATGCAGCTTCACTCCGTGCATGCACCGATGTATACCGACGACGTGTGGGGGCGGTCGGGCCCGCACGCGGTGATCACCATTACCGAAACGGTGAAGGCCAAGCGCATCGGGATGGTGGACGAGATCAAGCGGGCGATCGAGCTGGCCGAGCACATTCCGTTCCGCTATTTGATCCAGCACCTCGGGGTGGGCGGAGAGGCTTTCGACGAACGAAAGCTCGATGCCGCTTTTTCGTCGCTGGACGAGCTGCACGTCTTCGCCAGGCAGCGCGGAGTGGAGGTGCTGCTCGAAAACATACCGAACGAACTGTCGAGCGCGGAACGGCTCGTCTATTTCCTGAACGAGACGCACCTGCCGCTCGGCCTCTGTCTCGACGTCGGGCACGCGCACATGTGCGAGGGCGTGGAGACCGCTTTCGAACTGATGAAGGACCGCATCCGCTCGACCCATATCCACGATAACGACGGCTCCAATGACGCTCACCTGTTCCCGACAGTCGACGGCGGCACGGTGGATTGGAAGAAGACGATGGATCTTCTGCGGTCCCGGCCCGATCAGTATCCGCTGCTGCTCGAGCTGAAGGAAAACCCCGAGCACAAGAATCCGCTCGAGACCTGCATGCAGATTTTTGACCGATTGGAGAATTTATAAATGAGTTCCGGGAATACCGTTCCCACCATTACGATCGCCGATGCGGGCCGGCATGCCGGCATGAAGGTCCGTATCGCCGGCTGGCTGTACAACCTGCGCAAGTCGGGCAAGATCGTGTTCCCTCTCGTGCGCGACGGCAGCGGCATCATGCAGTGCGTCGCGGTAAAGAGCGCGCTGCCAGAGGAGTTGTTCGAGCAAATCAAGGACCTGACGCAGGAATCGTCGATCGTGGTGACGGGCAAGGTCCGCGCCGAACAGCGGGCGCCGGGCGGCTACGAGCTGGATGTCGAAAACGTGGAGGTCATCCAGCGCGTGCCGGTGGACGACCCGTACCCGATCACTCCCAAGGAGCACGGCATCGAGTTCCTGATGGACCACCGCCACCTGTGGCTGCGGAGCCGGCGCCAGCACGCCATTCTGCGCGTACGCCACGAAGTGATCCGGGCGGTGCGCGACTACTTCGATTCCCACGGCTTCACGCTGATCGATACGCCCATCTTTACGCCGAGCGCCTGCGAGGGCACCACCACTCTGTTCGAGGTGAACTACTTCGACGACGAGAAGGTGTACCTTACGCAGTCCGGCCAGCTTTACAACGAAGCCACCGCCATGGCTTTCGGAAAAGTCTATTGTTTCGGGCCGACTTTCCGCGCCGAGCGGTCGAAAACGCGGCGGCACCTCACCGAGTTCTGGATGGTGGAGCCGGAGATGGCTTACGCAGATCTCGAGGAAGTGAAGCGCGTGGCGGAGGAGATGCTCGTCTACGTTGTGGGGCGGGTGCTCGAAAACCGCCGCGCGGAACTGAAGGAACTCGAGCGCGACGTTTCGAAGCTGGAGTGCGTCCAGGCGCCTTTCCCGCGGATGAGCTATGACGAGGCGGTGCGGCAACTGCAGGCAAAGGGCAGCGAAATCCAGTGGGGCGGCGATTTCGGCGGCACGGATGAAACCATTCTGAGCCAGGCCTACGACCGCCCGCTGATGGTGGACCGCTACCCCGCCGCGGTGAAGGCGTTTTACATGCAGCCAGATCCCGAGCGTCCCGAGGTTGCCCTGGGTGTGGACGTGCTCGCGCCGGAAGGCTACGGCGAGATCATCGGCGGCGGCCAGCGCATACACGACCTCGACCTGCTGCTGCGCCGCATCGAGGAGCACGGGCTTCCCAAAGAGGCCTTTAGCTGGTACATCGATTTGCGGAAGTACGGCACCGTACCGCATGGCGGCTTCGGCATGGGCATCGAGCGCTGCGTGGCATGGCTGTGCGGCCTTGAGCACGTGCGCGAGACCATCGCCTTCCCCCGCATGCTCTACCGGACAAGACCATAGATGGCGCGGGCGAAATCCAGCATAGCCGTGATCGGCGCGCCGGTGGATCTGGGCGCGGGACGGCGCGGCGTGGACATGGGCGTTTCGGCCATGCGCTTCGCCAACCTCGGTCAGCGGCTCGCAGAGCTCGGCTACAACGTGAAGGATTTCGGCAACGTGGAGGTCGAACAGCCCGAGCGCGCGCCGGTTGGTTTGAGGAACGCGCGTTTTCTTCCCCAAATCGAGCAGGCCTGCCGGAGGTTGGGGGAAACGGTAGACGCCGCCGCCGGCGCCGGCAAGGTTCCGCTCGTGCTGGGCGGCGATCATTCCGTGGCAATCGGCACGATCGCGGGAATGGCCAGGCGGCTGCGGCGGACAAAGAAGCGGTTGGGGCTGCTGTGGATCGACGCGCACCCCGATATGAACACGCCGGAGACGAGTCCCAGCGGCAACGTGCATGGGATGCCGCTCGCGTGCACCATCGGCCTGGGCCCGCGCAGGCTCACGCAGCTGTTCGGCTTCGCTCCCAAGGTTGATCCTGCCAACGTGGCGCTGGTGGGCGTCCGCGATGTGGACGCGCTGGAGAGGCCGCACGTGAAGGAGTCGGGCGTGCGCGCCTTCACGATGCGCGATATCGACGAGCGGGGCATGCGGGCGGTGATGGCGGAAGCGCTTGAAATCGTGTGCGCCGGCACCGCGGGATTCCACGTCTCGCTCGACATGGACTCGGTGGACCCGGATTACGCGCCCGGGGTGGGAACGCCCGTCCGGGGCGGGCTCAACTACCGCGAGGCGCACCTGGCGATGGAGATGGCGGGCGATACGCACCGGCTCCTTTCGATGGAAGTGGTCGAGGTGAATCCGATCCTCGATGAGGCCAACCGCACCGCGGCGCTCGCGGTGGAGCTGGTGCTATCGGCCATGGGTAAACGAATTCTATGAAGATACGAGTTGCCGTCCTGTACGGCGGGCGCAGCGGGGAGCACGAAGTGTCGCTCCGCTCGGCGGAATCGATCATTGCCGCGATGGATCCGGGCAAGTACGAGATCGTGCGGCTGTTCATCACGAAGGAGGGTAGGTGGGAGCCGCGGCCGATTCTGCCCCAGCCCGGCGCCAATCCCGGCATCGACGTGGTCTTCCCGGTGCTGCACGGCACGTTCGGCGAGGACGGCACAGTGCAGGGCCTGCTCGAGCTGGCCGGGCTGCCTTATGTCGGGCCGGGCGTGCTGGCCTCGGCGGTCGCGATGGACAAGGACGTCATGAAACGGCTGTGCCGCGAGAAAGGCCTGCCGGTGGTGGAGTGCGCGGTGCTGTGGCGTGGGCGGCTGGAATTTGAAAACCCGTTCGGCTATCCCGTGTTCGTGAAGCCGGCGAACCTCGGCTCGTCCGTGGGGATCTCAAAGGCCACAAACGCCGAAGAACTGCGGAAGGCCATCGCCACGGCGGCCGAGTACGACCGCAAAATCATCGTGGAGCGCGGCATCGCCGGCCGGGAGTTCGAATGCTCCGTGCTCGGCAATGAGAATCCCTGCGCTTCCCTGCCCTGCGAGATTCTGCCCTCGCGCGAGTTTTACGATTACGAAGACAAGTACCTGCTCGACCAGGCCAAGACCGTGGTTCCGGCCGATCTGCCGGACGCGATGATCGAGGAGATCCGGCGGCTGGCGGTGGAGTGTTATCAAGCCGCGGAGTGCGAAGGCATGGCGCGCGTCGATTTCCTGCTCGAAACCGCGACCGGGCGCCTCTACATCAACGAGATCAATACCATCCCGGGTTTCACCTCCATCAGCATGTACCCGAAGATGTGGGAGGCCAGCGGAATCCCCTATCCCGAGCTGATCGACCGGCTGATTGCACTGGCGCTGGAGCGTGCCGAAGCGCGCAAAGCAACGAAATATACCCGCTGATAATCCAAAACGGGCTCAGGCAGAGCCCTTTCTCGGGGCGAGCTGGTTGAGGCCGTTGATGAAGGCTCTGGCGCTGGCTTCCACGACGTCGGTCGAGGCGCCGCGCCCCATCACACGGCGGCCATCTTCCTCGAGCTGTACGGTCACCTCGCCCATAGCTTCCGTGCCGCTCGTCATCGCGCGTATCTCGTAGCGCGACAGCCTGGCGGAAGTTCCCGTGACCTGAGAAATCGCCTTGCAGACCGCGTCCACGGGGCCGTCTCCGATCGATGCTCCCTGCTTCGTTTCGCCCTTCACGCGCAGCCGCACGGTGGCCGTCGGTATGGCGGACGTGCCGCTGTAGATCTGCAGGTATTCGAGCTGGTAGATTTCCGGGGCGGGTTGAATCTGGTCGTGGAGGATGGCGACCAGGTCCTCGTCAAAGACCTCCTGCTTTTTGTCCGCGACCCGCAGGAAGCGCTGATAGGTTTGGTTCAACTCCTCCTGGGACAGCTTGTAGCCGAGCTTTTCGAGGCGGTCGCGCAGGCCCGCGCGTCCCGTGCGCGCCGTCAGCACGACTCTGCTCTCGGCGAAGCCCACGTCTTCCGGCCGCATGATCTCGTAGGTCTCGCGGTCCTTCAGAACGCCGTCCACGTGGATGCCGGAGCTATGCGAGAACGCATTCCCGCCGACCACCGCCTTGTTCGGCGGAACCGCCATACCCAGCATGTCCGCCACGAGCCGGCTGGTCCGGCAGAATTCGCGCGTATCGATCCCGGTGGTGACGCCGAAGTAGTCGGCGCGCGTGCGAAGCGCCATGACCACCTCTTCCAGCGCCGCATTGCCCGCCCTCTCTCCGACTCCGTTGATGGTGCCCTCCACCTGCCGCGCGCCGTTCTTCACGCCTGCGAGCGCGTTGGCCACCGCCATGCCGAGGTCGTTATGGCAGTGTACGCTGATCTTCGCGCGGCCGATGTTGCGCACCTTCTCCCGTATGGCCCGGATCAGCCCGCCGAATTGCTCCGGAACGCAATAGCCCGTGGTATCGGGAATGTTGACGACCGTCGCGCCGGCATCGATAGCCGCTTCGAGCACTTCGAACAGGTAGGCGGGATCGGCGCGCCCGGCGTCTTCGGCGTAAAACTGGACGTCGTCGGCGAAGGAGTGGGCAAGCTTCACCGCCTCCATCGCCATCTTGATGATTGTTGCTTTCTTCTCGGCCAGGTCCTTGCCGTAACGAGGATCGCGGAACTTGCCCAGTATGTGGATGTCCGAGACGCCGATGCCGGTGTGTACGCGCGGCCGTTTCGCCCGGGCCAGGGCCTTGCCACACGCCTCGATATCGGCGGGCACTGCACGGGACAAAGCGCAGATCGCGGGCCCCCTGATTTCTTTGGCAATGATTTCGACCGCTTGGAAATCCTCGGGCGAAGATGCCGGATAGCCCGCCTCGATGACGTCCACTTTCAAGCGGGCTAACTGGCGGGCAAGGGTGAGCTTGTCGCGGCTGCCGAGCCGTGTGCCGGCCGCCTGCTCGCCGTCGCGCAAGGTCGTGTCAAAGATGTCTACTTTCTCGGACATGCCTTAAGTATCCATCACTTGCGGGCAGAGCGGCACTCGAGTGCTGGTTCTAACCTTCTTACTCGTGCCGCAGAGCGACATTCGGGTCTGCGCTCGTGGCCTTTCGCGCGGCAATGTAGCAGGCGCCGAGCCCGACTCCGGCAAGCAGCACCAGAACAGAGGCGAGTGTCAGAGGGTCTCCCGGCTTGACCCCATATAACAGCGACGAGATGAGACGCGTCGCAGCCAGTGCTCCTGCGAGGCCGATCACGGTTCCGGCGATCGTGAGCCGGGTCCCCAGTGACAGAACAAGCCGCGAAATGTCACTGCGTCCGGCGCCTAACGCCATCCGGATGGCGAATTCGCGAGTCCGCCGCGCCACCGTATAGGCGGTAACTCCGTAGATTCCGATGGCTGCCAGGATGAGTCCCGTTGCCGCGAAGGCTGCCAGGAGCAGCATGTAGAAGCGCGGCTTGGCCACCTCCCGGGCAAACCAGTCATCCATGGTCTCTATTTCCGGCGACGGCACTTCGGGATCGATGGCGCGGACCGTGCTCCGGATGTCGGCCGAAAGGTCGCGGGAGCGCGAGAGGGTGCGCGCAACCACATAGGAGGAACTTCCATAGGGCAACGGCAAGTAGATCTGGGGGCCCGGTTCCGTGGTCAGACCGATCTGGCGCACATCGCCCACCAGCCCGATGACCTCAAGCCTGGACCGGCTTGGGTAATTCGTCATGATCTCCTTGCCGAGAGGATTCGCCCGGCCGAACAGCATGTCCGCTGTAGTCCGGTTGATCAGCACTGGTACCGGCGTGCGGCGATCGTCGGCGGGCTCGAAGTCCCGTCCCGCGAGCAGCGGTATGCCCATGACGGCGAGGAAATCGCGGTCGATATTGCGCGCCAGAGCCGAGCAGGTCCGCTTTTCGCCGGCATCCTCCGCGCTCAGCTCATAAGGGAAATGGACCGCCTGCAAGGGCACGTGGTCCGCCGCGCTGGCCCGAATCACGCCCGGCATCCGGCCGACCTCTGCGGCGAGCCTCCGGGCGAGTTCTGCGCGGCGGGCCGCATCGTATTTCCTGTAAGGCGGGGAGATCTGGATCGCAAGAACGCGATCGGGCTCGAAGCCGAGGTCGATGTTCAACAGGCGAAGCAAGGTGTTCGTCATTAAGCCGGCGCCGCTGAGCAGCACCATTGCGAGAGCCAGTTGCGCCACCACTAACACGTTGCGGAGCGGCAGGCCGCCAACGCGAGCAGCCATTATGGCATCGCCTTGGTGCATGGCCAGGGCAAGATCTCTCCGCCCCGCCTGGAACGCCGGCGCGAGCCCGCACAGGATGCCGCTCGCGATCGCGATGGCCGCTGCGGCCACCAGGACCGTATAGTCGACCACCACCTCGTCGGCGCGAGGGATACGGAAGGATTGAACGGCTGGAACGGCGCGTACAGCGGCGATCGCCAGGGCGGCGCCCGCCACACCGCCGATCAGGGAAAGCATGACGCTCTCGACGAGTGTCTGGCGGACCAGGCGAGCGCGGCCCGCGCCCAGCGCCGCACGGATGGCCATCTCCTTCTGGCGGGCGGTTGACCGCGCCAGCAGCAGGTTCGCCAGGTTGGCGCAGCAGATCAGCAGCACGAAGCCGACGGCTCCAAGCAGAACGAGAAACGTCCGCCGCACCTCGCCGACAATCCACTCCTGGAGCGGCTTCACCACAACATATGTCCGCGAATCCTCCTGGTGCTCGCGGCGGATCTGCTGCATGACCGCATCCATTTCCTCTTGGGCGGCTTGCCGGGTGATGCCCGGACGGAGGCGCCCGATCACCACCACGTTGCCGCCCCCGCGGAAGTCACGGTTGGCAGCCATCGGGACCCATACGTCGATTGCGCCGAAGTGTGCAAAGCGAAAGCCGGCGGGTATGACTCCGGCGACCGTGAATATCTTCCCGTCCAGCACCAAGGTGCGGCCGAGGACATTCGGATTTGCGCCAAACTCGCTTCGCCAGAATTCGGCGCCCAGAAGGGCGGCCGAGTCTCGTCCCGGCTGATCTTTGTCCCTGGCAATGGGCCGGCCTAGAACCGGCCGCACTCCGAGGACATGGAAGAAATCGTAGCTGACAGCACCCACGGAGACTTGGCGCGCCTGCTCGACGCCGCTGAGTATCCTCGAGGTGCTGTATGCCCCGGCGATGGTATCAAAGCATTTGGCGCGCTCCCGCCAGTCCAGGTATACGCCCTGGGCAGAAGTGAAAGCCTCGCGTCCGCCCTCTTTGGCCGACAGGATGACCATGAGGCGCTCGGGTTCGGGGAAACGCAACGGCCGCATGATGACGGCGTTCACGATGGTGAAGACGGCGGTGTTGGCGCCGATTCCCAATGCCATGGTCAGGGCGGCCACCGCGGTGAAGCCCGGATTGCGCCGCAGCATCCGCGCGGCGAAGCGGATGTCCTGAATCAGGCTGTCCAGCGCCGGGAAGCCCCGGCGGTCGCGGTATTTTTCCTTCGTCTGTTCCACACCACCGAAGCTGCGGAGCGCTTGTGCTCGCGCTTCCTCAGCAGACATGCCCCGGGCGAGGTTTTCTTCGATCAGCATGTCGAGATGAAACTGGAGTTCGGCATCCAGTTCCCGCTCGAAAGGCCGCTTCCAAAACGTTGCGATTAGCCTCGCCCAGAAGCTGCGCATAAACTACTCCGCGGTTCGCAGGAACCGGTCCATGAGGGCCACCGTCCGGTCCCAGTATTCGCGCTCCTGTTGAATCCGCTTGCGGCCGGAGCGCGTGAGTTCGTAGAACCTCGCGCGGCGGTTGTTCTCCGAAGTCCCCCATTTCGCGCGGATGAGACCTTTCTGCTCCAGCCGCAAGAGGGCCGGGTAGAGTGTGCCCTGATTCAGGTCGAGTGCGCCATCGGAAATTTGCTGGATCCGGCGGGCGAGGCCGAATCCGTGTTGGGGTCCCATAGTTTCGAGAGTTCGCAGGACCATCAGGTCCAGCGTGCCCTGGAGCAGCCCGGTTTTTCGCTCTCCTGTAGACATGCTACAGGAGTGTAACCGGCTTTCCTGTAGAATGTCAAAAGGTATTTTCGTGACGTTAGGGACGCTCTCCGCAGCCAAAACCCAGCCGTGCCGGGCATCCCACGGAGCCCCGTGGTAGTATTTTTCTACTACTCTGTTTGTACTATTTCAGCCCTCGGGGTCGGGATGATATAAAGGGTGGGCTCTTATCCGGAGCGCCGGGAAGGGGCGAAAGCCATGCGCATGGAAGAACTGCTGAGGGCATGCAACTCGGATGCCGCTCTGGTGAAAAAGGCGATCAGCAACCCGGCGGTTCTGAACGAGGCCTATAATTACCCCCGGCCAAGTTCATTTTCCCGCGGCATTCGCCTTGACCTGGGAAATATCTCCGTCCTCCTGATCTCAGGCACCGCCAGTATCGGCCCGAACGGCGAGACCCTGCATCCGGGCGACTTGCGCGCCCAGACGCGCCGCACGTTCGCCAACATCACGGGATTGCTTGAAGCCGAGGGCGCTACCTGGAAGGATGTCGTTCGTACTACCTGCTACCTGCGCGATATCGACCGGGACTACGCCGCCTTCAACGAGGAGCGCACCGCGTTCTACAAGGCGCAGGGGCTCGACCCGCTGCCCGCATCGACCGGCATTGAGGCGCGCCTGTGCCGGCCGGACCTGCTGGTGGAAATCGAAGCGATTGCAATCTTCCGGCGCACGCCTGCGAGGTGAGCGCGGCTGTGTCCCGGTCGTGGTGGATGCTTTCCGTGATTCTTGTAGGCAGCGCCGCAAGCGGCCAGGTTGCCCCGAAGCTCACCGCGCCCGTGGTTTTCACGCAGCTTCCCCGCACCGGCCTGCCTTCCCCCCGCGCCGTGTTGCGCGGCGATTACGGGCGCGGCGGCCGGCTCATGCTGCTGCTGCCCGGCGGCGCCACAAGAGTGCTGGTCACGGATTTTGAAAGCGCGGCGGACCCCGACGTCTCCTTCGACGGGAAGCGCATCCTGTTCGCGGGCCGGAAGACCCCGTCAAGCAACTGGGAGATCTACGAGATCAACGCGGACGGCTCCGGCTTGCGCCAGATCACGCGGGATCTCGGCGACTGCCGCCACCCGGCCTATCAATCCGCCATCTTCTATCTGAACGACCCGGCGCCGCACTACCAGGTTACGTTCGTCAGCACGGCGGCCGGCGAGTTCAACGAGTACGGCCCGATTCCCGCCTCCAATTTGTATTCCATCCGCCTGGACGGCAAGCAGCCGCGCCGGCTCACGTTCCAGGTTTCCAGCAGCTTCGATCCGTTCCAGATGCAGGACGGACGGATTCTGTTTTCCGCCTGGCGCCGCCACACGTTGGAGGGCGGCGGCGCGCTCGGCCGCGTGGAACTGTATGGAATCAACCTGGACGGCACGGACTTCGCGGCGTTTTCCGGAATGCAGGGCATGCGGATCAAGCACATGGCCTGCACGACGCCGAGGCGCATGGTGGTTTTCATCGAGTCCTCCGAGGCCCTTTGGGACGGCGCCGGATCGGTCGGAACCCTGAGCCTGCGCCGCAACCTGCATTCCTACCGCGCTCTTACGCCGCCCGCGGCGGGCCTCTATCACTCACCGTCGCCGTTGCCTGACGGCCGGGTGCTGATTTCGCGACGGCCGGCGGATGGAACGGGCACCCACGCAATTTACCGCCTCGACCCGGCGACCGGCCGCGCGGAGCCCGTCTTTGACGACCCCAGGTTCCACGACGTCCAGGCCAAGCTCGTTGCGGCGCGCGAGGAGCCCGATGGGCGGTCTTCCGTAGTCGTCGATTCCGAGCCGGACGGCGTGTTTTACTGCCTCGATCTCTACACGACCGATTTTCCCGACCGGAGCTGGATGCCGCCTGGCAGCGTGAAGCGGCTGCGGGTGCTCGAAGGCGTTCCGCGCACACCGGCGGCCTCCGGAACCGAAACCCGCTCGCCTCTGCTGCACCGGCGCCTGCTGGGCGAAATCGACGTGGAAGACGACGGATCGTTCCACATACAGGTTCCGGCCAACCTTCCGATTCAACTCCAGGCGCTTGACGACGACGGCATGGCGCTGCGGTCGAGCGCGTGGATCTGGGTGAAGAACAAGGAACACCGCGGCTGCATCGGCTGTCACGAGGACGGCGAGCGCACGCCGGAAAACGTCGCCGCGAAAGCGCTC
>JBLNCW010000064.1:0-3358 GCA_050261015.1 Rhodospirillales bacterium | reverse complement strand
TCTCCCCGATGCCGCCCGTGAAGATTACCGCGTCCGCCCCGTTCAACGCCGCGAAGTAAGCTCCGATGTACTTGCGGATGCGATAGCAGAAAACATCGATCGCCAGCGCCGCGCGGCTGTCGCCCAAACTGTTGTTGAAAAAGTCGAATCCGCGCTTGCTAGAAGGACTCCGGGGCGGAAGCGATTCAGCCGATAGGGTTACTGTGGTGGCACGTCGCCGGGCGGAATGAACGGTGAGCAAACGCTCTTGAGACACTTGACGGGGAAAGATGATTCGACCATTGGCCGCAGTTCGAGGTTCGGAGCAATCCCCCGCTTGCCTTTACTTCACCGGTATGGTGAAATGCGGTGAAGATTGGCGGGCTTGCATGCAGGAGAAAACGACGGGGGCAAAGAGCATGAAGACCGAAAGTACGGCGCTGGTCCGAGCTACACTGAGTTTCCCGCCCGACGTTTACGAGAGCCTCAAAGTCATCGCGAGACAGAAGAAAGTATCGCTCGCTTGGGTCATGCGGGAAGCGGCGGAACAGTACCTCGCGGAGAAGTGGCCACTGTTCAAACGACAGGGGTAGCCGGATATGCCGACGTACTACGAATTCTTTGCTGGAGGGGGCATGGCGAGAGCCGGCCTCGGGAATGACTGGCAGTGCCTGTTTGCCAATGACATTGACCTGAAGAAAGGCGCCAGTTACGCCGCAAACTGGGGTAGCGATCACCTGAAGATCGAGGATGTGGCCAAGCTCACGACGGCAGACGTGCCGGGCCACGCTGATCTGGCGTGGGCGTCGTTCCCGTGCCAGGATTTATCTCTGGCCGGAGACTACGCCGGATTAAAGGGCGAGCGGTCGGGGACGTTCTGGCCGTTTTGGCGGCTACTAAAGGCGCTGGCCGAACAGGGCCGCGCGCCGGGGGCCGTAGTTCTTGAGAACGTTTGCGGCGCGCTGACTTCCCATGGGGGCAAGGATTTCGCGGCGATTGGCGAGGCTCTTGCGGGCGGCGGTTATCGGTTCGGCGCCCTAGTCATGGACGCGGTGCGTTTCGTGCCTCAATCACGTCCCCGGCTTTTCATCGTGGCGGTGCGCGAGGAGCGGGCGTTCCCTGAGGGACTCGCAGCGCCCAAGCCCGACACGTTGTGGCATCCCGCGAACCTCATTAGCGCCTACGAGAAACTTTCTCAGCAGTCTAAGGAAGCTTGGTTGTGGTGGAGTTTGCCGGAGCCTCCTCCGCGGAAGTCCAAATTCGCGGATGTGATCGACGATGAACCGCAAGGAGTGTTCTGGCACACGGAGGCGGAGACCCAACGCCTTGTCAGCATGATGAGTGCGGTCAACCGAAAAAAAGTCGAGCAGGCCATGAGGATGGGAAGGCGGATGGTCGGCGGAATCTACAGGCGAACTCGCAAGGATGAAAACGGTGTACGCACGCAACGCGCAGAGGTCCGGTTCGACGACGTATCGGGATGCCTCCGTACGCCGGTAGGTGGATCGAGCAGGCAAATTATCATGATTGTCGAAGGAAACAAGGTGCGGTCGCGACTTCTGGCGCCGCGCGAAGCGGCGCGGCTCATGGGACTGCCAGACAGCTATAAGCTTCCGGAAAACTATAATGAGGCCTATCATCTCGTCGGCGACGGGGTCGTCGTTCCTGTAGTTCGTTTCCTTGCGGCGCACTTGCTGGAGCCACTGCTTGCCGGGGGAGCGGCGGGTGCCAAGAAGGAAGCAGCCTGAAATGGGGTGCAGGCATCAGGAAGATCTGGCGGCATTCGCAGCAAAGAAGTCCTTCCGTGGAAAAGGGCCGCTCTCAGTGGCCTTGGTCGTGACCCAGCATGCCAAAAGAATGGGGCTTCCTCTCGATCCAGAAAGTTTGGTGACGAAGGGAGGCGGACAGGTTCTCGGCTTGGGCAGAAACGCTGTACAGGCGATCCTGAGGCGGCATGACATCACTGGCGTGCTGGCATCTGAAGGCGGCCGCACCTCGCGCGGGAGCCTCAACAACATGCGTGAGTACGTCGCCTTCCTTAACCGGTTAAACGAGAAAGGGAAGGTGGACCTCAATGCGGTCGAGGCCTTCTGGGTAGAGCGGGTTCGCGAATTCTTTGCTAGTAAGCCGTTCAAGATCAAGCTCGATGCCGCACGGAGCCTACGGACTGTAGTGCGCGACGTGATCGCGCAGGCGGAGGAGCGGCAGAAGGCCTCGCCCGGCGTGTACTATGCAGGTGCCGTGCTTCAGCACTTGGTCGGCGCGAAACTAGATTGCACCCTGGGGAAGGGACACGTCCAGCACAACAGCTTTTCGGCGGCGGACGCTCCCGGTGCCCGTGCCGGCGACTTCCTGATCGGCGATGTGGTGGTTCACGTCACTACGTCGCCAGGCGAAGCCGTAATCGAGAAGTGCCGGGAAAACCTGAATGACGGATATCGTCCCATGTTAGTGACGCTGCGCCGCGGACTGACAGTGGCCGAGGGCCTCGCCGGCAACGTGGGCCTCGCAGACCGGATTGACGTTTTCGAAATCGAGCAGTTTGTCGCCCTCAATCTCTACGAGTGGGGGAAATTCGGGGCGGACGGCCGCAAGACGGCTGTCACGGACCTGGTGAAGCGGTATAACGAAATCGTCGAAGAGTTCGAGACCGATCCCAGCTTGAAAATCGAATTGAGGCGATGAAGGAGACGCCAGAGCAGCGAAGCCGCATCATGCGGGCAGTGAAAGGTGCCGACACAGCGCCGGAGCTGAGCGTGCGGCGCGTAGTCCACCGCATGGGCTACAGGTTTCGCCTTCACCGAGAAGACCTGCCTGGCAAGCCGGATCTGGTGTTCCCCCGGTTGCGCAAAGTGATTTTCGTGCACGGGTGTTTTTGGCACGGGCACGATTGCGCCCGAGGCGCCCGCATTCCCGTGCGGAACCGCGATTACTGGACCAGGAAAGTGGCGCGGAACGTGGAGCGGGACAAGAACGCCAGGTGTGCTCTGAAAACCCTTGGATGGGAAAGCCTGGCGGTGTGGGAGTGCGAGATCAAAGACCAGCGCCGCCTGAGCCGTGCGCTCCGGCGGTTCCTGGAGAGGCCGACTGAGCGGTGACGATCAAGCCGTCGTGGCGGCGCCGGCAGGGCCGCCGCGCGCTGGCGGCTCTGCCGGCCGGCCTCAGCTCAGAACGCAGCGCACCGTGTCGCGGGCGATGAGCAGTTCTTCGTTGGTCGGAATCACCCAGACGCGAGTCGCGGCACAGTCCTCCGAGATATCGGCTTCCGTGGCGATCGCCGATTGGTTCCGCTGGCCGTCGATGCGTATCCCCAGCGCATCGAGGCACCCGCAGGCTGCGGCCCGGATTGCCGGTTGGTTCTCCCCGATGCCGCCCGTGA
>JBLNCW010000063.1:0-9215 GCA_050261015.1 Rhodospirillales bacterium | reverse complement strand
AAGTAGCTGTACATGTCTGCTTGCTGATGATCGCGGCCGCGCATGCAGATTAGACGATCAGAACATTCCAGCCGTAACGTGTTTCAGGGTTTCAGCCTGTGTTTTTCCGCAACCTGCTAGAGCTCAGTCTCGGGAAGCCGGCGCACGCCGCGCTTAAGCGCCTCTGCCCAGATCTGCTTCACCCGCGCATAGCTGTTGCGGAACGCCGCTTTCACTTCGTACGGCGCGGCCGCGACGAGCACCCGCGCGGTCTCAATGACGTAGGGCGCCAGCCGCGACTGCGCGACCGGCCGCGGCGACGGCCAGAACGCCATGAGCGCCATCACCACAACCGCCCCCACCAGCGCTCCCCGGATCAGGCCGAACGCGCCGCCGAGCAGGCGGTTCAACCACGAAAGGCGGACCAGCTTGAGCAGGCGATCGACCAGAAACCCGATCAGACTGCCGGTCAGAACCACCCCCAGAAAGATCACGAAAAACGCAATGAGGTTGGCGACATTGCGCGATCCGGCAAACCTGAGATGCGCGCCGAGCAGGCCGTAAAACCACAGCGCGCAGAAGAGGCCGAGAATCACGGCGCCGAAGCCGATGGCGGCGCGCGCCAAACCTCTCTTGATCCCGGAGACGACCGAGATCAGAATCAGAATCCCCAGTACGATGTCGAGCCAGTTCACGGATTTTTGCCGGTCAACGCACGGTAGGCGTCTTTGTACTTCTCGCTGGTCTTGCCGGCGACGTCCGGAGGCAGCGAAGGCGCCGGAGGCTGCTTATTCCACTTGATGGATTCCAGGTAATCGCGGACGTACTGCTTGTCATAGGAGGGTTGGGGTCCTCCGGGGCGCCAGGTTTCCAGCGGCCAGAAGCGCGAGGAATCCGGCGTAAGAACCTCGTCGGCGAGCACGAGCTGATCGCCCACGAAGCCGAACTCGAACTTGGTGTCGGCGATGATGATGCCGCGGGAAAGGGCATACTCGGCGGCGCGGGAGTAGATGCTCAGCGTGAGGTCGCGCAGGCGGGCGGCAAGCTCCGTGCCGATCAGCCCGGCGACTTTGTCGAACGAAACGTTTTCATCGTGCCCGGTGTGGGCCTTGGTGGCCGGCGTGAAAATCGGCTCGGGCAGCTTGTCGCTCTCCTTCAACCCGGGGGGAAGGGCAATGCCGCAAATGGAACCGCTCGCGCGGTACTCCTTCCAGCCGGAACCCGACAGATAGCCCCGCGCGACGCACTCGACTTCGATCATGCGGGCGCGCTTGACCAGCATGGACCGGCCCTCGAGCTGATCTCGGAAACGCTGGAATGGGGCGGGGTAATCGTCCACCGAAGCCGATAGAAAATGCGTCGGCGTAAGCGAGCTCAGGAAATCAAACCAGAAGACGGAAAGCTGCGTCAGTACCTTGCCTTTGTCCGGAATTCCCGTGGCGAGGATGTAGTCGAAGGCGGAGATGCGGTCTGTGGCGACGATCAGCAGGTTATCTCCGGCGGCGTAAACGTCGCGCACTTTTCCCCTGGCGTAGCGTTCCACGCCGGGTAAATTGGTTTCAAGAATGGGCTGAGCCATAGTAAACGGTACGAAGATACATTATGCTGCAACTGCGGGGCGCGGTGCTTCATTATACTGGTGAGATACTGGTGGCGCATGAAGCTCTCGATCCTGATGCCCGTGTACAACGAACGCACAATGGTAGAGCGCTGCTTTGCCCAGGTGCTCAGCGCGCCTCTGCCGGAAGACATGGAACGGGAGTTGGTGGTGGTGGACGATCGCTCGACCGACGGCACCTGGGACATTCTGCTCCGGCTCGCCGAACAGCACCCGGAAATCCGCCTGTTCCGCCACGAAGTGAATATGGGCAAGGGCGCCGCCGTCCGGACGGCCATCAAACAGGCCGCCGGCGATTTCTGCATCATACAGGACGCTGACCTGGAGTACGACCCCGCCGAATATCCGCGTTTACTCAAGCCGCTGCTGGACGGCCACGCCGACGCCGTGTTCGGATCGCGGTATCTCGCCGGCGAGCAAACGCGCGTCCTTCAGTTCTGGCACTCCATGATCAATAAGGGACTGACGCTGATCTCCAACATGTTCTCGAACCTCGGCGTCACCGACATGGAGACCTGCTACAAGGCCTTCCGCACCGACCTGTTGAAGAGCATCCCCATCCGCTCGAACCGCTTCGGCTTCGAGCCGGAAATCACCATGAAGTGCGCGAAGCGGAAGCTGCGGGTTTACGAGGTGCCGATCAGCTATCACGGGCGCACGTTCGAGGAAGGGAAGAAGATCGGCTGGAAGGACGGCGTGAAGGCGCTGCTGACGATCCTAAGATTCTGGATCATCGACGATCTTTACGTCGAGCCCTACGGGCGCGGCATGCTGTACAACCTCACCGGAACGCCGCAGTACCTGAGCTGGCTGACGCAGACGGTGCGCCCCTACCTGGGGGATACGGTGCTCGAAGTCAGCGCGGGGATCGGCGCAATCACCGGACGGCTGATGGCGCGCCGCCTTCAATACGTGGCCTGTGAAAAGGAGCCCCTCTACCTGCACGCGCTGCGCAACCGTTTTCTGCGCACGCCGAACGTCTGTGTGCGTGCGCTCGACCCGAACTCCGTCGAGAGCA
The DNA here is from genome assembly GCA_050261015.1 of Rhodospirillales bacterium. Lineage (GTDB taxonomy): Bacteria > Acidobacteriota > Terriglobia > Bryobacterales > Bryobacteraceae > Fen-330. The sequence goes on along the minus strand of JBLNCW010000063.1, from coordinate 6,600 downwards.
TCGAAACCTTAGGGGAGTCCTTCGACACCGTGCTCTGCCTGCACGTACTGGAGCTGCTGGAAGATCCGGGGAAGTCGGTGGCCGCACTCCAGCGCAGGCTGAAGCCGGGCGGCGCGCTGGTGGTGCTCGCGCCCCAGGGGCCGTCGCTCTTCTGCGGGCTGGACCGCAAGCTGGGCAACCGGCAGCGGTTCACCGAGGCGGAGCTGCGCAAGCTGCTGGAGCAGAACGGCTGCCGGGTGGAGAAGGTCGTCCAGATGAACAAAGTGGGCGCTATCGCCTGGCGCCTGTATGGCGGCCTGCTGCGGCGCAACAGAATCGACAAGCCGTCGCTGAAGATTTTCGATAAAACCGTGTGGATCTGGCGGCGCGTGGACTGGCTGCTGCCGTGGCGCGGGCTGTCGCTGATTGCGGTGGCGAGGAAGCCGGCCTAAGCGGATGCGGGCGGCCGGTCTCGATTATGAATCTCGTGCGCTGGTTGAGCGCGACGTGCCCGAACCGCGCGGCGCGGGCGCCGGCGAGGCGCTGCTGCGCGTGCGCGAGGTCGGCATTTGCGGTACGGACCGCGAGCTGGCGGCATTCAGTCTCGGGTTCCCTCCCGAAGGCGAGACTTTCCTGGTGCTCGGGCACGAGGCTCTCGCGCAGGTTGTGGAAGCCGGTCCGGGCGTGAGGGCACTGAAGCCCGGCGACTGGGTGGTGCCGCTGGTGCGCCGCCCCTGCAAGCCTCGCTGCTTTTCCTGCGCCCGCGGGCGGCGCGATCTGTGCCTCACCGGGAAGGCCCTCGAGCGCGGCATCTTCGGGCTTCACGGTTATCTCGCCGAGTACGCGGTGGATTCCGAAGCGGACCTGGTCCGCGTGCCGGAAGCGCTGCTGGATACGGCCGTGCTGATCGAGCCGCTGAGCGTGGTGGAGAAAGCAGTCGAAACGGCGCTGAGGATTCACGAGCCGGGCGCGCGCACCGCGCTGGTGTTCGGCGCGGGGCCGATCGGATTGCTGGCCGCGCTGGTGTTCGAATTACGCGGTCTCCGCGCGGCGATTGTTTCGCTCGAACCGCCCGATCACCCGCGCGCCCGGTTGGCCGCCGCGGTCGGCATCGAGTATCTGAACACGCCCGGCGATCGGAAAGCGGACATCGTGATCGAGGCGGCTGGAGCGGCTGAAGCTGCGCTGGCGGGCCTGCGTTCTCTGGCTTCTCTGGGTGTGCTTGGCGTGCTCGGCAGCCCGGATGCGCGGGGCGAAATTCCGTTCCGCGACATGCTTGTGAAGAACCAAACGGTATTTGGCAGCGTGAACGCCGGCCCCGAATCTTTCGAGCGCGCACTCGAAGACCTGCCGCGCATGGATGCGGGCGTGCTGAAGCGGATGATCCGCCGCGCGCGCTTCGGCGACTTCGCAACCACGATTCCGGCCGCCGCAGGCGACGCCGCCAAAGTGGTACATGTGATCGAGTGAGGAGACTCATGCCCAGCACATTTCGTCTTGCCATCTGCAACGAGGTTTACGAAAAACGCCCGTTCGCGGAGACCTGCAAATCCATCCGCAAGGCCGGGTACACTGGAATCGAGATCGCGCCGTTCACTCTGGCCGAGGATCCGAGGGACATCCCTCCGGCCCGGCGCAAAGAGTTCGTCGCGGCGATGGAGGGGGAGGGGCTCCAGTTCGTTGGCTTGCACTGGCTGCTGGTGGGACCGAAGGACCTGCACGTGACCACGCCGGACAATTCTGTGCGCGAGCGGAGCTGGGCGCATGTACGCTACCTGGTGGACCTTTGCGCAGACCTCGGGCCGGGCGGCGTCATGGTGTTCGGCTCGCCGAAGCAGCGCTCGTCCACCGGCGGATCGAGCCGCGAGGAGGCCACCTGCCGTCTCGTTGAGGGCCTTGCGGGCGTTGCGCCGTATGCCGCCGCGCGCGGCGTCACCGTGCTGCTGGAGGCTTTGCCCGATACCGACGTGGTGACGACGCTCGACGAAGCGGCCGCTATCGTGCGGCAGATCGGCAGCCCGGGCCTGCGCACGATGTTCGATTCGCACAACGCGGTGAAAGAGGCCGAGCCGCATGCCGTGCTGGTGGAGCGGCACTTCGATCTGATCCGGCATGTTCACCTGAACGAAATGGACGGCCGGCATCCGGGCGCGGGGACGTACGATTTCAAGCCCGTGTTCGAGGTGCTGAACAGGCGCGGCTATCAGGGCTGGCTCTCGGTCGAAGTTTTTGACTTCAGTCCGGGCGCCGACAGGATCGCGGAAGATACGATGCGCTACCTTCAGGCGGAGATCGCACAAATACAATGACCAGGTACGTTGTCACGGGCGGGGCTGGTTTCATCGGCTCGATGGTGGTTCGCGCGCTGCTCGAACGCGGCGGCGGAAAGGTGGCGGTAATCGATAACTTGCTAACCGGGCGCGAGAAGAATCTTGCCGAAGTGCGGGACCGCATCGAGATACACCGCGCGGACATACGCTGCTTCGACGAAATCGCCCCGCTGGTGAAGGGAGCGGACGTGGTCTTCCACCTCGCCGCGATCCCTTCGGTGCCGCGGTCGATTTCCGACCCCGTGCCCTCGCACGAAACGAACATCGACGGGACATTCCACGTTTTTCGCGCCTGTGCGGAGGGCGGGGTGCGGCGCGTGTTCTACGCCGCTTCCTCGTCGGCCTACGGCGATAGCGAAACGCTGCCGAAGGTCGAGACGATGCTGCCGCGGCCGAAATCGCCCTACGCGGTGCAGAAGCTCGTAGGGGAATACTACGCGAGCGTTTTCACGGACTGCTTCCACCTAGATACCGTGGCGGTGCGCTACTTCAACGTGTACGGGCCGCGGCAGGACCCGTCGAGCCCGTATTCCGGCGTGATCTCGGTTTTCATGAAAGCCCTGATCGAGCGGCGCGCCCCGACGATTTACGGCGACGGCGAGCAGTCGCGCGACTTCACTTACGTCGAGGATGTGGCTGCGCTGACGCTCAAGGCGGCCTTCTCCGGCGTTTCGGGTAAGGTGTACAACGGCGGCAACGGGAACCGCTACACGCTGAACGAGGTCTGGGAGACGCTCCAGCGCATCGAGGGCGTGAAGATCCCGCCCGTGTACGGCCCGCCGCGCCCCGGCGATGTCCGCCACTCGCAGGCCGACACCACGGCGGCGGTCCGCGACCTGGGTCATCGCCCTCAATTCACGCTAGAGGAAGGCCTTCGCCGCACCCTGTCCTGGTACCGCAACTCTGGCGGGCTCCGTACTTCCTGACTTCAGGGCTGAAAATTACCTGCGCCGGGTGCCTGCCGCGCCGGATTCGCGGGGTACACGTACCGAACCGGCGCTCGACGCGGCGCTCGGCGGCGCGGACGATGCCGCAACGCCAGAGGTGCCCGCCGCGGTCCTCGGAACGCCCTCGTAGCCGCGCGAACTCACTGCGCCGCCGGAGCTGCTCCAGCCCGCGCTGCTTGAAGGACGGTAGACTCGCGGGTAGTACACCATATGCACCTCGCCGGGGCTCCAGAAATCGTATCCCCAGAAACTGCGGTACAGGCCGCTCCTCGGGACGAAGGTGTACATCCCCATGTAGGGGTTGTAAGCCCAGATGCCCGTCATGCTTTCAAAGCCGTAGCGGCCTCGCAAGGCCATACGCGCCGCCGCGGGGTTGGCCATCGCGATGTACTCGGCCCTGCGCCGCGCCCACCGGAACAGCGCGTCGCCCGTCTTGGCGTTGAACTTTTCGGCCACCAGCAAACCATTGAGCGGCAGCAGCCACCCTTTCTTTATGGTTTCGCTCCGGTCACCCTGCCGCACAGTGGCCTCGCCGTCATAGACCCTCAGTACGGCCGGCTCGGAGTCAACGCGGTACAGGCCTTTCTTCTCCAGCACAACCCTCGCGTCCTTAAAGAGGACCGTGACCGAGCTGCCTTTTGGAAGCTCGACGCATTCGACGATGATCGATCCGTCGAGCATCTCCAGCCGCGTGTCCACGATCTCGTCCGAGAGCAGCTTCAGCGAGCTGTCCTCGCCCGCCCGCAGGAAAACGCCGGGGCTGAGGAGCACTTCCGCGCGGCCGGCGCCCGTCTTCAGCACCTGCGAGGGCTTGATCTGGGTGGAGGAGTTCAGCTTCACTTCCACTTCCTGGCCGTCCAGCGTGACCTCGCCCTCGACGTAATTGATCAGCCCGGATTTCGCCGAAATGACGGTTTGGCCCTCTGCCGAACCTACAACCACCAGCAAAATCAGGATGAAACAGCAGACGTGCGCGGCAGCCTTCATGATCTCCCCGCTACTGTAAGTGTGCGCGGTACCCTGACGTATGTCAACCGGGCCAAGTTTCAATTATTTCCTCTGTTCCGAGCCTTTTTGGCTATATAATGCCGCACAGCTATGCGGCGCAGACATTTTCTCCAGATTCCGGCTGCGGCGATGGCTGCCGCCCCTCAGGCCCCCGAAAAAAGCGGAATGAAAATCACCAGCGTGCGGCTGGTGCGCACGCGTCCCCGGCGGCCCGTGCCCTCCTACCGCCCGGCGCCCGGCTCGTGGTCCACGCAGGGCGTCGAGGTGGCCAATCCGATGTCGATTTATCCGAAATACAAGGCCAACCGCGCGCTGTTCTTTCCGGACCCCGGACACCTGGGCGGCTTCACCGTAGAGATCGCCACGGACAAGGGAGTCAAAGGTTACGGCAGCGGCGGCCCCGGCGGCGGCGCGGTGGTGGAAGGCAACCTCCGTAAACTGCTGCTTGGAGAGGACCCGTTCGACATAGAGCGGCTGTGGGACATGATGTGGCGCGCCACCATGCACTACGGGCGCATGGGAGTGGCCCTCAACGGCATCAGCGGCGTGGACATCGCGCTCTGGGACCTCATCGGGAACGCCCTCAATATGCCGGTGTACAAGCTGATCGGCGGGGCGACCAAGGACCGCATCCCCGCATATTGCACGGGCAATGACATCGAGCAGCACGTGGAATTCGGCTTCAAGGGGCTGAAACTGGCGATGCCGCACGGTCCCGCCGACGGCCGCGAAGGCATGAGAAAAAACCTCGCCCTGGTGGAGCGCGCGCGGAAAGCGCTGGGCCCGGACGGCGAGATCATGCTCGATTGCTGGATGGCGTGGACCGAAGGCTACACGCTCGAAATGGCCGAAATGCTGGCGCCGCTGCGCGTCTACTGGATGGAAGAATGCCTCCAGCCGCACGATTACGAGGGCTTTGGCCGTCTCAACGCGCAAATCAAGTCCACCCGCATCGCCACCGGCGAGCACGAATACACGCGCTACGGATTCCGCCAGTTGCTCGAGCACCGTTCCGCCTCCATCTGGCAGCCCGACATGCACTGGTGCGGTGGCCTGACCGAGCTGCGGCGCATTGGCGCACTCGCCGCCGCTTACGACATCCCGGTCATCCCACACGGCGGCGGCCAGCGCGATGCCGTCCACTTCGTGATGGCGACCACCAACAGCCTGTGGGCCGAGCTGTTCATGCCGGCCCCCGGCGGCCCGCCCGAGGTCTACCGGCGCTTCGAAGAGGACAATCAAATCAGCCGTGGCCCCGAAGGCGTCTACGTGCGGCCGTCCGACAGGCCCGGCTTCGGTTGGGAGTTCGAAATGGCCTAGCGCGGTCAGACCGATCGCGTCAGGACTTGGAGAATCTCCTTCAACGGAATTTCGAGCAGCAGCACCGGCAGGAGCGGCAGGCCAACGATCACCGCCAGCGCGATCAGAGATCTGGGATTGAGGGGCACAGGTCTCACGGCCTGAACGCCCTGATACATGTTGTAGATGTCGATGAGGGGGCCAAGCTCCGGAGCGCTCAGAACGCCGCTCTCTTCAGCGGGCACTTCCTCTCCCCGCACCCATCTTTTGCGAACCAGGCGTCCATGCAGGCTGACAAACGGGCTGTATTCGAGCACGGCGGTGCGCCGGAGCTGTATCAGCACCGGAGCAAATACAAGCAGAGGCGCCACCAACAGCGTCACGGCTATAACGACAAAAGTAATCATGGAGGCTTCGAGCACATTGATGTGGAGCCCCCGGTACATGATTTCGTGGCTCCAACGCGCGCCCAGAACTGCCGAGACGGCGAACCCGATCGGTGAGAACACAAGCATTTCCCGCTGCAGGAAACCGAGGCCGCCGGCCCTGTCCGGGTGAGTGGGAACGAGTGAAAGGTCGAGACGTGCAACTTCCCAAAACAGGATCAGCAGCACGAACAGGCGCCAGATCCACTGATACCCGAGCAAAAGAAACAACCCATACCCCGCGATCACATACCAATATCCTGCGGCGCTCAGCGCGGGCTTGCCCCCGCGTTCCACCATGGCCCACGACAGTTCGTACCATTCCCAGGTCGCATTCAGCCGGACGACAATGGTGATCGCCGCAAGGGCCACGATTGCCGCAAACGCAATGCGGGAATCGCGCAACCTTTCCGCCCGGCGCACGGCATCGCGGAAGCGGGGAACTTGAGCCTCGCTCAGAATGCCTGTAGCCCGCAGTTGCGGTCCGATAATGGCGGTAAAGCCCTCCACCGCAGCTTCGGTTGCGATGAAGATTGGAATCGCGAGCAGCATTCTCACGAGGACGGAGAAGTGCCTGATAAGAGCGTTCCGGATATCGGCGGTTGGGACGAG
>JBLNCW010000062.1:0-19759 GCA_050261015.1 Rhodospirillales bacterium | reverse complement strand
CTTTGCAGCCCTCGCCGGAAATCGGACGCTTCGAAGCTAGGTCGTGCCCAGTTTGATGCCGCCTCATGTCCTCAACGTGCCGAGATCGGGCACGTCCCCTCCTTAGGGACGGATCACGGGCGGGAGAGTGTTTCCCGGCAGGGGTACGGCGCTCCGATGCTATAGTGACTCTTGATGAGCGAACCAAAAGATCCCGTTCTCGACCTCTTCTTCCAGACGGGGGCGTATCTCAAAGGCCATTTCCGCCTGACCAGCGGCCAGCACAGCCCCGAGTACCTCCAGTGCGCGCTCGTTCTGCAATATCCCGAGCACGCCGGGAATCTCGGGTCGCAGCTCGCCGCCGCGCTGAAAAAGACTACGAACCAGGCGCCACGAGTTGTGGCCTCGCCCGCGCTGGGCGGCGTCGTCATCGGGCACGAAGTGGCGCGCGCGCTCGGCGCCAGGGCCATCTTTACCGAGCGCGACGCGTCTGGCAAGATGATCCTGCGCCGCGGCTTTTCGGTCGAACCCGGCGAACCGGCGGTGGTTGTCGAGGACGTGGTCACGACCGGCGGCAGCACGCGGGAAGTCGTGGAATGCCTGACGGCGGCGGGCGCGCGGGTGCTGGCGGCCGGCTCGATCATCGACCGCAGCGGCGGCCGCGCCGAGGTCGGGGTGCCGAGGGTTGCACTCGCCACCCTCACGGTAACCGCTCATCCGCCTGAAGACTGCCCTCTGTGCCGGCAAGGCATTCCGGTGATCAAGCCGGGCTCCCGCCCCACTCCCGTGGTTTGATGCGGCGTATCCGGATCACAGTCGCTTACGACGGCACGGACTTTCACGGCTGGCAGATTCAACCCGCGCTCCCCACGATTCAGGGCACGCTACAGGAAGTCATTTCGGAAATCGAAGGCGGCCCGGTGCAGGTGGACGGTTCCGGCCGCACCGACGCCGGAGTGCATGCCCTGGCGCAGGTTGCCGCGTTCTCGATCAGGAACCCGATCCCAACGCCCAACCTGAAAAAGGCCCTCAACCGGCTGCTGCCGCCCGCCATCCGCGTGCTCTCGGCCGAAGAGGCCGCCCCGGATTTCCACCCGCGCCGCCACGCCCGCTCGAAAACCTACGAGTACCGCATCTTCCGCGGCGAGGTCTGCTCGCCGTTCGAGCGGCGCTACGTGCATCACCATCCCTATCCGCTCGATACCGACCGTATCATCGAAGCCGCGGCGGTGTTCGCCGGCGAACACGATTTCTCCGCTTTCGCGGCGTCCGACGACAGCGACGCGGAAGGCCGCTCGAAGGTGCGAACGATTTTCTCCACCGTCGTGCTGGCCGAGGGGGACCGACTCATCTACCGGGTCCGCGGCAGCGGTTTCCTCAAACACATGGTGCGCAACCTGGTGGGGACGCTGCTGGAGTGCGGGAAAGGGAACCTGACTTCGGACAACGTCCGCGCGCTGCTGGCTCCCGGCTGCGGGGTGAAAGCTGGCCCGACCGCCCCCGCAGGCGGCCTGTTTCTCATCGAGGTGGAGTACTGACGGGCGCGCCGGGTCAGGCGTGCGAGGCCCGTCCCTTCCACGCGTCCAGCCGGTGCGCGCGCTTGGCCTCGTACATCGCGCGGTCGGCATCGGCCAGACCATCGCGCAGCGGGCGGCCGGTCGTGGTGGCGATTCCCCAACTGAACCGTATCGCGGTGACGCCGTGGTGGCGGATGTAGAAATTCTTCAGGTGGTCCTCGATGCTTTGCATGCGCGACTTCACCAGTTGCGCGTCCGAGGTCCGGAAAAAGATGACGAATTCGTCGCCGCCCCAGCGGAAGGCCAGGTCTTCGTCGCGAATCGAGCTGCGGACCAGGTGGCCCACGCCGCGCAAAATCTCGTCGCCCACCAGGTGGCCGTAAACGTCGTTGAGGGTCTTGAAATCGTCCATGTCGCAGACCACCACCATGCCGTCGAAACCGTGCTCTTCGTCGATCCAGCGCGACAGGGCGGAGCGGTTCAGCAGGCCCGTCAGGGGATCCCGGTCGAGCTGCCCGGCGGTCTCCTTGCGGAGCCGGATTACTTCGTCGGTCAGACTGCGGAGCTGGTCCTTCTGGCCCTCCAGGCGCACCGCGATCACCACCAACGCCATGGCGAAGGCTATCTGAAGCGGCGCATAGGCGAGGAGCGCCTGCTGGCCTGCGGGAATCAGGCTCACGAGCAACAGCGAGGCCGAGCCGCGGCCGATCCAGAGCATGGACCAGAAGACTACCGCGCTCCGCGACAGCGAACTGCGCAAGTGGAACAGCACCCCGCAAAACAGCAGGGTGATCAGTAATTCGACTGAGAACGGCAGGAGCCAGGGCGACATCGCTCTAGCGGTCGCGCTCTACCGTGAAACGGCGCACGGAGATCGCCTTTCCGGTGGTCTCGTCCACTTCCACGATCACAGAATGCAATTCTACCTTACCGCGCGCCGCTTCCATACGCACGGGAATTCCGGTAAGGAAACGGCGCAGAATGATGTTTTTTTCGATCCCGATGACCGAGTCGTACGGCCCGGTCATGCCGGCGTCGGTCTGGTACGCGGTCCCGCCCGGCAGCACGCGCGTGTCGGCGGTCGGCACGTGGGTATGGGTGCCGATCACGGCGGACACCCGCCCGTCCAGGTACCAGCCCATCGCTGCTTTTTCGCTCGTAATCTCGGCGTGAAAGTCCACCAGTTTCACTTTGATGGCGGGGTCGAGCGAGGCCAGGATCTCGTCGGCCTTCCGGAAGGGGTCGTCGATGGCCAGCATGTGGGTGCGTCCCTGGAGGTTGATCACCGCCACTTCCACGCCGTTGCGCGCCCGGCCGACGTGTACCCCGCAGCCCGGAGAATGTCCCGGGTAGTTCGCCGGCCGCAGCAGGCGCGGCTGGCGGTCCAGGTAGTCGTAGATTTCGCGCTTGTCCCATATGTGGTTCCCCGAGGTGAGGACGTCGATGCCCATGGTGAACAGCTCTTCGGCCACCAGCGGCGTCACGCCGAAACCGCCGGCCGCGTTCTCCGCGTTGGCGACCACAAGGTCGATCCCCTCCGCCGAAATGATACCGGACAGGCACTCGGCGACAATGCGGCGGCCTGGGGATGCGAAAATATCCCCGATAAAAAGAAGGTTCATTCAACTCTCGGGTACTACTGGGTGGAGAGAAGGAGCGCCCCGTGGCGCGTGGCGGCCGCCGTCATTGACCCCTGCTTGTACAAGGGTGGGTGTCCTCCGAGCGCCATCAGGCTTCTCTATAGCTTTTGTAAAGCCAGAGCTTGCTCACCGGCGCACAACCGAGTCGGACTCCCAATATCTGAGTGTTAGGTTCAAATATTGGCGAAACCGGCCAGCCTCGAATACGCTCCGAAACGATCATAACACGAAGTACGCCGTATTACGCACGAAATTGACGCGGCGGGTGGCGGCGAGGGCGGCTCGAAGGCCCTGGGGGCGGGCTGGAGCGGGGCGCCCGCGGCGATCGCCAAAGCGTCTATCATGGCTTTTATAACCATCCACCTGTACTACATCGGTAAGCCGCGCGATCCGAACGCCAACCGGATGGCTGAGGAGTATATCAAGCGCACCACCCGTTACCTGAACTGCGAGATGCGCGAGATTCGCCCGGAGCGCTTCGATCCCTGGGCACGCCACCCCGCCGGAATGAAGGTGCTGCTCGACGCCGCGGGTCGTGCGCTGGATTCGGCCGCCTTCACCGCCCTGGTCTCACGGGCAGAATTGGAAGCCCGCGACCTCGTCTTCATCATCGGAGGCGCGGACGGGCTGCCGGAGGGCTGGCGCCCGCGCGCCGATCTGCTGCTCTCGCTCTCGCCGATGACGTTCCCCCACGAGTTCGCCCGGGTGATGCTGGCCGAACAGATCTACCGGGCCGCCACGACGCTGCGAGGCCACCCCTACCCGAGGTAAACAGGCCGCACAGGCATGGGAAAGCCGCCGATCGTGTATCTTCAAAGTGTGAAGCATCGCCTGGCCCCGTGGCTCATTCTGCTCCTGCTGGCCGGAGTTTGCGGCGGTATTATCGCCGGCGTGGCGGCCTACCGCGCGCGCTCGGCTTCCACCGCCGGCCTGCTCAGGCGGCTGCCGGAGCAGAATTCCGTCGTGGTCTATATCGATTTCGCCGCCCTCCGGCAAGCAGGCATTATGGAGATGCTTACCGCGTCCAGGGTGGCCCAGGAACCCGAGTATCGCGCATTCGTGGAGGAGACCGCATTCGATTACACGCGCGACCTGGATTCCGCCATGGTGTCGTTCGGCAGCACGGGCACTTACTTTTTCCTGCGCGGCCGTTTCGATTGGAAAAACCTGAACAACTATACGATCAAGCAGGGAGGCACCTGCAACAACGGCTTCTGCCGCGTGGAAGGCAGCACGGCCCAGCGCAAAATTTCCTACTTTCCCGTCCGCAGGGACATAATGGCTCTCGCCGTCAGCCCCGACGAGTGGGCCGCTTCCCAGTTGCAGACGCGCCGTCCCGAGCCGGAGATGGAGATACCGCAGGATCCGGTCTGGTCAGTCATCGGCCCCGCCGTTTTAAAGGAGAAGGAGTCGCTCCCGGCGGGCACGCGCATGTTCGCCAGCGCGCTGGAAGGCGCGGAACGAGTCGTGCTCTCGCTCGGACCGGAAGGCGACGCCATGCGGCTGCGGCTCGATGTCACCTGCCGCGATGCCGGAACCGCGACCGGGCTCGCAACGCAACTGACCGCCATCACCGCGCAGCTTCGCAGCCTCATTCTTCGCGAGAACCAGCAGCCCAACCCGAACGACCTCAGCGGAGTGCTGACGTCCGGGACGTTCGCAACCGAAGGCCGGCGCGTCACCGGCCACTGGCCCATCCAACGCGGCTTTCTCGAAACTCTGGCGGGAGGCGGCGGGTAGATGTTGAAGCCTGCGGGCGTGCTGTGTTGCGGCAGCATCGTTCTTGACATCGTGGTCCGCCCGGTGGACCGGTTCGTGTTCAACAGCTCGGTGTGGGTGGACGCCATCGAGCAGCAGCTTGGGGGCAACGGCGCGAGCACATCCTACGCGCTGGCGATGCTCGGCGTGCCGGTGCGCCTGCTCGGCGTGGTCGGGAGCGATCCCTTCGGGGAATTCGCCATCGCCCGCCTCCGGAGCGCCGGCTGCGATGTGGACAATGTCCGCGTCCTGGGCGATCGCACGGCGACAAGCGTTTCCGTGGTGAACTCCGCGGGCGAACGCCTGCTGCTGCACCGGCCGGGCGTGAACGCCTTCGCTTTCGCGGAGCCCATCGAGTTCTCGCCGCAGCTCACCAGCGGTCTCTCGCATTTCCACTTCGCCAATTTCTACTCGCTGCCGAGGCTCAGAACCCGCGCCGCCGAGACCGTCCGTGCCGCCCGCGCCGCCGGCCTTACGGTATCCATCGATACTGCATGGGATTCGCAGGGCCGCTGGCTCCAGGATCTCGGCCCCTGCCTGCCGGTGACGGACCTGCTGTTCGCCAACGAAAAAGAAGCGCGCCTGCTGACCGGGATCGAGGACCCGCGCGCCGCGGGGCTGTGCCTGTGCGAGCTGGGAGCCAGGACCGTTGTAGTGAAACTGGGGGGCGAGGGCTGCCTGGTGCTGAGCGAAGGAACTGAGATCTCCGCGCCGGCCTACGAGGTTCCCGTTCTCGACACCACCGGCGCCGGGGATTGCTTCGCCGGAGGCTTTCTCGCCGCGCTCGGGCGGGGCGCGTCTCTGCGGGAGGCGGCGCAGTTCGCCAACGCCGTTGCGGCGCTGAGCATTCAGGCGCTCGGGGCCACGGCGGGCCTGCGGTCGTACGAAGAGACGGCTGCGTGGATGTCCGCCGCGAAGCCAGTCGCGGCTACATAGAGCCGTACAGATCGAGATCCAGGCTGACCTCGGCTCCCTCCTGAATCGTCACCACTTTGACCGGAACGCTCTTGAAGTCCTGCTCCTGCGGGCTGTCGAATTCGAAAGAGCTGAAGACCTGGTAGTCGCCCGGCGGCAGGCCGGGAAAGCGGTAGACGCCGCCGGCATCGGAGCGCGCCATGCGGGTTCCTCCGAGCCGGACGCGCAGCTCCTGATCGAGCGGGTCCAGGAAGACCGGTGCGCCCGCCACAGGCGGCCCTCCGGGCACGGACACTTTGCCTGTCAGCACGGACGGCCGGGAGCTCACGGTGATCACCACCTCGACGGTCCGGTCCGGGAGAGCCTCCACCACGTTCAGTTCGCGCGCGTCCTGGGCGCGGACCGACCGCACGTAATACTCCGGCGAGGTCTGCACTACGACAACGTACTCCCCGGGCGTCACTTCGAGACCGCCGTTCCCGGTCAGCATGGGGACTGGTTGAGGAATCGGGAGCTGCTCGGAGAACCCCCGGCGCTTGAGGGAAGTCGTGATTCGCCCGGGGTCAACCGGTTTCGCTTCGCTCTCCTCGATGCGGATTCTCACCATGGGCATGGGAGCTGCGGCCAGCACCGCCTCGTTCGCGCCGCTCCGTATGCGGAGCTTGCCATAGGCGGCAACCGAACCGGCCGCGGCGCGCGCCAGCAGTTCGTAATCGCCGGGGGCGAGCTGGTCAAACGTGAACTCTCCGGCCGGGTTGGGGGTGGTCTGCTTGCTGCCGGTATCCGAGAACAGCCACACCCAAGACACCGGGGCTCCCGTGATCCTACCCCTAAGGTGGCCGAGACTGCCGGCCACAGGCTGTATGTCGATGGGACCGGTTTCGCTGTCGAGGTCTACGGACACGGGAGCCGGCGAGGGCTGTCCAAAAAAGGTTGGCAGCAGGCTGCGCTCGTCCTCCAGCTTCTGGGGCCCGCTGCGAATATAGTAGACGCCGGGCTGGAGACCCGCGATGCGGTAGATGCCGCGGTCGTCCGAAACGGCGGAACCGGCGATGCGCAGCGGCCGGCTTCCGGCCAGATAAGCGGTGACGGTGTTGCCCGGAAGCCCGACCCCGTTCTCGTCCAGCACGGTTCCGTTCACCGCGCCCAGACGCCTCAGGCGGAGTTCGCAGGAGAATTCGGCCTCTGCCGCGAGAATGATCGGGGCGCCCGCTCCGTCCCATCGCTTCTGCCCATACCGGGCCGTCTGATAACCGGTGCGGCTGGCAGTCAGGAAGTAGGTTCCCGCCGGCAGCCCATCGAAGCGGAAGTTGCCGCCCGATCCGGTCAGCACGGTCTTGAGAGGGATTTCGTAGCCGTTCTGCAGGGTGGTCAGGGCCACGCGGGAACGAGCCAGCGGGCGGGCGGCGGCGTTGTCCAGAACCGTACCTTCGAGGATGGCGCCCGAGGCAAGGCGGGCGGGCACACCTGCAGCGAGGGAAGCCAGAAGCAGCGTGAAGACAGCACGAAAGCGCATGAAGACGCCGCGCGGCCTCGCGCCGCCTCAGGAGTTCACAGAGGTCAAAGAATAGTAGTAAGCCAACAGCCTGGCTTCCTCGCACCCGATCTCACGCGCATACTGGCGTATGTAACTGGTGTTGTAAATCCCTCCCGGCAGCAGCTTGAAGTCTCCGGATTCGATGGCCTGGAGGAAGCGGATGCTTATCTTCGTGTTATCGGCAATCTGGCGGAGCGAAATGCCTTTTCTCTCACGAAGAGCGGGCAGATTAAGGCGGTTGTCCACGGCAGGACTCGAAGCGTTTTTCCCCATTCTGGAATCCGTCCCGATGTCACAGGGGTGAATTGGAAAGCCCATGCTAGCACAAACCGCTTTCCGTGGTATTCTCGGTGGGTAAATCAACCAAATTAAAGACTCTCCACCGCGGCGCGCCGGGTGAAAGGGCCGGATTTGTGTTGCTTCACGCCGGCTTCCCGGCCTGTACACCCGCGGCATGGCGGGCATTATGTCGTTCCCTCAAAATTTAAAAGGCCGTTACGAGATCAAGGAGATATTGGGTCAGGGCGGAATGGGCCTGGTCTACCGCGCGTATGACAGCGTGGTGAAGCGGGACGTCGCTCTCAAGACGTTGAGGGATGCGCCCAACCGGGACGCGCTCCAGCTCTTTTATAAGGAGTGCGAGGTCCTGGCAGCCCTGAGCCATCCGAATATTATCGAGATTTTCGATATCGGCGAGTATGTCGAGGAGGGCCAGGCGAAACCGTTCTTCGTGATGCCGCTGCTGCCCGGCGCCACGCTGGATAAGCTGATCAGCAGCTCCAGCCACCGCCTCACGGTGGAGCGGGTGACGGAGATGATTTGCCAGGCCTGCCGCGGCCTGCACGCTGCCCACGAGCGCGGCCTGATTCATCGCGACATCAAGCCCAGCAACCTTTTCGTGCTGGACGACGACTCGGTGCGGATCATCGACTTCGGCGTGGCCCACATGGTGGAAGCGGGGCTACCGGTGGGGGCCAAGGGAACGCTGCTGTACATGGCCCCGGAGCAGCTTCAGATGAAGCCGGCCACGCCGGCCTCGGACATCTATTCGCTTGGCGTGGTCTGCTATGAAGCGCTGACGCGCCGCCGCCCGTTCGATGCCCCAAGCCAGGACGAAATTGTGGAAGCGGTGCTGCACCGCGTCCCGCCGCCCGTTTGCGAGCTGAACCCAACCGTCAGCCAGGCTATGAGCCGCGTGATCCAAAAGGCCATGGCCAAGGAGCAGTGGCAACGCTATGCCAGCGCGCGCGAATTCTCGGAGACTCTGCAGAAAGCCATCGAGGAGCAGCAGCGCCAACTTGTTTCCGCGCGCATCGCCGAGATCGACGGCGAGCTGAAGGCCGAGCCTGATCTCGACCGGGCGCTGCAGGCGGGGGACCACGCGCGCGCGAGCAGCCTGATCGCAAGCGCGGAGGCGGAGTTCCCGAACGACGAGGAGATCCAACAGGTAAAGCGCAGGTCCGACCAGGCCGCGGAAAACGCGGCGGAGGCCACGAAACTGCTGGCTCAGGGGCAGAGCCTGTGCGCGCAGCAGATGTACGACGAAGGCGTCGCGGCAGTGCGCCGCGCGCGCGAACTCGATCCGGATAATCCCGACATCCGCGGCGCTCTGCTCGACCTGCTGGTGGAGCGCGCGCGCGTCCTCATCGACACGGATCTGCCCGCGGCCGAGCCGCTGATTCAGGAGGCGCTCGCGATCGATCCGGCTCACGCGCTCGCCAAGAGCCTGCGCACCCGGCTGCTCGATCACAAGCGGGACCAGGCGGTGATCCGTTGCTTCATGCAGGCGCGGCAATTCCGCGCGGCGGGCGAGCTGGACAAAGCTCTGGCGGAGGCCGAGCAGTGCCTGGCCACCTACCCGCTTGACCCGCGGCTGGCGCAACTGCGAGACATCCTGAGCAAAGAACTGGAGCAAAGCCGGGCGAAGAAGAGCCGCCCCGCCGACCCTGCAGTCCTGCGGCAACTCGAGCAGGATGGTCCGGTTTCGAGCCCCACCACGGAAGTGGCGAAACCGCCCGAAACGGCGCCGCAGACCCCGGCCGTGGAGGTGGCGCCGCCGCCTCCTCCACCGCCTGCCCCTGAACCGCCCGCCGCCGCTCCGGCTCCGGAGCCACCCGCCGCGCCTCCGCCCCCGCCAACCGGCGACCTGTTCACCGACACGCCTCCGGCGGCGGGTTTGCCGACCGTCGCAGCGCCCGTGCCGGAGCCTGTATTGCAGCCGGAGGCCGCTCAACCAGCCGCCGCGCCGCCCGCCGAGGCGCCGGCGCCGGAGCCGCCAACCAAGCCCAAGCAGGCCAAGGAACCGATGAGCCCGTCCACCAAGTGGGCGATCGTCGGCGGCGCGTCGGCGTTCGCTGCGGTCCTGCTCACAATCGTCACTTTCACGGCGCTGCATCCGGGTTCCGGCAAAGTTGGGATCACGTTTGAAGTGCGCACGCAGCCGCCGGGAGCGCTGGTGCGGGTCGACGACAAGATTGTCGGGACTTCCAATTTACAGCTCACCGTTTCGCCAGGCACATACCAGTTGCAGGCCACAAAGGACGGATACTTGCCTGCTTCGAGGTCGATCACGGTGGCCGAGGGCGCGGCGCCGGTGGAGCTGACCCTCAAACCGATGCCGCAGACCGTCCGGCTGTTCACGGACGCGGTCGAGGGCCAGGTCACGCTGGACGACCAGCCGCCCCGCGACCTACTCGAAGGGCAGTTGACGATCGAATCCGTCGCCCCCGGCAAGCATACCGTCAGAATCGCCGCGCGGAACAGCGAAGCGTTTTTCACGTTCGAACTTGCACCCGGGGGCGTGCCGGTCGTCACCAGCCCGCCGGTGGTGAAGAATGTCGCGGCGCTGGTGGTGAGCAGCTTCGGAAACCGCGCGCGCATCTACAGCAGCATCGCGCCCGCAAAGGCGGAGATGGACGGCCAGCCCGCGGGTGAGGTCCCGGCGGAGGGACTGGAGCTGAACGGCCTTACTCTCGGTCCCCACGACCTCAGCGTGAGCGACGGTAAAACGCACCTTAAGAAAATGATCGAGATCAGCCCGGCCCCGGTAGTGACCGCGTATTTGCAATCCGATCAGAATATCGGAACGATCGTGGTCATGGCCGGCGAGGAGGGCACCGACGTTTACATCGACGGCGTCAAGTACCGCCGCCAGACCGGCCGCGGCGGCCAGTTGCGCATTCCACGCACGCCGAGGCAGTACCGCGTTCGCGTGGCCAAAGCCGGATTCCAGGAGACTGCCGAGCAGACGGTGCAAGTCGTCAAGGGCGAAGAGAGACGGCTCGTGTTCAAGATGGCCGCTTTGCTTACGAGCGCGTATCTCGCGATTCAGGGAGCGCCGCCGGGCGCGCAGGTCTTCCTCGATCAGAACCCGGTGGGGACCGTGCAGGCGGACGGGTCGTTTCAGTTGCAGACGGCGCCGCCGGGCGAGCACGTCATCGAACTGAGGCGGGACAGGGCGAGTTCGCAGCCTCTCCGCAGGAGTTTTGCCGCGGGCCAGACGGTTCACCTGACGCCGGCGGAAGTCGCGATGAGAAGCCCCACGGGCACGCTGCGGTTCACCATCCAGCCGGCAGGGGCGCAGATATCGGTGATGCCCGCGGGCGGCGGCCCGGCGCAGACCCCCCAGGGGAACACGATGGAGCTTGACGAGGGCTCCTACACGGTGACGGCGCGCGCCGCCGGATACGTCGAACACAGCGAACGGGTGCAGGTGAGGGCAGGCCAGACGACGCCAATCAACATCTCGCTGGCACGCGAACAGCGCAAGCCCGCCGTGACCGCAAGCGGCATGGAAGGGTGGCCTCAGGGGAGCTGGAGAACGGAGAACGAATGGTTCATCCGGCGCGGGGGCGGCTTTTTGGCCTACAAGCCCTCGGGCGCGGGAACGTACTCGTTCAATTTGATGATCGCGTCCGGCGGCGGCCTGCTCGGCGGCAAGGACCTGCAATGGGCGGCCGATTACAGAGACGATCGCAACTACGTGCTGTTCCGCATCGACAAGAACGAATTTCGCCGGATCGTGAGCGTGAACGGCAGGCGCACGGAGATGATGAAGAAGCCGCACGGGCTGAACCTCAACGAGTACCTGCTGGTCACCGTGCAAATGGCGGTCACTCCGGGCGAAGTCGTCAACCGGATGCGCAAGGGAGAGCAGTGGGTGACGCTCGACTCGTGGTCGCGGCCCGGCGGCGATTTCACCCAGGGCCGGTTCGCCATACGAATCGAAGGCCGGGATGAAATCCGGCTCTCCGGTTTCAGTTTCTACCCGAAAGAGTAACCGTGACCGATTTTTCGCGCAGAGTATTCATCGGCTCCACCGCCGGTTTTGTTTTTTCCGGCGGCTCGGTCGCGCAGCAGCCGGAATGGTTCGATCGCCCGATGCGGTGGGCGCAACTGACGCTGGTGGAAAACGATCCGGGCCGCTACGACCCGGGTTTCTGGCTGGACTACTTCCGCCGCACGCATTCCGACGCGGTATGCCTGAGCGCCGGCGGCTGCGTCGCGTACTACCCGACGAAGATTCCGCTGCACTACAAGACGCCCTGGATGAAGGATACCGACCCGTTCGGGGAGCTGGTGGCCGGCTGCCGCAAACTCAATATGGTGGTGGTGGCGCGAACCGATTCGCACGCCGCGCACCAGGACGTCTACGATGCGCATCCGGACTGGATCGCGGTGGATGCTCAAGGGCAAAAACGCCGCCATTGGGCCAGTCCCGATCTTTGGGTGACGTGCGCTCTCGGTCCTTACAATTTCGAGTTCATAACCGAGGTCACGCGCGAGATTGTCTCCATGTATCGCGTGGACGGGATTTTCACGAACCGCTGGGCCGGCAGCGGCATGTGCTACTGCGAGCACTGCCAGAAAAACTTCCGGGCGGCGTACGGAATGGACCTGCCGCGCACGAACGACCCGCGCGATCCGGCGCGGCGCAACTACCTGCTCTGGCGCCAGCAGCGGTTGTTCGAACTCTGGCGGCTGTGGGATGCCGAAATCCGCAAGATCAACCCCGGCGCGCGCTACATAGCCAACGCGGGGGGAGGCGCGCTGAGCGATCTCGACATGAAGACCATCGGCGAGCTGGCGCCGACGCTGTTCGCGGACCGGCAGGCGCGGCGCGGGTTGACGCCGCCATGGGTGAACGGGAAGAACGGGAAGGAATACCGCGCCACGCTGGGGCGGAAAGCCATCGTGGGCATCTTCAGCGTGGGAGTGGAGGAGCCCCACCGCTGGAAGGATTCGGTACAGCGCGGCGAGGAGATCCGCGTCTGGGTGGCCGACGGCATCGCCAACGGCTTGCGCCCGTGGTTCACCAAGTTTTCCGGTTATCTCTACGACCGCCGCTGGCTCAAAGTCGTCGAGGACATATACAACTGGCATTACCGGTGTGAACGCTACCTGCGGAACGAAGCGCCGCTGGCGCGCGTGGCCATGGTTTATTCGCAGCAGACGGCAATGTTCTACGGCGGCCCGCGCGCGCAGCAGAAGGTGGAAGACCACACGCTCGGCATGTATCAGGCGCTGATCGAAGCGCGGGTTCCGTTTGAGATGGTGCACGACCGCCTTCTGGACGCGGAGCACGTCGACAAATTCAAGCTGCTGATTCTGCCGAACATCGCGGCGCTTTCCCAGGCTCAATGCGAGCAGCTTCGCCGTTATGTCGCCCGCGGCGGAAGTATCCTCGCCACCTACGAAACATCGCTTTACGACGAGTGGGGCGAGCGCCGGGCCGACTTCGGTCTCGCGGATCTGTTCGGCGCATCCTTCCGGGGGCTGGAAGGACCGGTGCGGAACTCGTATCTGAACATCGAGAAAGACCCGGCCACCGGCGGCTTCCATCCTATCCTTGCGGGGCTTGAAGATGCGGGGCGCATTATCAACGGCGTCCTGCGGGTGGATGCAGCGCCGCGCGGCAAGATCGTGAACCCTCCGCTGACGCTCATCCCTTCCTATCCCGACCTGCCGATGGAAGCCGTGTATCCGCGGGTTCCGAAGACAGACATTCCCGGCGTGTTCCTGCGCGAAATCGGAAAGAGCCGCATCGTGTACTTTCCGTGGGACATCGACCGCGTTTTCTGGGAAGTGATGGCGCCCGATCACGGCCGGCTGCTCGCCAATGCCGTGAAATGGGCAACCAACGAGGAGCCGCCGGTGGAAGTGACGGGACCGGGCGTCCTCGACGTCACCATGTGGCGCCAGAAGGAATCGATGACGGTTCACCTGGTGAACCTCACGAATCCGATGATGATGAAAGGGCCGTTCCGGGAAATCTATCCGACCGGAGAGCAGAGGGTGCGCGTGCGCCTGCCTGAAGGCCGCCGGCCGCGCAAAATCCAGTTGCTCGTAAACGGCGGCACGCCGCGGACGGAACAGGCTCAGGGATACCTCACGGTGTTCGTGCCGTCGGTTTCCGTCCATGAAGTAGTGGCTATCGATCTGTAATCTCAAGCTCAATTCAACCAGCGTGAACGGGCCATAAGTTGCTTGCGAAACGGCGGGCACTTTGGCCGCGTAACACTCATATGCGGGTTGCCTGCCTGCTGACACTCTGCTCAGCAGTTTCCTACGCACAGGATGCCCGGGAGATTGTAGTCCGGTCTCTCGCCCGGCACAATCAGAATTCGCAGATTGCACGCGACTTTACGTTCGTGGAGCGCACCGAGGTCCGAGATTTGAACGATAAGAGCGGCAAAGGCGGCCGGTCGCGCACCTACGAGGTGAGAATCCTCGGCGGATCGCCGTATCGCCGGCTGATTGCGCGCGATGACAAGCCGCTCTCGCCGGACGAAGACCGGGAGGAACAGCAGAAACTGCTTGACTGCATTGCGCGGCGCCGCGCGGAGACGGCCGAGGAGCGCGCCCAGCGCATCGACGAGTGGGAGAAGAAAAGGCGGGAGTTCCGCGACCCTTTGGCCGAGATCCCGAAGGCGTTCCACTTCAGAATCGTTGGCGAAGAGACCGTGAACGGCGTCGAGACCCGGGTTATCGAAGCCTTTCCCCGCCCCGGCTACAAACCCGGCGAGGGCTATGCGCGGTTTTTTCCGAAAATCAAAGCCCGCTTCTGGATTTCCAAGACGGATTATGGCTGCGTGAAGGCCGACGCCGAGGTCCTGGAGACAATTTCGTACGGATATGTTCTCGCCCGCGTGCAAAAGGGCTCGCGCCTGCAATTTGAGCAGGCACGGGTACAGGGCGGCGTCTGGGTTCCCATGCGGGTCGAAGCCACCGCTGCGCTCCAATTCGCTCTCCTCAAGAGCATGCACACCGGATTCGAGATCACTTACAAGGACTACCGCAGGTTCGAGGTCGAGTCGCACCTGACGGGATTTCACGAATTCACCGAGCCGCTCCAATAGGCGGAAACTCCTTTCAAGGTAAGCTCAGCGCCCGGCTCCGGGCGTGTGATACACTCACACGTCGAGGTTTTTGCGTGACACTCGCAACGGTCGACTACCTGGTCCTTGTACTCTATTTCGCGTTTGTTATCGGGATCGGCTGGCTGCTGAAAAAGAAGGTCTCCACAAGCGAGGACTTCTTGACTTCGGGCCGTTCCCTGCCGGTCTGGATCACCAGCCTGGCCTTCATTGCAACCAACCTGGGCGCTCAGGAAGTGATCGGCATGTGCGCCTCGGGCGCCAAGTACGGCATCATGACGGCGCACTTCTACTGGGTGGGCGCGATCCCGGCCATGCTGTTCGTCGGCGTGTTCATGATGCCGTTCTACTACGGCAGCCGCGCGCGTTCCGTGCCCGAGTACCTGAAGCTGCGGTTCGACGAGAAGACGCGCACCTTCAACGCGGTGACGTTCGCCGTGATGACGGTGTTTTCATCGGGCATTTCGATGTACGCGCTGGGGCTGCTCTTCCAGTTGGTGCTGGGGTGGAGCTTCACCGCGTCCGTGCTGCTGTCGGCGGCCATCGTTCTTGTCTATACGTACCTGGGCGGGCTGACCAGCGCGATCTACAACGAGGTGCTGCAATTCTTTTTGATCGTGCTGGGCTTCGCGCCGCTGGCCGCGCTGGCGGTGTACCGCGCAGGCGGCTGGGAAGGCATCCAGCAGCGACTCCCGAGCGTGATGACCCGCGCGTGGCAGCCCATGACCAACGGGGACAACCCGATGGGCGTGGGCATCTTCGCAATGGTGGCCGGCCTGGGCTTCGTGCTGTCGTTCGGATACTGGTGTACGAACTTCCTGGTGGTGCAGCGGGCCATGGCGGCTGACTCGATGGCGTCCGCGCGCAACACGCCGCTGATCGCCGCGTTTCCGAAAATGCTGATGCCGGCGATCGTGATCGTGCCGGGCCTTGCGGCGGTGGCGCTCTCGATGATGGGCACCGGCTACACGATTCCGGTGAAGGCGGACGGCGGGCCGAACTACGACCTCGTGCTGACGACGCTGATGGCGCAGTTCTACCCGGCGGGCATGCTCGGCGTAGGCATCACGGCGCTGATGGCGTCCTTCATGTCCGGCATGGCGGGCAACGTGACCGCGTTCAACACGGTGTGGACCTACGACATCTATCAGAGCCACATCCGCAAGAACGCGCCCGACTCGCACTACCTGATGATGGGGCGTGTGGCCACCGTGTTCGGAACGGCGCTCTCGGTAGGAACGGCCTACCTGGCGCAGTTCTTCAACAACATCATGGATTTTCTCCAGCTCGTCTTCGGCGTGGTGAATGCGCCGCTGTTCGCGACGTTCCTGCTCGGCATGTTCTGGAAAGGAACCACCAGCGCCGGGGCGTTCATCGGGCTGGTGACGGGCACGCTCTCCGCGCTGCTGACGCTCGCGCTCACGGTGGCCGAAAACAAGGGCGGCTGGCTGGGCGTGCTGCACGAGTTCCCCTCCAGCATGGCGCAGAATTTCTGGATTGCGATCATCGCCTGGACCACATGCTTCATCGTGACTCTCGGCGTGAGCCTGGTGACGAAGCCGAAGCCGGTCAGCGAGCTCAAGGATCTGGTCTGGGGCGCCACCAAGATGCCGGAAACGGGGCACGAGCCGTGGTACAGGCGGCCCGTCCTGCTGGCGGTGGCGGTGGCGGTACTGTGCATTTTGCTCAATATCTGGTTCCGTTAAAGGTCATATGTGGGATCTTAGATTGCCTGCGGGTTTATTTTTTCTTGGGCTGGGATTGATCCTGAGCGTCTACGGCTTGCTGGTCCCCGCGCAAGCGGCGCTGGTTCCGGACATCAACGTAAATCTGTATTGCGGCGCCGCGATGGGCGTGTTCGGGCTGATTATGCTGCTGATGGCGTGGCGGAGGTCCTCGTGAGAGAGGCGTTCGCGCGCGTTTACGGCAACGCCCAAGGCGTGCGCGTGTTCCGCGGTCCGGGGCGCGTGAACCTGATCGGCGAGCACACGGATTACAACCTGGGGTTCGTGCTGCCGATGGCGCTCGACCTGGCGTGCTTCGTCGCCGCGGCGCCGAACGGCGGGGACGCGCTGCGAGTGTATTCGGAGGACATGCAGCAGTCGCGCGAATGGGCCGTGAAGGACCTGGAGTCGCTCGAGCCCGCACACGACTGGGGCGACTACGTGGCCGGCGTGGCGCAGCAGTTGGTGCGCGCGGGTTACCCCGTGGCGCCGGCGAACCTGCTGATCCGCAGCACCGTGCCGGTGGGTTCCGGGCTGAGCTCATCCGCGGCGCTGGAAACTTCGACTGCGCTGGCGCTGCTCGGCGACCGTCGCATGGAGCCGCTCGAGCTTGTGCGGCTGTGCAGGCGGGCGGAAAATGAGTTCGTCGGGATGCCGTGCGGCATCATGGACCAGTACATCTCCGTGTTCGGCAGGGAAGGCGCGGCGGTAAAGATAGACTGCCGGAGCCTCGAGCATGAGGTGGTTGAGCTGCCGCCGGATGTCGCCATCATCGCGGTGAACACGATGGTGAAGCACGAACTGGGGCAGTCGGCGTACCGCGACCGCGTGCGCGAGTGCGCCGAAGCGGTGGAGGTTATCCGCGGGATTCGCCCCGGAGTGGCCAGCCTGCGCGACGTGGATGTGGCCACGTTCGAGATTGCTGCGGAACAGATTCCCGCCGTGCCGCGCAAGCGCGCGCGCCACGTGGTGACCGAAGACGCGCGGGTGGAAGCGTTTATTGCGGCGTCCAAGCGCGGCGATGTGGAAAACATGGGGGCGCTTTTCGTGGCCTCTCACCGCAGCCTGCAGAACGATTACGAAGTGAGCTGCGAGGAACTGGATTTTCTTGTGGACACGGCCCTGGGCCTGCCCGGAGTTTTGGGCGCGCGCATGACGGGCGGCGGCTTCGGCGGGTGTACGGTGAACCTGGTGCGGCCGAAGAACGCAGAGGAATTCTCAGAGGAGATCGCCGCAGCGTACAAGGCGCGTTTCGGGATCACCCCGGCCATCTATCCTTGCAAACCTTCGGCGGGCGCGGCGGAGATTTGCTGACCCTGGAAGATCCGGTTCGGGCGGCGGCTCGCCGGCGGCACGCAAACTACTGCTATTTCAGCAAGGCCAACTTCTTCCGGGACTTAAGCTCGCGCAGTCCTCAAAGTTAATTACAGATTTTACGATTTTTTTTGCATTGTCTTTTGCGCGGGTTGTGGTATAAGTTTAGGGTGTAATTGGCGCTGTTGCTATTCGCTGGATGAACAGAGGGACCGCGAGGGCAATTCGCGGTCATTTTTGTTTCAGCGCCGGATGGGAGACGGTGCAGTTTAGACGTTGTTCGAACCGCCCGCGGCAGGGCCTCCCAAGGCATGCGCGCGGGGCGCGGCTTTCTCAGGCGGCGGATGGCTCAGACGCACGTAGTGCAAGAGAAGGATTCGAGGAATGAAGGAAAAAGGTACAGTGAAGTGGTTTAATGCGGCCAAGGGTTATGGCTTCATTCAAAGAGAAAACGGTGAAGACGTGTTTGTGCACTTCTCCGCTATCCAGGCGACCGGTTACCGCACCCTGGACGAAGGCGCTAACGTGGAATTCGCCGTAAAGAAGGGGCCAAAAGG
Organism: Rhodospirillales bacterium; assembly: GCA_050261015.1. Taxonomy (GTDB): domain Bacteria; phylum Acidobacteriota; class Terriglobia; order Bryobacterales; family Bryobacteraceae; genus Fen-330. The sequence goes on along the minus strand of JBLNCW010000062.1, from coordinate 1,442 downwards.
CCTTCAGGCCGAGGACGTCAGAGTCATCTAGCCGCCCCTCTCCGATTTACCGGTTCGTATCATCCAGGCGCAAACCCCGAGCCACCGTTCCACCACAGTGGGCGCAAGTGGCGGGGTTTGCGCTTTTTCATTTTCGATCACGCAGAAGAGCGTCAGATCAGCGTTCGCCAGTCCGGCTGAAAAGTTCCGGCGCAGTGCCGGCGCCACAGGTCGAGCGCCTGTGCGCAAAACGCCGTTGAGACCGGATTCACGTAGGTAAGCAGTTGCGTTCCCTTGCGGCCGAAATAAAATCCGCCGTCGATCCGTGGGCCGGAACCGCACGCCTGGAATTCGCCAATCGCGGCGGCCTCCCGCTTGGCGGCTTCGCTGTCGAGCGGCATGACGCCGAGAGCGCCGGCGAAAAGCCGCACGCGCAGCAGTTGCGCGTATACGTCGGATCGCTCGAACCGCGGCGCGGTCCTGGCGAGCAGGGCGGCGGTGCGCTCAATGCCGTCGCGAAGCGCTTCCGCGCACGCCGGGCGGTCGGCGCACGGCAGCAGCCCTTCGAGGAAGTAACAGTAAGCGTGCAGCCTGTCCATGACGCGTTCCCCTTCCCCTTCCCCGGTCGGAAATGCCGCATGGCCGCACAGAGCCCACTCCAGCACCTGCTCGTACAAGTCGCGGAAATCGGTGCGCCCGGTCTCTTCGGCCAGTTCGCGCCACGCGAGGGCGGCCTTCAACTGATAGCAGCCCGGACTCCGCGACCAGCGGCGGTCGCGGGCGGTCGGGGTCTTTGACGGCAGTTCGAGAATCGGGTGAAACTCCGGCCCGCCGCCGAAGTCCCGGGCCATAAACTCGGCGCAGCGAATGGAGGCCTGGAGGAACTCATCGTCGCGAGTGCGCCGCCACAAAGCGAGAAGCCCGCGCGCAATGATTCCGGTGTCGAAAAAGCAGGAGAGTGCTTCCGGCACGACGCCGTCGGCTGCGCACTCGAACGGCATGGCGCGAAGCGCATCGTCCCAGGCCGAGCGCGCGAGAAACCTGCCGGCTCGCACCGCCGCGTCGAAACACTCCGGATCGCCGCCGGCGCCGTGAAGGTGCAGCAGGGCGCTGACGGCGTAGCCGGTGATTTCTGTGGAAACCAGAGCATTGCGGCCCAGGTCGGAACGATAATAGCGGGCGACGCCGCCCGAAGATTCCTGTATCCCCGACCGCACAAACCACTGGCCGGCGGACCGCAACCGGGAGTTGAGAGTTTCAGCGATGTTCGGCACGAGCTTTACGGGTTGAAGTTTTAATCGTAGATGACCGAAGAGCGTCAGTCAACCAAACGGCATCACCCGTGTCAAACCTCGAGAGAAATGTCCCCCGTATCTCCTCGATAGAAATGTCCCCTTTTTGTTGATCGCCTGGGATTCGGGGTTTGCCTTTGCATCTGCCCCCTTTCCCTTGTCTAAGCTAGT
>JBLNCW010000061.1:0-12828 GCA_050261015.1 Rhodospirillales bacterium | reverse complement strand
GGTTGCTCTTCGCCAGCACCCGCGTGATCGCCGCCGTCAGCGTCGTCTTGCCGTGGTCAATGTGACCGATCGTGCCAATGTTCAGATGCGGCTTGCTGCGGTCGAATTTCTCCTTGGCCATGTGAAAAACCCTCGAAAGCCTCTTTTCTGTAAAGGGTTAATACAGAATGCAGGACTTGCTTCTCTGAAACCGTGAGCGCCGGTTCCAGAAACCCAAAAAAACTGGAGCTGATGACCGGGATCGAACCGGTGACCTCGTCCTTACCAAGGACGCGCTCTACCGACTGAGCTACATCAGCTCGACATCTTTCGCGGGCGCCCCCGCTAAAACTTCACTGGTGGACGGGGGAGGATTCGAACCTCCGTAGCCCGCAAGGGGCGGCAGATTTACAGTCTGCTGCCATTAACCACTCGGCCACCCGTCCGTACCCAACCCTGGCTTGGCATAACTATCCTGTCGCCTCGCCCGGCTGAAGAATTTAAGTATAGCGAGTCAAGCGGTCAAAGAACAACCTGCTTCCTGAGACAAGCAATCGCTGTATACTCCCATCAGAGGGAGCGGAGCCGAAAATCAGGCCCCATCGGACTCCGCAATCCTTTACTCAGAGGAGCTGGAAATGTCATCACCAGGAGCAAACACTCAACTGCAAACCCGATTTCGTGGGGAAGTCATTGACGCCTCGCACCCGGCGTACGACTCCGCACGAAAAGTCTATAACGGCATGATCGACCGCCGGCCGCGCCTCATCGTCGGATGCGTGGATGCAGCCGACGTCATTGCCGCGGTGAATTACGCCCGCGAGAGCGGCCTCAAACCCGCCATCCGCGGCGGCGGCCACAACGGCGCCGGACTCGGCGTCTGCGAAGACGGGGTTGTCATTGACCTGTCGCGGATGAGAAGCGTTCACGTCGACCCGGCCGCGCGCACGATCCGGGTCGAAGGAGGCGCGGTGTGGGGCGACGTGGACCATGCCGGGCACGCCTTCGGATTGGCCGTCCCCAGCGGAATGATCTCCACCACCGGCGTCGGCGGGCTCACACTGGGCGGCGGCATCGGCCACCTCTCCCGCAAGTATGGCCTCACAATTGACAATCTGCTCGCCGTGGACATCGTTCTGGCCGACGGCAGTCTGGTCACAGCCAGCGCCGACAAGAACCAGGACCTCTACTGGGCCGTGCGCGGCGGCGGCGGCAACTTCGGCGTGGTCACCTCGTTTCTGTTCCGCGCGAACCCGGTGCATACCGTGCTTGCGGGCCCGACTCTCTGGCCGGTCGAGCAGACGGCCGAGGTCCTGCGCAACTACCGCGAATTTATCCCCGCCGCGCCGGAGGATATCAACGGCTTCTTTGCCGTGCTCACCGTTCCGCCGGTTCCGATGTTCCCCTCCCACCTCCACCTGAAAAAGATGTGCGGCATCGTATGGTGCTGTCTCGGACCGGCCGAGAAGGCCGAGAAGGCTATCGCGCCGATGCGCAGCTTCGGCAAACCGGCATTTGACCACGTCGGCTCCATGCCTTTCCCCGCCCTTCAGAGTCTCTTCGACCCGCTGTACCCCCCGGGCCTGCAATGGTACTGGAAGGCGGATTTCGTGAAGGAGATCCCCGACGAAGCCCTTGCCCTACACGCCAGGAACGGAGCCGCACTGCCCACCATGCTCTCAACCATGCACCTTTATCCGATCGACGGCGCCGCGCACAGGCCTCGCAGCAGTGACATGGCTTTCAGTTACCGCGATGCGAACTGGGCCGAGGTCATCGTCGGAGTGGATCCCGATCCCAGGAATAATGATCGGATCATCGAGTGGGCCAGGAAGTATTGGGACGACCTGCACCCCTACTCCGCCGGGGGCGCCTACGTGAACTTCATGATGGACGAGGGGCAGGACCGCATTAAGGCCACATACCGCGACAACTACAGCCGGCTGGCCGCGATCAAACGGAAGTACGATCCCGGCAATTTCTTCTGCGTCAACCAGAACATCAGGCCCGAAGCATAGCGCCTTTCGGATCGGCGGGCGGTGGCGCGCCCCTGCCGCCCGCACGCTTTCTCCGCCGAAAAATCACGCCGCAACACAAACCGCCTTCGGCGCGTTTAACCCTATGGCAGAGTACAATGAGGTGGACAGGAGCAACCATGTGGGTGCGTGCCGCAGTCACCCTGTTTGCTGCCGGCTCGATGCTCATGCCGGCTGCCCAGGAAGAGAATCAGGAAGGCTGGCGCAAGGTGGGCCCCTCCTCGGCGAAAGGCTTTACCGTCGAGCCCGGAACGCGTATCCCGCTTAGCCTCATCAACAGCGTCAGCACGAAGCACTCCAGCGAGGGCGACCGCGTATACCTTCAGACCGTGTTCCCGATTCTGGTGAAAGGGCGCGTCGTCATTCCTCCCGGCAGCTACGTTGCCGGAACCATCACCGAAGTAAAGCGTCCGGGCAGGATCAAGGGGCGCGGAGAGCTTTTTCTCCGGTTTGACTCGCTCACGCTGCCCAACGGCGTGACGCGGGACTTCCGCGCGCGCATCGGCGCTCTGGATGGCAGGAGCACCGAGGAACTGGATAAGAGCGAGGGCAAGATCAAGAGCGAGGGCAACAAGTCCGGAGACGCGCGTACCGTGGGCGAAGCGGCCGCCGCGGGCGCCACCGTGGGCGTGATCGCCGGAGGCGCGGCCGGAAACTACGGCATGGGCGCGGGCATCGGCGCGGCGGCGGGCGCCGCTGCCGGGGTGATGGGAGTGCTGCTGTCTCGCGGCCCGGACGCCACACTCACGCGGGGCTCGACCATCGAAATGGTCCTCGACCGGCCCCTCACCTATGAACCGTCGGAACTCGACTTCAGCAACTCGATGACCCGGGCCCCGGTGACCGAGGCGCCGCCCCCGCCTTCCTCCGGGCAGCGACGCGGATTGCCGCTCCCCGGCCGGCGCTGGCCGCTGTAACGCGCTCCCTCACAGCCTCAGATTCCGGAGCCGCAGCGCGTTTCCGATCACCGAGACCGAACTGAACGTCATCGCCGCGCTAGCCACTATCGGGCTTAGCAGCAGCCCGAAGGGCGGGTAGAGGACGCCGGCCGCAATCGGTACCCCAAGAATGTTGTAGAAAAACGCGAAGAACAGGTTCTGCCGGATGTTGCGCATCGTGGCCCGGCTGAGCCGGATGGCGCGCACGATCCCCCGCAGGTCGCCCTTCACCAGCGTGATGCTCGCGCTCTCGATGGCCACGTCCGTGCCCGTTCCCATGGCGATTCCCACGTGCGCCTGGGCCAGGGCGGGCGCGTCGTTGATTCCGTCGCCGGCCATCGCGACCGTACGGCCCTCGGCCTGAAGACGCTTCACAACCGCGCCCTTTTCCTCCGGCAGGACCTCGGCGTAGACCTCGTCGATGCCCAGTTCCCTCGCGACCACGTTCGCCGTCGTGCGGCTGTCGCCGCTCAGCATCACGATCCGTATGCCCTCGCGATGCAGCTCGCGGATAGCCTCGCGGGCCGAGTCCTTGATCGGATCGGCGACTCCGAGCACGCCCGCCGGCCGCCCATCGACGGCGACGAACACCACGGTCTGCCCTTCCCGCCGGAGAGATTCCGCGATTTCCGCGAGCGGGCCGGGATCGATCTGCAACTGGCCGAGCAGCGCGAGGTTGCCGAGCGCGACAGGCCTGCCGTTGATGCTGCCGGTGACGCCCTTCCCCGTAAGCGACTGGAAATCCGCCACCGGCTCGGGAGCGATGTTCCGGGCTTCGGCCCCGGCAACAATCGCGGCGGCGAGCGGGTGTTCGCTCGCCCGTTCCAGGCCGGCGGCAATCGCCAGCAGCTCGCGCTCGTCCCCGCCCTCGACCGGCTTTACCGTGACCAGGCGCGGCCGGCCCTCGGTCAGCGTGCCGGTCTTGTCAACCACCAGCGTATTGACCTTCTCAAGAACCTCCAGCGCCTCCGCGTTCTTGATCAGCACGCCCGCCGTCGCGCCCCGTCCCGTCCCTACCATCACGGCCATCGGCGTCGCCAGCCCGAGCGCGCAGGGGCAGGCGATGATCAGCACCGCGACGGCGTTCACCAGTGCGTGGGCCATGCGCGGCTCCGGACCGATCGCCGCCCACACGATGAACGTCAGAATCGCCACCAGCACCACGATCGGCACGAACCAGGCGGAGACCGCGTCGGCCACGCGCTGGATGGGAGCGCGGCTGCGCTGCGCTTCACTCACCATGCGCACGATGCGCGCCAAAAGCGTGTCCGCGCCCACCCTCTCCGCGCGCATTATGAGCCCTCCGGCGCCGTTCACCGTGCCGCCGGTCACGCGGCTGCCGGGTTCCTTTTCCACCGCGATGGGTTCCCCGGTGAGCATCGATTCGTCCACCGGGCTCCTGCCCTCCAGCACCACGCCGTCCACGGGGATTTTTTCGCCGGGCCGGACGCGCAGAATGTCTCCCGGACGAACGCGGTCGAGCGGCACGTCGTGTTCGGCCCCGTCTTCGCCGATCAGGCGGGCCACGGGCGGCGTGAGGCCGAGCAGGGCGCGGATCGCGTCCGAAGTGCGGCTGCGCGCCCGCAGTTCCAGCACTTGGCCGAGCAGCACGAGGGTGGTAATGACGGCGGCGGCTTCAAAGTACACCCCGGGCATCCCGCCGTGCACTTGAAAGGAAGGCGGAAAAATCCCCGGCAGGACCGTGGCGACCACGCTGTACAGGTAGGCGGCGCCCGTGCCGATGCCGATCAGCGTGAACATGTTGGGGCTCCGGTTCACAAACGACCGCCACATGCGCTCGAAAAACGGCCTCCCGCCCCAGAGCACCACCGGAGTCGCCAGCACGAACTGGAGCCATACGGTGGCGCGCGCCGAAACGATCCCCGGCCAGATCATCTCACCCATTGCAATAAGAAGGATGGGAACCGTGAGCGCCGCGCTGATCCGGAAGCGCCGGCTCATGTCGGCGTACTCGGGGTTGACCTCCTCGACGGCCGCTACCGTGCGCGGCTCCAGCGCCATCCCGCAGATAGGGCAGGAACCCGGCTCGTCCCGCACGATGTCGGGGTGCATGGGGCAGGTGTAGATGGTCTTGGTAGCCGGCGGAGCGGCCTCGAGCGGCTCCAGCGCCATCCCGCACTTCGGACAGGCGCCCGGCCCCTCCTGCCGCACCTCGGGGCACATGGCGCAGGTGTAGATGACGCCCGGCCGCGCCGGATGAGGGGTGGGCTTGGCGCCGCCCAGGTACTGCTCCGGGCCGGCCTTGAACCTCTCCAGGCAGCGAGGATTGCAGAAGTAGTATGTACTATCCTTGTAGTCGTATTTCCACTTCGCTGTCGCCGGATCCACGTCCATCCGGCAAACCGGATCCTTTACGGTCTTTCGCGGCGGCGCGCCGATTTGGACAAACCCTTCGCCAAGTCCCATTACTCTAATGATGATTCAGTTTCCGGACGGAAGGTTCAGACCCGCCCTAACAGCGTTGCCCGCACCGTCTCTAGAACGTCTTTCAGGCGGAACGGCTTCAACAGCGAAGCCGACGCGCCCAGGAGTTCCGCCATTTTCAGGTAATTTTCCCCGGCGGCGCCGGATATGGCGATGATCCCGAGATCCGGGTAGTCTTTCCGGGCGATGCGGATGGTTTCGATGCCCTCCTGTTCGGGCATGAAAATGTCGGTGATCATCACGTGAGCGGGACGCCGGCGGAGTTCCTCGATCGCCACCTTGCCGTTGGGCGCTTCGCGGACCTCGTAGCCGGCGCCTTCGAGCATCCTCCGCAGGATATGCCGAATCGTGTCGTCGTCATCTACGACAAGAATGGAACACCCGCGGATGGGATGATCGTTGCCCATTTATCGCCGGGAGACCTCCGATTCGATGGCTTCCAATTCCTTGCCGGCCTCGGCCCACCGCCCCTGCGCCGCCAGGTCGCGATATCGCCGCATGTGCTGGCGTATCGACTCCAGGCGCTTGTCGGATTCCGAAGGCTGAGCGGGTGGGGCAGCGGCAGCGGCCGCCTGCGTCTGGCTGGGCTCGGGCGCTTTGGGAGGCGGAGCAGTCCCCCGCATGATCGCGGTTAGCTGGGCGAGGGCCTCGTCGTACGTGTCCGTGTAGATGAGGTGGTTGCCCATGACGAACGCGATCTTTTTCAACTGGGGCATCCTGGCCTCTGCGGATTGTATGTAGATCGGCTGAACGTAGACGAAGGTGTTTTCGATCGGCAGCACAAGCAATTGGCCGCGAATCACTTGAGAGCCCTGCTGGTTCCAGAGCGTCAGGTCCTTGGAGACAGTCTGGTCCTGGTGAATCTTGGCCTCCACCTGCATGGGGCCGAAGATGAGTTCCTGTTTGGAGAGCTGAAGGATGACGAGTTCTCCCAGGCTGTCGCCGTCGCAGCGGGCGACCATCAGTCCGACCAGGTTGTCCTTATTGCGCGGGGTGAACGGGATGATGAGGAGGAACTCGGCGGTATTCTCGCCGGGGAGGCTAGCCACTACATATGTAGGAGTCATCGGCTCCGGCCGCTCGCCCTGCGTCCGCGCCGTCCGCGCCACGTCCCACACGTCCTCCCGGTTGTAGAACGCCAGCGGATCGCGCATGTGGAAGTTGCGATAGATCTCGGCCTGAACCCGGAACAGCATCTCCGGATAGCGGGCATGGGCGCGGATATCGGCCGGCATTTCGGAGGCGGGCCGGAACAGGTCCGGGAAAAGCCGCTGGTAGGCGCGGATGATGGGATCGGCGGGATCGAAGATGTAAAGATTCGTCGTCCCGTCGTAGGCGTCCACCGTGGCTTTTACCGCGTTGCGCATGTAGTTCGTCCTGGCGCCGTTCGCCAATTGGATGCTGCGGGCATAGGGATGGGCGTCAGAAGATGTGTATCCGTCCACGGTCCAAACGAGGCGGCCGGACTCCGTGACGACGAGGTAGGGATCGGGATCCCAGATCAGGAAGCCCGCAAGCGCCTCAAGGCGTTCCCGAATGTTCCGCCTGATAATCATCCGGCTCTGGGGAGTGAGATAGGTGGTCAGAAGGATATTCGGGTCGCCCTGGGCCAGAGCCGCCGCCACGCGCATGGGCATGGAGGAAACGGGAAAACCGCCCCGGCCCTCGTATCGCGAGAAAACGTTCTTCTCGCCGGACGGGTAATTGAACTCCTCCTGTGCCGTGCCGACGAAAATCGCCCCGTGAGTCACCTCGCTAAAGTAAAGTTCCGGCCGGGTGAGCTGGAGACTGGGGGTTTTGATCTCGGGCGGCGCGTCCTGAATGAACAACTCGGGTGAGCCGTTGAAGGTGATTCGGTTGGCCTCGGCAAGCACCAGACCATAGCCGTGTGTGTAGACAAAATGCCGGTTGGGCCAGCGGCTGCGCGCCTCCTCCGGCAACTGGCGGATGTCCAGTTCGCGCGGGGAGATCATCACCTGGCGGAGCTGGCCGTCGATCATGTAGCGGTCCACGTCCGAATCGTGGAACGTGTAATAGGTACGGAGCGCCTGGAGTTGGGTGACGGTATCGTGGAAGGCGCGCCAGTCCCAGAGCCGCACGTTGCTGAGGATGGCCTGGTTCTTCCCGGGATCGAAGTTCGATTCGACCGTGGCGTTGAACTCGATCTCCCTGACGCGGCGGTTGAGGCCGAACGCCGAGCGCGTGGCGGCGATGTGGGTTTCGACGTAAGGGCGCTCTATTGAGATCTCGTTAGGCCGCACGTAGATGGCGGAAATGGCAGAGGGCACCGCGGCCTTGAGAACCAGCGCCACGGGGACAAGCAGGACCCAGCGCCACCGCCCCATACCGGCAAACAGCGCCGCGATCACACAACTGGCGATGACGACCCATTGCAGCGGCAGCGTGTAATTCAGATCGACATAGTTCATGCCGGTCATGAAGCCATGGTCGGTGTAGAGCATCTGGTAGCGGCCGAGGAAGTAGCGCGCGGCGAGCCCCAGCAGAACGGCGGCGCCCACCAGGCGCAGGAATTTTGATTGCAGCCCACCCTCGAGCCCGAGGATGCGCAGGTCCACTTCCTGGAGGTCCTGAAAATCGCGGAACTGCATCCGGAGCTGCCACATGCGGGCGGCGATCCAGTAGACCAGGATGGCGACGATCGCCAGGGCCAGCAGGTAGCTCAGCAGAGCGCCATAGAAAGGCAAATCGAACAGGTAAAACTTGAGTGGCTGGCCAAAAACTGCATCGCGCCAGGTAGTGGCTTCCGCGGGGAGGCGCCTTCCGCCGAAGTAGCGCACCACGGTCCAGGTATTGACGGTGGCGGTGGCGACGATTACGGCCAGAACCAGCGCGGCGCCGGTGGCAATCCAGCCATGGGTCCGGTAATAGCGCATTCGGACGCCGGCGAAGCGCATGGCGCGGGCGTGCGCCACCCAGAACACAATAAATGCCAGCAGAATGGCAGCGCCGAGCGGCGCAAGCTGGTAGAACAGCAGGTCCAGCCAGGTCTGAGTCTGCCCCAGCTCCTTCCACCAGTTGTACTCGATGACCAGGCGGGAGATGCTGCGCGCGGACAGGAACAGAACCAGCAGAATCCCGATGACAAGAAACAGAATGGGAGGGCGGCGGCTGCCGCCGGGAATTTCGTGAGCCACGAATCCTCCTTTTTGGGCTATCGCCGCCAGACCACGGCGCCTTTGACCACTGTGGCAACCGGGCCGCCCCGGAAGGTCCGGCCGTGGAAAGGCGAGTTCTTGCTGCGTGAGAAGGACCGGTTTACGTCGTAGGTCCAGCTAAGCTCGGGATCGAAGATGGTGACGTCTCCAGGCGCCCCCACCTCCAGCCGGCCGCGGTTCAATCCCAGAATCCGCGCCGGCCCGGTGGTAAACAGTTCGATGAGCCGCATCAGCGATACCCGCCCGCTGTGTACGAGCTTTTCGAGGGCGACGGCAAGCGCTGTCTCGAGGCCGATGATGCCGAACGGGCACTTTTCAAATTCCTGCATTTTTTCGCTGCCCGGGTGCGGAGCGTGGTCCGTTGCGATAACATCCACCAGCCCCTCAGCGATGCCCTGGACCAACGCTTCGGTATCGGCCGCCGAGCGAAGCGGCGGCTTCATCTTATAGTTGCTGTCGTAGCAATTCACGTCGGCGTCGGTGAGGGCCAAATGGTGCGGCGAGACCTCGCAGGTCACCGGCAGCTTTCGCGCCTTGGCCTCCGCCACCATCTCCAGCGAGCGGCGGGAGGAAAGGTGCGCCACGTGGAACCGCGCGCCGGTCAGCTCCGCCAGCAGGATGTCGCGCGCAACCATCACATCCTCCGCGCTGGACGGAATGCCGCGCAGACCGAGCCGGACGGAGTGAAACCCTTCGTGCATGTCGCCGCCCGCGCTCAGGTGGAGGTCCTCGCAATGGTCGATGACCGGGATATCGAAGGCGCGCGCGTACTCCATGGCCCGGCGCATCACCCTGGAGTTCATCACCGGCCTGCCGTCGTCGGAGATGGCCACCGCGCCGGCCTCCTTCATGGAGCCGATCGAGGCGAGCTTTTCGCCCGCGCTGTCCTCGGTGATGGCGCCGATGGGGAACACGTTGACCACCGCGGAGTGGCTGGCGCGCTCGATGATGTAGCGGGTCACGGTGGCGTCGTCGTTCACCGGGTTGGTGTTCGGCATGCAGCAGATGGAGGTGAACCCGCCGGCGGCGGCCGCCTTCGAGCCGCTTTCGATGGTTTCGGCGTGCTCGAAACCCGGCTCGCGCAGGTGCACGTGCATGTCGATAAAGCCGGGCGCGACAACAAGGCCGGTCGCATCGAAGCCGATCACGCCGGTGGCGTGCAGATTCTCCCCGATGCGCACGATATGGCCGCCTTTAATAAGAATGTCCCCGGTCCGGTCGGTTCCCGAAGCAGGGTCGATAATGCGGCCGTTCTTAATGAGCAGTTTCGGCATGGGACGTAAGAATGCGCTCCAGCACCGCCATCCGCACGGCGACGCCGTTTTCCACCTGGTTCAGAATCACCGATCGCTGCGAATCGGCCACTTCGGAAGAGATCTCGCGTCCGCGGTTGATCGGTCCCGGATGCATGACAAGGGCGTCGGGCTTGATCAGGTCCAGGTGCTCCAGCCGCAGGCCGTAGAACTGGAAGTACTCGCCGGCCGGGAAGGCGGCTTCGTGCTGCCGCTCCAGTTGCACGCGGAGCATCATAACCACGTCCGCATCGCGGATCGCTTCCCGGATGTCATAAGTGAGGCTCACGCCGGGCGCCATGCAGGCCAAACCCGCCGGCAGCAGCGACGCGGGCCCGCAGAGCACGATCTCGGCGCCGAATTTCGAGAGCAGGTAGATGTTCGAGCGCGCGACCCGGCTGTGAGCGATGTCGCCGATGATGGCGACGCGCAGTCCTTCGAGCGTCGGCTTGCGGTCCAGTATCGTGCGCGCATCGAGCAGCGCCTGTGTGGGGTGCTCGTGCGTGCCGTCGCCCGCGTTGATGATGGCGGTGCGCGGCAGGTGGCGCGCCAGGAAGTGCGGCGCCCCGGAGGCCGCGTGGCGCATGACGATGGCGTCGGGCCGCATCGCCGCCAGCGTGTTCAGCGTGTCCACCAGCGATTCGCCTTTCGAGACGCTCGATCCGGCCGCCGTGATGGAAATGGCGTCCGCCCCGAGCCGCTTGGCAGCGATCTCGAAGCTGGTGCGCGTGCGCGTGGACGCCTCGAAGAACAGGTTTACGATCATCTTTCCGCGCAGCAGGTCCAGGCGCTTGAAAGCGTGATTCTCAAGAGGCTGGAAGTCCTTGGCGCGGTTCAGGATGGCTTCAATCTCGGAGCGTTCCAGCTCCTCAATTCCCAATAATCCTGCTGGCATCATGAATCAGGCTACTTTTTCGACCAGCAGGACCTTCTCCGTCTGGTCGATCTCATTAAATAAGACTTCAACAATTTCGCTTTCGGAGGTCTGCACGGAGCGGCCCACGAACCGCGCCTCGATGGGTAGCTCGCGGTGGCCGCGGTCGATGAGCACCAGCAGGTGAACCCGAGCGGGGCGTCCGTGGTCGAACAGGGCGTCGAGGGAAGCGCGAACGGTGCGGCCCGTGTACAGAACGTCGTCCATGAGAATGATATCCCTGCCGGTCACCGAGAAATTGATTTCGGTGCCGTTCAGGACGGGCTGCGTTGCGATGGTGGTGAGGTCATCGCGGTAAAGGCTGATGTCCAAAATGCCCACCGGGATATCCAGGTTCTCCAAAGCTTTGATCTTGGCGGAGAGCCGCTGTGCCATCGGGACGCCGCGGCGGCGGATGCCGATAAAGGCGAGCCGGTCCAGGTCCTCGCTCTTTTCGAGGATTTCGTGGGCAAGGCGGACGAGAGTGCGGTCGATCTCCGAGGCGCTCATCAACTGAGCTTTCTCGCGGGTGGCCATCATAATCTATTCTAAAGGCACAGAGTAACACACGCGCCGTGCTAAGGCGCTCTGGTGGCGAGAGTGGGCCGGGTACGGACCCGGCCCGGAGTTTGGGGTAGCTCGCGATTCACCTTCCCGCAGCGGCGCCTCCCAACTGCGAGGTGCAGTGGGGACAGCGGGTCGCTGCCAGCGGGATCGGCGTGCAGCAGAAAGTGCAATCTTTGGTCGTCGGCGCGGCCGGTGCTTCCTGCTTCGGGCGATGGAGCTTTTTCGCCTGGCGCACGCCTATAAAGATCACAAAGGCGATGATCAAAAAGTTGATCACGCTGTTCAGGAACTGGCCGTAAGCGATGACCGGAGCTCCCGCCTCTTTGGCTGCTGCCAGCGACGGATACGTTTGGGCGCTCAGGGTGATGAACAGGTCCTTGAAGTCCACCTGCCCCAGCAGCAGTCCTATGGGCGGCATGATCACGTCATTCACCGCCGATGTAACGATTGCTCCGAACGCAGTGCCCATGATCACGGCGACCGCGAGGTCGAGCACGTTGCCCCGTGCCACAAATTCTTTGAAATCCTTGAGCATATTTCCTCTTCTCCGGTTAGCGAGCCCCGGCGGCCTTCTTCGCCGCAGCCGGCTCCAATTTGGGTTCCGCCGCGACGATGGGGTAGATCACTCCCGCAATCGCCGCGCCCACGATCGGCGCCAGCCAGAACAGCCATAGCTGCTCGATGGCCCATCCTCCTGCAAAAATCGCCGGCCCCGTGCTGCGCGCCGGATTGACGGAAGTGTTCGACACGGGAATGCTGATCAAATGAATCAACGTCAGCGCCAAGCCAATTGCGATCGGCGCAAACCCCTGCGGCGCGCGCCGGTCCGTCGCCCCGAGGATAATCATCAAAAACATGAACGTCAGCACCACTTCGGCGACCAGGCAGGCTTCCAGCGAATAGCCGCCCGGCGAGTGCATCCCGTATCCGTTCGAGGCGAAGCCGCCGAGATCAAATCCCGCCTTGCCACTGGCAATCACGTACAGGACACCCGCAGCGGCGATGCCACCCGCCACCTGCGCAATGACATAAGCCAAGAGGTCCGAGGCGGGGAAGCGCTTTCCTATAACCAGGCCAATTGAAACCGCTGGGTTCAAATGGCACCCTGACACGTGGCCGATGGCGTAGGCAATCGTCAAAACCGTCAGCCCGAATGCAAGGGCCACACCCAGGAATCCGATGCCAAGACTTGGGAAAGCGGCAGCCAGAACGGCGCTGCCACAGCCCCCGAAAACGAGCCAGAACGTACCGACGAACTCTGCGGCCGCTCGCTTGCTCAAGGACATTAGGCACCCTCCTATTACTGCGGATTCAAAAATAGCATGAAATGTTGACGGCGGTGCAGCAAATTTTCACAGCGCCCGGCCCGTGATCCGTCCCTAAGGAGGGGACGTGCCCGATCTCGGCACGTTGAGGACATGAGGCGGCATCAAACTGGGCACGACCTAGCTTCGAAGCGTCCGATTTCCGGCGAGGGCTGCA
>JBLNCW010000060.1:0-21875 GCA_050261015.1 Rhodospirillales bacterium | reverse complement strand
CAGGACAGGCTTTTCACGATTCAAACGAAACGAGGACTTTGAGCATGCAGAACTACATTCAACCGGGTAACAACATCACCGTCCCCGCGCCTGTGGGCGGGGTCACGTCGGGGCAGTTGGTCGTGATCGGTTCGCTGATCGGCGTGGCCGCTACGACTCAGGCGGCCGGCGCAAATGTCGAGATTGCCACGATCGGCGTATTCGATCTGCCCGCGAAACCAACGGACGAGGTTGCCGTGGGCGACCTGCTTTACTGGGATGCAGCGAACAGCTACTTGACCAAGACCGCCGGGACGGGCGCTAAGCCGCTCGTGGGCGCGGCGGTAAGCGCAAAAGCGGCCGGGGCAACCAGCGTGCGCTGCAAGCTGGGCGTACACGGCATCACTGGCGCGGCGTAACAAGGTTTCACGGGCGGCGCGGGAATCCACCCTCCATTCCCGCGCGCATTGGGGGCCAGACCTGACGATCCTGGCGGCGCCGTCTCCCCCGTGGGTTTCGCTCTCCTTTGCCACGTTCACGACGGCACTTTTTTTGTGTTCTGTGAAAGTTCTGAGATGACGGCTGAATCTATCGCCCGTGCGCTTCACGGGCGCCGTTCGGGGTCTGCCTGGATGGCGTGCTGCCCTGTCCATGAAGGTGATGGCCGCGCGCACAATCCGAGTTTGAGCATCCGCGAACGCGACGGCCGCGTGCTCGTGCACTGCTTCGCCGGCTGCGGCCAACGCGCCGTCATAGACGCGCTACGCTCGCGTGGGCTATGGCCGGAGCGGGAACGGCGGGAGCATCCGCCCGAGTGGGGCCGGATCGTTCGCACCTACGACTACACCGACGAAGACGGGAACCTGCTGTACCAGGTGTGCCGCTTCGAGCCGAAGACCTTTCGCCCGCGCCGGCCGGACGGCATGGGCGGCTGGCGCTGGGGATACGGCAATGTACGCCGTGTGCTCTATCGGGTGCGCGAGGTGCTGGAGGCGTCCATCATCTTCATCGTAGAAGGCGAAAAGGACGTCGAAACCTTGCGGGATCGGGGTTTCGTCGCCACCACCAACAGCGGCGGCGCTAACGGCTGGCGGCCGGAATTCAACGAGTTTTTCCGGGGCCGCGAGGTAATCATCATTCCCGATAATGACGAACCCGGCATCAGGCGCGCGGCGCATATCGCGCGTGGGCTGCTGGGCATTGCGGCGCGTATCAGCATCCTTGAACTGGAGGGCGTCAAGGACGCTACCGAGTGGTTCGAGAAGGGACACAGCGAGGTGGAACTAATCTCCATGCTGGAGGGCGCGAATGCGATTTGACGTGATGGCGGAACCCGACGTAGACATGTTCGAGCACGCCAAGCTGAACGGCAAGCCGGCATTTTCGGAATTGCCGAAGACTGAGCCGACACCGTGGCCGAAGCCGCTGGCCGATGCCGCCTATCACGGCATCGTGGGCGAGTTAATCCGCCAGAGCGAACCGCACACCGAGGCGGACCCGGCCGCGCTGCTGGTGCAATTCCTGCTCGGTTTCGGCAACCTGGTGGGCCGCACTCCGTACTTCCGCGTCGGGGCTGACCACCATTATCTAAACCTGTTCGGCGTGCTCGTGGGCCGATCCTCTAAGGGCCGGAAGGGGACGGCCTGGTCCGCCGTCCGATTTCTGCTTCAGGCTATGGATGAGGAATGGGCGGTAAACCGGCAGGTGTCGGGGCTGTCGAGTGGAGAAGGCCTTATCTGGGCCGTGCGCGACCAGATCGAAGAACAAGAGGCCATCCGCGAGCCGAAGACGAAGCGCATCACGGGATACCAGACCATCGTTACCGACCAGGGCGTGTCCGATAAGCGCCTGATGGTTGTGGAGCCTGAATTCGCTTCGGCTCTGCGCGTTGCCGAGCGCGACGGCAACACGCTTTCCGCCGTGCTCAGGCAAGGGTGGGACACCGGCACTCTGCGTATCCTCACGCGCAACAAGCCGGCGAAGGCGACCGGGGCGCATATCTCAGTTATCGGGCACGTCACGAAAGACGAACTGCTGAAGTACCTGAGCAGCACCGAAGCGGCAAATGGATTCGCGAACAGGTTCATGTGGGTTTGCGTCCGCCGCTCCAAGTTGCTGCCCGAGGGCGGCGGGCTGCACACAGTTGACTTCGGCCCGATCCTTCGGCGGCTTGAGAATGCCGTCCGGTTCTCGCGCACGGTCGGCGAATTGTCGCGCGATGAAGAGGCGCGCAAGATGTGGTGTGATGCCTACACCCACCTGACAGCCGAGCGCACGGGAATGCTTGGCGCTGTCACTTCCCGAGCCGAGGCCATCACCTTGCGCCTGGCTTGCCTCTACGCGCTGCTGGATTGCTGCCCGCAGATTCGCGTTCCCCACCTTGCCGCAGCGCTAGAGGTCTGGCGGTACTGCGAGGATTCCGCGCGGTTCATCTTCGGAGATGCCCTGGGGGATGCGACGGCGGACGGTATTCTTGAGGCGCTGCGGAACCGGCCCGAGGGCATGACGCGCACCGAACTTCGAGACCTGTTTGACCGTCACAAACCCACTTCGGAAATCGGCCGCGCGTTGGGCGTGCTGAGAACGGCGGGACTGGTCCGCTGCGAGACCGAGCAGACCGGAGGCCGGCCGATTGAGCGTTGGTACTCCAGATAGGGGCTTTTGTCGCGTTTTGTCGCAGGCGCATTCGGCTGTAAGTGATTGAAAACAGGCTTTTGTCGCTAAAGTCGCTTTTGTCGCACTAAGAACTGATCCTACGCCGTGAATTCTGGAACCCATCCGCGCCATGATCGTGGTATTGTCTTACCCGAGACACGTCTCAGTGAGCCATCGAAAGGAGAGTTTGAAAAGATGGCTCGCAGACGGTTCCAGGCGCCCAAACCGAAGCGGCGCGGGAAATGGTGGACCCTGCTGTACTGGCAGGACAAATTCATAGAGGGAAGGAGAGTAAGAGAACGGAAACGTGTAAAGCTCGCGCCGGCTACGATGCCCGAGCGCGAAGTACAGAAGATTGCCGCAGAGCACTTGCGGCCGATAAATCAGGGACTCCTTACAGTTGGGTCCGCCACGAACTTCACGGAGTTCGTGGATAACGTGTATGTTCCGGTGATGCTTCCCAAGATGGCTCAGAGCACGCAGGACCGATATAAGGGCATTCTGAAAAACTACCTGAAGCCCCAATTCGGCGGTTTGTGTCTGCGGGATGTAACCGTTCTGACTGTGGACCGCTACCTGTCTGGTCTGGGCAAGACGAAGCTCTCGCACGAATCAATGGACAAGATCCGGGACGTTCTTTCGAGCGTGTTGGATTCCGCCGTCCGTTACGGTTTGCTGGTCAAGAATCCCGTGGAAGGTCTGAAACTGCCGAAGCCGAAAAAGGGTAAGCGGTCCAAGCCTTTCATTACTCCAGAGCAATTCGTTGAGCTTCTGAAGCTGATCGTGGAACCCTACGCCAGTATGGTTTTTGTGGCCGTCCACACGGGCCTGCGAGTAAGTGAACTGGTGGGCCTGAAGTGGGGCAATGTGCATGAGGATTCCATCACGATAGATGAGCGGTACTGCCGCGGAGATTGGGGCGCGCCCAAGAGTGACGCCAGCAACGCCACGGTTCCGGTGAACAGGGCCGTAATCGAGCGTATCGAGCGGTTGAAGACGCTGGTCGTGGATGTGAAGGCCGGCCGCGCCGTCAGGCACTATCCCGCCGTCAGGAGTAGCGGTCCTGACGATCTGGTTTTTCAGTCGCTCATGAAGGGCGCACCGATGCGGGACAACAACATCCTGGTGCGGCACATCAAGCCGGCTGCCGTGAAGCTGGGCTTACCTCTGGTGAACTGGCAGGTTCTACGCCGATCATTCGCCACCTGGTTGAAGATGGCGGGTGCCGACGTGAAGGACGCGCAAGCCCTGATGCGGCATTCGAGGGCAAGCACAACGCTGGATATCTACCAGCAGTTTGTACCCGAGTCACAGCGGAAGACGGTAGACAAGCTGATGGGGCTTTCGGGTCTGGTGAACTGAGATGGTTCCATTATGGTTCCAATATTCGGGTGTTTTTGAGGCGTGAAACGTGAGTAAGTCAGGCGTAGTCAATCAGATAACGATGACCGATTACAGCCCTGAAAAGGCTGGCGTCGGCGGTTCGATTCCGTCCCTGGCCACCATCTGCTAAAGAACTGAGCCGCGGTCATAATTCCTATCCATGGCCCTTCCGGCTGAAGGTGAAACGCATCTATGGTGGGCGTTTCCGGACCGCATCCATGACCCGGAACTCCTGGAGCGGCAGTTCGCCACGCTCTCTGCTGAGGAGCGAGAGCGACAACGGCGATTCGTGTCGGAGCGGGACAGAAAGCAGTTTCTCGTCAGCCACGCTTTGGTGCGCCACTCCTTGTCCCACTACGCGCCAGTGCCGCCCCGGGAATGGCAATTCGAGCTGAACTCTTATGGCCGGCCTTCGATTCGGGAACCGGCGGCGTGGAGAAGTCTGCGATTCAATCTCTCACACACCGAAGGCCGGGCAGTTGTCGCGGTGGCCTGGGAGATGGATATCGGCGTGGACGTTCAGTCCACTGTGCCCGAGCGCGATCTCGCCGAGATCGCGGAACGGTACTTCAGTCCCATCGAGATCGCACAGCTCAGACGGAGGCCGGAGGCGTTCTTCGATTTCTGGACGCTCAAGGAAGCGTATATCAAAGCCCGGGGAATGGGCTTGTCCATCCCTCTGGATAGTTTCTCGTTCGTGCTGGAAGACACTGAGGAGCCCCGGATCCTCTTCCATCAGGGCTGCCCCGACAGCCCCGACCGCTGGCGCTTCGCTCTGCGGCGAGGAGACGGTTATCGAGTGGCGGTTGCGGCGGCCGGGAAGACCGGACGGCTTGGGATCGTTGAGCGCGAGACCGTTCCGCTGGCGGAGAGTTCGGCTGCTCGAGATACGTAGAGCCGCGCGAAAGCCGATTACTGCCAGCCGCCCCCCAGGGCCAGGTACAGCGCAATGACGCTATTCAGTTCCTCCAGGCGAGCCTGCACGAGCCGGAGTTGGGCATCGAACGACTCGCGCTCCGAGTCGAGGTATTCGAGATAGCTCGCGACGCCGCCTTGATAGCGCAGGCCGGCAAGTTCCACCGCCTGGCGGAGACTCTCCACCAGGCCCTCCTGCTCCTGTCTGAGTTCGGTGAGCTTGCGGCGCGCGGCCAGGGCATCTGCCACTTCGCGGAAAGCCTGGATGACTGTTCGCTGGTAGTTGAGCCTCGCCTGCTCCCGAAGCGCTTCGGCGGCCCGTACACCGGCACGTACCCGCTCGGCGTTGAAAAGCGGCACACTCACGGCGGGAGCGGCCAGCCACGTGCCATTCGAAGTGTTGAGAATCGCTCGGAGCGGCGCGCTTTCAAAGCCGCCTAAGCCGGTAAGGGAGATCGCCGGAAAGTAAGCGGCCCTGGCGACTGCCACCTGCGCGTGGCTCGCGATCAGCCGCTGTTCCGCCTCGCGGATGTCGGGGCGGTTCTGGAGCAGGCTCGACGGAAGACCCGGGGGCAACTCGGGCGTGAGGTCCTGCTCCAGCAGAAAGCGGCCCCGCGGGATCTCTCCGGGCGGCCTGCCCAAAAGGTAACTGATCAGGTTCTCGAGTTGCTCGATCCCCTGCTCCAGCTCGACCCGCCGGGCGCGTGCGCTCTTCACCAGGGCCTCGGCCTGGCGCATGTCGATTTCCGAGGAGTACCCATGCTCGACCCGCAGGCGGACCAGCTCCAAAGATTCCTCGCGGCTCCTCAGAGAGCGTTCCGTAATCTCCTTTTCGAGGTCCAGACTGCGCAAAAGGAAGTAGGCTTGCGCAACCTGCCCCACCAACGTCTGCCGCACCGCGCGGTGCGCCTCCTCGGTCGCCAGAAGCTCCGCACGTGCCGCTGCCGCGGCGTTCCGGAACCGTCCCCAGAAATCGAGACTCCAGGTGAGCGATGAGAAGAGGCGGGTGAAGTCGCGCTGCGCGGGATATCCATCGGGCAGAGGTGTACTGCCATTCCGGGCGGTCCGGACGTTGCTGTAAGCGGCCTGCGCATCGATGGTGGGCAGTTGCTCGGATCGCGCCGCGACAGCTCGTGCTCCTGCTTCCAGCACTCTCGCGGCGGCGATGCGGACGTCGTAATTGTTTTCCAACGCCTCGAGAATCAACCCTTCCAGCACCTCGTCGCGAACGAGATCCTGCCAGCGCAGCTCCCCGAGGCCGGCACCAGGCGGCTCGGGCTGCTCGGGGCTCTGGCCGCGGAAAGCCGGCGGAACGGGCAACTCCGGGCGCTGGTAGTGCGGGCGGATGCACCCCGACAGCATCGCAAGGGCGGGAAGCAGTAGCAGGAGCGATCGATTCACAGCGCGTCTTCTCCCACCGCCACTGGTCCCGCTGCCACGGGCGGCGCCTCAGCCCCCCGGATCCGCTCTGCCACGCGTTCGACGACGACGAAAAGGGCCGGAATGAACAGCACCCCCAGGATGGTGGCGGCCAGCATTCCACTGCACACCGCCGTACCCAAAGAGCGCCGCGCGGCGGCACCCGCCCCATCGGCAAACATGAGCGGCGCCACCCCTAGCAGGCTGCGGAAAAACGCCGATTTTAGGCAGAATCCGCAACTGCATTTATGTCGAATTGGCCAATGTCGGACCTGCGCCGGACTCCATCGTTGCCTTCGACAGCCACTCGAGTCTTCGCGGCGAAAAGCCGAGCTTTCGTTTCGCGAAACCAGAATAAATCGCTTGACAGGCAGTGCCGTCTATGCTATATGCCGTCTATACTAGCAGGCTGCGGAAAAACGCCGATTTCAGGCAGAATCCGCAACTGCATTTATGTCGAATCGGCAAACTCAGGAGAGTGTGCATGGTGTCTGTCTCGAAGCTGTTGCATAGAGTAACTTGCCTGGGGATTGTGGTTGCACTGTTGACTTTCAGCACCGCGCGGGCCCAGGAGTCCCGAGCCAACATTCAGGGGAAGGTGTTAGACCCGCAGGGGGCGGTGGTGCCCGGAGCCACTGTCAGTGTGATTTCCCAGGATACCAACGTCGAACAAAAGACGACGACCAACGAGCAGGGAGTTTGGACGGTGCGCTTCCTGAACCCTGGCAGGTACCGGGTTATCATCACGGCTCCCGGTTTCAAGACCAGCGAGCAAACCGGCATTGTTCTTCAGGTCGCCGACATGAAGCAGCTCGACGTCGCCCTGACAATGGGAGCAGTATCGGAGACGGTGACGGTGACCTCCGAGGCGCCACTGATCGACACGACCGCAGCGACGTCGGGCACGGTAGTCAGTCCGGAACAGGTAGTCGAGATTCCCGTGATGTCGCGGATTGCGTTCCAACTGGCGACGATATCGCCCGGAGTGCAGGCGCTCGATCAGAACAACAACGTGGCAATGATGTGGTCGAAGAACGCCGCATCGGAAATCCGCGTGAACGGAGGCCGCGACAATCGATCCAACGAGTTCCTGCTTGACGGTTCGCCGAACCAGAACCGTGACAAGGTCGCATTCATTCCGCCAGCCGACGCCGTTGCGGAATTTCGCATCATGCAGAACTCCTACGATGCGCAGTACGGGCGACAGGCAGGCGGCACGCTCAACGTTAGCCTGAAGAGCGGCTCGAACGAATTCCACGGCAATCTCTACGAGTTCAACCGTAACGACGCCTTTGCGGCTAACACATTCCAGGGCAACCGCTCGGGGCAGAAGAAGTCGCCCACAAGGTACAACCTCTACGGCGGCACCCTCGGCGGACCGGTCACGCTGCCCAAGCTTTACAACGGCAGGGATAGAACGTTCTTTTTTGTTTCTTACGAGGGGATTCGGAACCAGGACCCGCGTGCCGGAGTTCGCACGGTGCCGACTGAAGCCGAGCGCGCAGGCGACTTCACTGAGACGTGGAGCAGGCAGACGATTGGCGGGGTATCCCAGGTGATCCCGACGACGATTTTCGATCCGCTGACGGTGGATACCCGCCGGACCATAGTCGTTGACGGAAGAGAAGTGCAGAACCCGCAGTTCGGCTACCGGCAGCCGTTCCCCGGCAACAAAATCCCGGCGGACCGCATCAGTCCCATAGCGAAGCAGGTGCTGAGCTTCATCCCCATGCCAAACACCACGCCGCAGCCGACCAGCAACACGGCCAACAACTTTACGCCGAACTCCACCCGTCAAAATAAGATGGCGACGTTCCTGCTGCGGGTGGACCACAACTGGAACTATTCTCACAAGACGTTCGGCAGTCTCCGGTGGAGCCACATGGACGAGTTCACTGGCGACGACTTCCACAACGTCACGACCGGAAATCACCTGACGCGCATTCCGAAGGGCATTGGCCTGGACCACGTCTGGACGGTGGGCCCGAACAAAATCCTGAACCTGCGGGCCAACGTCACGCGGTACGTGGAGCCGAACTACGACAACGGCGCGGGATTCAATCCGATGGACTTGGGCTTCAGCCGGGACTACGTTGCCAAGATGGAGAGGCTCTCGTTTCCGCGGATAACCGGCTTGTTCGGCGATATCGGAGGCAGCGCGGGCGGATACACCAACACCACGTATTACAACTGGAACGCGAACCTCACGCACGTTATCGGCAACATGACCTTGCACTACGGGGGCGAGTACCGCATTCTCCAGGATGCCAGCGCCTCGTTCGGCAACCAGAGCGGACAGTTCGATTTCAACTCCAACTGGACGCGGCGCCGTTATGACACGGGTGAGACGGGCTACGGGTCCACGCTCGCCTCGTTCCTGCTTGGGCTTCCGAACGGCGGCAGTTTCCCCCGGAACGCCAACGCCTTCGACAGCCAGCGCTACATCGGCCTTTTCGTCCAGAACGACTGGCGTGTCACCCCCCGCCTCACCGTCAACATCGGCTTGCGATGGGATTACCAGAGGCCGTTTGTGGAACGGTTTAACCGCCGTGTCAGCGACTTCGACCCGACCGAACTGAACCCGATCAGCGACGCCGCGCAGGCGGCCTACGCCAAGATCATGGAGGAGGTTCTGGCGGATCCGGTTAAATACCCCTTCGGTCCCCAACTGGCTCAAATCGTTCCGGTGAGCTCCTTCAAAGTGTACGGAGTGCAGAAGTATGCCGGCGTGAACGGCCAGCCGCGGACAGCGACCAACTCCGTCTGGAACCAGTGGCAGCCCCGTGTGGGCGTGGCCTACAGGTTGGCCAACAGGACTGTCATCCGAGGCGGTTTCGGCAAGTTCTATCAGAGCACCGGCACCATGCAGGGCCAGAACGGCTTTAGCCGCAGCACCCCGTTCATCGCTTCGACCGACTCAGGCCTCACTCCCTACGACACGCTGGCGGACCCGTTCCGAAACGGCATTCTCGAGCCGACCGGCAGTTCGCTCGGCGGAATGACGAACCTCGGCAGCGGCGTGAGTTGGACCAGCCGCGACGGTCATTTGCCCTACTCCTGGGAGTACAGTCTGCACATCCAGCAGGAGTGGAAGAACTGGCTCTTCGAGGTCGGATACTCGCACAACAAGACCTACGATATCCTCTGGGACTTGCAACAGAACGACATCGGCCTGGACAACTGGCTGACCTACCGCCAGCCGCGTTTCGACGCCACCGGAAAACCGACGGCGAAGGCTTTCTTCACCGACGAGCAGATCCCGAACCCGTTCTATCGCCTGCCGGGCGTGACGGGCAGCCGTGGCAGCGCGCAGCTTATCAGCGTGTATGACCTGATGCGGCCGATCAAGATTTTCGGCGGCCAGTCCCGCGGCGCCAACCCATGGGGCAAGAATCAGTATGACGCCATGCAGGTGAAAGTAGAGCGGCGATTCAGCCAGGGCTTCAGCATGCTGTTCTCTTACACGCTCTCGAAGCTGTTCGAGGACACTTCATTTTGGGGTAACGAGATCGCCGGCGTGACGGAACACAAGCTCGGCGGCGAAGACCGTCCGCACAAGGTGTCGATCGCGCCGATTCTGCAGATCCCGATAGGCCGGGGAAAGGCACTGGGCCGCAACATGCCGAAGGCGCTCGATGCGATCGCCGGCGGCTGGCAGATCAGCGGACAGTACATCATCCAGTCGGGCGCGCCTATTGTGTTTTCGACCGACTCGTTCTTCGATGGCAAAGAGTTCGGGCTTGCGCGGAACGACCGGAGGCTGGAGCAGTGGTTCGACACCTCGCACTTCGTCAAGTTCCCCAACAGCCAGGACGACATCTCGCTGTGGCCGGCCTGGACGGGCGTGCACAACCTTCCAGGCGCCAGTTACGTTCCTAAGACGTCGAGCGATCCCAAGAACGGCGTCTACAACAGCTTCGGCACATACTTGCGGCGATACCCGACGCGCTGGGCCCACGTCCGCGCAAGCCGGGTGAACGAGGCGAATTTCGGCCTGTTCAAGAACTTCAGCTTCCGGGAGCGCTACAAAGCCCAACTCCGCGGGGAATTCTTCAACGTGTTCAATCACCCCCGGTTCGGGCACCCGGAGACGAACCCCGGCAGCTCGAGCTTTGGCGTGGTCACGCCGTCGCAGAACAACCAGCCTCGCGTGGTCCAGTTGGCGCTGAAGCTTTCCTTCTGACGACGCTGCGCCTCAGGTTGGCGAGACGTTCGGCAGGCAGCAGCAAAAGACCTGCCACGGGCGGCGCGGGAGCGAGTCCGATCCCGCGCCCGCATTCTTTCCGGCCTACTGGAAACGGCGTGCACTCGCCACACCAAAGCTGGAACCGCTCTACCAGCTCGCCGGGGGCGGCGTGTGCAACTCCTGGCCCGCGCTAGGTTCAAGCATGGCCCACAGAACAGATTGAGTCCCCCACGAGGGCTTCTGCGATCTCCAGTTCTACAATCTGCTCGAGGGCGCCTGGAACTTCCCGCTCGACAACTGGCCCCGGGAACTGTCGCCGATTGTAGGCGCCGTGAGGACCACCTCCTCGTTTCTGAGCAAGCGCAAGGATTTCTCAAAAACCGGCTGCGTTTTTGAAGCGAAGGCCGGGGAGGGCCGGCTGCTGGTGACCGCGCTGCGCTTGCGGAGGCGGGCGAGGAACACTTGCGGCGGTTGCTGGTGCGGTGATTACTTAGCCGCTGTCGCGGCTGGAGCCTTGGCTGCTGCCTTACGTACGCTGGAGTATGCGTGACAGCACGGCCATGATTGCCCAAATCACAAGCAAGAGCACCAGCAGCCGTATCGACCAAACGATGGCGATCCCCAGGAGCTTGAGCCCGAAAGTCAGGACCAGAATTGCCAGCAAGATGAACAGGAGCGCTCTTATCATAATGCTCGCGTTCTCCTTCTGCTGAACCATACGCAACCGGAGCGCGGATGTTCCCGGCCGCGGCTCGCAACAGCGCGCTCGGGAGCCGGGATCAGTTTAGCCGGCCAATGTCGGACCTGCGCCGGACTCCATCGTTGCCTTCGACAGCCACTCGAGTCTTCGCGGCGAAAAGCCGAGCTTTCGTTTCGCGAGGTCGTTGCTTGCGCCGCGCAGCCGTGTGGCGTAGTAGACGGCGTCCGGCCCCGATTCCTGTGCCTGCTGCTCGCTGATACGCGGGGGAGGCGGTGCACCCAAAAAATTTGCAAACGCAGGCAGCCAGACGCGCGTCTCCGACGGATCGTCGTCCACAACGTTGTAGATGCCCGGGTCGCTTTCGAGTGCAGCCACGGTCGCTGCCGCAGCGTCCTCCACGTGGATGAACGAGTACACGCCAGCGCCCGAGCCGATGACCGGGTACTTCCGCTCACGGACCTGTCGCGTTATGCTTCCGGTCTCGGGATCGTGATAGGTTTCGGGCCCGTAAAAGAATCCGTAGCGCAAGGCGACTCCCTCCAGGTCTCGCGAGCCCAGCACCCTCTTTTCGATTTGCAGGTAAGTCCGCACGCTCCCGGAAACTCCAGGCGACGCACTCACAGCCAGCGAGTCGGTTTCCGATGCAAGGCCGGCGCCCGGTCCATAGAAGAATCCGGAGGACTGGACGACATAGCGCTTCGCACCGGCCGTTCGTGCAGCACGATGGACGTTTTGCCCGCCTTCGATCCGCACCTTGCGGTCGCGCTCCGCGGCTGCGCGCATCGCCTCGGGCGTGTAGTCTCTCGGAAGCGAAGTGAGCTCGTCGATCACCGCGTCGGGCCGCACCCGCCTGATCGCGGCCTCGACGGCTCCAGCATCGAAAACATCCACCACCACCCCTGCGGCGCCGCGTTCCTGGAGCGCTTTCAAACCATGCTCGGAACTCGTCATCCCGACCACCTCGTGCCGTGCAGCCACAAGGGCGGAAACCAGCGGCCGCCCGATCGCGCCTGTTGCGCCCGCAACGAATACCTTCATTCCCTCACCTCCTGATTCCTCCGCGTCAGGCTCTACCCGCCGGTACAAAGCGAGAACTACACTTATGCCGCTTTGAAACCTTGTTGGGCATCATGAGTGAGCCAGTCTTCGAAACGCGTGTCGCCGAGCCGCGCGCCGGCGCCGGGAACCAGCATCCTCTCGCTCACCGGAATCCCGTAGTAGCGCGCGTGCGGATCGGAAATTACCTCGCGAGGATCCTTGCGCGCAGCCAGGTACCGCCGGACGAATTCATCCAGACGAAACTGTTCCGGTCCTCTGATTTCAACGACGCCATTCACAGGCGGATTCATTGCTACTTCACCCAGTGCACCGGCTACATCGTCCGCAGCCATGGGCTGAAAGAGCACCGGGGGCACGCGCACCTTGTCGCCCTCGGTGGAAAAATCGGCGATCTTCTGAGTGAATTCGAAAAACTGGGTCGCACGAAGGATGGAGTGTGGCATGAAAGAGGCTTTCACCAGGTTCTCCTGGGCGAGTTTTGCGCGGAAGAAGCCGCTTTCGAGCATACGTTCCGTTCCCACGACAGACAACGCAACGTGATGCCGCACGCCCGCGGCCGCTCCGTAGGCGAGGAGGTTACGTGTCGATGTCTCGAAGAAATGCAGCGCCGCCGCATCCTCCCATGAAGGAGCGTTCGTTACATCGACGGTCACCGAGGCGCCCTTCAGCGCATCCGCGAGTCCCTCCCCGGTGAGACTGTTCACTCCGGTACTGGGCGCTGCGGCTACTACTTCCTGCCTCTTCTCACGAAGCTTCTTGACAAGCCTTGATCCAATGAGTCCCGTACCGCCAACCACGACGATTTTCATAAGTTCCCCCCTTCGACCGCGACGTGCCGGAGAGGCCCGCTGGTGGCTAACGTGGAGTGGTCTAAGGCGTCCCCTCAGGCTGCCGGGCAGTGAACTGATTCCATTTTCTCACGGCGCCGTCGCAGACAGCGCCGTAATCGGGATGTTTTACATGCTCGAGTCGGGTGCAGTTCCGCGAAGAACGGCCGCTAGTCTTCGCAGCAGGCCCACGGAGACAACGAGCCATGCGGCGAGAGCGATATAGACGAACACCCGCGGAATCCACCAGAGAAATGGCAGATCCATGACCGTTGAAAGGCGAAAGGTGCATGCCGAATACATGCCGAGGGGAAACACCAGACCCCAGTAGAGAGGATCGTAAGCGAGAGGAAATTTCTTCCAGGCGTGACGCCAGAACTCCAGTATCACGAGCATCGGCAGCCACCAGGTTGCCGTGGCCCATGAGAACAACGTGAAGCCTCGCAGAAAAGGAAGCATCCCGGCCAGGAAACCCGCCGCCTCGGCACGATCGATCAGCAGCGTGCCGGCCAGAGTAGAAATCGCCATCGCGCCCATGTCGATCCAGGATGGCGGCGTGAAATCCGAAGGCGTGAACCGGAAAAAGGCGTAACGATAGAGAATCAAGGAGGCCAGCCAGATGTAGAGCATTCCGCCAAAAAGCCACATGAACAGGCAGAAGAAAAGGACTTCCGCCCGATGCCCCGGCAGGCCTGGCGCCAGAAGCGTGCCCGACGCGGAGATGGCCTGGGTCGCCACTACGCTGGTCAGCCAGCCGCCATGGATGCCCTCGGCCAGGCTCGGTTTTTCTTCCCGCACGATGACAAGGGTGAACACCGAGTACATGAAGAAAGCCCACAAGGGAATCGCGGCCAGCCACAAGACCAGGCCTGCCGTCCACTCCCCGCGCACCGTTACCCATTGGTCCCCAAGGACGCAGGCGCCGGCGACCAGGGTGAAGAACCCCGGCCCACGGCGGAAATCGGCGAGATCGTGAATCAGTACGTTTGAATACAGAACCGCGCGGGCAAGCGTGAGAAAAACCAGAACCAGGAACGCGACAGTGTTTACCCACGTCAGCGCCGCGGCCAAAGTTCGCATGCCTTCGTAAAAGGCCGCGGTCGCCAGGATTCCGGTCGCCATCACCAGGGCGAAGTAGGCGGGATCGAGCGTCCGGATTCGCGCGGCAATCGCACGGGATCCGGGCGAGTCTGGTCTTGTAGGCATGACGCCCTCGCAGCCGGGAAGTGGCTTGAGGGGCCGCTAACTATAGTGACGGCGCAGGCCGGCTGAGCGGCTTATCGGCACGCCTTCACACCGCCTGGCTCGACGGTCAGACTCGGCTTGATCTGAACGTTAACGGGTGGGAAAGGCATGCTATCCACAATCAGATACGCCGCACACTGATCGTTCTTCTTTGCGAACGCCAGGTAACGGCGGATTTGAACGCCGGCGGAGCGTTCTTCAGTGAGGCGCTTGAACTTCAGCGACCACCCCCGTATCTGCTGGATCCCCCATGTCTCCCACCGCGCGCCAGGGATGATAAGGCCGTGTTCACCCGACTTCGACCGGTACGCCTGCGCAATCTCCTCTTTTGTCGGTTCACCCTGCTGCGATTGACCGCAGGACGGCGGCGGCGCCGCTGCGATTGCGGCCAGCGTGGCAACCAAGAATATCCGCGACCTCATTTCCGGGTATCCTCACAACCCAATTATATTGTACACGGCAATCGGCCGGCGCGCCGCCGTGAAGCGCTTGCTTGCTGGCTCTCACGCGGCGGCTGCACGGATCTGCTCCACTACCGGCTTGAGGAAGGTGGGACGGTCGATTGTGCCCGAGATCATCCTGGCAGTACCCTCGGCCGCGATGAATCTTACGTCGGTTATGCCCACGAACTCGAAGATCGTCTTCAGGTATGGGCCGATGAAGTTCAAGCCTGCGGCCGGCGTACCCGGCGCATACACACCGCCGCTTGCGACCACAATCGTAGCCTTCTTGTTTTGCAGGAAGCCTCTGGGCCCTTTCTCGCCGTAGGCGAATGTGCGCCCGCGCCGGACGATCTGGTCGATCCAAAGCTTCAGCACGGCGGGGATGCTGAAGTTGTGCATCGCGACTCCGATCACGTATTCGTCGGCGCGCTCCAGCTCGCCGATCAATTCGTCGGATAGCGCTAAGGCTGCCCGCTGTTCGGCGCTCCGCTCGGCAGGAGCGGTATATGCAGCGGCGATCCACTTGTCGTCAATCGGAGTGGGTGGATGGGCGGCCAGGTCCCGATAGATCACCTCGCCGCCCGGGTGCGCGGCTTTCCAGGTCCGTGCGAACTCGCCCGTCAGCTCGCGGCTTACCGAACCGGGCAGCGGGCTGGAATCGATATGCAGCAGAGTGGGCATCGGAAATCCTCCTATTCAACATTTGCTGTTAAAGCATCTTCTGTCGTCTAATTAGACGACAGATGTTGTGTAGAGGATTCAGATCTTTGATACCCTGGAAACAGAGGGCCTATGCCGTTGCCGGATCACAGCGTCCGCGATCCCCGGATCAAGCGCACCCGGAAACTCCTTCAGGACGCCTTACGAGCGCTGCTCCGGCAAAAGCCCTTGGACGAGATTCTGGTCCACGAAATCACGGGCGAAGCTACCGTAAACCGCGCAACATTCTACGATCATTACCGCGACAAGCTCGATCTGTTCAATGCACTGATCGCCGCCGATTTCGAGAAGCTCCTGGAACAGCGAAACATTTGCCTGGACGGTACCTGCTCTTCCGGACTGGCCGCCATCGCGCTTGCGGTCGGCGACTACCTTGAGCATCTTCACCGGGATCAAGCCGCATGTACCCGGCAGGCTTCATCCGAGCCGCTGGTTAACGCCGCGATTACGCTTGCGATTCGAAGGATTGTTCTCGATGGTCTGAAAAAACAGGCTCGCCGGGCTTCGGCGCCGGACGAGGTTATCGCATCGATGGTCAGCGGCGCGATCTATGGCGCGGTAAAAGAGTTGCTGTCCAGGACGGACTGGCGCGTTGACGAAGCGGCGCTGTCGTCTGTCGCGAACATCATCCATCCTCTGTTGGAACAGAAGAGCGCTGCCGTTCACGCTCCTGCCTCAGCGCCAGGAAGGTCGAAAAAGGCGAGGTCCGCCACGCGGCGCTGATCGAAGCGCGGCGGGAAACTGGATCAGCGTTTCAGCGGCCCCTCAGGTTGCGCTGCGGCCGTACTGGCTGGCGAAGTATGCGTCCTCTTTTACTTCGTCTTTCACCCTCGGGAACATCCCCACGCAGACGAGATCCGTGGGCTTGATGCTGTCAAAGGCGCGCTTGAACGCCATTCCCACATTGGACACTCTCCCGGCTGCAAGGATTTTATAGGCAACGCAGGGCTTCTTGCACTGGCGCATGAACTGATACATCCGCGGAGGATCGTCTTGCAGGTAGATGTCGTTGGGAAGTTCGGGGAGCTCGCCGCCCAGCAGTTTGCGGAACTCGTCTCGCGTGCGCCTGATGTTGTACGCACAGCCGGCGTAGAAATCCACGTCCCAACCTTGCTCTTCAATCGTCATCAGCACTTCAGGGATGTGGCTGGCCACGCCGACGACGGAGACACCCAGGTCGCGCATCTTCTTGGCGTAGTCGCGAGCCTTCTGCAACTTGCCTTCCCGATAGGCGGCGTCCGTGATTTCTCCCTGGACCCAGGCGGCCCACGGCTTGACGGCGTTGATAACCTCGGCCGGATCCTCAGTGGTGGCCTGCGCGATCAGGCGCATTTTGCCGCCCTCAGCCAGGTAGCGTTCCCAGTCGGCCTGCCCCCGCGACATATGGACGTAGTTGAAGGCATTGATGCCGAACGCCTCGGCGCGCTTGAGCACGTCCACGACTCTGGCCTGGGTATACCATTCCCGCATCACGATGCTGTAGTTGTAAACATTATGCGAGAACCCATAGAAGGGGTTTACACCTAAAATGAGGCGGCTGATATCGGCGCCAAAGAACTTTACCTTGGGCACCTGAATCGCGGAATCGGGGATCGATTCCAGCCGGTCTCTTTGAGCCTGGCTCGAGGCCGGCTTTGCTCCAGCCGCCAGTACCGCCGTAGTCTGCAAAAAAGCTCTACGTGTGTGGGTCATGATCTTAATCCCTCGGTTTCCCGAAACATGCGGTTGCAGCGAGCCGGGCAAACGGAGGCGCCATTTCTGAACGCCGCCGGCGCCGGCGAGCCCAAAAGCGCCGTTTAGGGCCTTCAATTCAGAACCTGTGCTGCCAATTCACATATTACATGATTGCAACACTGGATATTCGCTCTGGCCTCGCTGGGATGCAGGTCCGTGTCAACTGACGCGCCGCGAGCGGACGTGCCTGGAACGCTCAGTCGATCTTCACCAAATTCTTTTTGACAACGGCGTCGGCGTCTTCCTGCGTGAAAGACTGGACCTTCGCCGAGATGTTCATCGAGCAGAACTTCGGGCCGCACATCGAACAGAAATGCGCGTCCTTGAAGCCGGCGTCGGGCAGCGTCTCGTCGTGCATCGCGCGGGCGGTTTCGGGATCGAGCGCAAGCTCGAACTGGCGGTTCCAATCGAAGGCGTAGCGGGCGCGGGAAAGCTCGTCGTCGCGATCGCGCGCGCCCGGACGGCGCCGCGCGATGTCCGCGGCGTGCGCGGCGATCTTGTAGGCGATGATGCCGGCCTTAACGTCTTCGCGGTTGGGCAGTCCGAGGTGCTCCTTCGGCGTTACGTAGCACAGCATGGATGCGCCGTACCAGCCGATCATAGCGGCGCCAATGGCCGACGTGATGTGGTCGTAGCCGGGGGCAATGTCGGTGACCAGCGGTCCGAGCGTATAAAAGGGCGCTTCGTCGCACAACTCCATTTCTTTTTCCGCCTGGAGCTGGATCTGGTCCATCGGGACGTGGCCCGGCCCTTCGATCATCACCTGCACGTCGTACTTCCAGGCAATGCGCGCGAGTTCACCCAGCGTTTTCAATTCCGCAAACTGTGCTTCGTCGCTGGCATCGGCCAGCGAGCCGGGACGAAGGCCGTCGCCCAACGAGAACGTGACGTCGTACTTCTGGAAGATCTTGCAAATATCCTCGAACCGCTCGTAAAGGAAGTTTTGCCGGTGATTCTTCACCATCCATTCGGCCAGAATGGAGCCGCCGCGGCTCACGATTCCGGTGATGCGCTTGGTTACGAGCGGGATGTATTCCACCAGCACGCCCGCGTGGATTGTCATGTAATCCACGCCTTGCTCGGCTTGCTCCTCGATGACCTCGAGCACGATTTCGGGAGTGAGGTCCTCGACGCGGCGGACCCGAGCGAGCGCTTCGTAGATCGGCACTGTGCCGACCGGAACCGGGGAATTGCGGATGATGGCCTCGCGGATTCCCGGGATATCGCCGCCGGTGGAAAGGTCCATCACCGTGTCGGCGCCGTAGCGAATTGCTAAGCGGAGCTTTTCCAGTTCCTCATCGATGTCGGAAACAACCGCCGAGTTGCCGATGTTCGCGTTGATTTTGCAGCGCGACGCGATGCCGATTGCCATCGGCTCGAGGTTGGTGTGATTCACATTGGCGGGGATGACCATGCGCCCCCGCGCTACCTCGGATCGAACCAGTTCGGGTGAGATGTTTTCGCGTTGCGCCACGAATTCCATCTCTTCCGTTATGAAGCCCTTGCGGGCATAATGCATTTGCGTCCGGATATTGTCAGTCTTCCGGCGGTCAATCCATTTCGTTCGCATGGTGTGTTCCAGCCCTCTATGAAGTCTACAACGGCTGCGGCTGGTACTGCCGCATCAACCGCTGCGTTCGCGTCCAGGGATTGCGCAGCCAGTCCCTCGAACCTACACTGTGGTGTGGCAATGCGGCGGCGAACTTTGTTGGGTTGTCTGATCGCAGGCTTCGGCTGGGCGGACGAGGAGCGGATCTGGGAGGAGTACGTCGCCTGGTACCGGAAACAGCACATCGGCGTTTCCGATTTGCACGCCGCCTACGCCGCGCACCTAAAGAGCTTGGGGCTTGAGCCCGGCGTCGTGCGTGAGCGCCTCAGGGTGGTGGAGCGGCTGTCGAAAGCGCGGCGCGCCGAGCTGCATCCTTTCTTCTTCGATCGCACGTATTCAGGCGACAAGCCGCGGTTCAATACCGCGCCGAATGCTCTGCTGGTGGAAACTGTGCGGGACTTGAAGCCGGGACGGGCCCTCGACATCCACATGGGCGAGGGGCGAAACGCCGTCTTTCTTGCCTCGAAAGGCTGGGATGTTACCGGATTCGATTTTTCGGAGGCGGGCGTGGCTGCGGCGCAGCAGGCCGCAAAGCGAGCCGGCGTGAGGCTGACGGCTCTCGTATGTCGCCATGAGGACTACGACTTCGGGCAGGCGCAGTGGGATCTCGTGGTGATGAGCTACACATGGGTGCCCCTGCGAGGGGCGGACTATATCAGGCGGATCATTGAGTCCCTCAAGCCGGGCGGGATCGTCGTGTTCGAGCACATGATGGATGAGTCCGGAGGCGCGGGGGCCGCGCCGTGGCTGCCGCGGCCGAACGAACTCCTTCGGGTCTTCGGGCGCCTGCGGATCAGGCGTTATGAGGACGTCCGGGCGAGGGCAGACTGGTCTTGGCGGGAGGAGCGCGTCGCGCGATTAGTGGCCGAAAGGACACCCGTGCCGCCGGACGTACCCGACCGCTGAAATACCGGCCTCAAAGTTCAAGTATTCTGTTGTGGTTGGTTCACGGGGAGAGATTGTGAAAACCAGCCTTGTCATTTTCGCTTTTTCCGCCGTGCTGCCCGCGCTTGCACAGCCGCCGGACCTGGAGAGACTGAAATCGGAAGTTGTCGCGGAAGTCGAGGCGCGGCGCGCGCTCACGCAGCAGATCGTTGATTCGCTGTTCAGTTTCGCGGAACTCGGGTTTCAGGAATTCGAGACATCGGCCTATCTCACGGCGATCCTCGAAAAGGAGGGTTTTAAGGTCACACGGGGCGTGGCCGGAATGCCCACGGCCTTCGTGGCGAGTTGGGGGTCGGGCAAGCCCGTGATCGGCTTTATGGCGGATATCGACGGTCTGCCCGCCACGTCGCAGAAGCCGGGCTTCCCCTGGCGCGAGCCGCTCATCGAGGGCGGACCGGGGCACGGCGAGGGGCACAACTCGGGTCCCGCCCTCAACATCACCGCCGCCATCGCGGTGAAACAGGTGATGCAGAAGCACCGGCTGCCCGGTACGATTCGGGTGTACCCCGGCGTTGCCGAGGAATTGCTCGCCAGCCGCACCTACATGGTGTTGGCCGGGCTGTTCCGCGACGTCGACGCCATGCTGAGCTGCCACATCGCGTCGGAGTTTTCCACCTCCTACGGCCCGCGCGGCTCCGGACTTGTTTCCACGCAGTTCACGTTTGAGGGCCGCAGCGCGCACTCGGCGGGCTCGCCGTGGTCGGGGCGCAGCGCGCTGGACGCGGTGGAATTGATGAACGCGGGCTGGAACTTCCGCCGCGAGCACCTCCGGCCCGAGCAGCGCTCGCACTACGTGATCGTCGACGGCGGCGACCAGCCGAACGTGGTTCCCCCAACGGCCACCGTCTGGTATTTCTTCCGCGAACTGGACTACGACCGCATCCGCGAATTGCACGAAATCGGCAGGCGCATCGCCGCAGGCGCGGCGCAGATGACCGACACCACCGTGAAGGAGCGCGTGCTCGCGGCAACCTGGCCCGGGCACTTCAACCGGCCGATGGCTGAAGCGATGCACGCCAACATCAAGCGTGTTGGAATGCCGGCCTGGTCGCCGGAGGATGTGAAGCTGGCGATGGCCGCGCAGACCGAGTTGGGAGTGACCGCGGACGGCCTTCCCACGACGATCAGGGAGCTGGCCGTGCCAAGCGCTGCCCCCGCCCCGGGCGGATCGGACGACATCGCGGAGGTCTCCTGGAACGTGCCGACCGTCGTGCTGCGCTACCCGGCGAATATCCCGCGCATGATCGGCCACCACTGGTCGAGCGGCATCGCCATGGCCACCCCGATCGCGCACAAGGGCACGACAGCCGGCGCGAAAGCGCAGGCGATGACCGCATTGGATCTGCTGGCCGACCCGCAGTTGCTCGAAGCTGCTCGCCGGTACTTTGAGGAGCAGACGAAGACGACGAAGTGGAAGTCGCTGATCCCCGAAGGGACGGCGCCGCCCATCCATCTCAACCGCGAAAAGATGGAGCGCTTCCGCGAGCAGCTCCGGCCTCTGCGCTACAACCCGGCGAAGTACAAGACATACCTGGAGCAGTTGGGAATCGCGTACCCGACAACACGGTAGGGGATAGGAGCCGATGACACGCAGAACTGTTGGTTTGAGTTTTGCTTTATTGGTTTTTGCAGGGCTTCACAATTTGAGATGCGCCGCGAAGCCGGGTCGCAGCTATTACGTGGATAGCAGGCTTCCCAGCGCGGACGACGCGGGGCCCGGAACGAAGCAGCGCCCGTGGAAGTCGCTCGCTGCAGTAGCCGCTCACACCTTCCAGCCGGACGATGTTGTCTATTTCGCAAAAAGGTTCCAGCTACACCGGCGGCTTTGTGATTAAGGACTCCGGGGCGCCCGGACAGCCTATTACGTTCACCAGTTATGGCGAGGGGACCGCACCCAGATTTGTCAACCCTGACGCGAAAGTACTGAACGGAAATGGCCTGTGTCAATAGCTGAGTGTAAATTCGCTGCCGACTCCAGAGGTCGGGTCTAAAATGCAGTTACCTGAGCGGAGGGTACGGCAACGCTGGGAAGCGACCGGAGCGCCGACTCAGGGGC
>JBLNCW010000059.1:0-3526 GCA_050261015.1 Rhodospirillales bacterium | reverse complement strand
GCCCCTGAGTCGGCGCTCCGGTCGCTTCCCAGCGTTGCCGTACCCTCCGCTCAGGTAACTGCATTTTAGACCCGACCTCTGGAGTCGGCAGCGAATTTACACTCAGCTATTGACACAGGCCCGGCATAGGCGATTTGCCCTGTGCCGGTTTGTTGACTCAATTGCGATGTTGGGGTATCCTAACTGCGGAGCGAAAGGCTCAGACACCAAAATCATGGAAACGACTGGTGGCAGTAGTTCGATGACCAAGCGGGATGAGCCGCCGTTGCGAGTGGGCTCACTTCCGGCGTCCTTCTGTCCAGTCGCGTTTGCTGATCCGGCTCTCTTGGTCCTCCCTTTCCAGGGGTGATGTAGCTGGTCCTTCGCGGCGGATGGAAGATGCCGCGTAGTGGCCCGCCACGCCCGATTCTCAATCCAGCTTGATCGTTCGCAGAGATGAGGCGTGCGCATCGGCTCGTCGAGGTACGGGTACTCCTGTACTCCTGCTTCGAGCGGCTGTTCGCGTGTGCCCGGCGTTTACGCGGATTACGGCCACGGGAAAGGAGACGCATCCCCGTGTTCAACCTGCTCGTGGAGAAGGAGAACAAGTACACCCGGACGGCGACACAGGCGCCGGGTTTTGGATCTGTTTCGCACGACAAGGTCAGGGCAGCCGCCTTACATGAGGACATTCAGCGCGTCCTCGAAGAGTACGGGACCACTCTCGAAGGACTGAGCAGCGATGCTGTCGAGCAGCGGCTTGACGAGTACGGCTGCAACACGGTCGTTCGCGACAAGGCAGCCGGTTGGTGGCTCCACCTTCTGCACGCCTTCAACAATGCCTTCATCTTGCTCTTGCTCGCGCTGGCCGTGATTGCCGCATTGACCCGCGACTATGAGGCCGCGGTCATCATCGCCGTCATGGTCCTAATCAGCGGTGTTCTGCGGTTCACGCAGGAGTACCGTTCCTCTAAGGCGGCCGAGGCTCTGAAGCGAATGGTGCAAACGACGGCTACGGTGACGCGAGGCGGCGTGAAAACCGACATCGCCGTTGACGAGCTCGTTCCCGGGGACATCGTCCACCTGTCGGCCGGCGATATGGTCCCGGCGGACATCCGGCTGGTGGCCGCCAAGGACCTGTTCGTCAGCCAGGCCGCCCTCACCGGCGAATCACTCCCAGTTGAGAAGTTCGCGAATGGGAACTCGCTCCAAACGGGAGAACTGCTGGATCATCCCAAGCTTTGCTTCATGGGAACCAACGTCATCAGCGGCTCAGGCACGGGTGTGGTAGTGGAAACGGGCGCGCGGACGGCGTTCGGCGCCCTCGCAAAGCAAGTCACCGGGCGCCGCGTGGAAACGGAGTTCGACCGCGGCGTCAGCCGCGTGAGCCGCCTTCTGATCCGGTTCACGCTGATCATGGTGCCCATCGTGTTTTTCATCAATGGGTTCACCAAGGGGGATTGGACGCAGGCGTTCTTCTTCGGCTTGTCGGTAGCAGTGGGACTCACCCCCGAGATGCTGCCGATGATCGTCACCGCGAACCTTGCGCGCGGCGCGGTCAACATGTCGCGGAAAGACGTAATTGTGAAGCGGCTGCACTCGATCCAAAACTTCGGAGCGATGGACGTGCTCTGCTCGGACAAGACGGGGACTCTGACACGGGGTCATGTGATCCTTGAGCGTCACCTCGACGTGCTGGGCCGCGATTCGGAAAAGGTTCTGCAACTGGCTTATCTGAACAGCTACTACCAAACCGGGCTGAAGAACCTGTTAGATGCTGCCATCCTCGAGCACGCCGAACTCGAGCAGGGGCTTCGGGTTGCAACCGACTACCGGCTGGTCGATGAGATCCCCTTCGATTTCGAACGGCGTCGCATGTCGGTAATCGTGGAGACGGAGCGGCGGGAGGAACTGCTCATCGCCAAAGGCGCAGTGGAAGAGATTCTCCGGGCGTCGGCATCGGTGGAGATCGATCGCCAGGCACGCCCCCTCGAAGAGAGCGATCGCGAACGGGTGCGCGCCCTGGCGCACGAGTTCAATGAACAAGGGTTCCGCGTGCTCGGCGTCGCGTACCGCCGCTTCCCTCTGGGCAAGAACACTTACAGTGTCACGGACGAAAGTGCTCTCGTGCTGGCGGGCTTCATGGCGTTTTTCGATCCGCCGAAGGGGTCCGCGGCGCCCGCGCTCCGCGCGTTGAAGGACCACAATGTCGCGGTGAAGATCCTGACGGGCGACAACGAAGCCGTTACCCGGCGGGTTTGCAGCGAGGTGGGCATTGGCCCGGGCCGGATCATCCTGGGCCATGAGATCGAAGCAATGGATGATGCCGCCCTGGCTGCCGCCGCTGACGAGGCGGTTGTCTTTGCCAAGGTCTCGCCCGCGCAGAAGGCGCGAATTATCCAGGCGCTCCAGGCGCGAGGACATGTTGTGGGTTTCCTTGGTGACGGAATCAACGACGCCCCCGCGCTCAGGCAGGCAGACATCGGCATCTCGGTCAACAACGCGGTCGACATCGCCAAAGAGTCGGCAGACCTCATTCTGCTGGAGAAGAGCCTTACGGTGCTGGAGGAAGGCGTCCTGGAAGGCCGGCGGACGTTCGGCAATATCCTCAAGTACATCCGTATGGGGACCAGCTCGAATTTCGGCAACATGTTCAGCGTGCTCGGAGCGAGCGCGTGGCTGCCCTTCCTGCCCATGCAACCGGTTCAACTGCTGGTACAGTCCCTGCTGTACGATTTCTCCCAGATTGGCATTCCGTTTGACGGCATGGATGAGGAATACCTAAAGAAGCCTCGCCGATGGAACGTAAACGCCATAGCCCGCTTCATGCTGTTCTTGGGACCGGTCTCTTCGATCTTCGATTACGCCACATTCGCCCTCATGTGGTTCTACTTCGGAGCCAGAACTCCGGAGGCTCAGTCGGTGTTTCAAACCGGTTGGTTCGTCGAGGGACTCTTGTCGCAGACGCTGATTGTGCATGTTGTCCGGACTCGCAAGATCCCGTTTATAGAAAGCTCCGCCACGGCGCCGCTGATCTTTCTGACAGCCTCAGTTATGCTCGCAGGGCTGATCATACCGTTTACTGCCTTCGGTGCAACGCTGGACCTCAGACCGCTGCCTCTCGCCTACTTCGGCTGGCTTGTGCTGATACTGGTTTGCTACGTTGCCCTCGCGCAAGCGGTGAAGAACTGGTTTGCGAGGAAGTATGGGTTTTACTAAGGAAGGCCGCCGTGAACATCCTCAAGTTCTCCAGCCGCGTGTTCCCATCGCCGCCGAGGCCGGCGAAGCGGTAAGCCGTCGCCAGAGCCGCCGGCCGCGCGAGACTCGTCGTTTACAGTGAGTTCGAGAACAGTGCCGCTGGGGAGGTTGGAAGCAGCCGTGGATCTTAAGGGGCGAGGTGCTCTGAGTCAGCGCAAGGCTGGCGATTTTGCTTTAGCCAACCGTGGGTTGATCTCGGAATAGCAGACCCAAGAGCGATTTCCGCCACCGCCGATCGGCGGTGGCAACGTACGTTCGAAATCGTCCAATCCGGGGCGCCTCTCTCAAC
>JBLNCW010000058.1:0-33134 GCA_050261015.1 Rhodospirillales bacterium | reverse complement strand
AGTAGCTGTACATGTCTGCTTGCTGATGATCGCGGCCGCGCATGCAGATTAGACGATCAGAACATTCCAGCCGTAACGTGTTTCAGGGTTTCAGCCTGTGTTTTTCCGCAACCTGCTAGGGTAGACGCTAAGTATATCGTCTTTGTTTCGCCTGGACAAGAGTTGTTCGTCCCCTGATCTGATCTATTTATAGCACGGACGCCGGTTGGATTCAGGTTTTCATGGCCGGGTTGAAGCGAGCACCCGCCAGGTCCTGGAAGCAGCTACTGAGGTCCGCACTGGCGAATCGCAGCCCTTGCAACTCTGGTAAACGGGTGTTATTCTCGGTGGGTTAGAATCGGCGCTCCGGCGATTCGTCTGGCGGCCCCGGGTGTGGCCGGCTATATCCGGTTTCATGCTTTCCGAGCTACTGATCCTGTCGTTCGCGCTGGTGTTGTTCTTCTACTGGTTCCGGTACAACTGCCACGCGATTCTGCGCACGGCGAGGACCGGTGAGCGGGCGCGGCAAGTGGCCGCCGCAAACGAGCTGCGTTTTCCCTACGTCCTCGAATACCTCCAAGGCGAGCTGACGCCCGAAGAGATCGAGGCGCTCGATACCTGGCTGCAGCGCGACTACGAGGTCCTCACGTCGCTGCTGCGCTATACGTCGGTGCTGCGCGTGGGCAGCCACACGGTGGAGCAGCGCATTCTGATGGCGGATTTCAAGCTGCAACAGCTTTGGTTCGCCATGACGAAAAAGAGCATGACCGGCGCGGCGCGGCGGTCGCTGGAAGAGCGCTCCCACATCCTGGCCCACTTCGCCAACACACTGGGCGCGCGGAGCGCATCGCTGTCGCGGATCTAGGCGGGAGCGTGCCGCTTCCGGTGCCATCCGGCAATGCGGGCTAGAATAGAGGTGTGCGCACCGAAGAGGTCGTCCAATTCGCTTATTCCCGGCTCGAGCGCGTCCGGCAGGAAATAGGCAAGGTCATCGTCGGGCAGCAGGATGTGGTCGATGGTGTGCTGATCTGCCTGCTGGCGGGCGGCCATGTCCTGCTGGAGGGCGTGCCCGGCCTTGGGAAAACCACTCTGCTTCGAACACTGGCGCGGGCGCTGCACCTGAAGTACTCGCGCATACAATTCACTCCCGACCTCATGCCCGCCGACATTGTCGGCAGCATGGTCATGGAAACCGACGACCGCGGCGCCAAGTTCCTGCGCTTCCAGCCGGGGCCGGTGTTCGCCAACCTGGTGCTGGCGGACGAAATCAACCGCGCCACGCCGAAGACGCAATCGGCGCTGCTCGAAGCCATGCAGGAGCGCACCGTCACCAGCGGCACGACAACGCACGAACTGGAGCGCCCGTTCCTGGTGATGGCCACGCAGAACCCGATCGAGATGGAGGGCACCTACCCGCTGCCCGAGGCGCAGCTCGACCGCTTCCTGATGAAGATTCTGGTCAACTACCCGTCGCGGTCGGAACTGAACACCATCGTGGAGCGCACGATTCAGAAGGAAGAGCCGCAGGTGATGCCGATCCTGGATCGCGAGGCGATTCTCGAAGTGCGGTCGGTCTGCCGCGAGGTGCTGGTGGCCTCGCACGTGCAGGACTTCGCGGTCGATCTCGTGCTGGCGACCCAGCCCGAGAGCGGCCAGGCGCACGAACTGGCGACCAAGTATATCCGCTACGGCAGTTCGCCCCGCGGCGCGCAGGCCTTGGTCGAGTGCGGGCGGGTGCTGGCGCTGATGCGCGGGCGCTATCATTTGAGCGTCGACGACGTGCGGACCGTGGCCCCCGCGGTCCTTCGCCACCGCATCATCCTCAATTTCGACGCCCACGCCGACGGCCAGACGCCCGAAACCATTCTGGCGGAGATCATAGATAGCGTAGCCTCGCGGGTCGCGGCGGCGTAACTCCCGCCAGCGGCGGCGGACGGACAGACGCGCATGGCTCAGGATCCCCTGATCGACCGGACCTTTTTGGAAAAGCTGGAGCGGCTTGCGATCCGCTGGCGCAAGTCGTTTCCGGGCCTGGTCGGCGGGCACAACCTGTCGCGCTTTCCCGGTCCGGGACAGGAGTTCCTCGATCACCGCCACTTCCATCACGGCGACGACCTCCGCGCCGTCAACTGGCGCGCTTACCTCCGCTTCGAAAAGCTGTTTTTGAAAATGTTCCGCGTCGAGCCGCACACGCCGATCCGGATACTGCTCGACGTGAGCCTTTCCATGCAGACGGGCGCGCTGCCGAAATTCGCCTAC
Organism: Rhodospirillales bacterium; assembly: GCA_050261015.1. GTDB lineage: Bacteria > Acidobacteriota > Terriglobia > Bryobacterales > Bryobacteraceae > Fen-330. The sequence continues at coordinate 30,896 of JBLNCW010000058.1, read as the reverse complement.
GCGCAGAAGCTGGCGGCCGCGCTGTGCTACATCGGGCTGGTCCGGCTGGACAGCATCGCCATCAACTCGTTCAACGACTCGCTGGCGGACCCGTTCCGCTGCAGCGGCGGCCGGCACCGCTTCGCGCCCGCCGTGGAGTACATCACGCAGCTCAAGCCCGCGGGCCGCACGGATTACTTCCGGGTGGTGCGGCAGTTCGTATCGAATTACGCCAAGCGCGGGCTGCTCATCGTGATCTCGGATTTCCTCGACGACGCCGATTGCGAAAAAGCGCTGCAATACCTCGCCGATTTCGGCCACGAGTTGATGCTGGTGCACGTGTGGGCGGAGGAGGACCGGAACCCGCCGTGGGACGGCGAGCTGGAATTGCACGACGCGGAAACCGGCGCGCGGCTCGAAATCGAGTTCGACGACGAGGCGCGCGCCAGATACACGGCTGCCTTTGACGAGTACGCGCGCATGCTGCGCAGGCTGGCTTTGAGGAACGGGGGAAGGTACGCGAACCTCTCTACGTCCATGCCGATCGAAGACGCAGTCTTCGGACCGCTGGCGCACGTAGGAGGCGTGGAGTGAGGGGGGCCGCGTGTTTCTGCTGAATCTCACCTGGCTTCAGTTCGCCGCGGTGTTCGGCGGAATCTCCGCGGGCGTCGTGGCGCTCTATCTTTGGGACCGCACGCGAAGGCGCCTCATGGTGCCGACGCTGCGCTTTTGGGTGGCCTCCGAGCGGGCGGCCGAAGTCAAGCACCGGCGCCGCATCCAGCAGCCGCTTTCGCTGCTGCTGCAACTGGTGAGTATCGCGCTGCTGCTGCTGGCGGTGGCCCAGTTGCGCATAGGAGCGCGCGGGCCGGCCGCCCGCGACCACGTGCTGATCCTCGACACCTCGGCCTGGATGGCGGCGCGTGGGCCACGGGGAACGTTGATGGACCAGGCGCGCGGCACGGCCAAGGCCTACGTGGAGTCGCTGCCGTCGGGAGACCGGCTGATGCTGGTGCGCGCCGACGCCTTGGCCACTCCGGCCACGGCATTTGAAACCAACAAGCAGGCGATCGAGCGGGCCATCGATGAATCCCAACCAGGCTTCACGGCTCTCAACCTCCAACAGGCGTTTGAGTTCGCGCGGCAGGCCCAGCGGCTGCAACCCGGGCGGAGCGGCGAAATCGTCTATGTGGGGCCGGGGCGTGTTTCCGACAGCGAAGCGGATCTGGCGCAGCAGCGGACGGCCAACCTGAGAGTTCTGCCCGTACCCGAAGCGATCGAGAACTGCGGGCTGAAGAAGATCGGGCTGCGGCGCTCGGCCGCGGATCCGGACACCTGGGAAATTCTGGCCGGCGTGCACAACTACGGCACGCGGCCGCGGACGGTCACCCTGGCGCTCGCGTTCGGGGGCGCGCCGGCCGGATCACGCCAGCTCACGGTGCCGCCCGGCGCCGAACAGACCGCAACTTTCGAGTACCGGAACCGCGGCGGCGGATGGCTCGAAGCGCGGCTCCTTCCCCCGGATGATTTTCCCGGCAACGACCGCGCGGTGATCGAGCTCCCCGGGCGGCGGCTGTTGAAAGTGGTGGTGTATTCCGAGGAGCCGGAATTGTTTCGCCCGGTGCTGGCTGCCACCCCCGAAGTCGAAGCCGTTTTTCGCAAGCCGGCGGCGTACACGGACACCGACGACGCCGGGATCGTGATTTTGGACCGCTTCAGCCCGCCCAAGCCCCCGAAAGCCGATGCTATCTGGATCGCGCCGCCGGAGCGATCGCCGGTGCGGATGCGATCGGTGGAAAGGAATGTTTTGGTGGCGCGCTGGCGCTCGGACCATCCGCTCGGGGCGGGCCTGCGCGCCAAGGACCTCAAGCTGGACGAAACGCAGGTGTTCCAGCCCGGGGCGGAAGACCTGGCCGTGGCGGAGACCGCGTCCGGAGCGGTCGTCGTGGCGCGGGCAGGGAAGCCGAAGACCGCCGTGCTCGGCTTTCACCCCGTCCGCGGGCCGGTGCGTTACGAGCTTGCGGCGCCGCTGCTGTTTGCAAACATTTTGCGCTGGATGGCGCCGGACATCTTCCGGCGCTGGGAACTGAACGCCGGCAGCGTGGGCACGGTGGATGTTCCACTGGAAGCGGAAACCGGCCAGGTGAGCGTGCAGGCGGAGGACGGCGGCGCCCTGCCTTTCACCCAGCACGGCCGCAACCTGCGGTTTTTCACCGCCAACCCCGGGACCGTCCGCATCGCGGCCGGCGACCGGGAGCTGGTGTACTCGCTGACATTGCCCGAAGTGGCGGAGACCAGGTGGACTCCGCCGAAGGACGCGCGCCGGGGCATTCCCGCTCCGGTCCCCGACCGCCTTGATTACGCGGAACTCTGGCCATGGCTTGCGCTGGCCGGGGCGCTCGGGCTGCTGGCGGAGTGGTTTCTGTACGGACGGCGGCGCTTTGGAATCCCCATCGGAGGCCGCGCCGAGCAGGCGGCAGGCGCCGCCAGGAGTGCGCGATGAGCGTCGAACGGCACTGGGTCGCACTGCTGGCGCTCGCTCCCCTGATCTGGGCCGCGTACTCGTGGCGAGGAACGGGCCGCCGCGGCGCTCTCATTCTCAAGGCGTTGGGGCTGGCCGCCGTGCTGCTTGCGCTCGCTGAACCGCGGCTCGAGGTGTTCGAGTCGAAGATGGCGGTTGCCGTTTTGGCGGACACCTCCTCCAGCGTTTCGCCGCAGGACCTTCAGCGCGCATCGGAGCTGGCTCGCGCGCTTGGATCCAGCCGGGGGCGCCACTGGGTCCAGGTGATGCCGTTCGCCCAATCCACGCGCCGGGTGGATGCTGCCGAGCGGGAGGAAGGCCGCCTCAAGCTCGGCTATACAGCCGGGATGGCCGGGCGGAGCACGGACATCGAAGCCGCCCTGAGGGAAGGCATTTCCGCGCTCCCGGCAAACCGCGTGCCGCGCCTGGTGCTGATCAGCGACGGACTGGAGAATCTCGGAAGCGTCGCGCGCGCGGCCTGGCAGGCGCGCCAGCTTGGAATCCCGATCGATACCTATTCGCTGAACGGCAGGCCGAAACCCGATCTGCGGCTGGAATCGGTGACGCTGCCGTCTCAAGCCTTCAGCGGCGAACATTTTCCCGTCGATGTAATTGTGGTCTCGCCGCAGCGCACGCAGGCCACGGTCACGACGTCGGCCGATCAAAAGGTGCTGGGTTCGAACCAGGTGCTGCTCGAGCCGGGCGCCAATCAGTTGCGCGTACACGCGAGCATCCGCTCGACCGGCGCGGTGGATTTTTCCGGTTCCATCTCGGCGCCGGGACTGGGTGAGGTGCGCTTCGCGCAGGCGCTGTCGCTCAGGCGGCCCCGCGTGTTGTTCGTTTCCCAGGACCCACCGGGCACCGAAGTCCACATCCTCCGCACCCTGGAAGCGGCGCAGTTCGAGGTGGTACAGGCCCAGGCGATACCGCCCAACCTGGCCGACTACCAGATCCTGGCGCTGAACAACTGGGATCTGACCGGAGTTCCGGAGCAGCGCAAGGAGCAGGTGGAGGAGTTCGTCAAGCAGGGCGGGGGCCTCATCTCGATCGGCGGGGAACGCAACGTCTACGTCGACAACAAAGGCGCGCCCGAGGATGCCCTTGAACGGACCCTGCCCGCGAAGATCGCGCCGCCGCGCACGCCGGAAGGCACCTGCGTTGTGCTGATTCTCGACAAATCGTCCTCCATGGAGGGCAGGAAGATGGAGCTGGCGCGGCTTTCCGCCATCGGCGTGGTGGAAAACCTCAGGCCGATCGACCTTGTGGGCGTCCTGATCTTCGACAACTCGTTCCACTGGGCGGTGCCGATTCGCCGGGCCGAGGAGAAGACGCTGATCAAGCGGGTGATCGCGGGCATCATGCCCGATGGCGGGACCCAGATCGCGCCGGCGCTGACCGAGGCATACCGCCGCATTCTCAGCGTCCGCGCGGTCTATAAGCACATCGTGCTGCTCACCGACGGCATTTCCGAAGAGGGCGACAGCATGTCTTTGGCGCGGGAGGCATCACAGCGGCAGATCACCATCTCGACGGTCGGGCTCGGGCAGGACGTGAACCGCAGCTATCTGGAGAGGGTGGCCAGCTTCGCCCGCGGCAAGTCGTATTTTCTGAGCGACCCTTCGGGACTCGAACAGATACTGCTGCGCGACGTGATGGAGCACACCGGTTCCACCGCGGTGGAGCGCAATATCAGGCCGGCGGTCATGAAGAATGTCGAAATTCTGGACGGTGTGGGGATGGAGACCGCGCCTCCGCTGCTTGGATACGTGCGTTTCGAGCCTAAACCGACCGCCGACGTGATTCTCAATGCCGATGTCCGGGATCCGCTGCTGGTCCGCTGGCAGTACGGCCTGGGGCGCGCCGGAGTCTTCACCTCGGACGCAAAGAGCCGGTGGGCCCGGAACTGGGTGAGCTGGCAGGGATTCGACCGCTTCTGGGAGAACGTGTTTCGCGACCTGCTCCCGCACGCGCAGGCGGGCGAAGCCACGGCGGAGTACAACAGCGCCAGCGGAGAGCTGGTGGTGGATTACCACCTCGGCCGCTACATCGAGGAGCCAGCCAAAGCGCCCGACATCTTTGTCATCGGCCCGCAGGGTTTCCAGCGGCCGTTGAAAGTGGAGAAGGTGGCGGCGGGCGCCTACCGCGGCCGCGTGCGCATCGACCATCGCAAGGGGCTGTTCCGGGTGCGGCCGCTGGTTGAATCGCGCGCCTTCCCCGAGGTTGGTTTCTACCGGCAGGAAGAGGAACTCACCCAATACGGCTCGAACGAACAGTTGCTGAAGCGCATCTCCGAGTTCACGGGAGGCCGCTTCAACCCCGCCCCGCGCGACGTATTCGACCCGGGCGGCCGCACGGTGGCGTCGACCATGCGGCTCTGGCCGGGGCTGCTGGTTTTGGCGCTTTTGCTGAACCTGATCGAACTCACCCTGCGCAAGTGGAGAGGCATGGCCGAGCGCCTCGGCGGGTTGCTCCGCCGGCGGGCTGCCGCCGCTTAAGGGCGATCCGGAACCAAACCCCAGGGTGTACACTGATGCCATGTTCGATCGGCGAAACTTCCTTGCTCGCCTGTCCGGCATTCCCCTGCTCGGAGGGCTTCTTCCTGGCGGCGCGGCCCTCGCCGCTCCCGCCAAACGCGACCTTCTCAAGGAACTGGGTGTCCGGCCATTCATTAACGCAGCCGGAACCTACACGATGCTGACGGCATCTCTGATGCCGCCGGAAGTGATTCAGGCCTGGCAGTCGGCGGCGCAACAGTACGTGCGCCTGGAGGAGTTGCAGGACGCGGTCGGCCGGCGGATCGCATCGCTGATCGGCTGCGAGGCGGCCATGGTTACCGCGGGCGCGGCCTCGGCGCTCACGGTCGGCACCGCGGCCTGTATGACCGGGACCAACCCCGAATTCATACGCCGCCTTCCGGACACCACCGGGATGAAAAACGAGGTGATCATCCAGAAATCGCACCGCTACGGCTATGACCATGCCGTGCGCGCCTGCGGCATCCGCTTCGTCGAGGTTGAAACGCGCGAGGAACTGGAGCGCGCCGCCGGTTCGCGGACGGCAATGATGCTGTTCTTCAATGCCAACGACCCGGTAGGCAAGATCAAGGTGGACGAATTCGCCGAACTCGGCAAGAAGCTCAACATTCCCACCTTCAACGACGCCGCGGCGGACGTGCCGCCGGCGGAGAACCTGTCGCGGTACATCAAGATGGGTTACGATTTGGTGACGTTCTCGGGCGGCAAGGGACTGCGCGGCCCGCAGAGCGCCGGCTTGCTGCTCGGGCGAAAGGACCTGATCGAGGCGGCGCGGCTCAACACCTCTCCTAACAGCGACACCATCGCACGCGGCCACAAGGTGAACAAGGAAGAAATGCTCGCCATGCTCGTGGCGGTGGAAAGCTACCTGAAGCGCGATCACAAGGCGGACTGGCGGGAGTGGGAGAAGCGCGTACAAGTGATCGCCGACGCGGTGAAGCCGATTCGCAGCGTCTCCACCGAGGTCTGGATCCCGCAGATCGCCAACCAGGTGCCGCATTTGAAGATCCGCTGGGACCAGGAAGTAGTGAAGATCACGGTCCGCGACGTTGTGAAGCAGTTGCGCGAGGGCGAGCCGTCGATCGAGGTGGTCCCCGGCTCGCGGACCGAACTAATTGTGGGCGTCTGGATGATGCAGCGCGGGGATGCCCAGGTGGTGGCGCGGCGCATCCGGCAGATCCTGAGGGCTGCGGCCTCAGCGGCCTGAGGAACGGTTGACGGCGCGCCGGCTTAGGGGTATTTCTGTTCTCGTGAGGTTTCTATGATCAAGGCAGACAGCGCCGATGTTCACTGGGACCCGCAGAAGAAGACCTGGCGCGTTCGCATTCGTTTCGGCGAGGAAGCTATCAAGCGCCCGGCGAAAGACCACAAAATCCCGCGCGACGCAGCGGACGAAGCGCTCCGCAACCTGGCGGTCCAAACCGCCCGTGGAGACGGCTACGAGTTGGACCCCGCCACGATCACCATCTCTCGATAACACGCTGGCGCAGCGGCCGGCGTGTCAGGCTGGGTTGCGGCAGGGGCCGGCTGGTACGCCGGGCCCGCTGCCGTGATCATCGGGGTTAGAAATCCGCGCGCAGGCCGAATTGAATCACGCGCCTGTCGTCGGAAACGCCGCTCACCTGCCCGAATAGCGGGCTTGCGGCGCCCGTCGTGAAATCGCTGATCCGGTGCCGGTTGAGCACGTTCAGGAACTCCGCGCGGAACTGCACCCGTACCCCTTCGGTCGGGACGAAGTTCTTCAGAAGGCTGATGTCTTCGAAATAGCTCGGCGTACCGCGCAATTGCGAAACCAGGCGCGGAGCATTGCCCCGGGCGTACCGGTCGATCTTCACCGGATCTATCACCAGGGACGTGTCTATATAGGTCTTGTTCGGACGGGCGGTTGAAATGTCCGTCATATCGAAATCCGAGGCCCGGAAGTTCGGATTCCTGATCGGCTTGCCGTCGGGATTGACGATGAACGGCCGGTTCGTGGCCGCATTGAAATTCGGCGTTCCCGTCGCCCCGAGATTCATCGGAGCGCCGCTCGAGTAGTTCCCGATATACATGATCTGCCAGCCGCCTGCGACGAAGCTCAGCGGACGGCTCCAGTTGGTCCCGAAGCGCCTCCCGCGCCCGAAAGGCAGTTCGTATGACCCGCCGATTTTGACCACGTGCGTACGGTCGAACTCCAGAACGGATTTTTCCAGCGCCAGGTTGAAGTAGTCCATCGGACGGCCCCAGTTCTGGCCCCAGGTATCCCCAAAGGCGGAGCTGATATTTCCGATGTTCTTCGAGAAGGTGTAATTGGAGAGGAACTGGAGCCCGTGCGACATCCGCTTGTTCAACTGGATTGCCAGAGCTTGGTAGGTGCTGAACCCGAGCGGCGAGTTCCAGCTATAGATAGCGCTCCAGTTCGGGATTTGCGGGAACGGCTGGAGCGTCTGGCTTACCGGCACCCAGGTTCCGGGAAGGCTCGCGTATCTGGCGCCCAGGGCGACGGCCGCTGCCGGGATGGCGGACTGGCTATCGATCCACTGGCCCAGTGTGTCTTTCAGCGCCAGCGACGAATACGGCATCTGGTGCGGCCGGCGAAGTTCGTTGGCCTGCAACCCCGTGCTTTTGGATCCGATGTACCCGATGTCGAGCACCATCTGGCCGGGCAACTCGCGCTGGATGTTGAAGTTCCACTGCTGCGTGTAGCCGACTCGCCCGCCGTCGGGATCCCAGCTCACCGGGCCCCAGAGATAGCTGGCGGCCGAGGGGTCGAGCGTGGCGGGTTTGACAACGCCGGGGTAACCGTCGTCCCAACTGAACGCCGCCGTATTCGGAGCCGGCTCGTTGACGGTGTTCGTCGGCGCGAAGCCCATCTTCTGGCCCCAGGGAACGCCCGACCAGCCGTTCGGCACTCTAGGACTGTAGAAGATGCCGTAGCCGCCGCGCAGCGTCGTTCGTGCGGTCGCTTGCCACGCGAAGCCGATCCGCGGACCGAAGTCGTTGCGCTGATTCGGGTAGAACATGCGCTTGCCGTTGCGGCCTTCGCCCTTACCCGCGTATTCCACCGCGCCCAGGACGTTCAGCACCGGGTCCATGATAAACGGGTTGAAGTTGCTCAGGCGGTCGTACTTTTCGGTGCCCTGCGGCTGGTAATCCCAGCGCAGGCCGAGGTTGAGCGTCAGCCTCGGGCTGACCTTCCAGTCGTCCTGAACGAACCACGAATACATCGGGAACTGCGAGCCGACGGGGACGTCGGCCGGGCCGCTCGCGCTGCTCACCTGGCCGAGCAGCATGCTGGCAAACCCGTGGCCGGTCTGATTGAACCCAGGCAAGCCCGTAACGCCGCTGGAGAAATTGAAGCGCCCCGGGCCTGCGTCGTTGCGGGCGTTCAGGCCGTTCCAGCGGTAGTCAAAGCCGAACCGGATCGAGTGCTTGCCTTTCATCCAGGAAAATGTGTTGATGAACTGCCAGGCCGTGCCGGCCAGAATGTCGTTGGCTTGATAGCCCAGGAGCGGGAAGCCTACGCGGTCTCCCGACAGCCCGTCGATTTCGGGGAAGTTGGAATCCTGCTTGATCCCCTTGATCCCGAGGATCTGCCCGCCCGGTTCATCGACGTGCTTCGATGTGCTGGGATTGATTTGCCGGTTGTAGGCCAGAACCATGTGGTTCAGCATGGTGGGCGAGATCGTCCAGTCTTCGGCGAGGCGGACGTAGTGGCTGGCCACGTACTGCAGGCGCGCGCGAGAAAGCGGCCCGCCATCGGGATCGTTGAAGTCCCACACGCCGCCCTGATCCAGCAGCGTTCGCGGCCTGTCGACCCAAACAAACGAACCGCTGATCCGGTGCGCGTCCGTAATGACGAAGTCCGACTTCGTCGAAAACTGCGTCTGGTTGAAGCCTGCCTGGTTGGAAACAGGGAAGAACGAGTTGTTGATCAGCGCGTAGCTGCCGTCCGCCTGTTTCACCTCGGGCATGTAGTGCTTCTTCATGATTGCGGCAAGGTTGCGCGAAACCTGCGAAATTCGCGCCGCGGGGATGATGTTGCCGGGGAACATATCCCGCACCATCTGGCCGTCCACGAACCGGGTAGTCGCAGGATCGTAAATGGCGCCGCGGAGGACGTCGCGGCCGAGCGCGTCCTTGCCAATCACTTCGTTGGTTAGATAACTGCTCATGTTGCCGTCGTACCATTCGGTCTGCGGCACCGTAACGGTGGGCGAACCGCCGCCGGCGAACGACTCGTTATACTTCTCGTAGGCCGAATACCAGAACCAGCGATTCCTTCCGTCGAAGACTTTCGGTATATATACGGGCCCTCCGGCCGAGACCGCCCAGTTGTCGCGGCGGTCGCGGCGGCGTTCTCTGCCGTAGAAATTGTTGGCGAAGGTATTCGCGTCAAAGGACTCGTTGTGCCACTGGAACATCCCGCTGCCGTGGAAATCGTTGGTGCCCGATTTCATGACGAAGTTGAAGACGCCCCCGGCGGTCCGCGCGAATTCCGCGCTCATGCCGCTGGTTTGGATCTTGAACTCCTCGAGCGCCTCCATGGAGGGGCTGGATTCGCCGAACTGGCCGCTGATGTAAATGCTGGCCGAAGCGCCATCCAGCACGACCTCTTTGGAAAACGAGGGTGCGCCGTTGATGTGGCTTTCCCAGTTGTTTCCGCCCACGCCGGGCGTCAATTTGTAGGCGAAATCCTCGGCGTAGCGCCCGCCGCTGAACCCGAGCGGCAGATCGATCACCTGCTGCGTGCTCAACGACGTGCCGACCTCCGGTGTTTCGGTCTGCAACAGCGGCGCCTCGGCCGTCACCTCCACTGTTTCGGCTGTTGCGCCGACTTCCAGCGGGGCATCAATGCGGACCACCTGCGCGATATTCAGCGTCACTCCGTCGCGGACGTACTTCTTGAATCCTGTCGCTTCGAACGTAATGCGATACCTCCCGATGGGCAAATTCGGGATGGTATAGCTGCCGACTGCATTGGTCCTCGAGGTGTACGTGACGTTGGTCTCCATGTTCTGGACCGTAACAGCCACGTTCGGAACCACCGAACCAGTGGGGTCGGTTACGGTTCCTGTGAATGTGCCGCGATCCTGCTGCGCAAACGAGGGAATACAGATCAAGAGCGTCAGAAGGACCACAAGGAAGACAGAGAATCCCTTCATCGTCAACACCCCCCGCCCGGGGATCGCGAGACTGATCGCCCCGAGCTCTGAAATCGATACCACCAAATCTTACTCCGCGTAATTGAGGAGGTCAAGGGAGCAGGCTGCGATTGGCTGAGAGCGCTTGCAAGTGTAACGTCCCCGTAGGATGAATCACACGAAAAGTACCGTGATAAATATCGTAAAATCGGAATGCATATGAAACTGAACCTGAGACTGATGCTCCCTGTTCTCCTCATGGCAGCCTGCTCCGGCTTCGCCGCCGACGAGCCCGGCTGGACGGAAATTTTCGATGGTAAGACGCTCAACGGCTGGAAGGCGAACGAGAATCCCGAGAGCTGGTCGGTCAAGGACGGCGCCATCGTAGGCGACGGCGACGTCAGCCATCTTTTCTACATGGGCGCCGAGTGCGAGGACTGCGAATTCAAGGCCGAGGTGAAGATCAACCACGGCGGCAATTCCGGCATGTATTTCCGGGCGCAGTTCGGCCGCGGCTGGCCCAAAGGCTACGAAGCGCAGGTCAACAGCTCGCACACAGACTGGAAGCGCACCGGCAGCCTCTACAACTTCGTAAACGTCAAGGAACAGCTTGTCCCGGATGATACGTGGTTTACCCAGCACATCATCGTCAAGGGCAACCACATCATCATCAAGGTGAACGACAAGGTGGTGGTGGATTACGTGGACGAGAAGAACACCTACCAGAAAGGCTATGTTGCGCTACAGCAGCACAACAAAGGCAGCGTGGTCCACTACCGCAACCTCATGATGCGCCAGCTCCCGCGCTGAGCGGCAACTCTGCCGCCGTAGAAATTGGGGCACGCCCCAGCTCCTATAGCAGCCCCAGCCGTTCGAGCAGGGCGTTCGGGTCCGGGTCGCGCCCCATGAAGCTGCGGTAGAGCACGGCCGGATCCTCGCTGTCGCCTTTTTCCAGGATGCGGCTCCGGAATTCGAGCCCGGTCTCGCGTTTGAAAATGCCCTCGCGCCGGAAGCGGGTGAACGCGTCAGCTTCGAGCACTTCGGCCCACTTGTAGGAGTAGTAACCCGCGCCGTAGCCCATGGGGGCGGCGAACAGGTGCGTGAACGAGGCGACCATCGCGTAGCTCTCGTCCAATTTTGCGGGTGTAAACTCCTGCAGGATGCGGCGCGCGTACTCCATGACATCGCCGTCGCGTTCCGGCGTGTAGTCAGTGTGGAGCAGCAGGTCTACAAACCCGAAGCCGAGCTGCCGCATCTGCGCGTTGGCGGCCCGGAAATTGCGCGCCCGCTTCATTTTCTGAAACAGGTCCTCCGGGATCGGCTCGCCCGTCTGGTAGTGCCGGGCAAAAAGGTCGAGCGCCTCGCGCTCCCAGCACCAGTTCTCCATGATCTGCGACGGGAGTTCCACGAAATCCCAGGCAACGCTGGTTCCGGCCAAGCTGCGTATATCCACCTTGCTCAAGCATTGGTGCAGCAGGTGGCCGAACTCGTGAAAGATGGTCTCGACCTCCTGGTGCGTCAGCAGCGCGGGCTTATCCGCCACCGGCGGAGTCAGGTTGCCGCAGATGGCGCCGAGGTGGGGCTGGAAACCGTCTTTCGTGGGGTGGCCGGTGATGAAGGCGTCCATCCACGCGCCGCCGCGTTTGTTTTCGCGCGGGTACCAGTCCGCGTAGAATGCTCCCAGCTTGACGCCGTCCGCGTCGCGGATGACGTAGTAGCGGACGTGAGGGTCCCACGAGGGCGCTCCTTTTTCCTCTTCCACGCAGATGCCGTAAAGGCGCCCGGCGATTTCGAACATTCCCTCGACGACCTTCTCCAGCGGGAAGTAGGGGCGCAGCGCCTCCTCGTCGAAATCGAAGAGCGCGGCGCGCAGCTTCTCGGCGTAGTAAGCCAGGTCCCAGGGCGCGAGTTCGGGCGCGCCGGCGCCTTCCAGGCTTCTGCGGAACTCCAGCAACTCGCGGCTTTCCTCCTCATAGCGGGCCTGGGTCTTCTCCTTGAGTCCCTTCAGGAATTCCAGCGCCTGCTCGCCGGTGCGCGCCATGCGGTCGGCCAGGGCGAAATCCGCGAAGTTCCGATAGCCGAGCAGTTGAGCTTTTTCCCGGCGTAATTCGAGAATCCGGGTGATCAGCGGGCGGTTGTCGAAATCGCCCGCGCTGGCGCGCGTCACAAAGGCGCGGTACATCCGCTCGCGGATGCCTGCGTCGTCCAGGTACATCATGAGGGGCGTGTAGCTTGGAGCCTGCAATGTGAAGCGCCAGCCCTCGATGCCTTTTCGCGCGGCGCTCTCCCGCGCGGCGGCAACCGCGCTTGGCGGCAATCCGGCCAGCCGGTTTTCCTCTGTGATGACGAGGTCGAAGGCGTTGGTTGCGTCCAGCACGTTCTCGGAGAAGCGCGTGGTCAGTTTCGCCAGTTCGACGTCGATTTCAGCCAACCGGGCCTTCCCGGCGGAGTCGAGTTCGGTGCCGTGGCGGCGGAAGTCATCCAGGGTTTTGGTCAGGTAGCGCCGGCGCGCTCCTCGCAGCCGCCCGGCCGCTTGGGTCGCGGCGTAGTCTTGCAGTCTCTTCCAGAGTCCGGCATGGAGCGGAATGCTGGTGTGGAACTCACTGACTGCGGGTTCCACGACACTGTGCGCGTAGCGCAGCTCTGGGTAGGTGGCAACCGATTCCAGATGCTTCACGACCGCCATGGCGCGGTCGAGCGGCTCGGAAAGCAAGTCCAGCTTTCTCAAAGTGTTGCGGAACGTCGGCGCCGTTCCGTCGGTTGCCAGAGCCTCGAGGCGGCTCCGGGCTTCCTCAAGCAGTTGCCGGATCCCGGGCTCGACGTGCTCCGCCCGGATACGGTCGAAGGGAACACGGAAGTCCAGGCGCAACAAGGGATTAAAGTCGGCTGCCATGTTTTCAGCGTACCGCAGGCAGGAAGCGGGCGCGGCAGGGCTAGATGGCCTCCAGTTCCTCCTCCAGGAGTTGCTTCTGGTAGAGGTCGGCGTAGTAGCCGCTGTTGGCGACGAGTTCGGCGTGGGACCCTTGCTCGACGATACGGCCATGGTCGAGCACCACGATGCGGTCGGCCTGGCGGACGGTCGAGACGCGGTGGGAAATCAAAATGGTGGTCCGGCCGCGCATGATAGGGGCCAGCCCCATCAGGATGCGCTCTTCGGTGAGCGTGTCCACGCTCGCCAGTGCGTCGTCCAGGATCAGAATCCGGGGGGCGCGCAGCAGGGCGCGGGCGATGGCGACGCGCTGTTTCTGGCCGCCCGAAAGCGCCAGGCCGCGCTCGCCAACCATCGTCTGGTAGCCCTGGGGAAAGGCGGCGATGTCCGGCGCCAGCCCGGCCAGTTCGGCCGCCCGGCGGATCTGCTCCTCGGTCGCATCCTCCACCCCGAACGCGATGTTCTCGGCAAGCGTGGCGCTGAACAGAAACGTTTCCTGGGGCACAAAGCCGATGTGGCGCCGCAGTTCCTGGGGTGAGCAATCCCGCAGGTCGCATTCGTCCAGCCGGACGCGGCCCCGGGTCGGGTCGGCAAGGCGCGGGATGAGGCGGGCGAGCGTGCTCTTGCCGGAGCCCGTGTGGCCGACGATGGCCACGGTCTCACCCGCGCGGATCCGCAGGTCGATGTCTTCCAGAGCCCGGTATCCGTTGTAATTCAGGGTCACGCCCTCGAAGGCGATCTCACCGCGCACGGCCGCGAGCCGCACGGGTCTGGCGGGCGCGGCGATCGAGGGCTGCTCCTCCAAGATCTGGACGATGCGCCCCATCGAGGCTTTGCCGCGCTGCATCAGGTTCACCACCCACCCCAGGGCGATCATCGGCCACACCAGCATGCCCATGTAGGTGTTGAACATCACGAAGCTGCCCAGCGAAATTTTTCCGGCCAGCACGCGGTAGCCGCCCACCCAGAGCACGATCAGGAACGCCACCCCGACCAGCAGTTGCAGCAGCGGCATGAAAAGGCTGGAAATGCGCGCCAGCGCCAGGTTCTGGCCGATGTACTCGCGGTTTACCTTCTCGAACTGCCGCAGTTCCGGCTGCTCCTGCACGTAGGCGCGAATCACCCGCACGCCGGCAAGGTTTTCCTGCACGCGGCTGCTGATGTCCGAAAACATGCTCTGAATGCGCTCGAAACGCTGATGGATGACGTTGCCGAAGTACATCACCATCACACTTACGGCGGGCGCCGGCAGGATCGCGGCCAGCGTCAGCCGCCAATCCACCGAGAGCATGATGGCCAGGGCTAGCGCAAAGGTCAGCATCGTCTCGGTCCAGTACATGAATCCGGGGCCGAGCATCATGCGGACGGCATTCAAGTCGTTGGTCGCGCGCGCCATGATGTCACCGGTGCGCGTGCGGGAGTAGAAATCCGGCGAGAGAAAGGTGAGGTGGCGGAAGATATCGTTGCGCAGGTCGTACTCGACATCGCGCGAGATGCCGATGATCACCACGCGCATCCAGAACTGAAAAATGCCCTTCACCGCGGCGAGCGCCACCAGAAGAAGCGCGAACCAAGCCACTGTCTTCAGGCGCACCCCGTCCGTCATCGAATCGATTGCGGCCTTGATCATGAGCGGCTGCGCGGCGGCGGCCAGGTCCTTCAGGATCAGCGCGGCCACGCCCAGCCCGAGCCCGCGCCGGTAGCGCCGCATGTAAGGCCAGACCCACCGGAACGTCTGCCTCATCACAAGCCTGCCCAGTACGCGAGGGTTTTGATCCATTCCATCAGGGCGTATTTGCGTCCTTCGCGCGTGCGCCACCATCCGGCGCCGAATTGCTCGCTTTCGGCGGCGATCGTGCGGAAACTGCCGGGCGGCACGAGCTTACGGTAGACACGGGCGGCGCGGCGGGTATGGTAATCGCTGGTGACGAGCAGGAACCTGGAGACTTTCAGGCGCTCGAGTTCTCGCGTGATGATCTGCGCCTCCTCACGGGTGGAATCGGCCACCATGGGGAGGGGAATGAACCACTCCCTCGGATAGCCCGCGGCAACCGCATACTCGATCGCCAGATCCGATTCGTGCTTTCCATAGCAGCAGACCGGCCCGCTTACGACCACCGCCGGCGCGTAGCCCTGCTTCACCAGTTCCGCCCCTCTCAGAATGCGCGCTCCCGTGTCGTCGCCCGCCAGCACAACCACGATATCCGCGTGAAACGGCTCCTCGGAGTACACCAGGAGAGCGCCCAGCCCCGGCAGCCAGTAGCGGCTGGTAAGGAGCAGGCCTCCGGCGCCCAGAAGCGCAATCAAAAACCATCTTATCGCGCGGGATTTTCGGAGAGCCACGGACTATTTGTCGTCCGTGGAATTTTCCGGATCAAGATGGCGGACGCTCTTGAGCCGCTGGTAGAGACGCTCAACCTCCTCCTCGTCTTCGGGGCGAAGGAGCCTGTACCGGGGCGCCGAGAGCGCCCTGCGTTCTGTAGCGCCTGCCGGTTCGCCCCAGAACTCGCGGTAGGGCTTGCCGTCGATGAGCGCTTCACGAGCGCAGCGGCGCAAATGCCGCAGCAGGCTGTTGGCGGAATCCAGGTCCCCGGGATAGACCAGCAGCACTCGGGAGTCGTCGAACAGAGTAAGGTTGAGGATCAGCGGCGAGTGCCAGCCTGTGCGGTCCAGCCGCCTGATGTCCGCCCAGGGAATGTTCCGCTTGCCGATGGCCACGTGCGTCTCGTGAATTTCGATCGCCGGCCGCGTGGCGAGGTAGAGGAGAACGGCCGCGCTTGCTGCAAACAGGGCCGCGGCGAAGTAAGCGGGAGCCCACTGTGAACCGCACCACGCTGAAAACGCCCCAAACAGGAGCGCCGCCAGGCCTGCGCTGAGATAGGAGCGCGAAGGTACGTAGCGTGTCACCGTTTTCCCTCCCTTTAAGCCTACGCCTCCCTCACGGTGGCGTCAATCCGATTTCACGGGTGAACACTTCGCGAGCCGCGCCCTGGCCATTTCGAAGGCTCGCCAGAGATAGGCTAGACCGCTCCAGATAGTCGCCGCGGCGACAGCCCACAGCATAGGGCCCGAACTGAGCCCCACTGCCGGAAACGCCTCGGCGACAATCACCCAGACGGCTGCCGCCGCCTGGACCGCGGTGCTCAGTTTCCCCCAAAAGTTCGGCGGAAAATCGCGATAATCGGTGATCAGCAGGGCCGCCCCCACCAGCGCCAGAATCAGCAGGTCCCGGCCGAAGACAAGTCCCACCAGCAGCCATGGCACGGCCCCGGAGACTCCCAGGGCGATGTAAGTGGAGCTAAGCAGCGCTTTATCCGCAATAGGATCCAGGTAAGCGCCCACTCGTGTGGTGCATCGAAAATGCCTCGCCAGGGGGCCATCCAGGGCATCGGTAATCGCCGCCGCCGCGAAGATCAGCAGCGCGCCCCTGTAATCGCCCGCGCAGATGGCGCGAACAGCGAACGGCACAAGGGCCAGCCGAAGCAGGGAGAGCAGGTTGGGAACGTTCAGCCAGCGCATGATCGACCGTGGAGGCGACGCTCCACGATCATCAGGATACCAAGGCGCTCACCACGCGGCTTGCAAGCTGGTCGAAGCTCAGGATTTCGTACAGCGAAGGGTCGCTCATGATGCGCTTTACCAGCGCGGCGTGCATGGCGTGGCCGGCCCGCTCGGCCACCACGTGACCGAGAAGCGGCCTGCCGATCAGCGCCAGATCGCCAATCAGATCCAGCGCCTTGTGGCGGCAGCACTCATCCGGGAATCTGAGCCCCTCCGGGTTCAGCAAGCCTTCGCCGAAACAGACCGCATTTTCGAGAGATGCGCCCCGGATGAGCCCCATGTCGCGCATCTGGTGCAGCTCCTGCTCGAACCCGAACGTGCGTGCCGGGGCAATCTCGGCGGCGTACCGTTCCGGCGTCACCTCCATTTCGAGGGTCTGCCGGCCGACCAGCGGGTGGTTGAAGAACACATCGCAACTCAGCCGGAAACTCTCCGCCGGCAGTATCGAAATGCGCCTGCCTCGGTCTTCCACGGCAACAGGACGCCGGATTCGCAGGTAGCGCCGCAGCCGGCGGAAGGATTTCAGGCCGGCTTTCCTGACCATCTCGACAAACGGCAACCCGCTGCCGTCCAGGATGGGGACTTCCAGGTTGTCGATCTCCACATAGGCGTTATCCACACCCATGCTGTAGAAAACGCTCAACAAATGCTCGGTCGTGGAGATCAGCACGCCCTGCCGCATCAGGCTGGTGGCATAGCTCACGCGGGCGACATGCCGCCAGCTTGCCGGGATTCGGAACCCGTCCAGATCCGTCCGGACAAATACGATGCCGGTCGAGGGGGGCGCGGGCAGGATGCGAATTTTCACCGGCACCCCGCTATGCAGCCCGACGCCGGCTGCCTCTACAGGCCGGTGTATTGTTGTCTCGAAACGCAAGAATCGGCTCCTTGAACTATGGCGAAGCCCCTAGAAAAGCAATTTTGTCTCCCAAACGTAAGTTCCTGAAATTGCGACAGGGCAGAATTCAGGATGTGGCTGAATCACCACACTTTGTAAGGAGGGCTGTGGCGCAAACGCTTGTAGAACGGGTTATGGTCCGGCTACGTGCACCGCACCGGCGCAAAGCGGTCCGGAAAACTGTGCATGCGCGCTAACCCAAGATAAAATGGGGTGTTATGTCCCGCCCCCGCCTCTTCCTGATCGACACCTTCGGTTTCATCTTCCGCGCCTACCATGCCCGCGCGCGGTCGGCGGCGCCCACCATGCGCACTTCCACCGGCCTGCCCACCGAGGCGGTTTACATCTTCACCAATATGCTCCGGAAGCTCACCTCCTCCTACAAGCCGGAGTTCATCGCCGCGGTCTTCGAGAGCGCCGGGCCGACATTCCGCGAGCAGGAATTCAGCGAATACAAGGCCAACCGCACCGAGGCGCCGCCCGAGTTGATCCAGCAGATCGGCTACATCCGGCGGCTGCTCGCCGCAATGCGAATTCCCATTCTCGAATACCCGGGCTTCGAGGCGGACGACGTTATCGGGGCGATAGCGCGGCGAGCCGAGGCCTCCGATCTGGACGTGACCATCGTCTCCAGCGACAAGGACATGCTCCAGATCGTCGACGAGCGCGTCTCGATGTACAACCCGGTTCAGGAAGACGTCTGGTACGATCCCGCGAAAGTCGAGGAGAAGATGGGCGTGAAACCGGCGCAGGTGGCCGACCTGCTCGCGCTGAAGGGCGACGCCATCGACAACATACCGGGCGCTCCCGGCATCGGAGAGAAAGGCGCCCGGGATATCATCCTGCGGTTCGGCTCCGTGGAAGCGGCGCTGGAGCGCGCCGGCGAACTGGGCGACAAAGGGTACGGCAAGCGGTACCGCGAAAGCCTGCAGCAGAACCGGGAGCGCATCCTGCTGAGCAAGCGCCTCGCGACGATTGACACTACCGTGCCGATCGAGTTCCGGCTGGATGAGGTGCGCGCCCAGCCGCCGGACACGGCCGCGCTGAAGGAGCTGTATAAGGAGCTGGAGTTCTACAGCCTGCTTAAGGAACTCGGGCCTGAGGAGGACACGCGCCCGCGCGATTACGCCACGCTCGACACGCCGGAAGCGGTGGACGCGTGGCTGGCGGCGATCCCACCGAACGCGCCCATCGCGGTTGCCGTCGGCCAGCCGGCAGCGCCGCAAGATTCCGAGCCCGGGTTTTTCTCTCAGGACGAGGAGCCTTTCGTCGCGCTGGCGTGGCAGCCCGCCCAGGCGCGCACCGTCCGCGCGGGACTGATCGAGCGGCTGCGGCCGATGCTGGAGGACGAAGCGCGGCCGAAGGTTGGCCATGATGTGAAGCGGATCCTGCTCGCGCTCGGGAAATTCAATATCCGGCCGCGCGGCTTTCGCGACGACGTGATGCTGTATGCCTTCCTGCTGAACGCCGACCCCTCCGGCTGCTCGCTCGAAGTGCTGGCGCGCAGGCACCTGGACCGACGCCTGGAAGCCACGGTCGAGCACCAGGCCGATTGCGCGCTGGAGCTCGCCCGGACGCTGAGCCGGCAAGTGGATGAACGCGGCTTTCGCGAGCTGTACGAAACGATCGATCTCCCGCTGGTGGAGGTGCTGGCGCGGATGGAGCAGCGGGGGATCCGCATCGATCCGGCCGAAATGCGCCGCCTCTCGGAGATGATGGATGCCGAGATACAGCGGCTGACGCAGGAGATTTGCAGGCTGGCCGGAAAGAGTTTCAACATCAACTCGCCTCAGCAGCTCGGCAAGGTGCTGTTCGAGGATTTGAAGCTGCCCGCGCCGGTACGGTACGGCAGGGGGAAGACGATCTCGACCGCTGCCGACGTGCTCGAGGAACTCGCGGTGGATCATGAGATCGTCAGGCAGGTTCTGGAGTACCGCCAGCTCGCGAAGCTGAAAGGCACCTACGTGGACGCGCTGCCCGCGCTGATCGACCAGCGCACGGGCCGGCTGCACACCAGTTTCAATCAGACCGGCGCCGCCACGGGGCGGCTTTCGTCCTCCAACCCGAATCTGCAAAACATCCCCATTCGCACCGAACTGGGCCGCGAGATCCGGGCGGCGTTCGTGCCGCGTGAGGGCTGGAAGCTGCTGGTGGCGGACTACTCGCAGATCGAGCTGCGCCTGCTCGCTCATTTTTCCAAGTGCCCGGTGCTTACCGGCGCGTTCCAAAAAGGAGAGGACATACACACGCGCACGGCGGCCGAAGTGTTCGGCGTCCCCCCGCTGATGGTGAACCCCGAGCTGCGGCGGCGCGCCAAGGCCATCAACTTCGGCATTGTTTACGGGCTCAGCGCGTTCGGACTCGCCGCCCAACTCGGCATCCCGCGCCACGAAGCCCAGACCTATATCGACAACTATTTCGCGCGCTATCCGGGCGTCCGGCGGTTTATCGATGGCACAATCGCCGAGGTGCGCCGCACCGGCGTCACCCGGACGCTGTTCGGCCGGGAACGCCCCATTCCGGACATGAACAGCCGGAACCCCAACGCGCGCGGTTTCGCCGAGCGCACCGCGGTCAATACGCCGCTGCAGGGGACGGCGGCGGACCTGATCAAGCTCGCCATGATCCGCATCGAGCGGGAAATCGAGCGGCGGAAGCTCAAAACGGCCATGCTGCTCCAGGTGCACGACGAGCTGTTGTTCGAAGCGCCTCCCGAAGAGGTTGATGAAGTCAAGAAGCTGGTGAAGACGAACATGGAGGAGGTGCACAAACTCGAAGTCCCGCTGGTGGCGGACGTCGGCGTGGGCGACAACTGGCGCGACGCGAAGTAGGCCGCGGCGCCCGCGGTGGTATGATGGCCGCACGAGAGGGCGCGATGCACAGAAGAACCTTCCTCCAACTGTCGTCGTCTGCGATAGCGGGCGCGGAACTCAAGAAATTACTGGCCGAGGCTCCGATGCCGATGGCGACCCTCGGCAAGAGCGGCCTGCGCGTTTCCAGATTCACCCTGGGCGGCTATCACGCCGCGGTTCGCGGGATGGACAACGCCGTCAAGATGATCCATCGCGCGCTGGATCTCGGCGTGAACTTTTTCGACAGCGCGCATCATTACAACAAGGGCCTCAGCGACGAAGCGTACGGCAAAGCCCTGAGCGGCGGCCTGCGCAAGAAGGTGCTGCTGATGTCGAAGGCCCAACTCCGCTCGCGGGATGCGGCCATGCGCCAGCTTGAGGAGACGCTCAAGCGCATGAACACGGATTACCTCGACCTCTGGCAATGCCACGAGGTGAGCACGAACGAAGAAGTGGACCAGATTCTTGGGCCCAACGGCGCGCTGGAAGCGTTTGTGAGGGCCAAGGAGCAGGGTAAGGCGCGGCACATCGGCTACACGGGCCACCACGATCCCGCCATTCTCTCGCGGCTCGCCGACGCCTACGACGGTTGGGAAACCGTGCAGCACCCAGTGAATCTGATCGACCCGCACTATCTGAGCTTCATCGAAAACTTCCTGCCGAAAGCGCGCGCCAAGGGGCTCGGGCGGATTGCGATGAAGACCAACGCCATCGGCGCGATCACGAGGAACAAGATCGCGACGATTCAGGAGTGTTTGCGCTTTGCCTGGAGCCAGGACGTCGACACTGTGGTTTCCGGGGTCGAAACCATCGAGCAGCTTGAAGAAAATGTGCTCGCTTGCAAGACATTCCAGAGGATGAGCGCGGCGGAGATGAAGGAACTCCTGGCCCGCACCGCCAAAGGGCCGATCGGGCAAAAGATTGAAAGCTACAAGAAAGAAGCCTAACGGACGCGGCGGACGATGGCGCGCGCCGGAGCGCCATCGCCCTCGGGAACCTTGAGCGGCAGGCAGATCAGATCGTAATCACCGGGCTCGACTGCCGAGAGATCGAGCCCTTCGATGATCCAGACGCCGGCGGCCATCAGCGCGCGGTGCGCCTCGTCGCCCTCCTCGCCCGGAAGGCCGATCGAGATGTAGTCGATTCCTACTACTTGAATGCCGCGCCCCGCCAGGTAGCGCGCGCCATCGGCAGTGACGGCGACAAAGTCGGGGATGAACTCATCGGTCCGCCAGCAGCGGCGGGAATTCGATGTTTTTAGAAGGATGCGCTCGCCCGCTTGGATGCCATACGGTTCGAGTTCCGCCGGGCCGATGGCCGCCGCCGTGGGAAACTCGAGCACGCGCGCGCGGCCGACGGCGGCATCGAGCGGCATGCGGTCGATCCCCGGCGCCCCGGCCAGAAAGTGCAGCGGCGCGTCCATGTGCGTGCCGGTGTGCAGGCTCATGGACGCGGCGGTGATGTTCATCGTGCCGCCGCGGTCGATGGCCACTTTGCGTTCGATGAGCGGGTCCTGATCGCCCGGCCAGTGCACCATGCCGGTCCGCAGCGGAACGGAGATGTCGATCCACTCGCTCATCGCTTGATGATCGGACGCAGCGGCCGGATATAGATGTTCCGGAAGGCTACCGGGCCGTGGTCCCCCTGGAGCATCAGCGGGTTCGTGGGCGCTTCGGGAATATTCATGTGCGCGCGGGTGGGGCCTTCGCACTCCACGTTCTCCTGGACGGAAAAGCCGTTGAAGACCACGCGGAGGAATTTCGCATTCTGGATTTTCCTGCCCGAGGAATCGAACCGGGGGGCCTGAAACCAGATGTGATAGGACTGCCATTGGCCGGGCGGGCGGCAGACATTGCGGGACGGCGGCGATCCGCCCACGCCCTGGTTATCGATCCAGCGGTGATAGATGCCCCCGCAGTCGGAGGAGGTCATCGGCTCGGTAGAGCCGAAGCTGTCGAAGATCTGCACCTCGTACAGCCCGTGCAGATACACGCCCGAGTTGGAGCCTTTGGCCAGCATGAACTCCAGGTAGAGTTCCGAATCGCCGAATTTCTCGTCGCTCACCAGGTTCACGGTGCGCCCGTTCGGGCCGTTCAGCATGCGGGCGCCGGGTTCGCGCACGAAAGAAAGCCGCGTGGGGCCAAGCAGCCGCTCCCAGATCACGCCCCTGGTCGTCAGCCACTGAAAGGGCTGTTTCGGGTTCTCGCCGTGCCAGCCGGTAAAATCTTTGCCGTTGAACAGGGCTTTCCAGCCGTCTTCGATGAGGAACGGCGGATCGCCGTGGGCCTCGCCGTCGTTAAGCTGGGCGAGTAGCGGCAGGCAAATTAGGAATAGCAAAAGGACTCGTGCGGCCATTTGACCTCCATGTTTTAACAAGGTTTTAACAAGCGGAATCAGACTTACTATATACCCTCCGGCTTTTCCCGGTTGGACGCGCCGGGCCTTCGGCGGCTCTGAACTATACTAAGTGACATGCACTCATCGACCGGTCATGTCGGCAGGCGCGGTTTTCTGCGCTCCGCCGCACTCGCCCCCGTGGCGGGGTCCCTGGAAGTTCTGCACGCCGCAGCCAAGCCAGGAGCCCAGCCGAAAAACATCATTTTCATGGTTGCCGACGGCATGAGCCCGAGCGTGTTGCCGCTGGCGGATTACTTTTCGAAGCAAGTCCGGGGAACCGGCCTTTTGTGGCGGGCATTGATGGAAAGACCCGACATCACGCACGGCCTGATGGACATGGCTTCGCTGGACTCGGCGACCACCGACTCCTCCGCGGCTTCATCGAGTTGGGGTTCCGGAGTGCGGATCTTCAACAGCGCGTTGAACGTGCTCCCGGACGGCACGAGGTTGACGCCGGTCGCGACGATCGCCCGGGAGCAGGGGAGGCGCGTAGGGCTTGTCACCACGACTACGGTCACGCACGCAACACCAGCCGGCTTCGCCGCGGTCGACCCATCCCGGGGGAACGAGGAAGCTATCGCGGAACAGTACATCAAGAACGTCGATGTCATTCTTGGCGGGGGCGTCCGGTTTTTCGATGGCTCATCGCGAAAGGACAAACGCGATTTGATCTCGCAATACAAGCAGGCAGGCTTCACTTGCGTTGCCAGCCGTGCGGAGCTCCAGCGATGTTCGCAGAACGGGAAGATGCCGGCCAAGATGCTCGGGTTGTTCACCCCGGGGATGCTGCCCTTCAGCCTCGACCGCCGCAACAATGCTTCACTCCGCGAGTCCGTGCCGGCGCTGGCGGAGATGACCTCCGCGGCGCTGGATGCGCTGCGGCACTCGCCGAAAGGCTTTCTGCTTCAGGTGGAAGGCGGGCGCGTCGACCACGCGGCGCACAACAACGACGCCGCGGCCCTTTTGTGGGATCAGCTTGCCTTCGATGAGGCGATTGAAGTGGTTCTGAAATTCGCCGGGCAAAATCCCGAGACCCTCATCGTGATCACCGCTGACCACGGCAACGGCAATCCGGCCATTGGAGGGAAGTCGGCCCAGTTCCGCGGCGATTCCAACGGTTTCCGCGTGCTGGCAGGCGCGCAATGCTCGTTTGAACAGCTCCTGGCGAGGCTCAACAGAGCCAAGGGTGCTCCCGCGGCAATTCAGGAAGCCGTGCGCGAGGCGCTCGGGATCGAACTGACAAAGGATGAGCTGGATGCGGTTGCCGCTTCGGTGGGGGGCAAAAAAGGACTGAGCCTCAATTCGCGGCTGGACAAGCCGGTGGGAATTCTGGGAGAAGCGGTGGGCAACCACACCGGTATCGGCTGGGTGAGCGCCGACCACACGTCCGACTACACGTTGCTGACTGCGCTGGGACCGGGTAGAGAACGCTTCGCCGGGTACGTCCGCAATACGAAATGCTTCGAAAACATGGTGGACTTCATGGGCTCGCGGTTTCGTAACCCGACAATGGCGCGTGAAGCGGCCCGTGCGTTTCCTCGCCCCGCGGTGGAAATCGCCCCGCACTGGGTGTAAGGCGCCCGGTGTGTCCGGCTCACCGCCGGTTCGAGTTTTTATTGAGAAAATCGGCGGGCTCGCGCGACTAATTGCTTAGTGATCTCTACGAACGACCTTGAGCTTTCCGGCATATTGAAATCGCCGTCCGCCGTTCACCTGATTGTGTCTTCCGCCAAGGAAATTCCGGCCGGCGCGCGGATCGCCGTTCCCTTCATTGGCGAACCGCGTTCCGCGCACGTGCAGGAATGCGTGCCCTATCAGGACCGGTTCCTCCTATGGCTTGAACTTGCGGAGTGCCTTGGCGCGTGATTTGCGCCCGGGAGCGCCGCTTCATGGCGGGCCGGGCATCCCGGCCCTACTCTTTCAGCTCAACGATGGTCGCGCCCGCTCCGCCTTCGTTTTGCGGGGCGGGGTAGAACTTCTCGACGCTCGGATGAGTCGAGAGCAGCTCCGCGATGGCGCGCTTCAGAATCCCCATGCCGTGCCCATGTACGATTCGTACGCGGCTGACCGAAGCCAGCACGGCGCTGTCGAGGAACTTGTCGACCTCCTCGCGGGCCTCCTCGGCGCGCCGGCCGATGACGTTGATTTCCCGGACATTCACGTAGCCGTCCGGTCCCGCCGGCCGGAATGAGACGTTTTTCGGAAGCTTCGCGCCTTCAGCCGGCCCCGGCAACACTTCCAGCACTTCATCGACCGGCACCTGCAGTTTCAGGAATCCGGCCTCGACCTCGATCCGGTCCTCGCCGAGAAGTCGCCGCACCCGCGCGGGCTCGCGCACGTTTTTCAGCCGCACGCGCGCGCCTTCCACGACCTTGAGCGGCGCGATCTCTCCGGCTTGCGCATCGGCCCGGGCCGAGAGCACTGCCGTCTCGATCTCCTCCCGCAGCTCCCGTTTCACCTTGGCTACGCTGCGCTGCGCGTGGGCCGCCGCCTTCTTGCGATCGGGTCCGGTGGCGATCTTCTCGATGGTTTCCTGCGCCTGCGACTCGAAACGCGCAAGCACCAGTTCGCATTGCCGCTCCAGTTCCCGGATCTTGGCGGATTCCTTTTTCGCCCACTCTTCGGCGAGAGCTTTTTCGCGCGCAGCGAGGCTCTCGCGGGCGCGCTCGAGTTCTTCCTGAAGCCGCGCAACCTCTTTGAGCCGGCGGTCCAGTTCGCTCAGGAAACGCGCCAGGTCCTGCTCGCGCGTGCTCAGCGCCGCCCGCGCCTTCTCCAGCAGCGGCTGCGGCAGGCCGAGGCGGCGGGCAATATCGATGCCGGCTGATTTGCCCGGCGCGCCCACACGCAGGATGTACGTTGGTTCGAGCGTCTCCTCGTTGAAGCCCATCGATCCGTTGAGCACGCCCGGGGTGTTCGCGCCATAGATTTTGAGCGCCAGCAGGTGGGTGGACGCGAGCGAAAAGGCCCCCGAGGAGCGGCAGTGGTCGAGAATGGCGACGCCGAGCGCGCCGCCTTCTTCGGGATCGGTCGCCCGCCCGAGTTCATCCAGCAGCACGAGCGAATCCGGAGTCACCTCGTTCACGATGTCCCGCAGGCGCGACATGTGCGCGGAAAACGTGCTGAGGCTTTCCTGGATCGACTGCTGGTCTCCCATATCCGCCAGCACCTGGTCGAAGAACGGGAATTCGGCCTCCGCGCAAGGGACAGGCAGGCCGGCCTGCGCCATCAGCGCCAGCAGCCCCACCGTCTTCAGGGTTACGGTCTTGCCGCCGCTGTTCGGACCGCTGATAAGCAGGGTACGCGCCTCGCCTTCCAAAGTCACGGAGACCGGAACCACGGTCTTGCGATGTCGCCGCAGCACGTCTTCGAGCAGGGGGTGCCGCGCATCGCGCAGCACGAGGCGCCGCGCGCCGGGACTGCTGAAGCGCGGAATGGTGCAGCCGAACTCGACCGCGAAAGCGGCCTTCGCAAACAGCATTTCCAGTTCGCCGAGGATCACCAGGGTGCGGCCGATCGCCTCGCTGTAGTCCCGCAGCCGCTGCGTGTACTCGAGCAGGATTCTGTGCACCTCGCGCATTTCCTCCTCGGCGAGGCGGACCATTTCGTTGTTCAGCTCGATGGTTTCCAGCGGCTCGATAAAAAGCGTGTGCCCGGTGCCGCTCGCGCCGTGAATCACGCCGTCGATTCTGCGCCGCTGCCCCGCGATCACGGGAATCACGAACCGCTCGTTGCGGATGGTGACGAACTCCTCCTGCAACACGCCTTCCTCGCGGTGCGTGCGGAGGAACCGTTCGAGCGATTCCTGAATCTGGAGCTTTTGCCGTTCGATGTCGCGCCGCAAGCGCGCCAGCAGGAGGCTGGCGTGGTCGGAAACCGTGCCGTCCGGCAGAATCTTTCCGGAGAGGTCGCGAAGCAGCGAGCGGAATTCGCCCATCGCCGCGGCGCGCGCGCCGAGCTTGGGAAAGCGCGGGGCGACGGCGAGCAGGAGCGAGCGTATGTCGGAAGCGCGGTCAAGCACGCTCGTCAGCTCGAAGATTTCCTTCGCTTCGAGAGAAGCGCCTTCGATGCGCAGCTTGCGGACCGCTTCCCCTACATCCGGGAGCGCGCCGAACCGGATCCGCACCGCGGCGCCCCGCGAAGCCGGCTGCGGCCGCGATGCCGTTTCGAGATACTGCACGGCTTCGGCTGCTTCAGCGAGCATCTGCTCGGCGCGGGCGCGGTCGTTCACCGGCTCGATCTTTTCGAGTTCCGCCTGCCCGAGCGGGCTCGCAATATGACGCCCGAGCAATTCCTTCAGCCGGTCGAATTCGAGCAATCCGCCGCTGGTATTCATAGCGCCAGGGCCTTTTCGATCACGCCGAGCGTTCCCTCGGTGATGTGGTAGGAGGCCAGCTCGTCCCGGGGCACCCAGCGGGCGTCGCTCACGTCGGAGTCCGCCCGCAATTCACCCCCGGTTGGCCGGCAGAGATAATCGATCAGCACGTAGTGGTACTCCGTCCGCCCATTCCGGTCGGGCATGATTCTTTCGAACACTTCAACCACGGAAACCGGCTCCACCTCGAGCCCCGTCTCTTCCCGCACCTCGCGGCGGAGCGCGTCCGTCAGATATTCCCCGACTTCCACTATCCCGCCTGGCAGCGACCAGACCCCTTTGAGCGGATCGTGCCCGCGCTCCACCAGCAGCACGCGGCCGCTGTCGGCAATAATTGCCCCGACGCCCAGAATCGGCCGTTCGGGATACCGTCTGCTTGTTTCCACAATTTCAGTATGGCAAAGACCCTTTCACGTTCAGCCGGACGCGGTAAAGCGACGTACGGGCTGTGATGTAGAGCGATTGCAGGTCGGCGTCTCCGAAGGCGCAGTTCGAGGGCGTTTCGGGGAGCTCGATACTGTGCAGCAGCTTTCCATCGGGCGAGTAGATGACGAGGGTTTTGGCGGCGATGCAGAGGTTGCCTTTCTCGTCCACCTTCATTCCGTCCGGCCCGCCCTCGATGTTGGAGACCAGCACGCGCTCGTTGGATGTTCTGCCGCTTCTGTCGAGATCGTAGGCGCGCACGTTGCGCTCGTCGCTGTTGGCCACGTAGAGAATGCGGCCGTCCGGCGAGAGCGCTATCCCGTTGGGGCGCCCTTTCGGCTTTGCGATCAGCTCGAGCTGTCCTCTAGGGGTGATGTGAAACACTCCGTAAAAGTCCAGCTCGCGCGTGTCTTCCGAGCCGCCGAAGGCGGGGTCGGTGAAATAGACATGGCCGTCGCGCCGCACGACGATGTCGTTGGGCGCATTGAGCCGCTTGCCTTCGAAGCGTTCGGCGAGAACCTCGATTTTGCCGTTCCGGGCGGTGCGGGTGACGCGGCGGGCGCCGCCTTCGCAGGTGTACAGCCGTCCCTGAGTATCGAAGGCGTTTCCGTTCGCGCCGTTGCTCTGCTCGCGGAAGGTTTCCACCGGCTTGCCGGGCGCCAGCCGCAGGATCTTGTTCTGCGGGATGTCGCTGAACAGCAGGTAGCCTTCGCGGGACCAGATCGGCCCTTCGGTGAACTTATATCCGGTGGCGGCCTTCTCGACTTTGAGGTCCGAAAAGTCCTGCGCGGCGATCAGGCTGCATCCGATCAGAAGGGGAAACAGAAGTCGCATGGCGAGAGCTATTGTACCGAGACGCGCGGCCGGGCGCTCCGGCGGGCGCTACCCGATGAACGTTGCGCCTCGCCGCCTCTCCACTCCGAGGATAGCGCAATCGGCATCGACCATCTCGCGAACCAGCGCTTCGAAACCGACGGTATGGCGCCAGCCGAGCTTTGCGTGCGCCTTGCTTGCGTCCCCCAGCAGCAGTCCCACTTCCGCGGGGCGGAAGAAGCCGGGATCGATGACCACGTATTTCTTGTGATCCAGGCCGGCGTAGTCGAAGGCCAGTTCCACGAATTCCAGCACCGAGTGCGTCTCGCCCGTGGCGATCACGTAGTCGTCAGGCTCGGGCTGCTGCAGCATGAGCCACATGGCGCGCACGTAGTCCCTGGCGTGACCCCAATCCCGCTTGGCGTCCAGGTTGCCCAGCCTCAGCTCGTTCGCGCGCCCGGCGAGGATGCGGGCGATTCCGGCGGTGATTTTCCGGGTCACGAACTCGAACCCCCGGCGCGGGGATTCGTGGTTGAACAGGATGCCGCTGGAGGCGTGCAGGCCGTAGGCCTCGCGGTAATTGCGCGTAAGATGAAATCCCGCTACTTTGCTGATCCCGTAGCTGGAGCGCGGATGGAACGGGGTCCGCTCGGATTGCGGGCTTTCCTGGGCGCTTCCGAACATTTCACTCGATCCGGCGAAATAGAAACGGCATCCGGGACAGATGGTTTTTACGGCGGAAAGCAGAAAATGAGTGCCGTTAATATTGGTATTCAGAGTCGAAAATTCGTCGTCAAATGAGTAAGTGACAAAACTCCGGGCGGCGAGGTGATAGACCTCGTCGGGCTGGATCGCGGCTACGGCTTGAAACAGGCTCGGATAGCTTTCCAAAGAAGCCGCGCGCAGTTGCAACTGGCCCCGGATTCCGGCCAGCCGCGCGAGTCGGTTTTCAGGGTCTTCCAAGGCCACGCGGCGCACAATTCCGTGGACTTCATACCCTTTTGACAAAAGAAATTCGGCCAGATATGAACCGTCCTGTCCGGTAATGCCCGTGATCAGCGCGCGTCTCCGCGTCATGGAGACATGGTAGCATGCGCTCTCGCCGGGGCCGCCGGCGCGGGTTCTGTTGCGCCTTCCCGTTGCCCTGGCAGTGTGATAGCTTCGTGAACTGTGAAGGAGGTCCCGATATGCTGACGCGGCGGGAAGCACTGGCTTCCGGAATAGGCGCTCTGGCCCTAATGAATGCGCAGAACGCGGCGGAGCGGGACGCGGGGATTCTGGACGTCGCCCGCTCGCCGCGGGCGAAGCTGCGCAACGTGCCGGTCCGCGCGGTGAAGATGGGCGAAGGTTTCTGGGCGCGGCGCATGAAGGTCAACGTGGAGGCGAGCATTCCGTCGCTGCTCGAGCTGCTCGAACAGAACGGAATCGTCGATAATTTCCGCAGGCTTTCGGGCCGCAAGAACGTCCCACGCCGCGGGCCCCTTTACACGGATTCCGATCTCTACAAGTGGATGGAAGCGGCGGCGTTCGTGCTGCAATCGGGCGATGATCCGAAGCTGCGCGCCGCTTTCGACAGGCTTACGGACGAGATTCTGGCGGTGCAGGAGCCGGACGGATACCTGAACACGTACTGGGTGGAAGCGCGGAAAGCGGACCGCTTCAAGCAAATGGAGACCGGGCACGAGCTCTACTGCCTCGGGCACCTGTTGCAGGCCGCGATCGCGTACTACCGCGGAACCGGCAACCGGCGGCTGCTGGAGGGCGGCATCAAGTTCGCCGATTACCTGTGCCGCGATTTCGGACCGGCGAAACAGCCGCTGCTGACCGGCCACCCGGAACTGGAAATGGCGCTGGTGGAGCTTTACCGCACCACGGGCGAACGGCGCTACCTGGATCTGGCCGGCTATCTGCTGCGCGGCGACGGGGAGCGGCTCAAAGTTTCTCCGCGCCAGTTGGTTTACATGTTCAGCGGGAAGCCGTTCACCTCGCGCACGAAGCTCGAAGGTCACGCCGTGCGCGCCATGTACGCCTGCTGCGGCGCGGCGGACTATTATCTGGAGACGGGCGACCCGGCGTACTGGAAAACGCTGGAGCTGCTGTGGGAGGACATGGCCCGGCGGAAGATGTACATCACCGGCGGAGTCGGTTCGCGGGCGTCGGGCGAGGCTTTTGGGGAGGCGTACGAGCTGCCGAACATCGCGGCGTACACGGAGAGCTGCGCGGCAATCGGCAACATCATGTGGAACTGGCGGATGCTGGCGGCCACCGGCCAGGGGCGCTACGCGGACGTGCTGGAGCGCGCCCTGTACAACGGGGCGAACTCCGGGATGTCGCTCGACGGCCGGCTGTACTGCTACCGCAACCCGCTCGAACTGGTTTCGGGCGAGGACAGGATCCGCAACCCGTGGTACAGCACCACCTGCTGCCCGCCCAATCTGGAGCGCTTATTCGCTTCGCTGCCCGGCTACATGTATGGCACGTCCGATGAGGGCGTTTA
>JBLNCW010000057.1:0-9742 GCA_050261015.1 Rhodospirillales bacterium | reverse complement strand
GTTCAGAAGGAGGCGGCGCGCTGGGAATAGCCTGCGCTTCGGGTGTCGCGGCCTTCGGCGGACACGGGCAGGCCTGGGCCGCCGGCGGAGCTGGTGTGATAGCTTCGGGAGCCGCTTGCGCCTCGGGCGGGCATGCCGGGCACGGCGGGCACTCCGGGGCCGCTTGTGCTTCGGGCGGGCACGCCGGGCAAGGCGGGCACTCCGGGGCCGCTTGAGCCTCGGGCGGGCACGCCGGGCACGGCGGGCACTCCCTGGCTGGAGGCGCCATCTGCGCTTGAGGAGCTTCCGCCGGCGGCGTCACTTGCACTTGGGGTTGCTGAGGAGGCGTAACCTGCAGTTCAGGCCCTTCGGCCGGAGGCGTCACTTGCACTTGGGGTTGCTGAGGAGGCGCAACCTGCACTTCGGGCCCTTCGGCCGGGGGCGCTACCCGTGCTTCGGGCGTAGACGGTGGTGTAATGGCCGCAGGCGGGCAGGCCGGTACCGGAGGCGCCGCCTGAGCTTCAGGCTGAATGGGTGGCGCTGCCTGCGCGGCGGGCGGACAAGGCGGGCACGGCGGGCACTCCGGAGCCGCCTGGGCTTCCGGCTGGGCCGGCGTCACGGTTGCCGGCGGGCACGCCGGCTGCGCCATCGCCTTTGGCGGACACGCCGGGCACGCCGGACAAGCCGCGGTCGCTTGGACCGCGGGCGCGGCTGCTCGATTTGCCGCTGCCAACTGGGTCGCCACGCCTTGCGGATACACGAATTCCTGTCCGAAATTATCACCCGGGTGATACCATGCTTTAAGCGCCGGAGCTGTGCCGACGGGTTGTTCCCAGTATGTGAACACCGTGTTGCTAGTCGGCACCAGCCGGTAGACGGGAACTGCCACGATCTCCGATTGCAGCTCCGACTGATCCTCGTTCCAGACCTGCACGATCCGGCGATTGCTTGGGGTGTCGGCCAGCCGGAGCCAGTATTCGCCTGGTTGGAGCACCTTGCCTGGGATCGCTACTGGCTCGTTCACTGTCAGCTTCGTGAGTTTGTTGAATTCGTCCGCGTTCAAAGTAGGCAGGAAAGCCACTGCGAGCAGCCCCAGGCAGGATCCAATGGTGATTGCCTTGATGCGATTCATTGTTCCTCCTTCTTCCTCTCCGGAGAGCGGCAGCCGCTTCCCGGAGCTTGCCGACTGCGCCCATCGGCCAGAGGCCCGGTGCCGGCGCAGCCCGCTCTGAGTTCTTGGGTTGGCTCAGCGTCCTTTTCGGACCCGCTGAATCCAACGGCGCAGCAATGGGGCGACATTGCAATTCGCCACTGTGGCGGGGGGCATCTTTGATGCCAAATGGAAAAGACCTTTGAAATGACCTGCTTAAGCCAGCTACCTTGGACTATTTCTGCAAGTTTTACATGGGCTCGCCCGGATTTAGGACTATCGCTTCAAAGGATCTTCAATCCAGGGCGGAGTGGCTTCCATAAGCCTGCCCAGTTCAGGCTCCAGGCGTTCCATCTGCTGCTTCATCAGCCACGCAATGCGGCGGTAGCTGAAATGGCCTTTGACGCCGCTTCGCAGCTTCGAAATGTACTCCGCCTCGGCGAAGTCCATCTTGAAGAGGAATCTTGAACGGGCGGCGAAAGGAACCAGGTAATGAGACCCTGGCGCGGGCAGCTCGCTGAGCGCGGCAGAGACCTCCTCCAGCGCGGCCGTGTACGCGCCGTCCAGGCCGGCGTCGATCAGCATCTGCGGCGTTTCGAAGCCGAGGCGCACGGTGAACTCCTGCCGGAATTGCTGGCAGCGGCGGTGGCGGTGCAGGTCGCGCCACGCGCCGATATCCATCACGATGTCGAACACGTAAAGGTTGCCGCGGAATGCCCGCAGCAGCTCGTCGCGGCGGGTGCGGGAGCGGAGAGCCAGGTCCAGCACCTCGGCCCGCTGCGCGGCACTCCAGCCGCAGGCGATCTCGTAGAGTTCCCGGAAAGGCCGGGTGACGACCGGGTACAGCAGCGTCGCCACGATGTCGGCGGGCACGTTCGCCGGCCGGAGCAGGTCCACGGGTTCGGGCGCCTCAGTGGCCGGCGGGGGCAGGTTCTGTTCCGCCCACAGCTTCAGGTCGCGGCGGGACTCCACGGCATGCGAGTCCACCTCGACGTGGCGGGCCAGTGTGGGGCAGAGCGGCTCGCACTCCGCGGCGGGATCCCAGACGCATTCGGGCTTTGCCGCGCAAGCCTCCGCCAACTCCGTAGCCAGGGATCGGAGCTCGCCGTACTCGGAGGCGCGGAGCCGCCGGATCTGCTTTTCGATCGTGCGGATGCTCACGACCTGGCCGACGTTGGTGGGAACGCCCAGGAAAAGCAGGTACCGGGCGCAATCGAACGCGCGCGCCGCGATGTTGCGCTCGTACGCCTCCGCGCTCATCTGCGCGGGACGCGGCAGCCGCGCTCGCAGGTAGTCCACCGCGCCGGCGTGAATCTTCTTGTAGGCCGCCAGCAGCTTCCCGGCTGCCGCCCTGTACGCCTCCGCCTGCTCCGGGTTGAACTCCTCGGGGGTGATAAAGCCGGCCCGAGAGAAATCCTGGTAGCGCGACGACTTGGCCTGGCCATCCCAGAGCGGCTCATCTTCGATCTCCGTCGCGGCGAGTTCCGAAATCCCCTCGAAACACATCGCCGCGTGGCCCAGGTCCGCGATCGACGCGTGGCCGTACTGAAAATAGAAGTGTTCGAGGAATCTCTGCGAATCGTGGGCGCGCACCCACTCCAGCGACTGGCGAATGGAGTCCGGCGAACGGCTGTATCGCGCCAGCGCGTAGGCCGACTTCTCGGGCGGCATCGGAGCCAGTGTGAGGACGCGCTTCGGTTTTTCAGGCATTGAACCGCTATGATAGCTAATCGATGCGAGTGAAGATTAAGCGCCTGCGCCAGGACGCCTTTCTGCCGGAGTACGCGCACGGCCCAGAGGAAGACGCCGGGATGGATTTACGGGCGGTGGAACCGGCGGTGCTGCGCCCGGGAGAGCCCGCGCTGGTGGGAACCGGCATCGCCATAGAGCTGCCGCCGGGCTTCGAGGCGCAGGTGCGGCCGCGCAGCGGGCTCGCCCTGAAGCACTCCATCACGCTCCCGAACAGCCCCGCGACCATCGACCCGGGCTATCGCGGCGAGATCCGCGTCATTATGCTGAACCTGGGCCGGAGCGAGTATTGCGTCGAGCGCGGGGACCGCATCGCACAGCTCGTGATCGCCCGCTATGAGCCGGTGGAATGGGAAGAAGCCCAGCTCAGCGAAACCAACCGCGGCGACAACGGATTCGGCTCCTCCGGCCGCTGATAACAAAAGCCCCGGCCGCGGGCAGGACCGCCTACCTCAGTTGAACTGAATCTGCGCGATGACGAGGTCGGGCAGGCTCTGGTTCCAGGTGTCCGGGATCGTGTCGAAAGGCAGGCGGAAGCTTTTGGTTTCGCCGGGCTTGAGCCCGCCGCCGCGCGCGCTGACAATCGGCAGGCGTTCGCGGAGCACCACCTGTCCGTAGGGGTCGCGGAACACGCAAGTCACTTCGACCAGCTTCACCGCGCGCTGCCCGGCGTTGGTGATCTTTCCGGTGATCTCGACGAGGGTCTGCCCGGCGAAGCTCTCCTTGGCCGCCATCTCGACGTCGCTGAGCGGCAGCGCTCCACTGCGAATATAGGCTCGCGCATCTTCGGTCAGAACCGGCGCTTCCTTCTCAGGGGCGGTCCAACGGGAGTTGAAGTACACGAAGGCCGCCGCAGCCGCAATCGCCACGGCCAGCACGCCGATCAGCACGGGGGAAAAAGCGCCCCGGCCCGGCTCGCTTCCGGGGCTTTCATTAGTGATACCCATCCTCAAGGATTCTATCCTCTCTTGCGGCACAAGTGTGAAAAAACAGAACGGACTGCTCGGGGGAGCTGCGTCCCAACCGCAGCCGCAACTCACCCTTGCGCGCGGCGCTGGCGGGGAGTAGCATACATCTGGACCTATGACTCGCATTTGCATTGCTGTTGTGCTTATTCTCGGCGTCGCCGCGGCAACTCTCTACGGCGCCGATTTTTGGGAGAAAAAGAAGTTCACGGAGTGGAACGAAAAGGAAGTTCGCCGGATGCTGACGGATTCGCCCTGGGCGCATCCTTATGAAATCATGAGCGGCGGAGGTTTCGCGCCAAGCGGCGGTGGCGGTGGCCGCGGAGGTGGGCGGCGCGGCGGAGGCGCAGGCGGGTTTAGCGCCGAGTCCTCCGGCGAAGGAGGCGGCGGCGAAGGAGGAGGGAACATGGGAGGCGCAGCACCACCTCGGCCGAGTGCGGTGCTTCAGTTCCGAATGCTCAGCGCATTGCCGGTGAAACAGGCGATCGCGAGAGCCCGATTCGGAAATGAGGTGACATCGCCCGAGGCCGTGAAGCTCCTCTCGCGCCAGGAGACCGCCTATATAGTGGCCATTACCGGCGTGCCGGCTCGCATGCTGGAGGGAGCCGACGCCGCTTCACTCAAAAACACCACCCAACTCAAGGTAAGGAACAGGCCCGCCGCATATCCCCGCGACCTGCAACTCCAAAAGAACGGCCCGATGGTCGACGTTTACGTCTTCTTCTCCCGGGAAGACACGCCCATCGTCGTCGAGGACAAAGAATTTGAGGTGATCTTCAAGATCCCCAACCGGGAGTTTAAACGGACCTTCAAGCTGAAGGACATGGTGTACAACGGCAAGCTCGAGATCTGAGGATCCGGCGGCGCCGCGGAATCACATCCTGTACAGCATCACGTAGATCGCCACGCCCGTCACGCTGACGTAGATCCACACCGGCAGCGTCCAGCGCGCGATTTTGCGGTGCGCCTCAAAGCGCCCGCGCAATGCCCGCGCGAGCGTCGCCACCGCAAGCACGGGCACCGCCGCGGCCAGCACGGTGTGCGTCAGCAGGATCGAGAAATACACCGTCCGGATGGGGCCTGTCTTCTGAAACCGCACGCTGCCGGCCTGCGCGTGGTAGATCAGGTAGCTGACGAAAAACAGCACGGAAACGGTGAACGCCGCCAGCATGGCGCGCCGGTGCGCATCCTTGCGCCCGCGCCCTATCTGGATGCGCCCCCACACTAGCAGCCCTGCCGCGGTCGCGTTGAGGACCGCGTTCACCGCGGGGAGATCGGACACGTCCATGCTATGCGCCTTCCCCGGCCAGCCGCCGTATGTCGGAGACGAGCCGCTTCAGCCCCTCGCCGTCGTCGGTGTGATAGTAGCCGCGGATCCGCCTCTGCCGGTCCACGAGGACGAAGCGGGTCGAGTGCGTCAGGCTGCCGTCCATGCCGCCAAGTTTGAAGCCCTCGCGATCGAGATGCTCAAGCACGGATGACGGGCCGGTCAGAAAGTACCACTGCCCGGGGTCCGCACGAAACCGTTTGGCGTACTCGGCCAGCACGACGGGCGTATCGCGCTCCGGATCCACGGTGAACGACACCAGGCGCACATCGGGGAGGTCCGCAACCTGCTGGCCGACCCAATGCATTTGGGACGACATGCGCGGGCACGGGCCTCTGCAGGTTGTAAAGATGAAATCGCTCACCCAGATTTTCCCATCCAGCGAGCTGCTGCCGAACGGCTCACCGTTTTGCGCAGTCAGGGTGAATTCGGGCACCTGCCCCAGAACAGGCAGCGGCTGCCGCGAACCGCAACCGGCCAGCAGGGCGCAGGCAAGGACCAAGCCGGAGTACTTCATACGCGCTCCTAAACTCTATGCAAAGCTCCTGGCGCTCGTGCGCCTGGCGAACACGGTGGAAGCGGCGAACAGCAGGGCCGCAAACGCCGCCGTCACCAGGACGCTGGTGGAAAGCGGAGGCACGCCCGCAGCGGCGCCGCGCTCCAGCGACTGGCGGAGGGCAGCCACCGTGTAGGTGACCGGGTTGAAACGCATCAGCCACTGCACCCAGCCGTGCGCGTTCGCCACGGGAAACAGCGCCCCCGATACCAGCCACAACGGCAGCAGCACCAGGTTCATCACGGCGTGAAAGCCCTGCGTGGAATCCATTTGCCAGGCGATGGCGAACCCCAGTACGGTGAACGTAAACGCGATTAGAAAGATCACCGCAGCCGCCTCCAAGATCCCCGCGGCGCCGGGCCAATATCCCGTTGCCGGCAGGAAACACAGGAAGACCACTCCCTGAATCCACGCCAGTGTCGAGGACCCCAGGATCTTGCCCAACACCATGGAACTGCGCGGCGCGGGCGAAACCAGCATCGAGAGTAGAAACCCTTCGCGGCGGTCCTCGATCAGCGACATGGTCGAGAACACCGCCGAAAACATCACGGTCAAAACCAGCGCGCCGGGAAAGAAAAACGCCAGATCGCCGAATCCCGAACCGATCAGCAGCCAGAACACCAGCGGCGAGCCCGCGTAACCCAGCACGCGCGCTTTCTCGCGCCAGAAGTGCACCAGGTCGCGGCGCCACAGCGTCGCGACTGCAAGCCAGAAATGCATTCCTTACGACCCTCCGATGCCCGACCCGGTCTCATCGAGGAAAACATCCTCGAGCGTCGGCTTGTGCAAAGCCACCGACTCGATCGCGCCGGGGAACGCCTCCATTACCTCGGTGATGAAGCGGTGGCCGTTAGCGATCTCAACGCGCAGGGCGCCGTTTACCGGGATCGCGCGCACACCCATCCGCGATTCGATGCCCTGCCGCAGGCGGTCGCCATCCGCCGACGTAAGCACCACCACGTCGCCTCGAATCCGCGATTTCAACTCCGCGGGCGTGCCGCAGGCCACCAGCGCGCCGCGGTGCATCAGGGCGAGCCGGTCGCAGCGCTCCGCTTCGTCCAAATAGTGCGTGGTAAGCAGCACGGTGATGCCCTGCGAAAGACGAAGCTCCTCGATATAGCTCCACAGGTCGCGGCGAGCGCCCGGATCAAGCCCGGTGGAGGGCTCGTCCATCAGCAGCACGGCCGGCCGGTGGAGCAGGCTCTTGGCGATCTCCACCCGCCTGCGCAGCCCGCCCGAAAGGGATTCGATCCGCTCGTTCCGGCGCCCGGCGAGGCCGAACTTTTCCATAACCTCCGCAATCCGGGCCGCCAGCAGGGCGCCAGAAAGCCCGTACAGGCGCCCCTGGCTGCGGAGGTTTTCCTCCACCGTCAGTTTCCGGTCCAGGCTCTGGGACTGAAAGACCACGCCGATACGCCGCCGGACTTCGTGCGCCTGGCGCTCCACGTCGAAACCGGCCACGCGCGCCGAGCCCGCCGCGGGCGCAAGCATGGTCGCCAGCACCTTGAAGAGCGTGCTTTTCCCGCCGCCGTTCGGGCCCAGCACCCCAAAGATTTCGCGCTCCCGGACCTCGAGAGCGACTTTCGACACGGCGATCCGAGCGCCGTACTTCACCACCAGGTTTTCAACCGAAACCATTTACAGGACCGACCTGTCCAAAAGCATCAATCCAAAAAGCAGGGGCAGGTAGATCACCGAAGCGCGCAGCACGTGCCGCGCCCTCAGATTCGTCCGCTCGAACATCACCCGCAGCCCCGTGTACAGGAAAACGAGGCCGAGCGCCAGCGCCCCGAACAGGTAAGGCTTGCCGGACATGTTCACGTAGCCCGGAGCCAGACTGGCCGGAATCAGCAGCGCGGAGCAGATCACGATCTCGAGCGCTGTCGATTTGCCGTCGGGCTCCACCACCGGAAGCATGACGATGCCGGCGCGGCCGTAGTCCTCGCGGTAGATCCAGGCGATCGAAAGGAAGTGCGGGAACTGCCAGAGGAACAGAATGGCGAAAAGGATCCAGGCCTCGGCGCCGAGCCTGCCCGCTGCCGCGGCGTAACCAATCAGGGGAGGCATGGCTCCCGGAAACGCCCCGATGGTAGTGGAGTGGGGCGTTCGGGCCTTGAGCGGAGTATACAGGAACAGGTAAGTGGTGAGCGAGATCAACCCCCAGGCCGCGGCCAGAAGGTTCACCGCCAGTAAAAGGTCCAGAAAACCCACAACCGAGAGCACGATCCCAAAGATCAGGGCGCGCCGCGGCGTCACCCGGCCCGAGGGAATCGGGCGCATCCTCGTGCGCCGCATTTTGGCGTCGGCTTCACGCTCGAACCACTCGTTGAGGGTCGCCGTCCCCGAGGCCAGCAGCCCCGTACCGAGCAGCGCGTGAAACAGCGTGGCGATGTGCAGTTCGCCACCGCGCAGGCCGTAATAATAGCCGATCGCCGTGCTCATCAGAATGAGCCAGGTGATCGTTGGCTTGGTCAGCTCAATGTAGTGTTTCATCAAGGAGTCGTCACGCTCTGCGCGGCCGGCTCGGCGGCAGTCCGCCGCACATGCCGGAACACCTGGATGGCGAATATTGTGCCCGCCGCCATCGTCAGTGCCCCGACGGCCAGGTGCAGCACCGTCCAGAACACCATTGCCTGCGTTGGTTTTACGGCCTCAGATGTTATGATGCGGCTCAGGTAGGCGGCGATTCCGAGGAATATCTGCACCAGCGTGATCCCCAGCAAGGCGCGGGCGCTGCGCCCGAGCGCCGGATGCGATCCATGCTGGCTGATCACCGGAATGGCCGCCATAAAGATGATGCCCGCCACCACCATCGCGCCGACGACGTGCGGGATCACACTGAACGCCTGGTGCCGCGCCCCCGCCCCTAACGCCACCTGCCCCAGAATGACGACAGGAACGGCCGCGGCGAGCGACCGCATCGACGGCCACCCCGAGTCCTCTACCGCCCGGGGTTTTTGCCGCCAGCCCGGGGAGGTGAACACGGCGATTGCGACCGTAGCCGAAAAGAACAGCTCCGCCAGGCAGGCGTGACCTACGCTAATCGCTTTGGGTAGTAAGTACAGTACGGTAAGACCCCCTAGTACTCCCTGAAGTATCACTGCCCCCAAGGCGGCCCATGCGAGATTGCGCATCCACCGGCGCGGATCGGATTTCCATATCCAGATCGCGAGAATGATTGTGAAAATGCCGATACCAGTGGCGATCATGCGGTGCCCGTGCTCGTAGAAGACGCCGCCTTCCATCGCCGGCATGAGCTTGCCGTAGGAAAGGGGCCAATCCGGCACCGAGAGGCCCGCGGAATTGCTTGTCACCATGCCGCCTGCCACCAACAGCAGCAGCGTGCAGAAGGCTACAAAAACGGCATAGCGATGCAGCCAGATATTGACCATAACTAATTGGATTCCCAGAATTCAGCGGAAGAACCGCCCTCTTTTGTAAGTTTCATTGTACCGCGTTCGTTCAGGGGGCCCGCCCCGCTCGGGAATGTCCGTGATCCGTCCCTGAGGAGGGGACGTGCCCGATCTCGGCACGTTGAGGACATGAGGCGGCATCAAACTGGGCACGACCTAGCTTCGAAGCGTCCGATTTCCGGCGAGGGCTGCAA
Organism: Rhodospirillales bacterium; assembly: GCA_050261015.1. Classification (GTDB taxonomy): domain Bacteria; phylum Acidobacteriota; class Terriglobia; order Bryobacterales; family Bryobacteraceae; genus Fen-330. Next base: position 409 of record JBLNCW010000057.1, on the reverse strand, counting down.
AGGATTGGGTTCGGCATGCGATTGCCGGTGACGCCCGGATACACCTCCGGCTCAGCCCCTCCGAAAAATCTTTTCTATAATCCGTCCGTAAGGAATTCCGGCTTTACGTCGCCCGCGGTAGCGGCAGTGCCGCCAACACCTTCCCCCATCCACCAATTTGCCGCCCCAGATGCTTGAGCCGGCAGATCACCGACCGCGCGTGATGAATGATTCGGCCTGCCGTGTTGAATATCAGAAAGCGCAGCCTTTTCGGACGCGCCGCCAGCAACTCCGGCGGCAGCGCCAGCCGCTTCAGCGCGCTGAGCAGGTTGTAGGTCAATACTGCCAGCCGCAGCCAGGCGGCATTCGCCCCAAAGCGCCCGCAGGGCATCACCCCCGCCGCCAGTTCGTTCTTCAACACCTCATGCGC
>JBLNCW010000056.1:0-13283 GCA_050261015.1 Rhodospirillales bacterium | reverse complement strand
GGATGGCGGCGATCAGATCAACGTGCAAGTGCCGTTCGGCCTGGCGCCCGGCAACAATCTCCGGGTCGACGTGACCACCGGGATCGGCACCTCGTCGCCGATGACGGTTACAGTGACCGATCTCGCGATCACGAACGCCCTGCCGGGCATCTTCGAGTACCAGGCCTCGGCCAGCGCCCGCGCAGCCGTTGCTCTGCGTCCTGACGGCACGGTTGTGTCGCCGACCAACCGGGCAAAGCGGGGTGAAGAAATCCGGCTCTACACCACGGGGCTCGGACCGGTGTTGCCAGTAAACGGCGCTGAGGTGAAGACCAACCAGCCGGGTTACCCGGGGCAAAAGCCGTTCTTCGTCCCATCCGTCCAGTTGGGCGGCGCCGGCGTGGCCGGAGTGACGGCCGAATACGCGCAAAACCTGATCGGCGTGTTCATCGTCACCTTCCAGGTTCCGCCCGATGCGCCGACCGGCGATGCCGTTCCGGTCGTTGTTACAGTGCTGAAGGATAACGGCGAGGCCGTGAGCAGTCTGCCGTCATCCATCCCGATCGCGGAATAGCCGCCCGGTTCTTCCCTGGGGCACGGAGGCTCAAACCTCCGTGCCCCTTTTCTGTTTGAAATCCCGGTATTTACGATACAATCTGAAGGACCATATGATGCCCCACACGTACCTCGAGATCGCCAAGATGATCGATCACTCGCTATTGAACCCCGTGTTGACAGATAACGAGCTCGAGGAGGGGTGCAAAATCGTCCGCAACTACAACGTTGCCTCCGTCTGTATCAAACCGTATTACTTGAGGCGCTGCGCGGAACTGCTTGCCGGCAGCGGCGTCGCGCCCGGAACCGTGATCGGGTTTCCCCACGGAGGGAACGCGACCGCCATCAAAGTCGCGGAGGTCGAGCAGGCGCTCGCGGATGGCGCTGCCGAGCTCGACATGGTGGTCAACATTGGCAAGGTACTCAGCGGGGACTGGGACTTTGTCCGCGAGGATATTCGTGCGGTCGTGGACCGCTCGCACGAGGGGGGCGCCATCGTCAAAGTGATCTTTGAGAACTGCTACCTCGCGGACAGCCACAAAATCCGGCTCTGCGAAATCTGCACGGAAGTGGGCGCGGATTTTGTGAAGACCTCGACTGGGTACGGCAGCGGCGGCGCGACCCATGCGGACCTGATCCTCATGCGCAAGCACACGCCGCCGAGCGTAAAGATCAAAGCGGCAGGAGGCGTGCGCACGCTGGACAGTCTGCTGGAAGTGTGCGCGCTCGGGGTATCGCGATGTGGGGCTACAGGTACGGTCGAAATCCTTGAAGCATGCAAGCAGCGCCTGGCTGGAGTTAAGGTATGAAACTTGGATTTGTCAGTGCGATTCTTCCCGATCTTTCGCTCGATGAGGTTTTTCAGTTCGCTTCGTCGGAGCGCTTCTCCTGCGTTGAACTGATGTGCTGGCCGAAGGGCAAAGCCGAGCGGCGCTACGCCGGGGTGACGCACATCGATGTTGCCAACCTGACGCCGGACGCCGCCGCCCGTATCACGGAGCAGGCCGCCGGCGCCGGCGTGGCGATCAGCGGACTGGGGTATTATCCCAACCCGCTCGCCCCGAACCGGGAAGAGGCGGAGGTCTACATCGATCATCTGCGCAAGGTGATCGTAGCTGCCAAGCATTTGGGCGTCGGTGTCGTCAACACATTCATCGGCCGCGATTGGACGCGTTCGGTGGACGAGAACTGGCCGCGCTTTCTCGAGGTCTGGCGGCCGCTGGTTCGCTTCGCGGCCGACCACGGCATCCGGATCGCCATCGAGAATTGCCCCATGCTGTTCACCCGCGACGAGTGGCCCGGCGGCAAGAACCTGGCGACCACGCCCGCGATCTGGCGGCGCATGTTCAACGATATCCCGGACGGCAATTTCGGGCTCAACTTCGACCCCTCGCACATGGTCTGGCAGCGCATCGACTACGTGCGCGCGGTGCGCGAGTTCGCCGGCCGCATTTTCCACGCACACGCCAAGGACGCGCGGGTGGACCAGCACCGGCTCGATGAAGTAGGGATTATGGCGGAGCCGCTCCAGTTCCACACTCCGAAGCTGCCGGGGCTCGGAGACGTCAACTGGGGCCGCCTCATTTCGGCCTTAACCGACGCCGGCTACCAGGGCCCGATGTGCATCGAAGTGGAAGATCGCGCTTACGAGGGCTCGGTCGAGAGCCGGAAAGCGGCGCTGCGGCAGAGCGCGGTCTACCTGCGGCAGTTTCTGCCGGCTTAGGCCGGCGCTCGTTATACTGCCCGGAGGGGCTTGCGCAATGGACCGCAGGAGCTTTGCCAAAACAGTGTTGGCCGCGCCGGTGATCGCGCCCGCCGCCGCCGCGCAATACGAGCAGCGGACACGCGGTTTGCCGCCGTTGACGATCAAGGACGCCAAAGTCATCACCACCAGCGGTGGCCGCAATTATCGCTGGATATTCCTGAAAATCATCACCAGCGAACCGGGGCTTTACGGAATCGGTTCCGCCAACAATCATTACCAGACCCACGCCGTGATGGCCGCGCTCGAAAAACACCTCGTTCCGTGGCTGATCGGCAAGGATCCCGACCGCATCGAGGATCTATGGCAGAGCGCGCATTTCCGCACGTATTGGCGCTTCGGGCCGGTGAACAACAACGTGCTGAGCGCGATGGATATGGCGCTGTGGGACATTAAGGGCAAGCGCGCCGGCATGCCAGTGTACGAGCTGTTGGGCGGGAAGACGCGCGACGCCGTGGCGTGCTATGACCACGCCGCCGGGCGGGACCAGGAGGAGGCGCTCGCCAGCCTCCAGAAATCGCTCGCCAACGGGTTCCGCCACGTCCGTGTGCAGTACGGGGAAGGCGGCTACGGCGGGGGCGGGTTTTTCCCTCCCGGCAGGGGAAACCGCCCCGAAGGTGGGTACAGCGGGCTCGCCTTCGACGAAGAACAGTACGTCTCCACGATTCCGAAGGTGTTCGAGTATATCCGCGCGAAGGTCGGATTCGAACCGAAGCTATGCCATGACGTGCACTCGCACCTGAGCGGAATCAACGCGATCGAGTTTTCGCGCCGCATGGAGCCTTACCAGATGTTTTTCGTCGAGGACGTGCTGGCGCCCGAGCAGATCGCGTGGTACCGCGAGATACGGAAGGTGTGCACCACCCCTCAAGCCGTCGGCGAAGTGTTCTCGCATCCTTATGAGTGGGTGCCGCTGGTCGCCGAGCGGCAGATCGATTTCGTACGCTGCCGCGTGGCCGCCAGCGGCGGCATCACCGCGGCGAAGAAGATGGCCACGCTGTGCGAGTTCTTCGGCGTCCGCACCGCCTTCCAGGAGGGCGGCGAAAACGATCCCGTGAACCAGATGGCCAGCTACCACGTGGACATTTCGAGCACCGCCTTCGGCATCCAGGAAGAAAACCAGTTCCCGCCGGTCGTTCATGAGATGATGCCGGGCACCGCGCAGTTGCGGCGCGGTTACCTCTACGGGAGCGACAGGCCGGGCATCGGCGTCGATATCAACGAGCAGATGGCGGCGAAATACCCGATTGGCGAGATCAGGGGCGGCGGCGCTTATCGAACAGACCGCGCCCTGGACGGCTCCGTCGTGAGGCCTTGAAAGCTCCGGTGCGGCGGCGCCCCGGAACTGGTAGGCTGACATTCTATGCGACGTGTCATTCTCCCGGCGGCGCTTTGCGCGTGCTTCTTGTTTGCCCTTGCCCAGATGAACGCAAGCTCCCAATCCAACCCGCTTCTTAGGGAATGGAACACGCCGTTCGGCGTGCCTCCGTTCAATGAAATTGCCGACGAGCACTTTCTGCCCGCGCTGAAGGCGGGCATCGACGAGCAGCGGCGCGAAGTGCAGGCAATCTCGGCAAACCCGGAGCCGGCAACCTTCGCAAACACGATCGAGGCTCTCGACGCCTCGGGCGAGCTGCTTGAAAAAGTACATGCGGTGTTCTCAAACCTGACCAGCGCCGAGACGAACGACCGGCTTCAGGAGGTGGCGAGGCAGACCGCGCCGATGCGGGCCGCGCTTTGGGATGACATTCTCCTGGATCAGCGGCTTTTCGCGCGCGTCAGATCGGTCTGGGAAAAGCGGGACGAGCTGAACCTCAACACCGAACAAAGAAGGCTCCTCGAGGAAACATACAAAAGCTTCGTTCGCGGCGGCGCGAATCTTAGCGAGGAGCAGAAGAAGAGATTTCGAGAGATCAACGCCGAGCTTTCGGTTCTGAGCGTGCGGTTCGGCGACAACCTGCTCAAGGAGACCAACGCTTACCAGCTCGTCATCGATAACAAGGCCGATCTGGCGGGCTTGCCGGAAGCCGTCGTCTCGGCGGCGGCTGACGCGGCCCGGGCGGCAGGGCAGCCGGGGAAATGGGTATTCACGTTGCACGCCCCGAGCATCTGGCCTTTTCTCTCCTATGCCGAGAACCGCGAACTGCGTCGCCAGATCCTCAACGCGTACATAAAGCGCGGCGACAACGGGAATCAGTACGACAACAAGCAGATACTGGCGCGAATCGCCGCCCTGCGCGCCGAGCGGGCGAAACTGCTCGGCTATCCGACGTACGCGCACTACGCCCTGGAAGAAAGGATGGCCAAGGAGCCCGCGCAGGTCTACGGCCTCCTCAATCAGCTTTGGGAACCCGCGTTGAAAGTTGCGCGAAAGGAAGCGGCCGAGTTGCAGAAGATGATCGACGAGCAGGGCGGCAAGCACAAGCTCGAGCCCTGGGACTGGAGATTTTACGCCGAGCGAATCAAGCAAGCGAAGTACAAACTCGATGAGGACCGGCTTCGGGAGTATTTCCCGCTCGACAACGTGCGGGAAGGCGCCTTCCATGTCGCGAACAAGCTCTACGGCCTGACGTTTACCGAGCGCAGGGATATTCCGAAGTATCACCCCGAGGTCCGTGCGTTCGAGGTCAAGGACGCGGACGGCTCGCACCTTGGCTTGTTTCTCGCCGATTACCATCCCCGGCCCGGCAAGCGTGGAGGCGCCTGGTCCAGCCGCTATCGCGGCCAGTATTACAAGGACGGCAAGGACGTGCGCCCGATCGTCGTCAACGTGTGCAACTTCACGCGGCCTTCCGCCGGGCGGCCCGCACTCCTGAATCAGGAGGAAGTCGAGACCCTGTTCCACGAATTCGGCCACGCGCTGCATTCGCTGCTCTCGCGCATTCATTACCGGAGTCTTTCTACCGTGCCGCGCGATTTCGTCGAGCTGCCTTCGCAAATCATGGAGAACTGGGCTTTCGAGCCGGAGGTGCTGAAGGTTTACGCCCGGCACTACAAGACTGGCGAGGTCATCCCCGAGGAGTTGGTGAAAAAGATCCAGGACTCCAAGAAATTCAACCAGGGATTCGCCACGGTCGAGTACCTCGCCGCATCGCTGCTCGATATGGACTGGCACACCATCACCGGGGAGGCGCCCGACGCCGCCGCATTCGAGAAGGCCTCTCTGGAGAAAATGCGCATGATGCCCGAGATAGTGGTGCGCTATCGTAGCCCGTACTTCCAGCACATTTTTTCGGGCGGGTACGCGGCCGGCTATTACAGTTACATCTGGAGCGAAGTGCTGGACAGCGACGCGTTTCAGGCCTTCAAGGAGAAAGGGCTTTTCGATAAGGCGACTGCCGCCGCGTTCCGCAGAGAGATTCTGGAGCGCGGCGGAACTGATGATGCCATGGAGATGTACAAGCGCTTCCGCGGGCGCGAGCCGTCGGTGGAGCCGCTGCTCGAAAAGCGCGGCCTGAAATAAGCGCCGCGGCGCCCGGGTAACAACGGCGGTTCTGGCGGTTATATTATTGACGCTATGATCCCAGACCGCCTTTCCCGGCGCGGTTTCGCGAAAGCCGCCGCTGCGTTCGCCTTTCCCGCCATCGTCCCCTCGCGGGTCCTTGGCAAAAGCGCTCCCAGCAACCTGATCCAGGTGGCGCAGATCGGCTGCGGCCGCATCGCGCGCAGCATGGAGTTCCCCGGCATTCTAAAGCATAGCGGCATCGCACGCTTCGTTGCGGTCTGCGATCTGGATACCGTCCGGCTCCAGGACGGCAAGGAGTTCCTGGAACGCGCCTACGCTGCGAAGTTCGGCAGCAACTCCTACGCCTCGGTGAAAACTTACCGGCACTACCGGGAGCTGCTGGAAGACAAGACCATCGACGCGGTAGCCATCAGCACGCCGGACCACTGGCACGCGCAGCCGGCCATCGAGGCCGCGCTGGCCGGCAAGGATATCTTCTTACAAAAACCGGCCTCGCTGACGATACGCGAGGGCCGCCAGATGGCGGACATCGTAAAGAAAACGGGGCGCATTTTCCAGCTTGGAAGCCAGCAGCGTTCGGATGCCCACTTCCGCCTGGCGTGCGAGCTGGTGCGAAACGGGCGCATCGGCAAGATCAAAGAGGTTTTCATCGGGCTGCCCGAAGACCCGGCCGGCGAGGAGGAGCCGGAGATGCCCGTGCCGCCGAATCTGGACTACGACATGTGGCTGGGATCTACGCCGTACGTCTATTACACCGAGAAACGGGTACATCCGCAGTCCAGCGATCCTAAAGTGCGCTACGACCGTCCGGGCTGGCTGCGCTGCGAGCAGTTCGGCGCCGGCATGATCACCGGCTGGGGGACGCATCACATCGACACCGTCCACTGGGCGATGGGCACGGAACACACGGGCCCCATCGAGGTGATCGCGTCAGCCGAATTTCCGAAAAAAGGTCTCTGGGATGTGCACGGGCCGTACCACGTGCGGGCGCGGTACGCCAACGGCGCGGTAGTGTACATCAGCGAGAAATACCCGAACGGGATCCGCTTCATCGGCGAAGAGGGCTGGATATGGGTGACGCGCGGCAACTACAATCCTGCTGAGGCGGCCGCCGGCATCCGCAGCCAGGCGCTCGATGCCAGCGATCTCCGGATCCTCACCTCCGGGTTCAAGCCCCACGAGACGCGCCTGCATGCCAGCCCGCAGAACGATCACCACCTCGACTGGCTGACGGGCATTCGCAACCGCACGCAACCGGTGGCGCCGGTCGAGGCCGGGCACCGCTCGTGCAGCGCCTGCCTGATCGCCTGGGCGGCGATGAAGCTGAATCGCAAGCTCACCTGGGACCCCGAACGCGAGCGCTTTGTGAATGACGACGAGGCCAACGCCCTGCTGTCCAGAAAGCAGCGCGCGCCTTACGGCACGGATGCGGTTATCGCGCGTTTGCAGCGCGGGTGAGGGACCTCATAAGGCTGCGGGGGTCCAGCATATGCTTGGGGCGGAAGCGGCTCCTGTTCCACCGGCTGTCCGGCTCGAAATCTACGCCGAGGAAGTAGCCCGTTTCGCGGAAAACGCAGTAGCGCACGCGGCCGCGCAGCTCCGCTCTCGAGTGTGCCAGCCGCACCAGGGTCTCGCGCGGCACCGGCGTGTCCATCTGGATGCAGGCGCCCGAGCTCGCAATATCCTCCAAATTGGCCAGGGCGGAATGGTTTCGTCCCCTTTTGTCCTTCCAGAAAACGTCGATTAGATCCGCACAGAGCATCCGCGGTTCCATGCGCCTGTCCATATTAGTTTCATCGGATAGGAACTCGGAAATGTTTAGCTAAGTTAGCGCGGTCTAATACGTTACGCTCTGGAAACAGTACGCGTAACTGGAATTTACTCCGGGTGTTGTGGCGCGGACGAATTCGCCCTTGAAGAAGTAGCCGTAGCCGGCGCCGAACAGAAACCGCTTGAATTTGTACGTGCCAAAGATGTCCAGCTCGCGGCCTATGTGGCGGCTCGCGGCGCCGTCGGGCGAGCGCGCAATCGCCTGCCCTGAGGTGTTGTAGAGCGCCTCTCGCGGGTTCGCCAGCCAGGAGTCGTTGTACATCAGACTCACTGCAAAATCCCTGAGTATCTCAAGCGTGTTGAACGACCGCAGGTTGTGGATGTTGCGCCAGCCGAACAGATCCTGATGCCCGAACCGGTCGTGAGTGGAGGGGTAAAGCTGATCGAAGCTTCCGGAAGCGTACTTGTACTCTCCGAGCAAGGTGAGCGCCCTGCCGGCAACCATCCAGCGCCGGCTTAAGCCCACCACCCCGGCGCCCGCTCGCTGCGGGGATCCGGCGATGCGTCCCGCTTGCAGCGCGCCGTCCACCGCAAGGTCCACGCCGCGCGCGAGCCTTCCCGCTGTATGGAAGCCAAAGGTGTTCACCGTGAGCCGGTCTGTTCCCAAGGTCTGGTCGCCGCCCGTGAAGCCGCCGGGACGGTTCTGTTCCCGCCGCAACGCAAACGCCTCCAGCAGCATTCCGCGATAGAGCGTCGGGAAAACGTTGTACGTGCCCCAGACGCGCTCGCCCAGGCCGGGACGGTTGAAAGCGCCGGTCCGGATCTTCACCGGTGAGACGAACAGCAGTTCGAGGCGGGCCTTCGGCAGCCGGTAATAGACCCGCGCGTGGTCAAACGGGCGCGGGACGTTACCCCAACTGGAAGTGGCTAGCAGGCGGCCCTCTCCGTACCTCAACTCCGCCCGGCCGGCGGTCATTCCGAAGCCGCTCCGGTCCGGGAAAAGCTCGAAATAGCTTTCGTACAGGTCGGCGGAGTCGCGCATTGACGCAGGAGCGTTCAGGCCGTAAAGCGGCGCCCGCGAATCCTGCAGCGCCCCGGTCACCCGGAACCAGGAGGCGGGAGTGTAGGTCAATCCGAGCCGGCTGCGCACCAGCATGACACCCACGTCCGGGTTCAAGCCGAACGCCACCCCCTGCCGGTCTTCGTATCGGGAGCGTACATCGGCGCGGACCTTCACGTTCTTGAACCAATTCGGCGGCTCGGCCGTCGCCGGCAGAATTGCCGCAATGAGCATGGCCGCCGCGTGACAAATCGCCCCCGACCTGGGCGTTTGGTGAATAGGAATCTTATCGGGCAAGAAGGCCAGTCCTACTTCCAGCGCTTAATCCAGCCCCGGGCGGGTATCTGCAGCGACGCGCCATTGAGTTCAACGGTCACAGCCTCGTCTCTGAAATTCTCAATCACGTAGCTGCCATCGGTGAACAGATACAGACTTACTTGGGGAGGCGCGTGAAACTTGGTCTTAAACGGCGCGAGCATGGCATCGCGAATCTGATCGAGCTCCTCCTGCTTGAGGTTCAGCAGCGACTCGGGATCGCCGCCCACAGAAAGCACCCTCACGTTCTTCTGCTTGACCAGCACCGGGTCGAGCGTCTCGGCCATCGCTGCCGTAATCAGAACGGGCCTGCCCGAGGCGAGGTAGAGCGAGCCCTTGGTGCGGAACTCGGGATCTTCCCTGGCGTGAAGCGGGAAGAACGCCGCGCGGGAGTCTTCGGGGAACTGGTAATACGGCACAAGCGGAAAGCCGAGCATGCCGATGTAATCGAACACGTAAGGCTGAGCTCCTCCGTTGCTGTGCGGAGGTTTGTAGGCGGCCAGCCCCGTGATGCGGCGGCGCTGCACCTGCTCGGCGACTTCGAGCAATTCCGGAATGCTCTGGCGCAGCGCTTCGACATCTGCAGGACCGTTTTCGCGCGCCAGCGCACCATAGGAGAACAACATGCTCTCGCGCGCGCCGGCCAGAACGGTCTGGCGCGCCTGCTCGACGTATGTTTTCGGCGTGGTGTTCAGCGGATCGTACCATCCGCCACCGGCTTTGCCCTGGCCGATTGCGTCCAGCCAGCGCATCAGGAAGTACGCGCGATAGGGCTGCGCGCCCCGCGGGAGATCGCGGGTTTCCGTGCCGGCCCAGATCTTGTCGTATTCGGCTGTCTCGCGAATTACGTCGTAGCCGCGCTCCTGGAATTGGTCGTACCACATCGGGTACTTGATCGTGAGCCGCACGTTCGGGTTCAGCTTTTTCGCTGCGCCGATAATCTGGTCGCGCGAGATCCATACCATAAGCGCCCGGCGGTAATCCTGCCAGCTCTGGCCTCTGACGGGGTACGTGCGCCCTTCGATGTTCACCGTCTGTGTGCGGCGCGCGGCGTCGCACACCTCGCAGGTGCAATCGGTGAACAGCCAGTCGTCAACCATCACCTCGTCGAAAAAGGCGGCCGCATACTGGAAAATCTCCTCCACCCGGACCTGGGTGGGATGGTCGGAGTAACAGGAAACCAGCTTCGAGCCCGTGGAGGGTTTCCCGATTCGCGTCGGGGTCACGCACCCGGCCACCGCGAAATCGGCCTTTCGGAAGGCGTCGCGGACTTTGATCAGGGTCTCCTGTTCGGCCTGGTAACCGTCGCGGTAGGTTTCGATGTAGACCTTCGTAATGCCGGTCTTCCGGCACCAGTCAATCGCCGCTTCAATACCGCCCGGCTGAGTAAGGCGGTCGCGCACGTCCTGCGCCGTAAAAAGCGTCGAGAACTGGTGAATCTGCCGCTTGCTTCTGGCGAGCTGCCACAAATCGGCCGCCCGGGCCATGCCCGCCGCAACCGATCCGGCCAATATCAGTGCGATCGTAAATCTGCGCATGGTGTACTTCTCAGGATACCCCCGCTTGGACCGCGGGGCGCCCCCCTGGCCACCCTATGCGAGTTTGGCTCGCAGCAGCTCATTGACGGCCGCGGGATTCGCCTGGCCCCGGCTCGCCTTCATCACCTGGCCCACAAGGAAACCGAGCACCTGGGTCTTGCCGGACCGGTACTGCTCCACCTGCTTCGGGTGCTGCGCGAGCACCTGACCGACAAGGGCTTCCAGCTCCCCAGCGTCGCTGATCTGGCGCAGGCCCTCGCGATCCACGATCGCGCGCGCGGATTCGCCGGTCGCCAGCATCTTCTGGAAAATCTCCTTGGCCATTTTGCCGGAGATCTCGCCCTTGGAGATCAGCGCCACCAACTCGCCAAGCTGCGCGGCCGAGACTGGCGATTCGGAAATCTGTTTGCCCTCGGCATTGAGCGCCGCCGCCAGGTCCCCCATCACCCAGTTGGCCGCGGCCCGCGCGTCGCCCGAGACGTCGGCCACCTGCTCGAAATACTCGCTGAGGTCGCGGGTGGCGGTAAGCACTTGCGCGTCGTACTCGCGCAAGCCGTAGGTCTCGATGAAACGCGCGCGCTTCTGCGCGGGCAGCTCCGGCATTTCGGCCCTCACCCGTTCGCGCCACTCGTCGCTGATCATCAAGGGCAGCAGGTCGGGTTCGGGAAAGTAGCGGTAATCGTGCGCGTGCTCCTTGGAGCGCATCCCTACGGTTTCACCGGTGTCGGGATTATACAGCCGCGTTTCCTGGGTGACTTTCTCTCCGCTTTCGATCAGGCTCACCTGGCGCGAAATCTCGTAGTCCAGCGCCTGCTTGAGAAAGCGGAACGAGTTCAGGTTCTTCACCTCGGCCTTGGTTCCGAACTCCTTCTGCCCCCGCGGGCGCACCGAGACGTTCGCGTCGCAGCGGAGATGGCCCTTTTCCATGTCGCAGGTCGACACCCCAATGTACTGGAGCACCTGCTTGAGCTCGGTGAGGTACTCGTAGGCTTCATCCGAGCTGCGTATATCGGGCTGGCTCACGATTTCGATCAGCGGCGTGCCGGAGCGGTTCAAATCCACATACGTGTAGCGGCCTGAATCGGCAAAGCCTTCGTGGAGGCTCTTGCCGGCGTCGTCTTCCAGGTGGATGCGAGTGATGCCGATGCGCCTCCGGTTCCCTCCGGGCGCGACGTCGATATATCCATGTTCGGCCAGCGGCTCATCGTACTGGCTGATCTGGTAGCCCTTGGGGAGGTCCGGATAGAAGTAGTTTTTGCGCGCCAGACGGGAAAGCGGCCGGATGCGGCAATTCAGGGCCATCGCCGCCTTCATCGCCATCTCGACGGCGGCGCGGTTCAACACCGGCAGGGCGCCGGGCAGGCCCAGGCATACCGGGCAAACGTTGGTGTTTGGCGGCGCGCCGAAACTTGTCGGGCACGCGCAGAAAATTTTCGAGCGCGTCGCCAACTGTACGTGTACTTCGAGCCCGATTACAGCCTCATACCTGGCCAGAACCTCAGTGTCTGGGAGCACGCCGGACGACATTTTTTCATTATGACCCAGATCATTGAGCCTCCGGCAGCGTGAACTGCACCGCAACGGTAGTGATAACCTCGACTGCCTGCCCGTTCAACAGCGTGGGCCTCCACTCCCACTGGCGCACTGCTTCCTGTGCGGCCGGCACCAGAAGCGGATGACCGGATTCGAGCTGAATGTCCTTGACGAGACCATCCGGGCCGATGGTGACCGTGAACTGCACGGTGCCTTGGATGCCCTCCTGACGCGCCAGCGGCGGATAGACGGGGTCGACCCTCTTGACTAGTTGCGTTATCTGGACATTACCGCCGACTCGGATGCGGGGCACCGGCCGAGTCTGCTCGGCAGCAGTCTGGCTCGCCGGCGCCTCACCCGGCGGCAGCGTGAAATTGAGGTCGACCGTCATGCTTCCCTCAACGGGCTGCCCGTTCGCCTCTGCCGGCCGGAACTTCCATCGTCTGAGCGCTTCCTGGGCCGCTTGAACGAGGAGTGGATGTCCCGCAATCAGTTGCATGTTCTTCACCGTGCCGTCCGCACCAACTTGGACCCTGAACCTCACTGTGCCCTGGATCCGCACCTGTTTTGCCAGGGGCGGATAGTCCGGAGGGACGCGCTCGAGCACCTCGGGTGGACGCCCATTCGGCGGCGGCGGGAACGGAGCCGCCTCCCGGTTTGAAGCCTGTGTGCGACTCTCCGGGGCGGGGCGCAAGTATTGTGTGCCCCGATCCTGCAGCCGCTCCGCAAGTTCACTGGCCGGGGCGAGTTCGGCGGCGTTTCGACCCTGCAGCACAAGGGAGCGCAACGCCAGAGCTGTATTCATGAGTAGAACGGCATCGGTGGAAGTCTCGAGTTCGGATTGGAACTGCGCGGCAAGCGCGGGTTCGTAGGGAAAGTCGGGCGTGCGAAGAGTGCTGGGCCGGAGCGCGCCGACAATCGCTCTCGCGTAGAGCATAGCGAGCGCATTGGTCGCCTCGCGGTTCGGTCCGCTTGCCGCTACACGCTTCAGCAGGTCAGCCGCCGTTGCTAAGTCTCCTCCGGACTGCGCGAGAAATTTGGCCGCGTTGCGGAGCACGCGCAGATCGTTCTCATGCCTCCGGACCTGTTCCAGCCACAGGTCCCGGGCACGCGCGTAATCGGATTCGCTGTTGAGTTGGTTGCGGAATGGATAAATACCAGTCGCATGGTAGCCCGCGAACTCCGATTCCGGGTGGTTCTCGATGAACCAGAAAATGTGCCTCAGGCGCGGCTCGCGGACGCCATTCAGGGTGTAATACACGATCAGGCTGCTGCGCGCCGCCAAATCCTCCGGATTTGCCTGAA
>JBLNCW010000055.1:0-73696 GCA_050261015.1 Rhodospirillales bacterium | reverse complement strand
CAAGTAGCTGTACATGTCTGCTTGCTGATGATCGCGGCCGCGCATGCAGATTAGACGATCAGAACATTCCAGCCGTAACGTGTTTCAGGGTTTCAGCCTGTGTTTTTCCGCAACCTGTTAGGGCATAAACGGACTCTGAACTGAAAAGGACTGTTTATCGTTTGTCATCCGTTGTACACTGGAGCGTCAGCGTGCTATCTTTGACTCAAATCGTTTCCAGCTTCACGGATCTGGGAGGTTCCAAAAGCTTATGAGTACCATGAGAGTCCTGGTACTGTCCTGTTTCGTGTTGTCTTCCGTCAACTTACTCGACGCGCAGTCGGGGCCACAACCTACCCCTCTCAGTGCGACTCCGGCGCGCGTCGTGGGCCATGCCTCTGTCCGGACCGTGATCTCTTCGCAAAACCCGAATCTGGTGGAGGGCCGCGAATTCTGGCGGCCAAACGCGGTGGCGATCGATACATCATCCACGCCGCACGCGCTCTACGTGAGCGACTCGGGCAACAACCGCGTGCTGGGCTGGCGCGACGCCGCGAGCTTCGCGAACGGCGCGCCGGCGGATATCGTAGTCGGACAGCGCGACCTGCTTTCGACCTATGCGCTTGGGCCGGGCACAACCCTGAGCCGCGGCCTTAGCTTTCCCACCGGCATGGCCGTGGATCAGGAGGGCAACCTGTACGTCGTGGACGCGGGCAACTGCCGCATCCTGCGCTATCCCAGACCGTTTGAGAACGAAATGAACCGCACGAATCCGGATGTCCTGATCGGCCAGGCTGATTTCGATCATAAGGGAGAGAACCGGAGCCGGGGCTCCTCAGGAGTCGGCAACGACGGAATCGCGGCCCTGCCTTCGCTCGTCGATAACCATCCGGCGGTTCAGCAACTGGCTTTCGACAACGGCGGAAACCTTTGGTTCACGGATACCAACAACCACCGCGTGCTGCGCTTTCCGAGGGGGCAGGACGGCAAGGTACAGGGCGTTGCCGACAAGGTGCTGGGACAGGCGAGCATGAACACACGAGAGGCTGCGCCGCTGAGCTCCCAAGGCCTCCAGGATTTGTCCAGGCTTCGCTTTCCGGTGGGTGTGGCAATCGATTCCGCGGGGCGCATCTATGTTGCCGACGGGGTGCGCCGCGTGCTGGTGTATTCCAGCAACCCGCTGCCGGCGGCCACTTCGGCGCTGCGTGTGCTCGGATTGGTTCGCCTCCAGCAGGGCCAGCAGCCGCCGCAGCAGCCCAATAATATCGAATTCGGCGTGCCGATGGGCCTGGTCATGATCGGCGACCGGCTCGGGGTAGTGGACCAGCTCTGGAATCGCATCTCGATTTTCGACCCCTTCAAACAGTGGCCGGCCGACTCCCAGACCACGTCCTCGCCGGCCGCGCGCACCGTAATCGGTCAGGCTAGCTTTTCGACGTTTGTGCCCAGCGCGGCCATCAACGGGCTGCGTTCGCCCGCACAGGCCGCGTTTTCGGGGACCGAAATCTTTGTGGCCGATGCCTATAACAACCGGGTGGTGGTGTACCCGGAGAGCGCCGCCGGCGCAGCCCCCGGCTCGGCAGCCGCAACGCGCGTCCTCGGCCAGCGCGACTTCGGCTTTTTTGCGCCGAACTTGATTGAAGGGCGGGAACTATATCTGTTCAACGGAACCTACACGATGAGTGGCGTTTCGGGCGTGACTTTCATCGACAGCGGCGGAGTCGCTATCGATACGAACGGGGAAACGCCGCACCTCTACATCGCGGACACCTATAACAACCGCGTGCTCGGCTACCGCGATGTGCGGAAGGTCCGTCCCGGCGACACTGCGGATATCGTAATCGGCCAGCCCGACCTGTTCAGTTCCGGCATCAACGGAGAATCGAACGACGCCGCGCAGCCGAATGACGCAGGACTCTACTGGCCGGCGGAGGTCGCCGTCGACAGGAATGGAAACCTGTGGGTGGCCGACCGCGGCAACGGCCGTGTGCTGCGTTTCAATACGCCTTTTCAGCAGCCGGCCGGCGTCAGGCAGCGGGCCTCGGTCGTCCTCGGCCAGCGGAACTTCACGGAAGTGAACCGGGACGTCAGCCAGTTCAACATGTCGGCGCCGTACGGCATCGCCATCATGCCAGACACCGGGCACGTGCTGGTTTCGGACATGAGCCATCACCGCGTGCTCATGTTCCGCGACCCGGGCGGCGGGGGATTTGTGAACGGCCAGGCCGCGGACGCCGTTTTCGGCCAGCCGAATTTCAATACGTCCACGACGGCGCAGACAGGCGGCGAACAGATGGTCAGCCCACGAGGCATTGCTGTGGACGAGAATGGCCGCCTGTATGTCGCCGACACCGGGAACAACCGGATTCTGATTTACAGCCAGATCGACAGCGTGCACGGGCCAGGCAATTCAGCGCTGGCGGTTTCGATTCTAAACTCCACCGGGACCACGCGCCTGCGCAGCCCGAATGACGTCGCGATCGCGCCGGTGACCGGCGAAATCTGGGTCGCCGAGCCGTTCGGGGGGAGCAGCGGGCGCATCCTCCGGTATCCGGAGTACAGCAGATTGCTGACGATGCCATCGCCGGCGGCGGACTTTACTCTCGGCACCATCACGCCGCCGGCGGCACTCGCGGTGGACAGCATTGGCAGGGTGGCCGCGGCGGAGGTGTCCCACCGCGTGTCGTTCTACTTCCCGCCGCTTTGGGCTACGAACGCCGCGAACTTCCTGCCGAACGTGGCGGTGCCCGGTTCGCTGAATCCCCAGTATCCCTGCTGCGCTCCGGGGTCGATCGCGATGCTGTGGCCCTTCTCTCCCACCGGGGTGTTCGGCGAGTTTGAGACTCTCCAGGCAACCTCGCTGCCGCTGCCGAAGGAACTCGGCGATATCACCGTGGTGGTGAGCGGCGAGAATTTTCCGGACACTCAGGCGCCGTTATTCATGGTGAGCCCGTCGCAGATCAATTTCCAGGTTCCGAAAGGCGTGCCCCCCGGCGGCACGATCGATTTCGCTGTCATGAAAAAATCCACCGGCGAAATTCTGGCCACCGGTTCGGGTGTGGTGCGCGCGGCGTCGCCCGCGATGTTCCTCAACCCCGCGTTCCCGATACCGCCTGGCCATGGGGCGCTTTCGGCCGGCATCCAGGTGGTCGCGCAGAATTGGGGGAACCCCCAGAGGGTGAGCTGTAACGGCGCGCCCGGGATTTCGGCGAGCCCGGTGGCCTGCCCCGACGGCGTCAGACCCGCCCGGCGCGGGGAAACCATCGTGCTCTATGCCACCGGCCAGGGGTTCGTTAACGGCATGCCGGAGGACGGCGTCGCCGCCAGCGGCCAGGTTGCCGGCGATGCGACTTTGCGGGTTGGTTTCACCAACGGCAGCATTGTCTCCCCTGAATTCTCCGGCCTGGCGCCGGATCTGGTGGGAGTCTGGCAGATCAATGTGAAGGTCCCGGACACGGCGCCCCCTGGCCCCGTGGGCATCACGCTCCTGTACAAGGATCTGCCCAGCGCCATCGACGGCAAGCCGCTGGCGGTCATTATGGTGGAGTAGAATCCGGGCTTACTGAATTCTGACGTTGAAAGCGTTGCTGCGCCGGCCTGCGATTTCGATCACGATGGGGAACAGTCCGGGCGCCGTGCCCTCCGGTATGCGTGCGTTGATCTGGTACAAGCCGCTGTAGCCGGGCACAAGCCCGTGGTACGGCACGTCAAGAATCTCCTGCTCCCCCAGGAACACTCTGACGGGCTGGTCGGTGACCTCCAGGCCGTCCGGGGTTGGGTGTACCGGTCCGAGGCCAGTCGCGTAAATCTCGATGTAGTCGCCGGGAGCGGCCGGCCGGACGTTGGTCCATTGCCCGGAGTGCGCCACCTGGATGGCGCCGAAGCCGCTGGCAGCGTCGCCGAAAATCGCCGGGGCGACGTCCTGGACGTGCACGGTCACCGGGTCGGACTTCCCCATGCTGGTGAAAACGACTATGGTCATGGGGCCCGGCGGGCGGTCCGAGGGCACGAGGAAGTTGATCTGATCCGCGCGCACGGCGGTGAGCCGCGTCTCGACGCCGTCCAACAGCACGCGAACTCCGGCAAGCTGTTTCGGCCACGGCAGCCCTGAGGCGTCCGCATCAATTCCCACCGAGAGATTTGTGCCGAAGATGGAAGCGAGCGAGCCGGGGGCGATCTCCCGAGTAAACGACGCAGCATTGACGACGCCACGCTCATCAAATTCGGGCCGCCCGAGGGCCGGAACCACGATTTGCACGTTCATGCCGTCGACGGCCACTGTTAGCTGATTGTTTCCTGCGCCCGGAGTCCAGTGAAAAGTGGCCATGCCGGCGGAGTCCGTGACGGCGGAAGCGGGCGTTACCGAACCCCCTTCCGAAACTGAGGCCGTGATGCGGACGCCGGCGTAGCGGAGCTCGTTGTCATCGGTCAGGCGGACGACGATGGGTTGAGAGAGCGGAACGCCCGGCCTGGCGATCTGGCCGCCGCCGGAAACCAGGGCCAGTCTCAACCCCGTGCTCGCGTTCGCCACCTGCACGCGGGTGTGAACGGTTTCGTAAGTGGCGGCATCCGAAGGCGTGGCGATTAATTCCTCGACACCCGCTCTCTGCCCGGCAAGGTCAAAGACAGCCGTTGTTGCGCCGGCGGGGATCACCACCGAAGGCGGGACCTGCACAAGCCCGTTGCGCGCTTGCAGGTGGATGGTAAGGGGTGATTGCGGCGGCGCCGTGACCGAGACCGTCACCGGGATCGAGGCGTTCTCGACGACACCCGCAGCCGGGAAGATGGAAAGGTTTAGGGCGCGGCGCAGCGTGGTGTCGACCGTGGGCTGCGTCCCTAGAATCCGGCAGTTCGTGCAGGCTGAGACGGTTTGGAAGTACTCCTCGAACGCGGTGCGGAAATTATTGATTTTGCGGAGGTCCGCGTCGGACACCTGCTCGCCGCTTCTGACGATGAGGATGAAGGCGATGCGGTAGCGGCGCTGGGCCAGGGTGTGATCGGGCGTGCGCCGGCCGACGGTGGCGATCAGCTCATCCATGAACACGTTCCGGCGCTCCCCGTTGAAGGTGACGCCGGTGCGGGGGAGCCGGGAGTTTTCAATGCCCGAGCCGGTTACGAAGAACAGGTCGTGAAAGGGCGGCACGTCTTCGGCGGCGCGGAAGCCCATCAGGTACTGGTCCAGCGGAGAGTAGCCTTTGGCCGAGCCGGTGGTGAGAAAACGCGGCGAGGCGCCGGCGCCGTGGTCGTGAATGCGGTTTCCTTCCACCAGCGAGGCTTCGGAGTTGAAGTTGAAGCTCCAGTGAACGCCGCCGCCGCCGAGCATGGGGCGGCCGAAGGGGGCCCTCGGGTCGAGGACGCTGGCGAAAGCCAGGAAAAGGTGACCGGTCTCGTGCGCCAGGATGCTCAGCGGGGTGTCTTCGGGGCGCGTTGGCATCGGCGCGTTGAAGTCGTTGGGATACTGGCTGAGCGGGCCCATGTTGATGACCGAGGCGAGGCGGGCTGGCGAGCCGTACCAGCGGCCGACATCGATCGGTGTGTCGCCGTTGCCGGTGCAGCGCGTGCGCGCCGTGCGCTGGGACGCAATCGAAAAGGGGCTGTCCGGTATGCCCAGGGTGTTGAACAGCACGACGTAATCGTAGGCGTCATCGTGGTTCTGGTAGAACTTCTGGATGGCCGCCATGATGTCCAGCTCCACTTCCTTGCTGAAGCGTTCGGCGATCGCGCCGGTGAACTCCGTGCCCTGGGGAGTCTCCTCGTAGGAAATCACCGACGTCGGCCCCTTCGACCCGCCCGGCGCGATGCCGACCACGGCGGTGCTTGGGGAAAGCTCATTCGGGTAGGCGAACTCGATGCGGCCATCGGGGAACAGCCGGATCTGGAACGTGTTCAGCAAGCCGGCGCCGATTTCGGAGAATTCGGGTACGGCGACCCAGCTCACGACGAACCGCCCGCTGGAGGCCTGCACGTAGACGCCCCTGGGGGACTTGCTCGGGTCGAGGTCGTCAAACAGCCCGGCAATGCGCGGTGGACCGCCGGTCAGGCGGCCCACGCTGCGGTCCGTCGAAGCATTGTCGCCGCTGCCGAAGGTCAGGTTGCCATCCGAGTTGACGAAGACCTGCTGGTAGCTTGCGCCGTAGAAGGGGAAGGGGAATGGCAGGTCGAACCGGCGGCTGTCGTCGTCGGAGAGGCCGACAGGAACGCCGGCGTTCGCCGCGCCCTCATCGTAGCCGCCGTCGCTGATGTTTACACGGTATGCGCCGGATGACGGGGTGAACGCCAGTGTTTTGTTTTTGAGGTTGAACTCGTTCACCTGGCCGACCACGCCGTCGCCGTCCTCGATGATGGCGATGTCGCCGATGTCCGGCCGCGGGGCGGCAGCCGGAAGCGCGCCGACGGCGGCCGCGCCGCGCGCCGATTGTTGCCTGAGCAGGCGTTCACGCCGCACCCGCACCATCCTGCGGTGGAGCTGTAAGTCTTCCTGGAATCTGTCCCGGTAGGTTCCGCAGGTCGTTACGACCTGGCGGGCGTCGCCCAGCGCGGAGATCGTCAGGCCCAGGCAAATGAGGGAGAGAAGACGTCGCATATACGACAGGTATGTTCTATTGTAAGCTAGTCCGGGGACCAGAAAAGAATGCCATTTTGTACCAACTGCGGATCACAAGTCAGCGAGGACTCGCGTTTCTGTTCCGGCTGCGGCCGAGCGGTCGTGGCGGGTGTTGGGGTCGAGGCGGCGGCTGTGGCGCAGCCCGCTCCCGAGCCGCTCGACTACACGATTCAGGGCGACAACCTTCAGGTGGCCCGCATCCGGCTCAAGCCCGGGCAGGAGGTCTACGCCGAGGCCGGGAAGATGGTCTACAAGTTTCCCAGCATTCAGTGGGAATCCCGCATGACGGGCGATACGCTGGGCGCGAAGCTCTGGGGCGCGCTGAAACGAAAGATGATGGGCGAATCGCTCTTCCTGACGTACTTCAAGGCATACAGTCCCGGCGAGGTGGGCTTCGCGGGCAACTATCCCGGCCGCATTCACGTTTTCGATCTCAAGCCCGGCGAGAGCATTCTGGCGCAGCGCGACAGCTTCATCTGCGCGCAGAGTACGGTTCAGTTGAATATCGCGCTGGTGAAGCGGCTGGGCGCGGGGTTCTTCGGCGGCGAAGGATTTATCCTGGAGCGGCTCACCGGGCCGGGCGCCGCCTTCATCCACGCCGGGGGCGATTTCGTGGAGTTCTCGCTTCAGCCGGGCGAGACGGTGCAGGTGGATACGGGCAGCATTGTGGCTTTCGAAGAGAGCGTGGAGTACGACATCCAGTTGGCAGGCGGCATCAAAACGGCATTGTTCGGCGGCGAGGGGCTATTTCTGGCGACGCTCACGGGGCCCGGCAAGGTCATCATCCAGAGCATGACGCTGGAGAAGTTGCGGCGGGAGATGGGCCCGCTCAACACTGGGGGAGACCAGCGCGGCCCGCTTGGAGCGCTGGGCGGCCTTCTCCAGAGCGAGGATCACTAGCATTAGTGCGCGCACCATGGTGAACGAAGGAGACCGCCTCCTCGAAGCCGAGCTTGCGTACCACGAGAAGCTGTATTCGGGTTTCGCGCAAGAGCACTTCGCCAAGCCTGCCGTCCGGGCGCTTCGGCGGCACGTGGTGGATCGAATCTGCCGTTTGACCAATGCTGGCCCGCTATCTCGCGTCCTTAGCTTGGGTTGCGGAATCGGCGACACTGAACTCCTGCTTGCGCCCAGAGTGGCGGAGATCATTGGAGTGGACCTGTCGCCGAAGGCGGTCGAGCAGGCATGTGCCGACGCCGCGAGGCTGGGGCAGCCGAATGCGCGGTTTATCGAGGGTACGGCAGCTTCCGTGGAAGGCGCCTTCGACCTCATCATCGCGATATTCTTTTTGCACCACTTGCAGGACAGGGATCTCGAGGAGCTCCCAAACCAGGTGTGGCGCCTGCTCAAACCGCGCGGCATCTTCTACTCCCTGGACCCTAACGCACGCCGGCTTTCGGGAGCCGTGGGGCGGCTGCTCATCCCTGGACTGATGAAGAAATATCAAACCGAGGGTGAGCGCGAGTTGTCGCCGGAAGCGACAGCCGGGTTGTTCCGGCGCGCGGGGTTTGAGGTCCGAAGCGAGATGTATGATTTTGGGTCATCTCCTCTTGCGGGCTTGTTTCCAGGATGGCGGTTCGGGTATGTCTGCGCGCGCCGGTTGGATGATTGGCTGCTGCGCGTGCCGGTCTTGCGCAGAATCGGAAGCAACTTCGAGATTATTGCACGGCGGCCGTAATTAGCGGCCGCTCCTGCTCACGTGAGGCGAACCTCTAACAGACAGCGTCAGACCGTGGTGGTTTCCGCGGTGATGATGCGCGCCTGGAAGGGCAGATAGGCCGCTCCGAAAAGGCCGGCCTCGTTTCCGAGCGTGGCCTTGTCGATGCGGGTTTCCGTGCTTCGGAACACGACGGAGCGGCGCCGCACCTCTTCGAACATCGCCGGCGCGAACAGGTCCCAGGCGCCGAGCACGCCGCCGCTCAACAGGTACAGCGGGAAATTGAAGATATTGATGAGAGCGGCGAGCGCTGTTCCGAGCGCGATTCCCATCCGTTCGAACACCACCCTGGCTTTCTGGTCGCCTCCGATGGCGAGGTCATAAACCTGTTTGGACGTGAGGTTTTCGCCGAGTCCCATCAACCTGGCCATCGTAGTAATTGCGGTAGCCGAGGCGTGTTTTTCGAGGCAGCCGTTGTTGCCGCAGCCGCAGGGATTGCCGCCGGGGACAACCGTTATGTGGCCCAGTTCTCCGGCCATGCCGACGAAGCCGTGCAGCACTTTACCGTTGCAGATGATGCCCCCGCCGATGCCGGTTCCAAGGGTCAGCAGGACAAGGTCCTGGACATCGCGGCCGGCACCCATCCACTTTTCGCCCAGCGCCGCGGCATTGGCATCGTTTTCGAGTAGAACGGGTGACTGAAGCAGCCTTTCGATTTCATCGCGGATCGGGAAATTATGAAATGCGGGCAGATTGGGGGAGTCGGTCACCAGGCCCTTTTCCATGATGATGAAACCAGGAATGCCGATGCCGATTCCGACCAGGCGCTCGACCCCAATAGTCGCCCGGAGCTTTACAATTGCCGCGACAATATCCGAGACTACCGCGTCCCTGCCGGCGGAAAGCTGGGTGGCGCCTTCAATCTTCTGCAGCACTTTTCCGTTGCGATCGATGGCCGCAGCCCGGAGGTTCGTTCCGCCAAGATCAACACCTATTGAATATTCGCCCATGCGGGAGCATGATAGCAAATCATACTGCCGGTATGCGCGCCCGCAGTCGAAAGCGGGCGAGAGCGCCCAAGCAGGCCGCAACTTGGGGGTGGCAAGGAGCGTCAAATTATAGCAGACGGGCTACGATTATGGATATTGTCGGAGGCCGCCAATATGTTGAGATTGCTGGGGATAGAACTCACGAACTTCCGCCGTTGCTGATCCGCGCGGACCCGGTTTCGCGGCTGGACCGGGTGGTGGATATGGCGGGTGACATCGTGGAATCCGAGCGCCTGATTGCCGACCTGCCGGCAGAGGACTGGGCGGCAGCGGAGATCGAAACGCAGCGCCGCCGTATGGACCTGGCGATCAACCTCGTAGAGCAGTACCTGGGGCTTATAACGCACTGGAAATGGGGGGACTCCATCCTGGAATGGATCCGGCAGTGCGAGACGACTTTCGAGAGCCGGCTGGAATTGCGAAATCTGCTGTGCCCGGACGTGTGGCCGCACGCGGGGCGGCGGAGCTTTGTGACGCTGCTGGCGGACAAACAGGTGCTAATCAAGGAAGTGGATCTCGAGCGGGCGGTGGGGCTGCGCCTGACGTTCCGCCAGCCTCCCCCCATCTCGTTTTTTTCGGACCACTTTCTGTTCTTTCTGAAGACCACTGTCGCTTCGGCGGCATACAAGACCTGGGCGGATCTGACCCCGGAGCCCGTGGCCTCGCTGCCTCCGGAGCGGTTTTCCTTCGAAATCGTTGATATGTCGGTGTGAGCGCGCTGCCCGCCGCTCGCATTTAACCCTCCGGTCCATGGAGTAAAAGGCGCTTCTCTGATACCATTGCTCCTATGAAAATCGGTGTGTTTGGGTTGGGCTTCATGGGGAGCACCCATCTGCAGGCCTGGAAGAAGACGGCGCGGGCCGAGCTTGCGGCGGTGGTGTGCGATATTCCGAAACGGCTCGAGGGCGATTTGACCGATGTGCAGGGGAATATCGGCGGGCCGGGCGAGCGGATGGATTTTTCCGCCCTGGCGCGGTACAGCGATCCATACGCCGCGCTGGAGGATCCGAACATCGAGGCGGTGGATATCTGCCTGCCGACGGATCTGCACGCCCCGGTGGCCATCGCGGCGCTGAAAGCGGGCAAGCACGTGCTCGTGGAAAAGCCCATGGCCCTGTGCGGCGAGGAAGCGGACGCCATGATTGCCGCAGCCAGGGAGAACGGACGCGTGCTGATGGCGGCGCAAGTGGTCCGGTTCATACCGAGTTACAGCGTTACCGCCAAGATGATCAAAGACGGAGAACTGGGGCCCATCCGGGCCGCCATTCTGCGCCGGCGCTGCGCTGCGCCCGCCTGGAGTCAGTGGCTGGGAAAAAAGGAGGTCAGCGGGGGCGGCGTGTTCGACCTGCTGATCCACGATATCGACTGGTGTTTGCACGTGTTCGGCCAGCCGGAAGCCATTTCCGCGGTGGGTCACGAGGACCTGGCGCGCGGGATCGACTGGGTGACGGCGGAACTGTTCTATCCCGAGATAGGCGGCGTGGTGGTGTCCGGCGGCTGGCACCATCCGAAAGCATTTCCGTTCTCGATGGAGTACACCATCGTGGGCGACTGCGGGACGGTGGAGTTCAATTCCGCGGGTGTGGCTCCGAGGCTCTACCGGGCCGATGGAGAGTGCCAGGCGCTGACACTTCCGGATGTGGACGGGTACCAGGCCGAGATCGAGTATTTCGTGAGTTGCTGCACTGAGGGCAAGGAACCGGAGTTCTGCCGGCCGGAAGAATCGGCCGCGGCAGTGAAATTGGCGCGAATGATCGCGGAGGCGCGGGAGAGAAAGGGAGAGAAGATCGCATGCAGGCTGTAGCGGAAAGGGAAGTCGGACTGATGTTCTGGGCGGGCGGCGACCCGCGCGAGACGCTGTGCGAGGTGAAGTCGTTGGGGATCCGCTGCGGGCAACTGGGCGTTCCCGGGGATATGAAGCTGGACGAGGCGGCCGCGGCGGCGTGGAAGGAAGCGCTGGCGGCCGAGGAGTTCCGGCTGGCGACGGTGTTCGCGGCGTACAGCGGGGAAAGCTATGCCGATATTGCCACAGTGCAGCAGACGGTGGGGTTCATCCCGCGGGCGACGCGCGAGGAGCGGGAGCGGCGCACGTACGCCGTCAGCGACTTTGCGGCGGCGCTGGGGGTGGGCAGCATCGCGTGCCACATCGGCTTTGTGCCGGAGGATACGGCGAATGAGGACTACAAGGCGGTGCGGGAGATGGTGCGCCGGGTATGCGACTACGCCGCGCGCCACGGGCAGACATTCGCGCTCGAAACGGGGCAGGAACCGGCGCACGTGTTGATGAAATTTCTGCGAGACGTGGGGCGGCCGAACCTGCGAGTCAACTTCGATCCGGCAAACATGATTCTGTACGGGACCGGCGATCCGATCGAGGCGCTCGATGTGCTGGGGCCGGTGGTGATTTCCGTGCATTGCAAGGACGGGGACTGGCCCGCGAAGGCTGGTTCGCTGGGCGTTGAAAAACCGCTTGGGCAGGGTTCGGTGGGGATGGAGCGCTTCATCGCGAAGCTGAAGGAGATCGGCTACCGCGGGCAGTTGAACATCGAGAGGGAAACGGAGGATCGCGCGGCGCGGCTGGCGGACATCCAAAGCGCTGTCGCTCTGCTGAACAGACTTCGATAAGGCGCCGCGCTGGGGCGGCGCCCGGGCGCTCGCTGACTATACAGATGCCGCGCGGGGCTGGAAGCTCTGGACGGCGGCGGCCTCATCCGTGAAAGCTTCGAACACGCTGTACAGCTTGGTGATCTGCATCAGCTCGTCAACCCGTTGCTGCACGTTGAGCAGCTTGAGGCTCCCGCCGCGATTGCTCACGGTAGCGAAACCGCCGACGAGCTCGCCAAGGCCGGAACTGTCAATGTAGCTGACATCGGCCAGGTTGAGAATGACGTTCTTCTGACCCTTCGAAAGCAGGTCTTTGATAGTGTCGCGAAGCGAGCCCGACGCCTCGCCGAGCGTAATGCGGCCGCTGAGGTCGAGAACCGCGACACTACCCACTTGTCTAACAGAAATCTTCAGGCTCATGAATCCCTCCTGGATATAAACCCAGCCAGACAGGCACTGTCTAAGATTGCACGCCGGAGGCGGCGTGTCAACCCCAAAGCGAGGCGCGCATACGCGCAGCGGTGGGAGGGTCACGGCCAAGTGCGTAATTTTGTCTTCGTGTTTTCAAAAAGTTGGCCAAACGCGTGTGGAGAAACCGCACGCGGGCGGATGTAAGTTCTGGGGTGAGAAAGAAACGCATGGGTGCCATCGGCGGGGGGGAGACAAACAGGACAGCGCGAGGAGGCGCAAAGAAGAAACGTACACGAAGAAAATCGAAAGCGAAGATGATCAGCCAGGTGATCGAGCGAATTGAAGAGAAGCTCGAAGCCGACGAGCTGAAGGCGAGCATGGGGGACTATATCCGACTGCTGCAACTGGAAAAGGAACTGACGGAAAAAGAGCAGCCGAAGGAGATCAGGGTTTCATGGGTCGAGCCGGACGAAAAGGACTGTGCATCCGAGAAATAGAGCATACGCCGCTGCCATCGCAGGCGCGGTTTCACAAATCGGCGGCGCGGTTCAAAGGATTTTCGGGCCCGATCGGATCGGGAAAGAGCCAGGCGCTGTGCCAGGAAGCTATCAAGCTGAGCTATATCAACGCGGGGAGGACCGGACTGCTGGGCGCGCCGACTTACCCGATGCTGCGTGACGCGACGCAGAGCACGCTGTTCGAAATTCTCGAAAAAAACGGTATTCCGTACGATCACAACAAGGCGGAAAACACGGTGATCATGCGAGATACGCGGTCGAGAATACTGTTCCGGGCGGTGGATGAGTTTGAGCGGCTAAGAGGAACTAACCTCGCGTGGTTCGGAGTGGACGAACTTACTTACTGCCAGGAACAGGCCTGGGTAGTGCTCGAAGGCAGGCTGCGGGACCCGAAGGCGAAGCGGCTGTGCGGCTTCGGGGTCTGGACGCCGAAGGGGTTTGACTGGGTCTACCGGCGCTTTCTGGCGAACCCGGTGGAGGGGTACGAAGCAATCGTGGCGGAGCCGTTCGAGAACCGGTTTCTGCTGGAGCGGGTGCCGGACTTCTACGAGCGGCTGCGGTGCAGCTACGACGAGAAATTCTACCGGCAGGAAGTGCTGGGGCAGTACCTGAACATCAGCGGCGGGCTGGTGTATCACGCCTTCCGGCGCGAGGAGCACGTGACCGATGTAGAGGTCGATCCGAGGCTGCCCCTGCTTTGGGCGCTGGACTTCAACGTGGACCCGATGAGCTCGGTGGTGGCGCAGATTTCGGATGGCGTGGTGAAGGTGGTGGACGAGATCGTGATCAGCAGGGCGACCACGGAGGAGGCGTGCGAGGAATTCCAGGCGCGATTCCCGAGGCACGCCGCCGGGATCTGCATCTACGGGGATGCCTCGGGGAGCCGGATGCAGACGACCGGGACGACGGACTACACAATGATCCGCGAGTTCTTCCGCCGCGCGGGATACATAAACGTCAGTTACAAAGTCCCGCGTTCGAACCCGTTAGTCCGGGAGCGGGTCGGGCTGGTCAACGCGAAGTTGAAGACGGCAGCGGGGGAGCGGCACTTAGTCGTGAATAGAAAATGCGTTGAGCTGATCAAGGATTTCGAGGAAGTAAGTTACAAGGCGGACAGCAACGTAATTGATAAAGATAAGAACCCGCGACGGACTCATTTATCGGACGCGCTGGGATATCTGATCTGGCAGGAATGCCGTCCCCAGACGCCGATGGGCGAGCGGAACCAGCGGCTGATCTGAACAGGACAGGGAAACATGGTGAGTATCGATCGGGAACACCCGGAGTACAGGCGCCGGAAAGCGATATTGCAGACTTACCGGGACCTGTACACCGGCGGCGAGCAGATTAAGGCAAACGCGCAGGCGTACCTGACGCGGCGGCAGAAAGAGCCACTGGACGTTTACGCGGAACGGCTCGGCCGAGTGTATTACGAGAACTACATCGGCTCGATCATCGACTGGTACGCGGCCACGCTGTTCCGGCGGGAGCCGAACCTGAGCTTCGAGGGGGAAAACGATGCCGGGCGGGCGTTCTTCTGCGAGTTCACGGAAGACTGCGACCGGAAGCAAACTGCGCTGAGCGACTTTTTCCGGCGGCAGTTTGTGGAGATGCTCGTGACCGGCGCGGCGTACATCCTGGTGGACTTTCCGCGGATGCCGAAGCCGGCGGCAAACCGGGCTGAAGAGGACGCGATGGGAGCGTCTCGGGCGTACCTGGTGGACTACCGTTCGGAAGACCTCATCAACTGGGACTTCGACGACGATGGGAATTTCGAGTGGGTTGTCCTGCGGACGTCAAGGCAGACGCAGAGCAGAGACGGGAGCGGGGATGCGGCCACTGAGACCCGGTGGCTGTACTACGACAAGGAGCACTTTCGGAGTTACCGGGCTACGAGCGCCGGACCGGGGCAGACGGCGAAGCCGGTGTTAGTAGATGAGGGGCGGCACGGGCTGGCGGGCCTGCGCCAGGTTCCGCTGTTCGAGATGAGGGTGACGGAAGGCCTGGCGCTGATGAACAAGGCGGCGCTGCTGCAGCTTGAGCACTTCAATAAGTCGAACGCGCTGGCCTGGGCGCTCACGATGGGGCTGTTCGCGATGCCGGTGGTGTACTCGGACCGCGAGTGGAAGCAGATTGTCGGGGACTCGTATTACATCCAACTGGCTCCGGGGGACCGGTTCGGGTGGACGGAGCCGGAGGGGCACGTCTATCAACTCGCAGTAGAAAACCTGAACCGGCTGAAAGACGAGATTTACCGGGTGTGCTACCTGATGCCGCAGGCGGTTGATGCGCGGACGCCGCAATCGGGGTTGAGCAAGCAGCGCGACTTCACGATTACCAACGAGGTGCTCCGGGGGTACGGGGACACGGTGAAAGACACGATGAAGCGCGTGCTGAGGGCGATCGAGGCGGCGCGGCAGGACGGTTTGGTGATCGGGGTTTCGGGGCTGGATGAGTTCGACGTAGGAGATTTCAGCAGCGAGCTGGAGGACGCGCGGCGGCTGCTGGAGCTCGGGATACAGTCGCCGACGCTGAAGAAGGAAGTGTTCAAGAGACTCGCCTCCAAGTATCTGTGCGACACGAGGCAGGACGTCAAAGATCAGATCGCGAGGGAAGTCGAGGAGTCGCTATAAGCGCTGAAGGAGTGTAAAGGGGAGAGATGGACGAACAAATTGAGACGGTGGAGAAAAACAACAACAAAGACGACATCCGGGAGGTCATTCAGGAGACGATCGAGGAGTTTGTCAAGAAACAGCAGTTGAAGACGGAGCCGGCTTACAAAGCCGAACTGATCGAGGAGCGGAAGCGCAGGGAACAACTCGAGCGCAGGCTCAACGAACTGGTGGAGGAGAACAAGCGGAGCCGGCAGATCGCCGAAGAAACCGACCGGGCAGCCACGATCCGGGCGGAATTGCAGCGAATGGGAGTGGCGAAGGTGGACGTAGCATTCCGGGCGGTGAAGGACGACATTTACCGGACGGAGGACGGCCGGCTGGTGGCGCGAGGGGAGCAGGGAGAGATGGGATTGAAGGAATACCTTGCGCACTTCCTGGGCGAGAACCCGGAGTTTTTGCCGGCGCGGATCGCAGGCGGCTCGGGCGCGGCATCGGCACCGAAACCGCCGGTGTTGGGAAATGGGGCGGCGGACCTGGACAAGATCAGGCCGGGGATGAGCTC
Organism: Rhodospirillales bacterium; assembly: GCA_050261015.1. GTDB lineage: Bacteria > Acidobacteriota > Terriglobia > Bryobacterales > Bryobacteraceae > Fen-330. The sequence goes on along the minus strand of JBLNCW010000055.1, from coordinate 57,697 downwards.
GGAAGAAGCGGAACAGATCCGGCAGGAAATTGTGAGGATCGCGTCGCAGACGTTGCGGGGAGTGTAAGTGAAGTAACGAGATCAGAAAGAAGGGGAGTAAGAAGGAGACAGAATGCCAGCAATTACTTCAACAAACGTAGCTAACGCGATCGTCAAAATGGTGGCGGTGGACGCCCTGCCGGCACTGATGGGGAACCTCGTGATGGGGAACCTGGTGAATCGCGACTTCGAACCAATTCTGGCCCAGTCGGGGGATACGGTGAACGTGCCGATTCCTCCGGTCCTGGAGGCCCACAACCTGGCAGAGGGGGGTACGGTGCAGCCGCAGAACCCGAGCCTGGGCAACGCGCAGATCGTGCTCGACACGCACGCCGAGGCGACCTTCCAGGTGCCGGACGTGACGAAAGTCCTGGCGGTTCCGGACCTGTTGAAGCTGTACATGCAGCCGGCGATGATCGCCCTGGCCGAGAAGATCGAGACGGATCTTTTGAACCTGTACAGCCGGTTTACGGCCAACACGCCGGTTGGGACGCCGGGCACGCCAATCACCGAGGAAGTGATCGACGCTGCGGAAACGGCGCTCTTCGAGGCGAAAGTGCCGGCGAGCGAGCCGAAGTACCTGGTGGTGGACTCGGCGACATACTCGGCGCTGCGTCAGATACCGAGGTTCAGCGAGTACGAGAAGGCCGGCGATGCGGGTCTTCGTGCGCTGGTGGACGGGACGGTCGGTAAGATCAAAGATTTTTACGTGTTCCGTTCGCAGTTCGTGGCGAAGACTGGAAGCGGTCCGGTGACGACGCACAACCTGGCGTTCGCCCGGAGCGCGCTGGGCCTGGTCATTCGCCGGCTGCCGCAACCGCTGCCGGGAACCGGAGCGATCGCGGAATACGCGGAAGTGGGCAACTTCGGAATGCGGGTGACGCTGAGCTATCAGCCGAACACGCTGGCCCAGCAGTTCACGGTAGACGTGCTGTACGGGGTCGGAGTCCTGCGGAACGGGTTCGGCGTTCAGGTGAACAGCTAACCGACTTAGCAAGCAACTTACAGCCGCGACCCGGCCGAGGCGGGCCGGGTCGCATGTTTAGCAAGGTGACAACCGGATTCGGGAGAGGGAGATGAACATAAAGGTTTACTACCAGAAAGTGAGTGAGCTGGAGGCGACACTCGAAGAGCCGCATGTGGTGGTGGTGAGCGAGGAAACGCCGGACGGCGGACGCGCCGGGGTGAAAACCGAAGTAACCCGCCGGCTGGCGGCGGAGATGGTGGTCCAGGGAACGGCGAGGCTGGCGACGGCGGAAGAAGCCAAGGCCTTTCGCGAGGAGAGGGCCGAGGCGAGCCGGGCCGCAGCGCAAGCAGCCGCAGCGAAACGCATGCAGATCACGGTGATTTCGGAAGCGGATCTTCGTGCCTTGAAAGGCGCGCGGCAGAAGGCGTAACGGGTGAGGCCATGGCGTTATTTACGGATGGTGCGGTTTCCAGGATCGAGGACTTGATTGCGTACGAGTCGTCAGTGCTCGAACTGGCGGCGACCGAGCAGATCGACCTGACGGTGAAGCTGAACCTGGCGCAGGACGAACTGGGGATCGAGCTGGAAGCAATGCTGGCCGGACGCGAGGGGGCAGCGGGGCTCGCAAACGTCGCGGTGACCGGGCCGCTGCGCAAATGGCACGTGTTTCACACGCTGGCGCTGATTCACCGGGACGCCTATCACCGCCAGTTGAACGACCGCTACCTGGGAAAGTGGAACGAGTACAAGAGACTGGCCGCGTGGGCGCGTGAGGCGCTGCTGCAAACGGGGCTGGGCGTGGTTTTCAATCCGATTCCGCGGGCGGAAAAGCCCGAGCTCAGTTACGCTCCGGCAGCAGCGGCAGGAGCGGCGACCTATTACGTGCGGATGGCATGGCGGAACGCAAAAGGCGAGGAGGGCAGCCCGAGCGACATTGCGACAGTCAGTGTGCCCTCGGGAAACATTCCGGTGGTGAAACCGGTGAGGCCTCCGGCATGCGCGACGGGGTGGAACGTCTACGTAGGGTTTTCGGCGCAGGAGCAGACATTACAGAACGCCGGCCCGCTGAAGGTGAACGAGATCTGGACGGCTCCGGCGACGGGCATCGTACAGGGCGCACTGCCGGGCGACGGGCAGAAACCGGAGACGATTCTGCGGCCCGGGCGCGCGCTGCTGAGAGGGTAAGAGGATGGCGGTATTGGGAAGCGCGGTAACACGCAGAGTGCAGGAGATCATGACGGCCGCGACAGGGCTCCCCTATGCGGTGGCAGCCATTGCGGAGCGGGAGCGCGTGGAACTGGCGCCCATCGATCCCAGCCAGGTTGTGGCTCTGAACGTTGCGAGCGCGACGGCGGAACGGTCCGCGGGCGTGGCCTATCCTGCCATTTACACGTATTGCGAAACGCTGGCGAACCTGCAAAAGGAGAAATTCCGCACGTTTTCGGGGAAGGCGCACATGGTGGTGGAGGTGAGGGTTACTCACGACCGCCTGGAGAAGGTGTCGAGCAGCCTGGAATACTACACCGGGGCGGTTACCGAGGTGCTGGATGCGAGCCGGGGCGATTGGGGAGGCGGCATGTTCTATACGGGCGGCTACAAGGTGGAGTTCGGCCCGATCAAGCACGGGGGAAAAAACTTTCTACAGTCGGCTAAGGTGCTGTTTGAGGTGGAAGTAAGTTACTAGCGGCGGGAGCGAACTGAATTTTATGCCGTGCGGATACATATCTTCTAACGAAAACCGGCTGTACGCGGCGCTCGAGCTGAGTTATGGGCAGGTACCCATGATCGACGGCTCGAACCGGTTTCCAGCAGTGAAGCTGGCAACCAGGCAGCGGCGCGTACGGGCGGAGCGGAGAGACAAGACGGGAACACGGACCTTTCCGGGGTGGCCCGCCGGGCTGAGAAAACAAACAACGTTTGAGCTGACGACATACATGACAGGCTGGACGCGACAGGACGCGGAGCCGGGATACGGGCCGCTGTTCCAGGCAAGCCTGGGAGCGCCGCCAGTGTATTTTGCAGGGGGCATCGCCGGAGTGAACACCGATGCAAAGCTGCTGACGTTCCAGGGCGGGCACGGGCTCACGGTGGGCCAGGCGGTAACGTTCGGGGGCGAGCTGCGGTTCGTGGCGTCGATCGTGGACGGGTCCACGGTGGAACTGAACGCGCCGTTTTCACTGCTGCCGAGCGAGGGCACGCCGATCGGGCCGACGATAACTTACGGGCTGGCGACCGATCTGAGTACGGTGAGTATTTTCGACTACTGGGGTCCGGCCGGGGCGGTGCAGCGAATCCTGAGCGGCGCCGCGGTGGACAGAATGCAGGTTCGCGTGAACAGCGACTATCACGAGTTCAGGTTCAGTGGGACTGCGAAGGACCTTATCGACAGCGCGAGTTTCATGGAAGGCGAGGGAGAGCTGATGAGCTTTCCGCCGGAGCCGCCGCTTGACGCGTTCGACTACTCGATCATTCCGGGGCACCTGGGGCAGGCTTGGCTGGGGAATTTGCCGGAGCGGTTTTACACGATCACGGCGGCCGAGCTGACGCTGGACAACGACATCGACACCGAGCGGAAAGAATTCGGGAGCGACGGGCCGCGGTGCATTTCGGCCGGAATGCGGACGGTGTCGGTGGACTTCGATCTCTACGAGAGGGACGACGAGGCGACGAGGGCGCTTTATCAGGCGGCGCGGCAAGTGTCGCCGATCGGGATCATGTGGCAGCTTGGGGAGCAGCCCGGGCACTTATTCGGAACTTACTTGAAGAGCGTGGTTCCCGAGGTGCCGGAGTTCGACGATGGAGATAACCGCTTACAGTGGCGGTTTTCGGGCTGCCGCGCGCAGGGGACGGGCGACGACGAGATGTACATCGCGTTCGGATAGGAAAAAACATGAACTACGAGACAGAAATCAGAGTCGCAGCGCAAACCATTCCAGGAGTGACGTTCACGATTGCGCGGGCGTCGTTCGGGCGGCGGATGGAGTTACTGCGGAGGTTGCGCGACGTGGCTGGCAAGGCAGAGTGCCTGGCGGCAGGAGATTCGCGGGAGAAGCTGGAGGCGGCTCTGCTGACGAGCGAGATCGACGAGCTGTATCTGCGGTGGGGCCTTGTACGGATAGAGGGACTGGAGCTGGATGGGGAGCCCGCGACTCCGGAAAGGTTGATCGAGGCCGGGCCGGAGGAGCTGTGCCGCGAAGCGCTGGCTGCGATCAAGCGCGAGTACGGGTTGAGCGAGGAAGAGCGAAAAAACTGAGGGTCGCCTTCCATTTCCAATATTCAAATCCAGCCGCGTGGAAGTGCGACGAATGCAGAAAGAGCGGGCTGGAGAAAAAGCGTCGCTGCGGATGGTTGAGGGGGAGCGGGCCGGCCGAAAGGCGGGTGGTCTGGGCTCGCGGAAACGTGGCGACGGAAGAGTGTCCCAAATCCTATATCACCGCGGAGAGCCTTGCGTGGGTGGAAGAGTTCCACGTGTGGAAGCGGTTTGGGTATCCGCGGGTGGAGGAAATGACGGCGCGGCAAGTGGAGGCGATGCTTGTGCTGGAGACTGAGTTAGCGGAAGAGGTGAGGCGTGGCCAGGAGTAACAGTCAGATCGTGCTGCCGGTAACGGGTTCGGGGCGGAGCATCGCGGAGGTGCTGGACGGGCTGGTGAGGGACGTGGCGGCTCGTTCGGGCTGGACCGGGGGGGACAGCGGCGGGCAACTCGCGACGCAACTTGAACAACTGAGACTCACGAGCCAGGCTCAGGCCGATGCGGTGGCCCAGAACACACAGGCGATTTTGCAGAATACGATCGCGCGAGCGGCAGGGGGTGGCGTTTCGGCCGGGGGAATCGGGAACATTTTTTCGAAGGTGATCGGCAGCGGGCTGGGGCTGGTTCCGCTGGTGAGCGGGCTGGTGAAGTTATTCGGCCGAGAGGAGTCCGAACCGGTGACGGTGCTCACGCCCTATACAAAGCCGGCTTCGATCAGTTTCGAGGGGAGCATTTCGGCAAGCGGAGCGGACGAGGCGAGAAAGTATCAGCCGGACGGTGGCGGCCAGCACATCACCATACAGGTGCAGGCGATGGACAGCCGTTCATTTCTGGACCACAGCGAGGAGATCGCGCGAGCGGTTCGCGAGGCGATGCTGAACTCACACGCGCTCAACGACGTGGTGAACGATTTATGAACGCGTTTCCGAGATTGAAGACGGGAGCCGTAGCGCAATATCCGGCCGGCAGAGCGCTGTCGTACGCGACGAAAGTTTTGAAGTTTGTCGATGGGACGGACCAGCGATACCGCAAGCGGGGCGCGCCGGTGCGGCGCTGGGTCATCCGGCTGGATCTGCTGGACGAAACGGAGATCGCGCGGCTGGAGGAGTTCTTTGCCGCGGCGCAAGGTCGGCTCGGGAGGTTTTCCTTCGAGGATCCGTGGACGGGCAACGTGCATACGGATTGCAACCTGGAGAACGATGAATTCCAGGTGGAACTACTCGGAGAAACGCGCGGGCGGACGGTGCTGGTGGTAAGGGAGAACGTTTGAGATGCTTTGCTTTCCTCAGTTACTGACAGGCGCGGTCAGCCAGTTTCCCGGGAGGAAGGGGATTGAGCGGCGGACGGTGGTGAACGAGGCCGAGGACGGGAGGACGGTAAAGCTCGGAGACGCGGCCGCGAGCGAGTTGGAGTGGGTCCTGGAGTTGAAGGGGCTTACGGACTCGGAATGGGAAGCGATCGAGGAATTGTTCGAGGCCGTGGAAGGCAGGCTGGGCACGTTCACATTTCTGGATCCATTCGGCAACTTACTAAGTTGGAGCGAAAACTTGAGTGCGGCGGTGTGGGAGAGAACGGAGGGAGTAAGTATTGCGAAGGGGCACGAGGACCCGCTGGGCGGATTCGGCGCGTGCGCGGCTATGAACGTTGGAGCGGGTGAGGGGAAGGTGTCGCAGGTCCTGGCGGCTCCGGGATGGTACGGGTACTGCCTGAGCGTTTACGCGAGGAGCGCGGAGCCGGGCGCGGTGAAGTTGTTTGTGAGCACGCCGAGCGCGGCAGTGGAAAAGGCGGCGGCCATCGGGCCGGCCTGGCGGCGGGTGGAACTGAGCGCGAACCTCCATGCAGCGGACGAGACGGTGGAGTTCGGGGCGCGGATCGCTCCGGGGAGCGCGGTGGAGTTGTTCGGATTTCAGGCAGAGCCGCAAGTAGGGCCATCGAAATACAAAAAGACGACCAGCCGCGGCGGAGTGCATTGCGCGTGGTTTGCCCAGGATGAACTTGTGCGGATCGCGCATGGCGTAAACGACAACGCGTGTACGGTTCGGATTCGGGTGAGGCAGTGATGGCGACCATCAGCGAGATCAAAGAGCGGAGCATCACCGAAACGCCGCTGCTGCTGTTCGACTGCGAACTGCCCACGGGGGCGGTGGAGCGGTGGAGCACGCACGGCGTCAGTTACGAGGGGCATCCGTACGAAGCGCGGGTGTTGCGGCACAACCTGTTCGAGTTCCGAACGGGGTCGGGGGAAGGGGTTGACGCGCTGGCGCGGGTGTCGCTGGAGCTGGCGAACGCGGACTCGCACTTTTCGCAAGTAGAGCGGAGCACTGGGTGGAAGGGCAGCAAGATCACCGTGCGGTTCGTGTTTTTCGACCTGAAGCAGGGGGCGGCGGTGTCCGAGAGTGCGGTTCTGCTGCGGGGGATTGTGGAAGCGCCGGAAGAAATCACCGAGTCGAGGATGCGGCTGACGGTGAACAACCGGCTTGGGCTGCAGCGCGTGTTTCTGCCGGATGTTCGAATTGAGAAGCGATGCCCGTGGCGGTTTCCCGAAAATGCCGTGCAGCGGGGCGAAGCAGTGCGGGGAGGAGAGCGCGGAAAGTACTCGCCGCTGTACCGCTGCGGCTACTCGGCGGACCAGGCGGAAGGGGCCGGCAATCTGAACGAGGGCGCGCCGTTCACTTGGTGCGACCATACGCCGGCCGCGTGCCGTGCCCGGGGGATGTTTGCGAAAGACAGCAGCGGGCGGCCCACGGCGCGTTACGGCGGGATAGAGTTCGTGCCGTCGAGCACAGTGGTAAGGAGTTACGGCGAAAAGGGCTGGCACGTATCCGAGCCACTTAGTAACGAAGCGCGTTACAACGACTATGTTCCGCTGGTGTACGGGACGGCGTGGTACACGCCTCCGGTAGTGTTCGCGAAGAACGACGGCAACCTTACGCGCATGGAAGTGCTGCTGGGGATGGGCGAAATGCAGTCCGTCGTGAAGGTGGTTGTGAACGGGATGGAAATCCCGGAGGGGCGGGCCGGCGCCGACATGACAGCGACGGGCTGGTTCAATGTGATCACCCTGGGCGGCAGGACGGGGGGATTCAACCTGGACTTCGTGGATGCGGCGGGCAATCCGCTGGGCGATCCTTACGGCAGCATGGCGGCGCTCTCGGTTGTGGTGCCCAACAAAGTGAGCAGTGGGCGCTCGCTGCCGCAGGTGGAAGTGCTGGTCGAGGGGCTGCGGCTGGATCAGTACGGGCCGGATGGGAGTTACCTTGGCGAGGGTTTTACAAATAACCCGGCATGGGTGCTGCTGGACGTGCTGAGGCGTTGCGGGTGGACGCTGGAGGAGATCGATCTGCCGAGTTTCGGGCGGGCGGCGCAGGTATGCGGCGAGTTGATTCCCGCGCGGGACCTGCACGGCAACTCGGTGCAGATCCCGCGGTTCCAGTGCAACCTGGTCGTGCGGAGGCGGAGGAGCGCCGGGGACTTGATCCGCGGGATACGGAACGGGGCCCGGATGCTTTTGACGTACGGGATCAACGGGCGGCTGGAGCTGAGGGTTGAAGATACGATTGCGGCCCAGCAACCAGTGAAGCCTTACGGGAGCAACGCCAGAGAGCCGCTCAACGGTGGCTGGCCGAGCTACGAATTCGGAGACGGAACGAACGGTTTTTCCGGGATTCTAAGGAAGGAGAGCGGGGAGCCGTCGCTGCGAATGTGGTCGAGGGGGACGGCGGAGACGCCGAACCGGGTGAGCGTCGAGTTCCAGGATGCGTTCAACGAGTACCAGCAAGACAGCCTGTCGTTGACAGACACGGACGATCTGGCGAGGGCGGGGCAGGAGGTGAGTCTGACGCTGCCGGCGCTTGGGATCGCCAATTTCAACCAGGCGGCGCGGATTGCGAGTTACTTCTTGAATAAGTCGACCAACGGGAATTGTTACATCGACCTGGAGACAAGCGTAAAAGGAGTCGCGCTGCGGCCCGGAGATCTAATCACGGTGACTTACTTGAAAGAGGGATTGAACAGAGAGCCGTTCCGGGTCTTAAGGGTGGCTCCCGGGGCCAACTACGGCACGGTGAAGATCAGCGCTCAGATTCACCGGGACGAGTGGTACACGGACGACGGCAGCCTGGAGAACTCGCGGGCGGGCCGGCAGGCCGGATTCGGGACGGGCACCCCGCGGCCGCTGGCGGGAAAAATCAAGGATGAGGACGGGGCGCCGCAGTTCGAGATTGTTGAGAAGAGCGCGGGATCAACCGACTGGGCCCCGAATTTGACGTTGTCGGTTGGATTTGCGGCGCCAGTGAAGCCGACGCTTTCGGGGGCCGGCATTCCGGTGCTGAGCCTGGCTGCGGACGTGGACCAGCATGGGGGGGCGCTTGCCGGGGACCAGACACTGTACTACGCGGTGACAGCGGTGGATGCACTCGGGGGCGAGGGCAAGACGTCGTTCATTGTGCGGGCGACGATTCCGCCGGGGACGAATACGAATGCGGTCAGGCTCAAGGAACTGAGTTTCAGCGAAAGCGCGGTGGGGTTCCATGTGTATCGCGGAGCGAACCCGGAGCAGTTGCTTCGGATCGCCTCGAACCAGCCGATTGCAGCGAGTTTTGTGGACAGCGGGCTGGAAGCGGAACTGCTTTTGCCATCGGACGAGAACTTTGACCATGCGAACTTCTACTGGCGGTTCGAACTCCAGCCGGAGTTAGCAGCGACAACTTACTCCGAAAACACGATCGGCAACTCGACGCTGAATATGGTGGAGAACCAGTACCGCGGGATGATCGTGAGGATCACGCGGGGCAGAGGAGCCGGGCAGGAGAGGGCAATCAGTTCGAACACGGAAAGCGTGCTGACGGTTGCTTCCAAGTGGACCGTTGTGCCGGACGTGACGAGCGAATTTGTGATTGCTGAATCGGGCTGGCGTTTTGGGGCAACGGGAAGCAGCAGCCCGGTGGAATTCGAGATCCCGAACCGGGTTGGCATGACGGTGCACGTATCGGGCAGATCGGCGAACGCGCTGGAGCGGGAGTGCAGCTATGAACTGTCGCCGCTGACGCGCTGGCGGATTACGGGGGGCGGCGCGGCGATTGACACGGACGTGCCGGGCGAGCCGGTGTTCGGCATCTCACTGCGCAGCAAAGGGATTCTGGAGTTGACGGCGATCGCGTTCGCAGATTTGACCAACACGCGGACGATCTCGTCGGCGACACTGACATTGAATTACTGGGATGAACTACGCAGCCCAGCGGCGACGGAGCTCCAGGCTGCGGTGGGGGCGGAAGACACGGAGATTCAGCTTACGGCTGCACACGGCGGAAGCGTGGAGCTTTTGCAGATCGACGCTGAGGTGATGCGGGTCGAGGAAGTGTTGGACGGAGGTCTGCGGTACCGCGTGACGCGCGGGGTGGGCTCGAATGCTAGGGAGCACGCAGCGGGCACGCCGGTTTATCACCTCAGTAAGAAAACCTTTGTCGTGCCGCTTCCGCGGGACTTTTTCGGCAGCCCGGCAAGCGGTAATTTCAGCTACCCGATAGCACTCGCCGACGCGCGCATCGCGACCGCGGAACTGTATGTCACAAACAGCAAGGGAAACAGCCCGACGAGGATGGCGTGCTACACGGGGACGGTTGAGGACGGGATCCGGACGCTATCCGGAGGGCAGTACACGATTCAGGTAGATGGCTACCTGGCAATCCAGACCAAGGCGGCGCCGCCGATTGTCGTGCAGGAGACACACGCCGTCCGGAACGTGTCTGCGATGGTGAACGAGCCGCCAAGAGGGGAACCGGTTGAGATGGAGGTTGTGGTCGGAGGCAACCGGTATTGCCTGCTGGTGATTCAGCCGGGGTCGAAGTACTCAAACCACGTGAACTGCTTTGGTAAAGCCCCGCTGGCGGCGGGAGACGAGATCACGTTGAACATTCTTTCGGTGGGGCAGAGTCCGGGGTCCACGCCGGGGCGGGACTTGACCGTCATGATTCGCCTGTGAGGCGCGCGCATGGTTCTTGAGAAACTACGGCCCGACCAGGACCTGCAATGCTATTTCGAGCGGCCGTCGGCGATTGCGGCGCTGAGCGGCGCGAGCGCGACGGGGTTCACGATTTCCGGCTGCTGGCGCCAGCAGTTCGACTGGGCGGTGCTGGAATGGAACCGCGACAATGTGTTTGAACATCCCGCCTTCCGCAACCTTCCCGATGGAGACCTCAGCGGATTAGAACTCACCTACGATGAAGTGCGCACGAACTGCATGCCGATGGACTCGGACCTGTATCCGACGGTAGAGTGGCCGTATCTGCGGATCTGGATTGAAGGGGCGGCGATGCCGCGCCTGGTGCGGCTGCGGGACTATGCGACTCCGGTGGAAGGCGATTACGTGGCGGCGACGGCGGAATTCGAACTGGAAGGAACACCCACCGGCGGCGATTACATCGGGGTGGCATGGGGGGAGGAGCAGTACAACTTCTGGGTGGCGGGCTGGGACACGCTGGAGACCGCCGCGGCGGGCCTGGCGAGCGCGATCAATGCGGGTTCGAGCACCGTGCGGGCGGCGGCATCGGGTACGCGGCTAATTCTGACAGCGACGGAGCCGGGGGCCAACTGGAATCGCGTTGGAGTGTACGGATTCGTGTCCGGAGCGCGGACCGAGCGCTGGACGCCGTGGTACGCGCAGTTCAGCGGCGGGGTTTCGCCGTCAAAATGGCGGGTGCATCTGAACTTTGGAAACCTGACCGATATCGAGGGGCAGGTGATGCCCACGACGAATGTCCGCAAGATGCGGTGGACGTGGGCGGCGGATTTCCAGCGCGGCGGATTTGAGCGGACGGAGTTTTCGGTCGAAGTTAGTAACTGGACAGTAACCGGGAGCAACAGAACGTACGTTGTTGCGGGTCCGGGCAGCCGGCGGATCGAGGACGACGCTCCGGAGGTGAGTTACACGGGCGAGTGGAACACGGGGCGGGGCAACTTTTCCGGCGGGACGATCCGATGGACGGAGTCGGCGGGCGCGGGGCTGAGCTGCACGTACCGGGCGCAGGCGGCGCACTCGCTTTACCTGGGAACACGGCGAGCGTACAACGGCGGGCGGATCAGCGTTTCGGTGGATGGCGGCGAGCCGATTGCCATGGACCTGCTGATCCCCGGCGAAGACGTTCTGGTGCGCGCTCCGCTGGGGACGCTTGAGCCGGGCACACACACGGTGGCCATAGAGTTCGAGGGGCCGGCGGGCAGCGCGTTCTACTTCGATTTTCTGGAGATCGCGATTCCGACGGCCGAGCTAAGGGTGGTGGAGGCCGACGACAAGGCGACGCTGGCCACGGACTGGGACACGGACCATTCGATTTGCCTGGCGCCGGAACGAACGGCTTGGGCGATCGACGCGCTTGGGTTCCGAGGGCGGCAGAACCATTACGTGGGGGCGATGTGGTTTTACGAACTGGTTCGCGCCGGGCACCAGTACGCGTCGGCGACGGTGGTTTTCGAGGGTGCGCCGGTGTTCGGGCCGGGAGAGAGGACGGAAGTCACGATCGGGCGGCTGGGTGATCCGGGCAGCACAGTGAGCGTAAGCCACCTGCACTACATCGGCGACACCGCGGAGACCGTCGCGAAGGCCCTGGAACTGAAGCTCAACCGCGGATTCATGGCCGTCTGGGCGGAGGCGGAGGGCAACGTGCTGCGGGTGTACTCGCGATCGATGGGCACAGATGGAAACAACGCAACGATCTCCGCGAGTACGACTTCGGCGGGGTTCACGGTACACGTGAGCGGCCCGACACTGGCCGGGGGAGTGGACGGAGTCTGGCGCACCGACCTTCACGCGACGCCGAGATTGAACCGCGCCGCACGCGACTGGACGCGAAGTTTTTTTGTGGCGCTCAAGGCGCGCGGCATCGACGCGGTTGCGGCGCTGAGCATGGAATTGCAGCACGGGGACGATTCGCCGGAGGCGGGGATCGCGCAGCGCGGACCGGCCGGCGACCCCGTGTGGGTGAATACGCCGGCGCTGCAGACGAATTTTTCGCCGGCCAGCATCGCATTCTGGCGCGAGGCGTTCCGGGACCTGGCGCAGATCATGCAAGAGGCAGGCATGCAGCCTTACCTGCAGTTCGGCGAGTGCCAGTGGTGGTACTTCCGCGACAACCGATCGGGAATGCCGTTCTACGACGAGTACACCAAGGCGGCGTTCTTTTCGGCGTACGGGACGGAAATGGGGATCATCACTGAGCACACGGTGCCGGTGGCCCAGTATCCGCGCGAGGCCGCATTTCTTCCCACGCTGATCGGAAATTTCACCGACGAGGTGATGGCGTACGTGCGGCAGTCATTCCCGGACTGCCGTTTCGAGGTGCTGTACCCGCTGGATGTCAACGAGTCGGAGCTTAACACCGCAGTCAACTATCCCGCGGCCGACTGGACGCCGGAGAAGCTCGACTGTCTGAAGACCGAGAGCTTCGGATTCACTTACGGCCGGGACTTGGATAAGTGCCTCATGTCGATCCGGGCTCCGCTGGCCCGAAATTTTCCGCGGGAGAGGAGCGCGCATTTGATCGGCATCAGCGACCCGACGTCGCCGTGGATGAAAGAGGCGCGGCTGGCGAAGGCGGAGAATGTGGAGTCGCTGGTGTTGTTCGCGCTGGACCAGTTCTGCCTGATCGGATATCCGATTCCGGCGCCGCGGAGCAGCCGCAGAAGTTCCTTCCAAGGTTAACCTTCCTGTCAGTTGTCCTGTAACGCTTCCAGCCTGTAGAGTTTATGGGAGGGCTTGTGTGAAGAAACTGATCCTCCTGTTCGCACTCGCGCCATGGATTGCGACGGCGGCGCCGGTGCGCATTCTGATCGCATATCATTCCGCAACAGGCAATACGGAAACGCTGGCGAAGTCTGTCCGCGAGGGCATGGCGCGCGTGGCGGGCGTTGAGGTGGTGGTGCGCAAGACGGCCGATGCGAGCGCGGAGGACATTCTGAGAGCGGATGGAATTGTGCTGGGCACGCCGGTGTACTGGCAGGATATGTCCGCCGAAGCGCGGCGTTTTGTCGAGCGTGTGGGGGAGGCGCTTTCGAAAGCCGGCAAAGAGTTGGGTGAGGGGCGGACTGCGGGGGTGTTCTGCACCGGCGGGGCGGAGGCGTCAGGGAAGGATTTGACGCGGCTTTCGGCGGTGGCGGCGTTTCTGGCGATGCGCTTCATCGTGATCGGCGGGGTGGATGAAGAAGGCTACGGCACCACCGGCGCGCAGGCGACCACGGCGGGGGAAGACAAAGGCATCAGCGAGAAGGAACGGGAAGAGGCGCGGCGCTTCGGGGAGCGCTTCGCGCGGCTGACGAAACAGTTCCGCTCCGGGGTTCCGCGTTAGGCAGGAGAACGCATTGGCCGCAGTCCTGGTACAGAACGTCTGGAAGGTGTTTCACCAGTACCGGCGTCCATCCGACCGCATTTTCGAACTGCTGCCGTTCGGCTCGCGGCGGGCGCATTCCGATTTTTGGGCGCTGAAGGATGTGAGCCTGAAAGTGGAGCGCGGGGAGATTCTGGGGATCGTTGGGCCGAACGGTTCGGGCAAGAGCACGCTGCTTGAAATCGTGAGCGGGATTCTGCGGCCGACGCGAGGGCGGGTTGCGACGCAGGGGCGAGTGGCAGCGCTGCTGGAGTTGGGCGCGGGTTTCAATCCGGAGTTCACCGGGCGCGAGAACGTGCTGATGAGCGGCGAGGTGATGGGGTTGCCGCGGGCCGAGATCGAGCGCGCCTTCCCGCGAATCGCCGCGTTCGCCGATATCGGAGATTTCATCGAGCGTCCGGTGAAGGAGTACTCGAGCGGGATGTACGTGCGGCTGGCGTTCTCGACGGCGATCCATGTGGAGCCGGAGATTCTCATAGTGGATGAGGCGCTGGCCGTTGGCGACGCGATTTTCGCCAACCGCTGCATCCATAAATTCGAAGAACTGAAGGACCGCAAGGTGACAGTGCTGTTCGTGTCGCACGATCTCGGGCTGGTGAAGCGGCTGGCCGACCGCGCGGTGCTGATGCTGAACGGGCGCGTGGAGGCAGAGGGCAGCCCGCGCGACGTGGTGAACCGCTACGTGGGGATGGTGGTGGAGCGGGAGAAACGCAGCGGGAACGAAGCGGGCGCGGCGGCGCTGGCAAGCAGCTTCCGGCACGGCGACGGGACGAGCGAGATCACGCGGGTAGAGCTTCTGAACAGCGCGGGCGAGCCGTGCAGAACCGTGCTGAGTGGAGAGCTCGTTTCGGTAAGAGTGGCGGCGCGATTCCGGCGCAACTCGACCGATCCGATTATTGGGATCATGATCCGCAACCGGCTGGGCATCGATGTTTTCGGGACGAATACACGGCTGGAAAAGCGCGAGCTAGGCGAGGTTGCGGCGGGCGAGGAACTCGAAGTGGAATTCGAGTTCGAGTGCATGCTGGCGCAGCAGGAATACACGGTGACCGCGGCGGCGCAGCATTGGGACGGAACGAGCCAGGACTGGCTGGACGACGTGTTAAGCTTCCGGGTTGTGGATCCGAGAGGCGCCGCGGGGCTGGCCAGTTTCCCGACGGCAGTGCGGCACCGGAAAGTGATGGGGAGGGCTCTCTAGGCAGTGACTTACGTGATTGTAGTGACGGGCGTCGTCGCGGTTTTATCGGCGGTGACGATCTTGAAGGCGAGGAGAGTCCGAAACGAGGCGGACTTTCTGGTGGCGGGGCGGAAGCTGCCGTGGGGCGTGCTGGTTTTCACGCTGCTTTCGTCGTGGATCGGCGCGGGCAGCTTGTTTGCCGGCGGGGAGAACGCATACAGAAACGGTTTTGCGGCGCTGTGGCAGCCGGCGGGGGGATGGGTCGGCCTGCTGATCATCTGGGGGATCGCGGGGCGGGCGCGGCGGTTCGCGCAGTTCACGGTGCCGGATCTGCTCGAAGCGCGGTACAACGCCACGGCGCGCGTGCTGGGCACGATCGCGATCGTGATCGCGTACACGACCATCACAAGCTACCAAATCAAGGCGGGCGGCGATATTCTGCACCTGATCTTTCCGGAGCTGAGCCGGCAGAACGGGATGTATCTGATCGCGGCGTTCGTCATCGCATTCACGGCCGGGGCGGGCATGGCGTCGGTGGCGTACCTTGACCTGGTGATCGGCGCGCTGGTGACGGGCGTCGTGATAACGGCGTTTCCGGTGCTGCTGCACGGCGCGGGCGGATGGAGCGAGGTGCGGCAGGCGCTGCCGGATAATCATTTTCAGGCGCTGGGTTCGATCAACCTGAGGCAGGCGCTGGGATTCATGTTTCCGACAATGCTGCTGCTGATCGGCAACCAGAGTATGTACCAGAAGTTTTTCTCGGCGCGGTCGGAGAAGGACGCGAAGTACGCGGTGGCCGGCTGGATCGTAGGCACGCTGGTGCTGGAAACGCTGATTGTGGCGATCGCGGTGGTGGGAAGCGCGAAGTTCCATCCGGAGAATCCGCGGGAGATCATCCCGATGTCCGCGCGGCTGGGGTTGCCGGCCGTGCTGGGGGCGCTGCTGCTAGGCGGAGTATTCGCAAAAGTGATCTCGACGGCAAATAACTACCTGTTCTCTCCGGCTACTAACATCATTCACGACATTTACACGCGCTTCATCGACCGCAGGGCGACGGAGCGGCGGAAGTTAGTCGTTTCGCGGCTGGTGGTCATTCTGCTGGGCGGGTATGCGCTGGCGCAGGCGGCATACTTCGAATCGATTCTTGGCGCAGCGATGTACGCGTACACGGTGTACGGGGCGGCGGTGACTCCCGTGGTGATGGCGGTGTTTTTCTGGAAGCGGGCGACTACGGAAGGCGCCATCGCTTCGATTGCGCTCGGGACGGCGGTGACCGTGGTTTGGAATGTGTCGGGCTCGCCGTTCGGGATCGACGCCATCTATCCCGCGCTGGGCGTGTCGCTTTCGAGTCTGATTCTGGTGAGCCTGCTGACGCCTGCGCCGTCGAAGGAGAAGTGGGAACCGTTTTTCGAAAAGGCCTGATCTATGGACCTGACTGCGATTCAGCAGCATTTGAGAAAAGAAGGACTGGATGGATGGCTGTTTTTCGACCATCACCAGCGCGACCCCCTGGCGTACCGCATTCTGGGATTGCCTCAACGCACGGCGACCCGGCGCTGGTATTACCTGATTCCGGCGAACGGCGAGCCGCGGGGACTGGTGCACCGGATTGAGCCATCGGCGCTCGAGGGGCTGCCCGGGCGCGCAGCGCGGTATTCGAGTTGGGCGGAGCAGGTGGAGGGGCTGCGTTGCTTGCTGGAGGGCTGCCGCCGCGTAGCGATGCAGTATTCGCCGCAGTGCGCGATTCCGTACGTCTCGATGGTGGACGCGGGCACGGTGGAGCTGGTGCGCGGCGCGGGCGTGGAGGTGGTGAGTTCGGCGGACCTGGTGCAGTACTTCGAAGCGCGGTGGACGCCGGTGAACCTGGACCGGCATCTCGAGGCGGGGCGCAAGGTCGACGAGCTGCGGCGAAACGCATTCCGGCTGGTTGCGGACTGCCTGCGGGACGGCCGGCGCGTGACCGAGTTCGATGTGAAGCGGTTTATTCTCGACGGCTTCAAGCAAGCGGGGCTGACGACGGACCACGGCCCGATCGTGGCCGTGAATGAGAACTGCTCGAATCCTCACTATGAGCCGGAGCAAGACGCGCATCGCGAGATACGGCGGGGCGACGTTCTGCTGATCGACATGTGGGCGAAGGCGGATGCGCCCGGCGGCGTCTACTACGACATCACCTGGACCGGGTTTTGCGGCAGCGAGCCGCCCGGCGAAGTGGTGAGAGTATTCGAGGTGGTGCGGGAGGCGCGCGACCGCGCGGTGAAGACGGTTCAGGACGCGGTGAGCGCGGGGCGCGAGCTGCGCGGGTACGAAGTGGACGACGCGGCGCGCGGCTTCATCCGGGAACAAGGGTACGGCGAATATTTTGTACACCGGACGGGGCACTCGATCGGCGCCGAGGTCCACGGCGCCGGTGCAAATATGGACAATCTGGAAACCCACGATGAGCGCCGGGTGATTCCGTGGACGTGTTTTTCCGTGGAGCCGGGAATTTATCTTCCCAAATTCGGCATACGTTCCGAGGTGAACGTGTTCGTGGGGGAGGACGGCGCGCGCGTCACAGGCGAAATCCAACAACGGCTGGTCACTTTTTAATGTCAAGAATCATCCTTGCGGTAGCGCTGCTGGCGGTAAGTCTGCCTGGGCAGACGAGACGGACGAATACGTTTGAGCTGAGCCCGGCGGAGGGCTGGGCGGAAGTGGAATGGGTGAGCGCGAGCACGTTCCGCTACTGGCGGGCGTGGAGCGCGGCTCCGGGAAGGTCGAGGCGAGTGAATGCCGCACCGGTAGAGGTGACGGTCGAGGACCTTGGGGCGCGCATACGGTTCAAGACCGGTTACCTGACGGTTGAAGTGGACAAGAGCGGCGACCGCATCGATGTGAGGAGCGCGGGCGGGCGGCACACCTGGGCCGTCTTCGGGCGGGCGGATGGAACGGTGCGGATGGAAAGCGGGGTGTCCGCAGCCGAGCGGTTCTATGGCCTGGGGCCGCAGACAGGCGCGAGCCTGAATCTGAGGGGGGCGGTTGTCGAGACCAGGCGGGCTTTTCTGGTATCGTCGCGCGGCTACGGCGAATACTTCCGCACCCCGGGAACATACAGGTTTGATCTCGGATCGACGGACGAGGGCATACGGCGGGTGACGGTGCCGGGCGATCGCATCGAGTACTTCTTCTATCACGGCCCGACGCCGAAGCAGCTCATGGAGGAGCACTACGACGCGACGGGCGAGTTCGGGGACCTCGGAACGAAGGAACTTGCGGTGCGCAAGACGGCCGAGGCGCCGGTGGCGGCGTCGTGGGAGGATCTGCGGAAGACGGTATACAGGCTGCAGCACGAGAGCATGTCCGGGATGCAGGTTCCGGAGTTCAATCTCGCGCCGTATCAGGCCGCGGGCGGCGGCGTTTGTGCGCGCGCGGCGCAGCTTGCCGCATTCATCCCTCTGGTAGGGGCGGCGGATGACACGCGCCCGGCGTATCGCTCGATGCGGACCTGGCGAACGAGGCTGGTTCCGTACATGCTCGCGTATGGATACGAGGCGCGGACGCGCGGCATTCCCCTGATTCATCCGTTGGTGATGCAGTTCCCGAAGGATGCCGAGGCGTGGAAGTACACCGACGTGTTCATGGTGGGAGACGAGCTGCTGGTTGCGCCGGTGCTTGGGAGTGTCGACAGCGTCCAGGTCTATTTTCCTCAGGGGATCTGGACAGACCTGCGGACGAACGAAGTGTACAAGGGGAGGCAAGTGGCCAGGGTGCCCACGGTTCCCGGAGAGATGCCCGTATTCGTGCGCAACGGTTCGATTCTGCCGCTGGCGGCGGACGAGGGTGGGCCAATGGAGCTGCACTACTTCCCGAGCCTTGCGGGCGAGTTCTTCCTTTACGAAGAGGACCTGGGGGACATCTCGCAGGTTCACGCGGCTCCAGCGGGAGAGTTCATGCGGCTGGAGATCGAGAG
This sequence comes from Rhodospirillales bacterium, assembly GCA_050261015.1. Classification (GTDB taxonomy): domain Bacteria; phylum Acidobacteriota; class Terriglobia; order Bryobacterales; family Bryobacteraceae; genus Fen-330. Next base: position 38,934 of record JBLNCW010000055.1, on the reverse strand, counting down.
CCTCAAGGCGCGCACGTACGAATGGGTAGTGCACCACAGCCGCCCCGCCCGGAAAATGCAGATGGGGACGGAGCTGTTTGTGCAGGTCTCCAGCCGCGACCGGCTCGCGCCCGGCAGATGGTTCTACGATAGGGCGTCAGGTAATCTTCACGTACGGGTGCGTGCGGCGGCGGACGGCGACGAGATCGTAAACATTTCGTTCTGATCCGTTCCGGCGGAGCGGGCGGAAAACACGTTAATGGTGAAAGCTGCCAGCGATGCCAGCACGAGGATCGCGCCGACCCCGATGACCGGTTCGGCGGCATTGTTGCCCAGGGTGAAAAGCGTGAGGCTGGCGATCATCAGCGGCAGTCCGGTATTGTGAGCCCAAAAGTGGAAGCCGGCCAGCTTTGTGTTCGTGCAGCGGGGCAGAACAAGATATACGAGGCCGGTGAGCGCCATGGTAGCCCAGCCCAGCAACAGGATGTGCGAGTGCACCGACATCAGTGTGAAGTCTTTCGACACTGCCATTACAATGCCTGCGGCGAGTCCAACCAGCATGTAGACCGACGCGATTCTAATGAGCTTGATCCCGAGATTCATAGGGGACCCCCCTGTGGGAACATAGCACGCCGGCTAGGGCCGGCCTGTGACTTTGGTCACAACAGCTTGCGCTGCTGAAACGGTCGTGATGCAGGTCACTGCACGCCGGCAACGGCCGCATTAATCTGGGGCTTATGGCGGCTCAGGCAACCACCGGTGAGGCAACCGCCGTCCGGCGGGTTACGAAGAAAATTCTGAAGCGGCGGCGGGGCGACTACTCGCAGCGGCTCCGCCGGGTCGTGCAGTTCGCATTCCTCATTCTGAACCTCTGGATTGGAGTGGAGTTTTACCTTTTCGTCCGGTTCTATGAGACAGGCGGGCAGACTGTGTGGGTACAGCGGCCGCCGGGGGTCGAGGGCTGGCTTCCCATTGCCGCGTTGATGAACCTGAAAGCGTATTTGCTAACGGGAAAGCTTCCGGCGGTCCATCCAGCGGGCATGTTCCTGCTGATGGCATTTCTGGCGATCGCGTTCCTGTTCCGGAAAGCGTTTTGCAGCTGGCTGTGTCCCATCGGCACGATTTCCGAAATGCTGTGGCGGTTCGGCCGGCGGACGTTCGGGCGCAACTTCCGCGTGCCGCGGTGGGCGGATATCCCGCTGCGCGGCTTGAAGTACATCCTGCTCGGGTTGTTCCTATATGCAGTAGGCGGGATGTCGGTGGCCGCGATTCGCGCGTTTCTGGAAGGTCCGTACGGCGTTATCGCCGACGTGAAGATGATGAACTTCTTCCGCCACCTGAGCGTGACCGCGGCGGTGGTGATTGGGGCGCTGCTTCTGCTCTCGATTTTCGTGCAGAACTTCTGGTGCCGGTACCTGTGCCCCTACGGCGCGCTGCTGGGGTTCCCCGCGCTGCTGAGCCCGCTGCGAATCCGGCGGGAGGAGAGCCTGTGCATCGATTGCGCGAAGTGCGCGAAGGCGTGCCCGTCCCTGCTGCCGGTGGACAAGCTGGTGACAATCAAGTCGGCCGAGTGCACGGCCTGCATGGAATGCGTGGCGGTGTGCCCGGCCGATGGCGCGCTGGACATGGTTGCGGGAAAGAAGCGGCGCGTGCCCGTGTGGGCGATGGCGGCCGGGATTGCAGCGGTATTCCTGGGCGTTGTGGCGTACGCGCAATGGGCGGGGTACTGGCACACAAACGTGCCATCAGACACATACTTTGAGCTGATCCCGCGGGCGCAGGAATTCACCCATCCGTAAACGGTCTGCCCGTGAACTCGCTACTGGCCCGTGTTCGCCTGCTCGTTTGGGTTCCAGAGCGGGATCGTCGCGATGTTGCTGACGTAGACGTCCTGGGCGATTGTGAGCTGCGTGAGCGGGTTGGTCGGGAGATCCGAGTTCAGCTCCAGGTGAACTTCGTAGACACCCACCGATCCCGGTTTCAGGCCTGCCGCGAGCACGTTGGCCGTTTTGCCGCCTGCCATCGCCGATACGAATTCGTCCGGAGTGTTGGCCGCGGGTCCCTTGTACGTGTATCCGGTGTAGATAGCGAATTTCGCGTCGTCGGGATGCACCATACCGAGCCCGGTAGCGAAGATGATGAGGTTTTCGCCGGGGACCGCGGGGTTGTCTTCGGTGACCGGCGCGCCCTCGATGTTGGCGCAGCACAGCTTTGAGTTGGTGCCGCCCACGACGACGTTTCCGCCCTCGGCGGTGGCGCTGAACTTGATGCCGTTGCCGGCGGGGCCTTGCACACGCGCGCGCAGCCGTATGTACCGGTGCTGGGCGCTCGCGAACGCGAAGACCTGCGGATCGCTGGCGTTGATCAGCTCAATGACTCTATCCCGGGCCGATTCGAGCGTGTCATCCGCAGTGAGTTTGTACTTATAGGTCCGGTCCTCGATGGTGACGGTGATCTCATCCCCTTCTTTGGCAGTACCCTCGACATAGATTGTGCCCACGGCATGGGAACTACCGTGCAGGGCTACTGCAGGGCGCGGGTCGGTGCCGCCGTACGTAAAGATGCCGGGGTTGGCTGGAATGATCGGCACGCCGATGGCGGTGGTACTGGTAACAGTGCCGTCGCTGTGCTGGGTTCGCACGTAAGCGCTGACGCTGGTGGCATCCAGCACCTCATACGGGAGCTGCGCGTTGATCTGGGTCGGCGAGACGGCGATGATCGGAGCTGCCCTTCCGTCGATATAGACCCTGACGCCGCCGAGTTCCGAGGGCAGGGGATCGGCGTCCGGCGGCGCCGCCATGGTCGTATCGGCCAGATTGGTGCCGAAGATGGAGATGAGGCTGCCCGGGGCGAGCTTGGCGGCGAAGCCGCCGCCGCCCAGAGAGTTGCCGCTCGCTTTCGCGGTGATCTTGGCGGTGTCGGGCGAGACGGAAGCGGAAATCTCGGTCTCGTCGCCCAGTTTGCCGCCTATCCGCGAAGTAAGATTGACGGCCAACAGTGCGGGGTTTTCGGTGGCCAGCACCCATGGATCGCCGTCTCCGGCATTGATCAGATTTACGAACTCCCTGATAATTTTCCCGAACGTATCGTCCTTTTTGACCTTGTACTTGTATTCCTTGTCGCGGATTTTTATGGTGACTTCGTCGTTTTCCTGGATCTCTCCGCCGAAAGTGATAGAGCCCACGGCGAAGACATCGAGGCTGGCGGCGTTGCGCACGGCGGTCTGCGGCAGGATCGGCCCGCCTACGGTGAACACCAGCACGCGCCGGCTGTAGGGCTCGCTCACAAACAGGTTTGTGCCGTCCCAGGCCAGCGACAGCGGCGAGCGGACCGAGTCCGAGCTCGACCTGCGCTCGACGTCCGGGTTGTCCGGGTTGTCGGAGGTCTGCGTGAGGTGGTCGTTGATCTGGCCAAGGACAACGTCCGCGGCCTCGCCGTTCGTGGTGGGGATGCGATTGAAAATGAGGATGCGGTCGTTGCCGCCGTCCGCTATGAAGAGGCGCGTCCCGTCGGATAGAGCGAAGCGCGGCCAGTCCAGCGTGGCGGCGCAGCGCGCCGGATAGGTGGGGAGACCGTTTTCATCTTCTCCGCCATCGGGGTCGCACAGCACCTTGGTCCGCTCGATGATCTTGCCGGTTTCGTCCACCTTGAAGGTATGGGAATAGTTCGCCACCGCGGAGGTCATGTTGGGCTGCCCCACCACCACGTCGGCAGGCTGCTGGTTGGTCGTGGGGATGGAGTTCCAGATCAGCACGCGGTTATGGCCGAGATCGGTGACATACACGCGGACGCCGTCGGAAGTGACCGAGACCGGATTGAGCAGCGTGTCCGCGCGGACCTGAATCTCGCTCTTGGTGAGATCCGGTTCGATGGCGGTGTTGAAACTCGGCTGGCCGAGCACGACGTCGGCCGGCTGGAAATTCTCGGTGGGGAAGGTGTTCCAGATAAGGACGCGGTGATTCTGGTTATCGGCGACGAAGAGCCGCCCGTCCTGGATCCAGACGCCCTGGGGCGAGCGGAGCGATCTCGCGCTGGGCACACGGGCATCGCCCGTCCCCGCGTTCGGTGCGTTGCTGTTGAAATCCGGCTGGCCGATTACGATGTCGGCGGGCGCGTTGTTGGTTGTGGGAATCCTGTTCCAGATGAGGACCCGGTTGTTGTCCGTGTCGGCTACGGCGAGGCGAATGCCGTCGGATGCGACCGCGGTGGGGAGGCGCAAACCGCTCGGCCCGATATGCCATTCCGATCCCGCGAAGTCCTCCTGCCCGAGCACGATGCTGGCTTTACCCACGCACAGCGGGCAGCGCGCGGGCGGATCCGTCTGCGGTATCTCTGCGTCCGGGCGCGGAAGGAACTCGGAGACGTTAAAGATGAGGACGCGGTGGTTGATCGGGGTCGCGGCGACGCGGTTGGAGTCCACGACAAAGAGCTTCCCGTTGGCGTAGGCGAGCCCGCCCACGCCGCCCAGCACCACGTCGGACGACTCGGGCAACTGAGATGTGAAGGTCGGCTGCCCGATTACGGCCCGGGCTGCCTGGCCGGTCGCAAAATCGGCTGCCATCATGCCGCTTGCAGCCAGGAAAAATACCGCTAAATGCTTCATAACGGGCGAATTCAGAATTCCTTAGTATAGCAGGCCAAACAGTACTGGCTGTTACAGACCACTTCACCGGGGGAAGCCGTCCGGGCCGAAGCTTCAGTTCGGCTTCAGAATATCCCCCCAGATCACCTGGAATGCCTCCAGTTCGTTATAAACGTTCCTGCCGGCGCGGACAAACACTCTGGTGTTCACCGCCAGACCGCCGGCTTCCACGGGCAACCCGTCGCAAAGATAGCGGGTGTCGGGACGCAGCACAAACCGTGTCCGGGTCTGGCGCGTGCGCAGCAACAGCGAGTCCCGGCCCACCGAGACGACGATTCCGGCAAAAGTCAGGTTCCCGCGCGGAAAAAGTTCATCGACGATCGACCGTTGCGGCTGAGGCTGGCGCCGCAGCCGCACGCGATAGGGCGGCGTGGGCGGGTCTTCCTCGACCACCTTTACGGTTCGGGCGTATCGCCGGTGCGGGTCACTGCCCGTATCGGACAGAATTTCAAGCGTGTCGCCGGCCTGAAGAGCGGTCATCGGAACGGACCTTTTGTCTTTCTCGACGTAGGTCTTGGCGTCGAACTGGAAGTTGTAGACGTGGTTGTCCTTCAGCCGCACGATCATCTCACCGGCCTGCGCGTCGTCGCGATCGATCAGCGTGCCGCGCACGATGCCTACCGGCGCTGTTTGCTGCGCCGCGGCAAGCGCTGCCGCACACAAAAGAATCCCCCATCGCGCCATAGTTCCTCCCCTGGTTCCAGGGTAACAGCCGTACGGGGCGCGGCAGCCCAGCTTGAAACAAGCTGTTTCGCGGCGGCTAAGCCCCTCAGACGTACATACCACAGGTTGCGTTTCCTGGAACTGTGGCAGCCGGGGACCTCCCTCCTCCGGGTTAAGGCGCTCGCGTAAGACCTGCTAAAAGGATCACCTTATCCTTGACACCCAGAGCTGGAACTGATAAATTCCCAAGTTCGTGCATTTTCTGCACGAGTCCTGCGGGTGGAGTGCCTGCGCGTACGGCCCGCACCGGTATTGCGAGAAAACTCCATGAAGCAGCAGTATTTCATCCTCGTGCTTGCCCACTCGATGCATGGCAGGCTGCGGAGGGTGCAAATCCCACACCGCGTCGTTTACATCATTCTCGGCCTGGCCCTGGCCGGTTGTTTCTCCGTGCTTGGCGCTATATCGTCCTATGTCCGAATGGCCTGGAAGGTCGCCAACTACAACTCGCTGCGCCAGGAAATTTCCGCTTTGCGGGAGCGATATCAGAAGCTCGAAAGCGAAAAGGAGCAGACGAACGCGCAGCTTGCGAACCTGCAACTTCTGGCCAGTGAAATTTCAATGGTTTACGGACTGAAGCAGATGCTGGAGGGGCCTTCGGACATCTCCCAGGAGGGCTCGCTGCTTCCCACCGTACAGCAATCCATCGAGGAATACGACCTGCTGCGGAGCGCCAATCTCACCCGCTATTCGCGCCGGTATCCGCGGTTCTGGCAGGTCAATACTCATCCGTCGATCTGGCCGGTGGAGGGCACTCTGCGCGGGCATTTCGGAAGCCGCACGGACCCGTTCTCGGGAGAAGGCGCCTTCCATCGCGGCGTGGACATTTCCGCTCCGGCGGGCACGCCGGTCCGCGCAGCGGCCGACGGCTTCGTCGCGCAAGCGCAATTCATGAGCGGATACGGCCGAGTGGTGATCATCGACCACGGCAACGGTCTACAGACGTATTACGCCCATTTGTCCCGCTTCGCCGTAGTGCCGGGGCAGGAGATCCGGCAGGGAGAAGTGATCGGGGCGGTGGGGAGTTCGGGCCGCGCCACGGCGCCGCACCTGCATTACGAAGTGCGGCTGCAAGGCAGGGCGGAAAACCCCATCCGCTACATGGGCCGTACTCAAACCGCTTCCGCCAGGCGCGATTTTCCGTTCTGACGAGTTTCGGAGCGCCGGCCGCCTGTTGCGGCAAGGGCGGCCAGGACAAAGAGTCCCACCGTCGCGCATAGGTAAGCGAACCAGAACGCTGCGATTGGTCCGGCATCCAAGGGTTTGTTCAGGGAGATTCTCTGAAACAGGCCGGCGGACTCCAGCATCGGCAGCTTGAACGAAGCCAGCGATCCCGATGCATTGTGACGGATCAGCCCGCTGTGGTAGGGCATGAGCAGGAAGTGCATTGTGTAGAGATCCAGGGCCGCGGCCAGCCAACATACGGCGGCCAGGGCGCAACGGGAAGCCCTGACGGGAAACAAGGCGCGGATCCCGAGCGCCAGAAGAACAATTTCAGCCGCAACCACCGAATAGAGATACCAGCCGGGGCCCAGGGATACGTTCTTCTCCAGGAAGATCATCAGGGAATGATAGGCGAGCGCCGCGTACATCATAATGACGGCGACCAGCGGTATCAGCAGGTCCTGGGCGTATTTCCACGACGAGTGCCGGACGATTCGAACTGCGTGCACGGCAAGGCCGGCAGCGCCCAGCAGCGCGATCAACTCGAACACGCGGTACATCCAGCTACGGGCAACCAAAAAGCTCCATCCGCCGACCCAGATGTGCGAGAATGCCGCGGAGTCAACGACGCGCGGCCAATCCATCGCAGACAGCGCCTCGAACTTTTCCGCCAGGGTGAGCCGCGCCGCAGCGACGTGCAACTGCTCTCCCGAAAGCGTCCCCGTGGTGATGAGGATCTGCCCGTACCAGAAGCCGGCGACGGCGATCGCGGCGGCACTTGCCAGGCCGAACCCCAGCGCCGTACGTTTCCATCGTTCGGGATGCTTCGCCAGGAGTAAACCAGCCACAAGCGGAAGCAGCGGCCACACGGCGAGCGCATACGCCTTTGTAAGCGCGGCGGCGCCGAAAAGGAGTCCCATCCCGATCCACTGAAGGGCGCCAGGCGGCCGGTAACAGGCGCGTATCGAGACCAGGACCATCGCCGCGATCAGAACGATGGCCAGAGGGTCATTCCCGATTCTGCACACATCGATGAACAGCCCTGGAAGACACGCCGCCAGAATCGCGGCCAGAACGGCGAGATCCTGGCGGTGCAGGACATGGTTCGCGATCGAGTACGCCAGGAAAACGATTGAGGAGGCGATCGCCATGCTCAGGAGCCGCAGCAACAGCACCTGTGCCGGCAGGGACCACGTCTTCGCGAGCACATACACAGGCGCTAGCAGCAGGTAGTAAAGGGGCGGCTGCTGAGCTTCGTACTGTCTGGCGTCGATTTGCTTTTCCGAGGGTGGAGTAGCCGGTGATAACCGGAACAGCTCTTTTTGCCTGCGGGCGCGCTCGTCTTCGGGAAGCTGCCAGAAAAGATCGTGCGTGATCGTGCCGGGGCCTGCCTCGGCAGCCGAACGCGACAATGGCGCGAGTTGCAGCGACCTGTCTACAACGGGAGAAACCGCGTCGTGCCTGGAGGGAAGACTCCCGTGCTCAGCGACGTGCTGGATGTACGCGAAGTGAGCCCACTCATCGTATCCTTCCCACAACGGCTGCTCTACGCAGTAGAAAGCGCCGCGCACAAGGAACGCCAGCCAAACCGCAACGACGCAGACCCTGTGCCTGGCAATCATGTCTGACGGCATCGAACGCAACGCTCAGGCTATCACGATCCGCTGGCTGTTGAGGCTCAGAAGAAGAGGTACTTGCGCCACTGGTCTTCGCTTTTCCCCAGCAGGCGCATGAGGTGGCGGCTGGTGTGCAGCGTGAAGGGCCGCGGAGGACGGAGGAGGCGCATTCCGGCTTCCTCCGGGGTGCGGCTTCCCTTACGGTTGTTGCAGCGATGGCAGCAGGCGACGAGGTTTTCCCAGGAAGTCTCCCCGGAGCGGGAGCGCGGTATTACGTGGTCGAGCGTGAGTTCGTTGGAGGGTAAAGTGCGCTGGCAGTACTGGCACGTGTAGCGGTCGCGCATCAAAATGTTTTTGCGCGAAAGGGCGCGCGTCTGGTGCGGAATGCGGCGGTACTCCAGCAGGCGGATGACGGAAGGCATGCGGAGCGCCTGTCTCGCCGAATGCAGAAATCCGTTTGAGAACTCCTCCGGCGCGGCGACTCCCTTGAGGATCAACACAAGCGCGCGCCGGGCCGCACAGATGTTAATCGGTTCGTAGCTGGCATTCAGCACCAGAACCGGTTTCTGCAACCCATTCATGCCAGACATCACGCAGCTCCCACCGTATCGGGACGGACCTGGAGCGGTTCGACCCAGGAACGCCGGTCCACGCGGGCGAGCGCCAGCAGGGCGACATACTTCGCACCGGCGTTTTTCAGTGCAACAGCGCAAGCGCTGGCGGTGGCGCCGGTGGTCATCACGTCGTCCACGAGCAGAATCCGGCGGCCCGCAACCTCTTCTTTGCGCGCACTAAAGGCCCCGGCGACGTTCGAGCGGCGGCGCGCGTTCGTCAACCCCGCCTGGGTAGGAGTGGCGCGGACGCGGCGCAGGGCGGCCCGGACCGGGATACCGTATCTCCGGCCGATGGCCGCGGCGAGCAGCGCCGACTGATTGAAGCCGCGCTGCCAGCGGCGCCGCCAGTGGAGCGGGACGGGAACGACGGCGTCGAACGTCTGATCGCGCGGGATGGCCCGGGAGAGAATTTCGCCGAGCGGGCCGGCGAGCGGCCTGATCCGCGCGTACTTGAACAGATGAATCAGCTCGCGGAGCACGCCTTCGTAGGCGCCGAAGGAGTACGCGGCGTCGAAGCCGCGCAGCCCGCGGCGGCAGAGCGCGCACCGTCCGTCGATGCCGAGCGGCGCCGGATTCACGAAAGGCGTGCGGCAGGATGCGCAGAAATAGTCGGCGGCCAGGGGTTCGGGCCGGCTCAAGCAAGCGGGACAGACGGGAATGCGCGAGATATTGCGAAGGGGTGCGCCGCAGATGCGGCAGTCGTCCGGGAAAAAGAGGGTGAGGAAGGCCGCAGTTGTCTTTTCAAGTGCCGAAGCTACCGCTTTGGGGAGATCCTCGCTACTCGAGAAGACCCACCTCCCTAGATTCATAGTGTACACCAGCGGGGAAGCGGGCTGGACGGGGGTCAGGCGGCAAACTCAATCCTTGGGCAGGCCGCCCTCATCGAGGAAGGCCATGGTCTTGATGCCGGAAACGTCGAAGCGTTTGCGGCAGCGCAGGTTCTTGCAGGCAACCTTATCGTCGAGCAGCACCATGTAGCTCTGTGCCTTCTCGAAGCGGGCGCGGTCGCGTTCATCGGCGCCCTGGGGCGGGCGGTTCTTCTTCTTGCGCAGCATCCAGCGAAGTTCGTAGGTGGCGGAGGTGCGGCAGAAGGGGCAGTGAAGCTCCAGAGGCCGGGTGGTCTGCGATTCGATGAAAAAAGCACGCTCTTCCATAAAATCAGGCTCCCAATGCGTTTGCGCGGGCAAGGCTGGCATCCAGCAGGCGGGTGAATTCGTCCACGTCTGCGCGGCTGATGTTCAGCGGCGGCGAAATGCGAATCACGTTGCCGTGGAGGCCGCCCTTGCCCACCAGCAGGCGGTTTTCCCTGGCTGCTTCGAGCAAGCAGGCCGCGGCCGCGGGCGCGGGAACTTTGGTCTTGCGGTCCTCGACGAGCTCGATCGCCTGCAGGAGGCCCATGCCGCGGACGTCCCCGATGATCTCGTGCTTCTGCTGAAGCTCGAGCAGGCATTCCCGCAGGTAGGCCCCGGTTTCGGCGGCGTTGGCAGCCAGGGCGTTCTCCTCGATGAACTCGAGAACGGCATGGGCCGCCGTGGCAGCGACCGGGTTTCCCCCGAAGGTTGAAATGGTCAGACCCCGGACGGACTCCGCGACCTCCGGCGCGGCGACCGTAACGCCGATGGGCAGGCCGTTGGCGAGCCCCTTGGCGCTGGTGATCACGTCCGGCACGACGCCCCAGTGCTTGATTCCGAACCACTTGCCGCCGGTGCGTCCCCAGGCGGTCTGCACCTCGTCGCTGATGAAAATCCCGCCGTGGCTGCGCACGATTTCGGCGACGATGGAAAAGTATTCGCGGGGCGGTGTGATATAGCCGGCGACGCCCTGGAGCGGCTCGGCAATGAAGCCGGCTATGCGCCCCGAGGTGGCGGTTCGGATGAGTTCCTCGACGTCGCGCGCGCAGCGCAAATCGCAGGAGGGATAGGAGAGCCCGAAAGGGCAGCGGTAGCAGTACGCGTTGTGCGCGAACACGACTCCGGGCTGGGGCGCGCCGAGCCGCCAGCTTGATTGTCCGGTGAGCGCCATGCCGAGCGACGAGCGCCCGTGATAAGAATGGCGCAGCGCGATGATTTCGGTGCAGCCGGTGTAGCAGCGCGCGGCCAGAATGGCGGTCTCGTTCGCCTCAGTGCCGCTGTTTGTGAAAAACGATTTCGTCAGGCGGCGTGCCGGCGTGATGGATGCGATCTTTGCGGCGAGAGTGGCCTGCGGCGCGGTGGCGTACAGAGTCGAGGTGTGCTGCAGGGTTTGAAGCTGCCTGCAAATCCTGCCGGTGACCTGTTCGTTGCAGTGCCCGACGCTGATCGTCACGATGCCGCCGAAGAAATCCAGGTATTGATTTCCGTCGGCATCCCAGACGTACTGGTCCTTGGCGCGCGTGAGGACGAGGGGCTCGCGGTAGTAGTGAAAAACGGCTGGGAACAGGAACTCACGGCCTGCTACAATGATCTCTTCCTTGGTCACGGCTTCGACCATGATAACCCAAGGCTGCGATCCTCTCTGTCTAATGAACTACAATGAAAATCACTGCCATTGAAACCTACATTGCCGGGAATCCCTGGAAAAACTGGCTGTTCGCGAAGGTGATCACCGATTCGGGCCTGTATGGAATCGGCGAAGGCACGGCCAACTTTTTTGCCAAGACGGTAGAAACCTCCATACACGAGCTGAAGCCGCTGATCCTCGGGATGGATCCGTTCCAGATCGAGATCATTTCGCAGAAGCTGATCCGGGACGTGTACACCGAAGGCGGGCAGACCCACATGTGCGCGGTCGCGGCCATCGAGATCGCCTGCTGGGACATAATAGGGAAGGCTTGCAATCAGCCGGTCTACAACCTGTTGGGAGGGCGGTGCCACGAAAAGCTGCGGGCGTACGCGAACGGATGGTATCGCGGGCCGCGTGAGCCGGAAAGCTTCGCCGAGAAGGCGAAGGCGGTTGCGGCGCGCGGTTACACCGCGCTCAAGTTCGACCCGTTCGGAAACAACTGGCGGATGCTTCCCCGCCGGGAGTTCGACCTTTCGATGGACATTATCCGGGCGGTGCGCGACGCAGTGGGACCCGGCGTTGACCTGCTGATCGAGGGCCACTCGCGATTCAACACCGCGACTGCGGTGCAAGTGGCCGAGGCGATGGCGGAGTTCCGGCCCGCGTGGTTTGAGGAGCCGGTGCCGCATCTGAACATCAAGGCCATGGCGGAGGTGGCGCGGCGCAGCCCGGTTCCCATCGCCACGGGCGAGAGCTTTTCGAACCGGCAGCAGTTCATCGAACTACTGAGCTACGGCTGCGTGAGCATTATTCAGCCGGAGCCGCTGAACCTGGGCGGCCTGTTTGTAACGCGCAAGATCGCCGACATGGTCGACGCCCACTATGGAATGATCGCTCCACACAGCGCGCAGGGGCCGGTCTGCTCGGCGGCTTGCATGCATCTGAACGCCGCGACTCCGAACTTCTTCATCCACGAAATCTTCGATGAATTCAACGAGCCGTGGGAGAAGGACATCGTGACGAACCCGGTGGAGGTGGTGAACGGGTACATCGAAATTCCGGAGCGGCCGGGTTTGGGCATCGACTTGAACATCGAGGAGATTTTGAAGCACCCGTACCAGCAGGAGAACGCGATTCCGCTGTTCAAACGCGGCTGGGAGCGGAGAGAAGGGCGCGCGGCTCAATAGCCGGCGCGCCGCTCAGCGCGAAACGTCAATCGGTATTCCGGCGCGGAGGAGGGCGGCCCTGACGTCGGCCAGGGTGAGGCGCGAAGCATCGTATTCGACGAGGAGGCTGTCGAGCGAAGGCTCGGGCTCGATGCGCGCGATTCCGTAGATGCTGCGTGCGCGGGCCAGGTTGTTGAGAAGCGCGGCATCCAGCGGGCGCGCCAGCCGGAAGTTCGATTCAATCTTTGTCATCCGTTATTCGAAGTATACTGCACACGTGGAAGACATTACGGGCAAAACGGCGCTGGTGACCGGCGGAAGCCGGGGCATCGGACGCGCGATCGCGATTGCGCTGGCGCGCGCGGGCGCGAACATCGCCGTGAACTATCGCGATCGCGAAGCGGAAGCGGAAAGCGTTGCGGCCGAGATCCGGGCGCTCGGGCGGCGCGCGGTGGCAATTCGCGCCGACGTCTCCAACAGCGCGGAGGCGGAGCGGCTGGTGCAAGCCACGGAGGCGGAACTGGGAGGCATCGGCATCCTGGTGAACAGCGCAGGGGTGGCCCGTCCCCAGGCGCTCGAGCAGATCAGCGAACGCGATTGGGACGACCTGATCGCGGTCAATTTGAAATCCTGTTTTCTGGTGACGCAGGCGGCGCTTCCCGGCATGCGCGCGCGGAGGTGGGGACGGATCATCAATCTCTCGTCAGTGGCCGCGCAGACGGGCGGCGTGGTGGGGCCGCACTACGCGGCTTCCAAGGCGGGGATCATCGGGTTGACGCACTCCTACGCGGCGCTGCTGGCCAAGGAGGGCATCACGGCGAACGCAATCGCTCCGGCTCTGATTGCTACGGACATGGTTGTGGCGAACCCTCGCGCGAAAGCGGACCTGATTCCGGTGGGCAGGTTCGGCCACGTGGATGAAGTGTCCGAAGTGGCGGTGATGCTGGCCAGAAACGGGTATCTCACCGGGCAGACGATCAACGTCAACGGCGGCTGGTACATGAGCTGACGGCGGCGCTGTCAGCCTTTGCCGCCGCCGCTCAGCTTCCAGAGAATCTGGCGGAAGATGCCCAGCCAGATTTCGATATCCCGCGCAGGCAGGTTCAGGCGGCGCACCAGGCGGCGCACTTTTTCCTCGGTGGATTTCGCGGTGCGGGGATTCGTGTATCCGCTGGTCTGGAGCGCTTCGAGCAGCAGGGCGGTGAGGCGGTCGATGTCGCCCGCGGCGGCGGGCTTGATGGGTTCGGGCTCCACGGCGGCGGCGCGGGGTTCGCGAATCAGTTCGTAGAGCGCGACGGCGACCGCCTGGCCGAGATTCATCGAGCCGTGCTCCTTGCGCGTGGGAATCCGCATGAGCCAGTGGCAATAGCTGAGGTCCTCGTTCGTGAGGCCGTATTTCTCCGATCCGAAGAGCAGCGCCACCGGGCTTGAGGCGAGCCGCTGCCGGATGAGCCTCGATCCGTAGGCGAGCTGCCGCAGCGGGTGGTGCAGTTCGCGGGCGCCGAGCGCGGTTGTGCCCACCACAAGCGTGCAGTCCGCGACCGCCTCGGCCACGCTGGGAAACTCTTCCGCGTTCTCGAGCACCGCGCCCGCACCCACGGCCGAGCGCGCTTCGCGGAACGCCACTTCGTACGGGTTCACAACGCGCAGGCGCGAAAAGCCGAAGTTGCTCATCGCGCGGGCGGCGGCGCCGATGTTTAAAGGGTTGCGCGCGGAGACGAGCACCACGCGCAGGCGGTCCATTTGAACGGGCGTGAGAGCGGACAACTTCAGCGCACCTCACGGACGGCGGAGCCGTCCCTGTGGGTCTCGACGAGGCGCTTGCGCTGAAGCATCCCCCTCAGGCTACCGCAACTCGTCCATGATCTGGTCGAGCACCTCGCGCGGGGGGCGCGTCTTGGATTCGGGCAGGGTCGCCAGCGGCTCGTCGACGAGGTTCAGCAGCTCGACAAAGTCGGGGCGCGAAGTGTCGAGATACAGGATGCCGGTCAGGACATGGCCTTCCTTCTCGGCCTCCGCCAGCGCGCGCACGGCGTTGAGCTTGTCCGTGGGATCGTAGTCGCGGCCGACCTTCTTCAGGCGCAGGCGCGCGCCGCCATGCATGTCGACTTCACGGACCTCGCCGTCTGCGATTTCCACGGAGATGTCTTCGTAAGCGGGGATGAAGTCCAGCTCGTGCAGCGGCTCGCCGTGCTCCTTCATGTACGAGTAGCTCTTGGTGGAGCCTTCGTGATCGTTGAAAGTGACGCAAGGCGAGATGACGTCGATGACCGACAGGCCGTGATGCGCAATGGCGGCCTTGAGTATGGCCTGCAACTGCCGCTTGTCGCCGGAGAAGGAGCGCGCCACGAGCGTCGCGCCGAGATGGATGGCCTGCAGGCAGCAGTCGATCGGAGGCATGTCGTTCACCACGCCGGTCTTGAGCTTGGAGCCGAGGTCGGCGGTGGCCGAGAACTGTCCCTTGGTGAGGCCGTAGACGCCGTTGTTCTCGATGATATAAATCTGGCGCACGTTCCGGCGCAGCATGTGGACGAACTGGCCGATTCCGATGGATGCGGTATCCCCGTCGCCGGACACCGTGACTCCGAGCAGGTTGCGATTGGCTACCAGGGCGCCGGTGGCGACCGAGGGGGCGCGCCCGTGCACGCCGTTGAAGCCGTGCGCCATGCTCAGGAAATAGGCCGGGGACTTCGACGAGCACCCGATCCCGGAGAACTTGGCCACGCTCCAGGGCTCGATCCCCATTTCAAAGAAACACTCGACCAGCCGCTCGGAGATGGAGTTGTGCCCGCAGCCGGCGCACAGCGTTGTTTTGCCGCCCTTATACGAGGCGATCTCGAGGCCAATGCGGTTGGTCTTTTTCGGCGGAACGGCGGTGGTGCTCATCAGAATCCCTCCTGGGCGACGATTTCAGTCGTGACCGTGCGGGCATCCAGCGGAAGCCCGCCGTAGTAGCGCACGCTGCGCAGTTTGGCGATTTCGTCGGGATCGAGTTCCAGCCGCATCAACTGGAGCAGTTGGCCGTCGCGGTTCTGGTCGATCACGTAAACCCGTTCATGGCGGCGGATGAACTCAACAAGCTGCGGCGTGAACGGGTATGCTTTGAGGCGAAGATAGCTGGTCTGAAGGCCGTACTCGTCGCGCAACTGGTCGCGGCTTTCCTCAACGGCGTAGCGCGATGTGCCCGCGCAAATGACGCCAACATGGGCCCGCTGGTCGACTTCCACCAGCGGCGCCGGAACACGGGACCGCATGGCTTCGAACTTGTGCGCCAGGCGGTCCATGTTGTTCATGTAGTCGTCTTCGCGCTCGCTGTAAGCGGCCTTTTCGTTGTGGCCGCTGCCGCGGGTGAAATACGCGGCCGCGGGATGTTTGGTTCCGGGCAGCGTGCGGTAGCCGACGCCGTCTCCGTCCACGTCCTTGTAGCGGGCGAATCCGCCCAGGCGGTCGAGGTCCTCGGCCGTGAGCACCTTGCCGCGGTTGATCGGCTCGGTGGGGTAGGGAAACGGGTCGGACATCCAGTTATTCATGCCGAGATCGAGATCGCTGAAGACGAAGACGGGCGTCTGGAAATACTCGGCCAGATCGAACGCGGAAATCATCATGGTGAAGCACTCGCTTGGGGAGGAAGGGAACAGGATGGGGTGCTTCGTATCGCCATGGGAGAGCACGGCGGTGGACAGAATGTCGCCCTGCATCGTGCGGGTGGGTAGGCCGGTCGAAGGGCCGGTGCGCTGAACGTTGACGATCACGGCGGGGACCTCGGCGTAGTAGCCCAGGCCGGTGAACTCGGCCATCAGCGAGATGCCGGGACCGGAAGTGGCGGTCATGGCGCGCGCGCCCGCCCAGCTCGCGCCGATCACCATGCCGATCGAGGCCAGCTCGTCCTCGGCCTGGATCACCGCAAAGGTCGCTTTCCCGGTTTCCCTATCGATGCGGAAGCGGCGCAGATAGGAGGTCAGCGCCTCGATCACCGACGACGAGGGCGTGATGGGATACCAGCTCACCACCGTCACTCCGGCGAACACGCAGCCGAGCGCGATCGCCGCGTTGCCTTCGATGATGATCTTCCCGGCAGTAGCGTTCATCCGCTCGACGTGGTAGCGGTCCGTCTTCGTAAGATTGGCGGCGGCGAAATCGTAGCCGGCCATCACGGCGTTCCAGTTCAATTCCGCGGCCTTGGCCTTTCTGGCTCCGAACTGCTTGTACAGCGCGGTGCGCATCTCTTCCATGTCGATGCCGAGCAGCCGGGCGACAACGCCGTCGTAGATCATGTTGCGGACCAGTTTCCGCAGCCGCGCCTCGGGACAGACGGGGCCGACCAGCTTGTCAAACGGCACCGGGTAAAAGTGCAGATCCGAGCGGATCGCATTCAGCTTCAGCGGCTCGTCATAAACGACGGCGGCGCCGGGCTCCAGCTTCCGGACGTCTTCCTGAGCTGTCTCCGGATTCATTGCGACGAGAAAGTCGATTTCCTTTTTCCGGCCGATATAGCCGTGCTTGCTTGCGCGGATGGTGAACCACGTCGGCAGGCCGGCGATGTTCGACGGGAACAGGTTCTTGCCGGAAACGGGGATGCCCATCTGAAACAGGGCGCGCATGAGAACGGTGTTCGCAGTCTGGCTTCCCGAGCCGTTGACGGTGGCCACCTGAATGGAAAAATCGTTCGTAACGTGGCTGTCCGTCCGGGTGGGCAGGGACGAGGCCGCGCTGACTTCAATTGTGGACATGAATTCCTTCCCTCTGTCTTGGATGGGAAAAGCCCCCTCCTGGGTTCGATTATAAGCAACAAAGCAACGAGCTGGCCAACTCTGGTAGGAAACTTGCAATGGATTCGGCTCGGAAGCGGCCGGTGTTTGCGAAAATAAGAGCGCGTGCCCCTTTCGGGTTTTGATCCTCTCGTCCGCGAATGGTTTTGCGCGCGCTTTGCCGCGGTGACCGAGCCGCAGGCTCTGGGGTGGCCTGAGGTGCGCACGGGCCGCGACGTGCTGATTTCGGCCCCCACCGGCTCGGGCAAAACGCTGGCGGCGTTTCTCATCTGCCTCGACGGGCTGTTCCGGCGGGCGCGGTTGGGCGCGCTTCCCGATGAGACCGAGGCCGTCTACGTTTCCCCGCTGAAGGCGCTGAGCAACGACGTACGGAAGAACCTGGAGATCCCGCTGGCGGAGATCGCCGGGATGGCGGCCGGGCGCGGCATACCGCTGGCGCCCGTGCGGGCCGCCCTGCGCACTGGCGATACGACCGCCTGGGAGCGGCAGCAGGCGCTGAAGCAGCCGCCGCACATACTGGTGACCACGCCCGAGTCGCTGTTCATCCTGCTGACCACCGAGCGGGGGCGGCGGATGCTCGGGACCACGCGCACGGTGATCGTGGACGAGATTCACGCCGTGGTGGACAACAAGCGCGGGTCGCATCTGGCGTTGACGCTCGCGCGGCTGGACGCGCTCGTTCGGGAAACCGGCCGGCCGCGGCCGCAACGCATCGGGCTATCCGCGACGGTGAACCCGATCGAAGAGGTCGCGCGATTCCTGAGCGGCTCGGCGGAGGTGGTCAACATCGGGCACCGGCGGGAGATGGAGCTGGCCATCGAGGTCCCTAAGGACGAACTCGGGCCGGTGGCGAGCAACGAGATGTGGTCGGAGATTTACGACCGCCTCGCCGAGCTTATCCGCGCGAACCGCACCACTCTGGTTTTCGTCAACACGCGCCGGCTGAGCGAGCGCGTGTCGCACCATTTGAGCGAACGATTGGGAGAGGCGGCCGTGCTGCCGCATCACGGGAGCCTGTCGCGGCGGCTCCGGCTGAACGCCGAGGAGCGGCTGAAGTGCGGCGAACTCAGGGCGGTGGTGGCGACGGCGTCGCTCGAACTCGGCATCGACATAGGGACGGTGGACCTGGTGTGCCAGGTGGGGTCGCCGCGGTCCATCGCCGTGGCGCTGCAACGCATAGGGCGCTCGGGACACTGGGTGGGCGCGCTGCCAAAAGGGCGGCTGTTCGCGACGACGCGGGACGAATTGATCGAGTGCGTCGCGGTGGTGCGCGCAATCCGCACGGGCGAGCTGGAGCGCCTGGAAATCCCGCAATCGCCGCTCGACGTGCTGGCGCAGCAGATCGCGGCGGAGGCGGCCTGCCGTCCGTGGGATGAAGACGAGCTGTTCGAGCTGGTGCGCGGGACGTACTCGTATCGCAACCTGAGCCGCGCCGATTACGACGACGTCATCGCCATGCTTGCCGAGGGGGTCTCGACGGCGCGCGGCCGCAGCGGGGCCCTTCTGCATCGCGATGCAATCAACCGGAGAGTGCGGGGGCGGCGCGGGACGCGGCTGGCCGCGATCACATCGGGCGGCGCGATTCCGGACACCGCGAACTACGCCGTGGTGCTGGAGCCCGAGGGCGCAACCATCGGCACGGTTGACGAGGACTTCGCGGTGGAGAGCATGGCGGGCGACGTGTTCCTGCTCGGCACACACTCGTGGCGCATACGGCGCATCGAGCCGGGCCGGGTGCGGGTGGAAGACGCGCAGGGCGCCGCGCCAACGATTCCGTTCTGGCGAGGCGAGGCGCCGGGGCGCACGGCGGAGCTTTCGCGCGTGTTCTCCGAAGTCCGCGAGGAGATTGCGGCCCGCACGCATGAAGACGCGGCGGCGTGGCTTGAGGAATACTGCGGCCTGGACCGGCGGGGCGCGCTCCAGGCGGTGGAGTACGTGCGCGCGGGACGGGCCGCGCTCGGATCGCTTCCCGCATGGAAAACCGTGGTGGCCGAGCGGTTCTTCGATGAGGCGGGCGGGATGCAGCTTGTCATACACGCTCCGTTCGGCGCCCGCATCAACCGCGCCTGGGGCCTCGCGCTGCGCAAGCGCTTCTGCCGCACGTTCAATTTCGAATTGCAGGCCGCGGCCACGGATAACGGCATCGTGATCTCGCTGGCCGAGCAGCACTCGTTTCCGCTTGAAGCCGTTTTTGAGTTCGTCAAGCCGGAGACGGTGGAGCACGTGCTGACGCAGGCGCTGCTCGCATCGCCGATGTTCACGGCACGGTGGCGGTGGAACGCCTCGCGGGCGCTGGCGATTCTCCGATTCACGGGCGGGCGCAAGACGCCCGCGCCGATCATGCGGATGAAGTCGGACGACCTGCTGGCCGCGGTGTTTCCCGATCAGGCGGCGTGCGCCGAAAATCTGGTGGGCGAGCCGCGCATCCCGGACCACCCGCTGGTGAAGGAGACCATCAACAACTGCCTGTACGAGGCGATGGATCTGGATGGGCTGAAGCGCATCCTCGAAGGCATACGCTCGGGCGCCATCCGCACCGAGGCAGCCGACACCGCCGAGCCCTCGCCGTTTTCCCACGAAGCCCTGAACTCGAACCCTTACGCGTATCTCGACGATGCCCCGCTGGAGGAGCGTCGCGCGCGGGCGGTGCAGTTGCGGCGCACGCTGACCCCGGATCTCGCCGAGGGAGTGGGCGCGCTCGATGCGGAAGCCATCGCGCGGGTGGCCGAGGAGTCCTGGCCGGACGTGCGCGATGCCGACGAGCTGCACGACGCGCTGCTGACGCTCTCCGTGCTGCCGCCGGTCCCAGAATGGGCAAGTTGGTTTCCCGAACTTGTGCAGGCGGGGCGCGCGCTGGAGTTTCGCTCATTCTGGATTGCCGCGGAACGCAGCGAGCGCGTGCGCGCGGCTTACGAACAGGATGACGAAATCGCGGCGGCGGACATCCTGCGGGGCTGGCTGGAATCGACCGGCCCGGTGAAGGCGTCCGCGCTGGCCGGGAGGCTGGCGATGAACCCCGGGCTTGTCGAGCGCGCGCTGGCGCGGCTGGAGGCCGAAGGCCAGGCGCTCCGCGGGCAATTCACGGCGGAGAAGACCGGCGAAACCGAGTGGTGCAATCGCAGGCTGCTCGCGCGAATTCACCGCCTGACGCTGGGCCGGCTGCGTAACGAAATCGAGCCGGTGGCGACGGCGGACTTCCTCCGCTTCCTGCTGCGCTGGCAGCACGTGGGGCGCGGCGCTCAACTTCACGGCGTGGATGGAACGCTTGAAATCATCCGGCAGTTGCAAGGGTACGAAGCGCCGGCGGGAGCCTGGGAGGCGGAGATCCTGCCGCGGCGCGTGGCCCGCTACAGCCCGGAATATCTCGACCGCCTTTGCCTCTCGGGCGAGGTGATGTGGGGCAGGCTGTCGCCGCATCCGGCGTTTGAAGAAGCGGCGGGCGCGCGCAAAGTGCGGCCGAGCCGGGCGGCGCCGGTGAGCCTGTTTTTGCGCGAGGACGCCGACGCGTTGCTCGCACACGCGGGAATCGAGCAGAAGCGGGAAAACCTGTCGTACGCCGGGCGCGACGTGCTCGAAGCGCTCAAAAAGCGCGGCGCTTCTTTCTTCGGCGAGTTGCAGCGCGCCACGGGGCGGCTGGCGTCGGAGGTTGAGGACGCGCTGTGGGAGCTGGCGGCGGCCGGGCTGGTGACGGCAGACGGGTTTGAGAACCTGCGCTCGCTGATCGATCCGAAGCGGCGGCGCGGAGAGGGCCGGGGACGCCACGCGCGCCCGCGCCATGCTGCCGGACGTTGGGCGCTGCTCCGGCACGGTCCGCCGCGCGCGGATGCCGCCGCCGTGCTCGCGCGGCAGTTCTTGCGCCGGTGGGGCGTGGTGTTTCGCGACCTGCTCGTGCGCGAATCGCTGCCCGCGGCGTGGCGCGACCTGCTGGTCGAACTGCGCCGCATGGAAGCGCGCGGCGAGATCCGCGGCGGCCGTTTCGTGGCGGGCTTTACAGGCGAGCAATACGCACTGCCCGAAGCGGTGGACGTGCTGCGCGCCGTGCGCCGCGCCGGAAAAGCCGGCGAGCAGATCGAGATTTCAAACGCCGATCCGCTGAACCTCACCGGCGTTCTGCTGCCGTTGCCGCGCATCAGCGCGCTTGCGAGCGGCGTGTTGCGGCTTGTGGATGGAGTGCCGGTGGAAGCTGCGGGCGCCGCCGGACACGCCTGAAACAGGCTCCCCGCGTGAATTTCCGTTAAGACGCCGCAAAAGCGACTCGTGCTACCGTGTTAAGTTCTGGGTGAAGTATTGATGTGGTACCCTTCTAAAACTCAGTGGGTGGTGATCTGGCTATCCGCTGTGGTGTTTCTGATTGGCGTGCTGGCGACCGACCCGCATCCGCAGTCGTTGATCCTGCCGTGCATGATGCTCGGGATGCTGTTCCTCTGGCACGCTACCGGCAGTCCGGAAGACACGGAATAACGGCCGCTCAGCCTTTGATGACTCCCATCGGACGGAGGCGGGCGACCTTGCGTGCGAGGCCGGCCTGGTGGACGACCTCGATCACCTCGTCCACGTCTTTGTAGGCGTCCGGGATTTCCTCAAGGATTCCGTCGCGAGTCTCGCTTCGCACGAGGATGCCCTGTTCCTCGAGCTTGCGCTGCACCTCGCGCGCGTCGCGGCCCTTGCGCGCGGCGGTTCGGCTGAGCAAGCGCCCGGCGCCGTGGCACACGCTCCCGAAAGTCTCGCGCATCGCTCCTTCCGCGCCTACCAGCACCCAGGACGCCGTCCCCATGCTTCCCGGCACCAGCACGGGCTGGCCGATGTGTTTGTAGGCGGCGGGAAGGTCGCGATGGCCCGGGGGAAAGGCGCGGGTCGCCCCTTTGCGGTGTACAAGGACGTCGTGCGCCTCGCCGTCGAGGTGATGGCGCTCTCGCTTGGCGATGTTGTGGCAGACGTCGTAGATCATGTCGATCCGGGTGTCGGCGCCGAAGATGCGCTGAAAAGATCCGCGCACGAAGTGCAGGATGGTTTGCCGGTTCGCCCAGGCGAAGTTCGCCGCGGCGCGCATGGCGGCCAAATAGGACTGCCCTTCGGGCGACTGCGTGGGCACGCAGGCAAGCTGCCGGTCGGGCAGCGTGATCTGGTAATGCTTCATGGCGGCGCCCATTTGGGCCAGGTAGTCCGTACAGACCTGGTGGCCGAGGCCGCGCGATCCGCAGTGGATCAGCACTACAACACCGTTCTCCTCCAAGCCCATGGCGCGGGCCGCCTCGGTGTCGAACACGCGTTCGACGCGCTGCACTTCCAGAAAGTGGTTCCCGCTGCCCAGGGTGCCTAGCTGCGGGCGTCCGCGCTCGGCGGCCCGGTCGGAAACCTGCGCCGGGTCGGCGCCGGCCAGGCATCCGCGTTCCTCGGTGAACTCCGTGTCGCGCGGCTCGCCGTAGCCGTTGTCTACGACCCATTGCGCGCCCTTGACGAGCACCTGATCGAGCTGTTGTTTGCCGATGCGGACGGGGCCTTCGCCGCCGGTTCCGCAGGGCACGTCGCGGAAGAGCTGGTTGACCAGGTCCCGCAGGCGCGGGCGTACTTCGTCGGCCGTAAGCGACGTGCGCGCCAGCCGCACTCCGCAGTTGATATCGAAGCCCACGCCGCCGGGTGAAACCACGCCGTGCTGCCAGTCGGTCGCCGCGACGCCGCCTATCGGGAACCCGTATCCCTGGTGGATGTCGGGCATGGCGAGGCTCGGGCCGACGATGCCGGGCAGCGTGGCCACGTTCACGGCCTGCTGGAGCGAGAGATCCTTGCGGATCTGGGCGATGAGCCGCTCGTTGGCGTATACGATCACGTCGGTGCGCATCCCGTGCCGTTCATCCCGCGGAATACGCGCGCGCACTTCGTCTATGCGTTCCAGTTCCATGGAAGCTCGCTCAGATGTCGAGATAAACTTCTGCCCACCAGCCATTCTCGTCCTCCCAGATTCTGAGTTGGTGGTAGGTAACTCCCTTAACCACAAGTTTCGCACGGTGGCGTTCGGGGTTCCGTGGCTCTCCGAAGGCGCGCGCGGCCACGCGGTCCGAGGCGAGTTCGCTCACTTCGAAGCGGCGCATCGCAATGTGCCGCCCATCGATCCAGAAAAGCACCTCGCTGAGCCAGTTCACCAGCAGCGATTCCATGTCGCTGCCGGCAGCTTCGAGCGCGTAGGTCTGCTGCGGCGAGACATCGTCGATTTCCATCGCGATGGAAACCAGAGCTTCGGCGGCTTGTTCGAACAGCTCGGCCGCGGTGCTCCCGCGCGCGCGGAAACCGATGTCGGCGGTGTGATCGAGAATCTCGTACATCAGGCGGCTGCGGCGGAGGCCGTGCTCTCCGGCTCGGGAACGAGTTCCTTCGTCGGATCTATCTTCAACCACAATAGCGCGCTGAGGAATAGCGTGCCTGCCATGGGCAGCAGAATCGCGTTGTAGGTTCCGAAGCCCTCGATCAGGTACCCAAAGGCGACGGCCGAGAGGAACGAGCCGAACTGCCCGGCCATGTTCATCGACCCTGTGACTGCGCCGGCGTATTTGCGGCCGACATCAAGACAGACCGCCCAAGCCACCGGCAGCATGAAGTCCGAGCCGAAGTAAGCCAGCGAAAGAACGAGCACGGAAGAAACCTTGCCGGTGATGAACGTTTCCGCCGCCATGCAGATCGCCGAAAACGTCAGTCCGGCAAAGCCCACCAGCCGGCGCCCCCACTTGAGGCCTATTCTCTTTACCAGGGCATCGCTGACCAAACCGCCTGAAAAGGTTGCGGCCATTCCGAAGACGAACGGCAGCGGCGACCACGTGCGCAGGTCCTCAGGCGTGAATCCCCGGCCTTTGGCCAAGAACGTGTGCAGCCAGGAGAGGAAGAAATAGGAGCCCCACACGTAGGTGTGATACATCGCCAGGATGAGCCAGAAATTCGCGCTCTTCAACACCCGGAGCGGCAGGCTGCGATGGGCCTTAACCGGCGTCTGGCCTTCTTCAATCTCCGCGATTTCCGCGGCCGGCACGCCGGGCTTTTCCCGCGGCGTATCGCGCATCCAGGCGTACCAGGTGATCGCCCAGATGATGCCCAGAATGCTGAAGGTCCAGAAGGAAGCGCGCCAGCCCCATGCTGCCTGAATCGGGATCACAAGCAGGGGCGATATCGCGCCGCCGATGCGGCTTGCCATCCACACCACACCCTGCGCGCGTCCGCGCTCCGTCTTCGGGAACCAGCGCGAGATAGTGCCCGAAGCGTTCGGGAACGCGCCCGCTTCACCCGCGCCGAAAGCCATTTGCGTGACAAGCAGCCATCGAAAATTCTTCACCGTCCCGGTGAGGAACGTAAACGTCGACCACCAGACCACGATCCGGGTAAGCACCCTGCGCGGCCCGATGCGGTCGCCGAGAGCGCCGCTGGGGATTTCAAACAGCGCATAGGTGATGGCGAACACCCCGACCACCCACCCCCACTGCTCGGGCGTGATGCCAAGGTCCTTTTGCATCTCCGGGCCGGCAACGGCTACGCAAACGCGATCGAGGTAAGTGATGATCGCCAGGAAGAAAAGAAAGATCAATACGCGGTGGCGGTATCGCATATGAATTTACGCATTATGTCACAGACTCAGGCGCGCTTAGCCTCGGTGACCGGCCCGCATGTCCGTGCCCGCAGAGAACCGCCGCAGAGGGATTGACGCGCCAGGGGCAGAGTGCTGGAATTGGTGCAGAGGGGAACGCCGCTGCACTTGCCTGAATTGGAACTGAAAGTTCCGTCCACGCGCATCCTGCAACGTCGATCACGTCGATCAAAAGGAGGTTACGAGTATGGCCGGACAGCAGCCGTCTACAATCCAAGGCGCCGAGCCCACAGTGCGCCGCGTTGAGCGCGGAAAAGAGGCGTTCGGGGCCAACCATCAAACTGAACTCGCCCGTTTGGTTGAAGCATCCTTGTCGATGCGAGCTGAAGTATCGGAGCGTGCTGCCGGCCTTATCCGGCGCGCTAATGAGCCCATCCAACGGCTGCTCGAGAACGACCCGGCGGCAAAAGCAGCGTTGGTCAATCTGCGAGAGCTTCGCCTCACCTCACTCGAGGCGAGCTTGCGTTCCCGCGGCGCACAACGTACTTTCGGAGGCTCTGAGACTCCGAGCTTGATACCGAACCTTCACCGCGGAGTCAACGTGTTTGGGAGCCCCTTTGATTTGCAGTGGACCGGGCCGAATCATGGGGATGTGCAAGCCTCGGCAAACCGCCTCAACGGAGCTACCACCGTCTTCCTGCCGGGCGGACAAGGTGGGGCACGGTGGGCTACGGCTGGCATCGGATTGGCTTTGGCGGCTGCGGCTACCGGAGTCGTCCACGTCAGACCGTCCTGGCAGTATGAATACCGAGCACAGGCGGAAGGCCACTGGTTGGACTCGCGCACGGAAGGAAGTGCGCGGGTTGTGATTCAGGATGCAGTCACCGGCGAAGTGCTCAATCAAAAAGGAAGCGTGGAGTCACTCTGGAACTTCAGGAACGATCGGTCGGACGACCAGTGGGGATACATAGATTCCTGGGCTCTCGGTGCGGACGCGTTTGTGCACGCCGGTCAGAATTTTACCGTCTCTTTCCTGGCTAATGCCATGGTTGATGACTCGGGGAGCTATTTCTTTGGGTTCTCTATTGCCGCCGCGCAGTTGGAGATGAGGTTAATGTACGTCGTGGCGGAATTGGGACCCAGCTAAGACGGAAGTCAAATCCGCGCGTAAGCGTTCGGCGCATCCGTGGGCCGGCAGCAGCCGCCATGCCCCGGCCCACTTCAGCAGTCCCGACGCCCGCCCCACCCCCCGGCCTGGCAGCAGCCTCCGGCTTCGGGCAGACGCTTGAAATCTTCCGAAAATTCTCCGCCACGAGGAAGACCGCCGCAGGCTTTCCGCGGCCCCGCGCCGCCTGCATGCGAAACTGGAGTAATCGGGCATCTTCTTCAACTGGGAAATCACACATGCGCAGAACAGCACTCTACTTCTGGGCGGTGGCGGCGGCGTTCGCGCAGTTGCCCCCGGATGCCGGCCGCTGGGTGAGCGAGGCGAGTAATCCCTGGAGCGTCCGGCGCGCGCCGCCTGTCAGGATGCAGAACTCCGCGCGGATTGAATCGCTGATTCGCGCGGGGAACCTCTACCTTTCTTTGCGGGATGCGATCGCGCTGGCGCTGGAAAATAACCTGGACGTGGAACTCCAGCGGCTCCAGCCGGCGATCGCCGAAACGGAGCTGCTCAGGGCGAGGGGCGGAGGGATCGTCCTCGGCCAGCCGCTGAACGTGGGCCTGCCGCCGGTCGGGCTGGGAGGACCGGCCAGCCCGCTGCTGACCTCCACCCAACCCACCGTGACCGGCGCCGGGACCGTGCCGACCAACGTTCTGAACATCGGCGTCCTGGTTCCCGGCCAGCAGACCTTCGGCCTCCCGACGGTGCCGCTGCTCCCCGGCAGTCCCGTCCCGGTGTACGATACAGCGCTCACCGCCGCCCTGCAATGGCAGCACACCAGCACGCCGCAGTCGAGCGCGTTCCTCACCGGAACCAATGCGCTGGTTATTTCCGGCCCCACGGGCAACCTGGGAGTGATTCAGGGCTTCAGCCCGGGAACGGCCATCAACTTCAATTTCAACAGCAACAACCAGAACACCAATTCACTGCGCAGCACCTTAACCCCCTTCACGACCTCCAGCGCGGCCCTCACGGTCACACAACCGCTGCTGCAAGGCTTCGGCATCAATCTGAACCGGCGCTTCATCCGCATCGCGAACAACGAGCGGAGAATTGGCGATCTCGTTTTCCGCCAGCAGGCGATCGAGACCGTGGCGGGGGTGATCCGGTTGTATTACGACCTGGTCGCGCTGCTGGAGGACGTAAAGGTCCGCCGGCAAGCCTTCGCGCTCGCGGAGAAGCTTTATGAGGACAACCGCCGGCAGGTGGAGGCGGGCACCCTGGCTCCGATCGAACTCGTGAGGGCGCAGGCGCAGATAGCCGCCAGCCGCCAGGATCTCGTCAATTCGGAGGGCTTCGCGCGCGAGCAGGAGTTGATCCTGAAGACGGTAATCTCGCGCACCGGCACGGCCTTGCCGGCCATCCGCGACGCGCGCCTCATCCCCACCGACCCCATCCCGGCGCCCCCGCCCGTTCCGGAAATTAGCCCCATACAGGACCTCATCGCCGAGGCGCTGCGGAACCGCGCCGACCTGGATGCCGCGTCGCTGCAGCTTGCCAACGCGGAGATCAGCCTGCAAGGCGCGCGCAACCAGGTGCTCCCGGTGCTGAACCTGGTCGGCTTCGTTCAGAACAGCGGGCTGGCGGGGCAGCTAAACCCGAACGCGGTGCTCACCGGAGTGCAGGTGGTGCCGCCTCCGCCGGACTTCCTCGGCGGCTTCGGGTCTTCGTTCCTCCAGGTGCTGCGGCGGAACTTTCCCACCTACGGGATCGGTCTTCAGTTGACGCTGCCGCTCAGGAATCGCGTGGCGCAGGCCACGGCGATTCGCGGCGAGCTCGAACAGCGTCGGGCGCAAATCCAGCGGCAGCAGCTTGAAAACCAGGTGAGGCTGGAGGTGGAGGACGCCGTAATCGGGCTGGAACGGTCGCGCGCCGCATATGAAGCGGCCGTGCTGACGCGGCGGTTGCAGGAGCAGTCGCTGGCGGCCGAGCAAAAGCGGTACGCGGTCGGGCTTTCGACGACCTTCCTGCTGATCCAGTACCAGAATTTTCTGGCGCAGGCCCGATCGACCGAAGTGGCCGCCCGGGGCGCGTGGGCAAAAGCCCGCGCGGCGCTTGACCGCGCCCTGGGAGTGACGCTGGAGGTAAACGGGATTTCCGTTGAAGACGCCTTCCGCGGGACGATCCGGTGATTGGCTAATTTGCCGTGTTGAATTCCAGCGAACAAAAGGCGAAAATGAGGGCGTGAGTAACCTCATCGGCATCGCGCGCCTTGCCGCCGAAAGCCCGACGCTCGAAGCCAAAAAACGCGTCGAGTATTTCGAACTGCCCGCACGCAGCCTGCTCAACCGCACCACCGAACGCATGCCGTTTCAGTGGACCATAAATCCCTATCGCGGCTGCGAGTTCGGCTGCAAGTACTGCTACGCCCGCTACACGCACGAATTCATGGAACTGGACGGCGGGCGCGAATTTGAAGAGAAGATCTACGCCAAGCGGGCGGCGGTGGCGGGACTTCGCGAAGAACTGCGGAAGGTTCCCCGCGGAGAAGCCATCGCGATCGGAACCGCGACCGACCCGTACCAGCCCGCCGAGCGCCGGTTCGAAGTCACCCGCGAAATCCTGAAGGTCCTCTCCGCTGACAAAGGACGGCGGCTCTCCCTGACGACGAAATCGGACCTGATCGTTCGCGACATCGATCTTTTCCGCGAGATTGCCCGCGGCAACATCTTCCACGCCAATATCACCATCACGACTCTTGATGAGGAACTGGCGCGGCTGCTCGAACCGCGCGCGCCACGCCCAGCTCTGCGCCTGGGAGCGGTGCGCGCGCTGGCCGCGGCCGGCATTTTGGTGAACGTCTTTCCGAATCCGATCATGCCACTGCTGACCGACAGCGACGAAAGCCTGGACACGCTGGCTGCGGCCGCGGCCGAGGCCGGCGCGACGTCGATGGGCGGAGGGCTGCTATTCCTGAAGCCGTGCGCGAAGCAGGTTTTCTTTCCGTTTCTCGAGCAGCGGTTTCCGGAACTGGCGCCGCGCTATCGCGCGTTGTTCCGGAGTTCCGCGTTTCTGCGGGGCGAGTATGCAAGGAGCGTGAAGGAGCGGGTGGAGAGAATCCGGGCGCGGCACGGGCTGAGCGGCGCCCCGGTGGAATACACGCCGGAACACTGGCAGCCTGAGCCGCGGCAGTTGAATCTTTTTGGGTAACCCGAGGCGGCGGCCCCGCGAGTGTGATTTAATTTCAAGATCTATGACACGCCGAAACATGCTCTCGGCGGCCGCCGGCGCCGCAGTTGGGACTGCTGGGATGGCCGTAGCCGCACAAACGAAGAAAGCTATTTTTGAACTGCGATATATCCGAATGCGCAACGGGACGCAGGTCCGCCGGACCCAGGATTTTTTGGCCAAGCACTTCCTTCCGGCGGCCACCCGGGCCGGCATCGGGCCGATGGGTTTTTTCACCAACGTGTTCGGCCAGCACAGCCCGACGATTACCTGCCTGCTGAGTTTCCCCTCCTTTGAAGCGATGGGGGCCGCGCTCGAAAAGATGGAGGCGGACAAGGAGTACGCCGCCGCCTTCGACGCGTACAACTCCGCCCCGGAACTGAACTACATCCGCATGGAAAGCTCGCTGCTGCGCGGTTTCGACACGATGCCGGTGGTGGAAGTGCCGCCTGCGCGCGAGGGGCGGGGCGGACGCGTATTCGAGCTTCGCATGTACGAGTCGCCGAACGTCAAGACGCTGCGGCGCAAGATGAACATGTTCGACATCGGGGAGATCGCGATTTTCCGCCGCAACGGAATGCTGCCGGTCTTCTTCGGCGAGGCCCTGGTCGGAGAAAGGCTGCCGAACCTGACCTACATGCTGACGTTCGACAGCATGGAGGCGCGCGACAAGGCGTGGGGCGCCTTTGGCGCCGACCCGGACTGGCAAAAGCTGCGCTCGCAGCCGGGCCTCTCCGACGCGGAAATCGTGTCCAACATTTCAAACTCGATTCTGCGCGGGCTTCCGTTCTCGCCGATCCGCTGACGTTGTAGAATACTCCTACTCGGGATGTACTTTCTCAGACGTAAGAAGGCGGGACGGCCGCCTGCCGCGGCGGCCGTTCTGCTGCTCGCGCTTGCGGTGTTCCCCGTCTTGCGGGCGGCCGCGCAGTCCGAAACTCTGCTCCCGCCGGCGAAGCAGCACGAGGTCCGCGCCGCCATCTCTGAGGAGATGGAGCGGTTGAGGATACCGGGGCTGTCGGCTGCTATCGCGCTGAAGCTGCGGATGGCATGGTCCGAGGGTTTCGGCCAGGCGGACATTGAGAACTCGGTGCCGGCCCGCGCGCACACGGTATACCGTCTGGCGTCGATCTCGAAGCCGATCACGGCGGTTGCGGTGATGCAGCTTGCCGAGCGCGGCAAGCTAAAGCTCGACGAGGCGATTCAGACCTACGTCCCCGCCTTTCCTCAAAAAGAGTGGCCCGTCACGGTGCGCGACTTGCTTGCGCATCTGGGCGGTGTGCGGCACTACAGGTCGCAGGCCGAAGTGCAGAGCACGCAGCACTATACGGAGGTGCTCGGCGCGCTCGACGTGTTCGGAAACGATCCCCTGCTGTTCAAGCCGGGTACACGCTATTCCTACACCACCTATGGCTACACGCTGCTCGGCGGCGCGGTGGAAAGCGCGTCGGGAATGCGGTTTATGGAGTACCTGCGCGAGCACATCTTCGGGCCGGCCAGGATGGACAGCATCTGCGACGATAACGTCTATGCCATCGTGCCGCATCGCGCGCGAGGCTACCGGCGGGCGCGGGACGGGGAAATCGAGAATTGCGCGCTCGCCGACACCAGCAACAAGATTCCCGGGGGCGGCATGATTTCCACCGCCGGGGACCTGGTGCGGTTCGCCTCGGCCGTGGCCGGCGGAACGCTGCTGAACCGCAAGAGCCTGGCGGAAATGTTCACCGAACAGAAGACCACGGACGGCAAACCCACCGGCTACGGGCTGGGCTGGCACGTGTTCAGCATCGACGGCCGGAAATGGGTAGGGCACAGTGGTGGGCAACCCGGCGTCAGCACCTTCCTGCTCCTGGATCCGGAACAGGGTTTTGCGGTGAGCCTGATGGCGAACCTCGAGGGCGTGAGCCTGACCCCCCTGGCCGTCCGCATAGCCGAAATCGCCTTGCGGTAAGGCCTACGTCCGGAACAGCACTCCCTCGCTCTTGAATACCCGCACCGCGAAACCGAACGCCGCGGCCGCGTAGACGATGTTAGAGGCGATCGTGATGACCAGGCTCAGCCGGTTGTAGTCGCCCAGAAAGATCTCTTTCATCAACTGGCAGACGTTGAATAACGGAATCACCGCAAGCGCCGGCGTAAGCTGCATGCCGGGAAGCATTCCTGCGATCACCGGGAAGACCGCCGCCATCATGACGGGCGTCAGGTAGCTCTGCGCTTCCTTGTAGCTTTTGGCGAACAGCGAGACCGCGACCATGACGGATGCCGTCATTACGGCGGTGGGCAAGAGCGCCAGAAGCACCAGCCCCAGGGTGCCGAAATCCAGCGGCATTCCCTCGCTCAGTTCGGCCAGCATACGCGAGGGCGCGCCGCGCCACACGAACCGGAACGAGAGCGCGAGGCTGGCAAGCGAAAGGAACGCCGTGAGGAACACGGCGGTGGTGGTGGCGAGTATCTTGGCCAGGATGATCTGGCCGCGCCCGGCAGGCGCCGAGAGCAGCACTTCCAGCGTGCGCCGCTCCTTCTCGCCGGCCGTCAGGTCGATGGCGGCGTACATTCCTCCGCTGAACATCAGCAAGACGACAAGGTAGCCGAGCGCGGAGCCCCACACGAAGCCTGCCATTTTCTTCTGAGCGACGTTGATGCGCCGCACGGTGAACGGAGACAGCACGTCGTCCGGAATCCCCATCTCGCGCAGGCGGATCTTCGCGTTGGTTTCCTTGAACTGGTCGAGCGCGGCGCGGATTCTCTGGGCAGCCATTTCGGAATCCCGGCGGGTGAGGTCGGCGTAGATGCGGACTTCTTTCCTTCCGTCGGGCGGCTCCACGGCCTCGACCCCGGCCGCGATCTCCTTTCTCTCCATCGCGGCCTCCAGGTCCTCTTTGGGAACGAACTTCAAGCCGGCGCCGGCCAGCGCATTGAGCAGGCCGGGCACTCGTTCGGCCCCGGAGACGGCGATGGTTTCAGCTTTGGCGCCGGCCTTCTGCTCGATCACCGCTATCAGCCTTCCGATGAACATCATCAGCAGGGGCAGGGCTGCGACCGGGACCACCACCATGCTCAGTAGCGTGCGGTGGTCGCGAACCATGTCCAGCATTTCTTTGCGGTAAATCGTCGAAACGGAATCAAATCGCACGGCTCGTTTTCCTTTCAAGCGACTCCAGCCCGAGCAGGCAGAGGAAAATCTCGCGCAGCCGCTGCTTGCCGGTGGCGGCGCGCAGTTCCGCCATCGTCCCGGTGGTCGTGATGCGGCCCTCGTGAATCACGGCGATGCGGTCGCAGAGGTACTCGGCCTCTTCCATCACGTGAGTCGAGAGGACGATGCATTTTCCCGAGTTGCGCGCCTCGAGAATGTATTCCTCGATGACGCGGGCGGTGGGAACGTCCAGGCCCGAGGCGGGTTCGTCCAGGATGAGAATAGGCGGGTCCTGGACCAGCGTGCGGGCCACGGCCACGCGCTGCCGCAAGCCGGTGGAGAGCTTGTCCACCTTGACGTCGGCGATCTCCTGAATTCCAAGACGCGCCATCACCTCGCTCAGGCGCTGCTTCAACTCCGCTCCACGAAAGCCGTTCAGCTTGCCGAAAAAAGTCAGGATCTCGCGAGGGGTGAGGCGGTGATACAGGCCCATGTCGCCGGAAAGGAACCCGATCTGGCGGCGCACCTGTTCGGGTTGCCGGACGACGTCGTACCCGCCCAGCACCGCGGTCCCCTCCGTGGGTTGCAGAACGGTGGAGAGGATGCGAAGAGTGGTGGTCTTGCCTGCGCCGTTCGGGCCAAGCAGGCCGAAGATTTCGCCTGCGCGGACCTCGAAGGAAACGTGGTCCACCGCGCGCACCACCCCGCGCTTCGGGACGTTGAAGTCTTTCGTCAGATTGAGGACCTGGATCATGACCTGTGCAATTCTATCGCACCGTGTCCAGGCAGGGGCGAGCGCGGCGACTGCTATGGCTCTCGGCGGTAGGCTTCGTCGAGGAGTTCGACGACGTGCGCCACCCGCCGGCCGGGGCTATGAAGGGCGACCCCGGCGCGCAATTGCAACATGCAGCCGGGGTTGGCGGTGGCGATGATGTCCGCTCCGGTGCCGTTAATGCTTTCCATCTTTTTTGCGAGGATGGCGGCGGCCATGTCGCTCTGCACCACGTTGTAGATCCCGGCGCTGCCGCAGCAGAGATCCGAGAGCGGCATCTCACGGTACTCCAGGCCCGGCACCGCTTCAAGCAGCCGGCGGGGCGCCAGCCTGACGCGCTGCCCGTGGGCGAGATGGCAGGAGTCCTGGTAGGTCACGGCGGCGCGTATGGGCCGCATGTCCCGGTTCAGCTCGATGGATGCGAGGAATTCGGTAACGTCCTTGACGGCCTTGGAAAACGCGGCCGCGCGCGCGGCGTAAGCCGCGTCGTCCGCAAGCAGTTCGTGGTATTCCTTGAGCGTCGAGCCGCAGCCGGCGGCGTTGGTGATGATTGCGTCGAAGTCCGCGGCCGGAATGGCGTCGATATTCCGGCGGGCAAGCCGGCGCGCCTCCTCCCGCATCCCGGAGTGCAGGTGCAGCGCCCCGCAGCAGCCCTGGCCCGCCGGGATCGCCACGTCGCATCCGTTCTTCTGAAGCACCCTGACGGTAGCCTCGTTGAGCCGCGCGAAGCAGACGTTGGCGATGCAGCCGGCCAGGAAAGCCACCCGGTGGCGCCTCTTACCCTCGGCGGGGAACGCTTTACCGATTCTGCCGAAGAAAAACGGCCGCTCGGCGTACGGCGTGAGCGGAGCGAGCCGGCCGAGGCGGCCAAAATCTTTTAGCAGGCCGGTGGATTCCGCCAGGGCCCGCATGCCACTGGCCTGGTAGACCCAGAGGAGATTGCCAGCGATCCGCAGCAGCGGCGGCGAGACCAGCAGGCGGTTAAAGATGAAACCGCGTAGCAGCCTTGCCGGCAGGGAGCGACGCCTCACCGTTTCGATCTGCGCCCGGGCTGCTTCGATCAGCCGCCCGTACTGAACGCCCGAAGGGCAGGCCGTCTCACAGGCGCGGCAGGCCAGGCACAAATCCAGGTGCTTGATATACGACGGCCCGACCGCCATCTCGCCTTCGGCCACCTTGACCATCTGGTACACCCGCCCGCGCGGCGAATCCATTTCCAGGCCGAGTTCCCGGTAAGTCGGGCAGGCGTTCAGGCAGAGACCGCAATGCACGCAGCGGTCGAGGTCGAAGATCTGGGGTCCCGGGGCGGCCCCGGTCCGGACCGTTTCAGATTCGGCCATAGAGCCTCCCGCGGTTCAGCAGGTTCGCCGGGTCGAAGAGGCGTTTGATCCTGCGCATGATTTCCAGTCCGTCGCTGGGAGCGGGCCATAGCTCGAGGTTGCTTTTCGCCTCTTCGGGCGCATACTCGATGACAACCTTCCACCCGCGCGCCGACGCTTCCCGGACCCATTCGCCCGCCGCGCTGGGCTCCGCGAAGTAGGCATAGACTACTCCGGAACCGGCCCGCGCCAGCACGGGCCCCGGGGTCGAGCGGACGACCTCGCCGAGCTGCGTGAGCAGGCACGAGACGCGCACGACCGTGCCGCGGGCGTGTTCAAACATAAAGTCCGGCGTGAAGTCTTGAATCCTAAGCCACAGATTCTCTTCGGCTTCTCCATCCAGAGCGGAAGCCCCAGGCAGCGCACGGCTGTAGCGTTCCAGCGCGGCGCGGTTCCCGGCGGCGCGGACCAGGAGCAGATAACCTTCGTACCCGAGCCGGGCCGCCGCGCGGGGATCGAGCAGATCCACCGCGGCGGGTTGAAGCACGCCCCGGATCACGGCGGACCGGGCGGCCATAACCTCGTCCAGGGAGGCGCCGGACACCAGCAGGGTTCGTGATGCCGGCGGGATTGGCGCCACTTTGAAGTTCGCCACCGCGATGGCGGCCAGCGTGCCGAACGAACCGATCATCAGCTTGGCGGTATCCAACCCGGCCACGTTTTTCACCACCATCCCGCCAGACTGAATCAGCTTTCCTTCCAACGTGGCGAATGTCATGCCGATCACCATGTCGCGCGCGGTCCCGTAGAGCAGCCGGCGCGGCCCGCTAGTGTTGGCCGCCAGCACTCCACCGACGGTGGCGTTGCTGGAAAACGGCGGGTCGAGCGGGATCATCTGGCGATGGGCGGCGAGCACGCGGCTGAGTTCGGCAAACGGCATGCCTGCCTCGACGCTGACGGTGAGATCGCGGGGCTCGTACTTCAGAATTCGGTTGAGAGAAACCGTGGAAATGATTGTATCCACGGGCGTTGTCGGACCAGCGATGGCGGTCTTGGAAAACGCGCCTCCGAGGGCGATCGTGCGGCCCGCGGCCGCGGCGCAGCGCAGCGCCTCCGCGAGTTCCCCCGGCGATTGCGGCCTCAGCACGCAACCAATATACGACACACCGGTTTGCGGCGCGTGCGGGCCCGAGTTCTTTTCACGTTCGGGAAACCGCCCGAGATGGGGCGTCGTCAGCGATTGTAGAGGGGATGGGTTGGAGCTCTTCCACAACAGAGCCGAGGCGGGCCGTATCCTCGCCGGAAAGCTGTCCAAGTACAAGAACCGGCCCGACGTGCTGGTTTTGGGTCTGCCGCGCGGCGGTATTCCGGTCGCCTTCGAAGTAGCCCGGGAACTCAACGCTCAGCTGGATGTCTTTCTCGTCCGGAAGCTTGGTTTGCCGGGCCACGAGGAGCTGGCTATGGGCGCGATCGCCTCCGGCGGCGTGCGCGTGCTGAATCCGGATGTGGTGGAGATGTTCCGCGTCCCGGCGGATGTGATCGATCATGCGGCGGAGAGGGAACAGGCGGAACTGATGCGCCGCGAGCAGCTTTACCGCCAGGGGCGCCCGCCGCTCCCGGTCCAGGACCGCACTCTGATTGTGGTGGACGACGGCCTGGCAACGGGCTCGAGCATGCGCGCGGCCGTGGCGGCGCTGCGGCAGAAAAAACCCGCACGCATCGTAGTTGCGGTCCCGGTAGCCGCGCCCTCCACCTGTGAGGAGTTCCGCGGACTGGTCGAGGAGGTGGTCTGCGCGGAGACGCCCGAGCCCTTCCATGCGGTCGGACTCTGGTACGAGGATTTCCGGCAGACCTCCGATGCGGAAATCCGGGAGCTGCTGGATATGGGGGCACAGTTGCATCCGGCGGCGTGAGCTATGGGGGAGTCATTATGCCAACATACGAGATTCCACGCAATGAGTGGCAAGCCTTCTGTGAAATGTTCAGCCGGCAGCACGAGGGCTGGCTGACCACGCTCGAAGTGCTCAGTTTCGAAATCGGCGGGCAGCAGGAGGCCACCGACCTGCCTTTTCAATCTATTAACGCCGACCTGAAAGGCAGCGATCCGGACGCCATCGAGATCAGGGTAGGCAGCAGCCCGCAATACCAGGTGACGCGAATCGTCAACGGCGTCGCGAGATTCTCATACGAACGCAGCGAGACAGGAGAGCACGAGGGGCTTGAGGTCCTGACCGCGGCGGGCGAGAGGACCGTCCTGCGGTTTCGAGCGGCGCAGTTTCCGGAGGCGCTGGATCGCATCGCGGACGAAGACAAAACAAAGGGGGCAGGGGGATAGCAAATGAATAAAACGACGGCAATTCTGGCTGGGCTCGGAACCGCGGCCTTGGGGGGCGCTGCGATGTACTTCACAGACCCCAATCGGGGGCGCGAGCGGCGCGCCCAGGCGCGCGAAAAAATGGCGGGGGCCTGGGAAGAGGCCGCGGGAACGGTGAGCGAAAAATCTCGGGATATCGCGGGCCGGGCCCAGGGTCTGGCGGCCTCGGCAACGTCCACGGTTCGCAGCAAAGTGACCAAGGCTTCGGATGAGAGATTAGCCAAGCGCGTGCGGTCGCGCATCCGCCGCGCCGTTTCCTATCCCGACGCAATCGAGGTTACGGCGCAGGAAGGACACGTGACCCTGAGTGGCGCGGTGCTGGCCGATGAGGCCGGCGCTTTGATCAAGGAGGCGGCGGGCATACGCGGCGTGGAGGAAGTGGAGAACCAGTTGCACGTGTACCGTACTCCTGGGCAGGTCCCTGAACTTCAGGGCGAACTGCATAGGCCCGGCTCGTCGTCGGCCCTGCGGACCATCGTGAGCCTGACCGGCGGCGCTCTGACAGCATACGGCCTGCGCAGGCGGGGCGATTCACTCGGACGGGTGGCGCGCCTTGTGGGCGTGGGATTGCTGTCGCGCGGTGTCGCGGGAGGGACACTGCGCAGCATCATCAGGAAGGCGGCGGCATGACCGAAATGGCGGTTCAGGTTCCGGCGGGAGCGGTCGTGCTCGACGGAGACCTGAGTATTCCGGAAGGAGCGCGGGGCATCGTTTTGTTCGCGCATGGCAGCGGCAGCAGCCGCCACAGCCCGCGCAACCGGCGGGTGGCGGCCGCACTAAGCGACGGCGGCCTCGCCACCTTGCTGATCGACCTGCTCACTCCCAAGGAGGAGGCGGTGGACCTGCAAACCGCACACCTCCGCTTCAATATCAGGCTGCTCGCATTGCGGCTCGTGGGCGCGACGGACTGGCTCAGCCAGGCGGACGAAACCCGGTCGCTGCGGATCGGCTATTTCGGCGCGAGCACCGGAGGAGCGGCCGCGCTCGTTGCGGCGGCCGAGCGGCCCGATCACGTCGCGGCCGTGGTCTCGCGCGGCGGAAGGCCGGACCTTGCCGGAGACGAAATCCTCGGGCGGGTTCGGGCTCCCACACTGCTCATCGTCGGCTCGTATGACACGACGGTGCTGCATCTGAACAGGGAGGCATTCGCGAAGCTGTCCGGAGAAAAGCGGCTGGAGATCATTCCGGGCGCCACCCATCTGTTCGAGGAGCCGGGAGCGCTCGACCGCGTGGCCGCGCTCGCGCGCGAGTGGTTTCAGCTCCACCTGACCGGCCGGACGACCATGCACGCGCGGCCGGGTTCGGAGTAGGGCGGGTAGCTTATGGCCGTGGTGG
Source organism: Rhodospirillales bacterium (assembly GCA_050261015.1). GTDB lineage: Bacteria > Acidobacteriota > Terriglobia > Bryobacterales > Bryobacteraceae > Fen-330. Next base: position 947 of record JBLNCW010000055.1, on the reverse strand, counting down.
CGATCACCCAAAACTTCGATATCGGAGAAGCGGTCGGGCAGGCGCTCCAGCACATGCCCCTGGAGCGGCTGGTACGCGGAAAACTCGTGGCGGTGAAGCCGAACGATACGTGGGCCTCGGCCGAGGACACGACGGGCGTCACGCAGCCGGATACGCTGCGCGCGGTGCTGCGGCATTTGAAAGCCTTCGGGCCGAAACACATTGTCGTGAGCGGCGGCGCCGGCGCCCTGCAAACTGAGGAAGTATTCCGCGTGAGCGGCATGATGGACGTCATCCGCGAGGAGCAGGTCGAGTTTTTCGATCACAACCGGCCCCCGTTCGTCGAGGTGGCGCTCGAATACATGCCGGAAGTGGACATCAACGGCCCGCAGAAATCCGTGATGGTGAATCCGCGGGTTCTGGAGTACGAAACACTCATCGCGCTGAGCCAGATCAAGCTGCATGACCTCGCCACCGTCACGCTGGCGCTGAAAAACATCGCCATGTCGTATCCGGCCGCCGGCTACTACGGCCACCCGCGGTCGGCGCAGCGCCACGAGCATTCTTTCTTCGCTGATCTGCACTCGTTCATCGCGGCCATGGCGCGCCGCTTCCCACCCGACCTGGCGATCACGGTGGGGCATCCGGCGATGGTCGGGACCGGGCCGCTCGGCGGTGTTGCGGTAGAGACCGGGATCGTGATCGCCAGCACCGATCCGCTGGCGGCCGACGTCGTGGGAGCGCGGCTGCTCGGCTTCGAGCCGCAGGCCGTTCGCCACCTGTGGGAAGCCGGCCTGCTCGAATTGGGCGAAACCCGCGCAAGCCACATGACATTTCCGGAGATGAGTCTGACAGAGGCCATCCAGGCGTTCACCCAGGCCGTGTACGGGAAGAAACTGACGTTCGAGCACGCCTAGCAGGTTGCGGAAAAACACAGGCTGAAACCCTGAAACACGTTACGGCTGGAA
>JBLNCW010000054.1:0-61667 GCA_050261015.1 Rhodospirillales bacterium | reverse complement strand
GGAAGGCAGCGGCGCCGCCGACGAGCACTTTTTCAACAAGCTCCTAATCGCACGTCAGACCGCCTCGCCAATTGATTCGACATAAATGCAGTTGCGGATTCTGCCTAAAATCGGCGTTTTTCCGCAGCCTGCTAGACGATCAGAACATTCCAGCCGTAACGTGTTTCAGGGTTTCAGCCTGTGTTTTTCCGCAACCTGCTAGCGGTACGCCTTCGGCCCGCCCTGTTCCACGGTCAGATTGGGCTGCTCTGAACGTTAACAGGTGGGAGGGGCACGGTGCATTGCGGGCGGCACCGCGAGGGCGAACCCGCCCTTCTTCATTTGTGGTTACCTATTCCGGATGTGGCGAACCTGCAGCAGCGAACCCGAACGGGCACCCGGTTTGTCGGCATCGGCGGGATGGGGAACGATTTTTCTACAGCCCAGCCATCTCAGGATTTGTGATCCGGCGGTCTCCGCAGCGTACGGCTGGAAAAAAAGCGCTAGCGAGATTCCCGATTATTCAGAAAGCGAAGCCGGCATAGAGTTGAATGGACCGGCCCGGGGCCGCGCTGGACACCTTGCCGAAGAGGGAACTCGTGATATTGGTGTTCGGGTTGTTCCAGCGGACAAAATTGAAGGGGTTCTGGACATCCGCCCGCAGGGTTGAGTGCAGCCGCTCCGTAATTCGAATGGATTTGGCCAGAGACAGAGACTCGCTCTTTTGCGGAAAGCCGCGCACCCAGTCGAGCACGCGGGCCGTGTTGCCCAGTTGAAACGTTGAGGGCGCCGCGAAAGCTTCACGGTTCAGGTACACGTGGAGCGCCGGGTCGAAGTTCCGTGAATCTCGCTTCGCGTAAACCGGACCCCCAACGTAGTTGGCGCGGATGTTCGGATACCCCAATCCCGACAGCGGATTTTCCGAAGTGATCGCGAGCGGCAGGCCGGTCGTGTAGCGGCAGAAGAATGTCACCTGCCATCCGCCCACGAGCCGGCCGAGCAAGCCTCCGGCGTTGAGAAACCGCTGCCCGGGGCCGAACGGCAGTTCGTAGATCCCGCTCCCCGCAAAAACGTGCGGCGGCGCGCTGTTGCTGGGTGCGATTTCGGCGGCGCGGTTGCGCGGATACTGGACCGCGCCGTCGGTCGGACCCAAATCGATCGGCCCGCCCTCGACGTTCGTCATGTTCTTCGACCATGTGTAGAAGGCAAGCAGTGTCAGGCCGCTCGAATACTCTTTTGTGAGCTTCACTTGCAAGGAATGGAAGCGGGCGATGCCGTGCGGGCCCCATTCCTCGGTCACATTCAGGTACTGCGGGTATGGCCGCAACGCCTGGCCTACGGTTCTGTTGCGCTGGCTGAGAAAATCCGGATACGGGACCAATATGCCTGCCGCGACGGCCGCGGGTGATTCGATGTCCTGGAAGAGAAGACTGCCGAGCGACAGGTAGCTTGCGTCCAACGTGTTCATGTTGGACTGGGCGGCTCCCAGAATGAGATGGGTCGAATGGCTGCCAATGTATGCCGCTTCGAGCGCCAGACTTGGCGTGATTGCCCTCTGAAGGCTTGCAGTCCAGGAGACGATTTGCGGCATTCGCGAGGATCCGGGGAGAATCGAGCTCACGTTTTGGTCGTTCTGGTAGGACGGGTCGATGTGCGGAGCACGCGGAAAATCCTGCGGAAAACTGTAGTTCCAGTTGTAGGCAGGGTCATAGCCCGTCGGAGAGGTGAGCGTATACCCGTTATTCCATCCATAGGCGATCAACCTCGTGCGGAAGCCCGGGGCATAGAAAACGCTAAAAGAACTCCTCGCGACGGTTTTAGGCGTGAGCGAATATGCCGCTCCGAACCGCGGGCCGAATCCCCGATACCAACCGTCGGAAAGGGACCTGGACCCCGAGCGGCCCGGACCCTTTCCGGCAAACACCAGCGCGCCGGGGCGGCCTCCCGCGGCCGGATTCGGTACAGTCGGGTCGAACCCGCTCAATCTTCCGTCCGGTTCGAACGGCGCGGCGTTCCACTCCCAGCGCAGCCCGAAGGACAGGGTCAGGCGCCTAGTCGCGCGCCATTCGTCCTGCGCGAACGTGCCGCCGGAACGAAAACGCGCTCCCCGCGTATATGGTTCCGCGACGCTCGCTGTCGAAGCGGCGCCCAGCAGGAAACTCGCGAAGGAACTTCCCCAGGATGTGTACTGCGCCGCGTTGGGCTGGCTCGTCGCAAGATTTCTGAACACGAACTGGCCGCTGCTCAGGTAGCCTTCGTGCGCGTCCGCGTATTCAGGCCAGTAGTTCGCCCCGAATTTGAAGCTGTGCTGGCCCTTGATCCAGGTGATCGTATTTGCCAGGGAGATGCGGCCGCTGCGATTGGTTGAGAAGTCGGGCCCTCCCAGCGATCGCGGGCTGGCCACTCCTCCGGAAAACTGCACCACCGGAAAAGCGCCCTGGTCTCCGACGATGCCGTGGATGCCGAGCTGCTGATTCCAGTTCTCGAACTGCGAAACCTGCCGGGTGGTGTTCCGGTAGTGATCGATTCCAACGGTCACATGGTTGAGCAGGTTGTGTCTGACGATAAAGTCATAGTTCAACCGGGCGGTGTGGCTACGAATGTTCTTTGGGGATTGTGAGCCCTCCAGCGGACTGCTGACTCCCCAGCCCTGCCCAGCAATGACGCGGGGATTGATCTGGCTCACGTAGGTGACGCTGATTTTGTGCCGGTGCGAGACGTTGTGATCCAATTTGATCGTCGAGACGTAGTTGCGGTAGCTTCCCCCGCCCGTGCGGTTGTGGAAGTTGTTTTCCGCTAGCTGGGGGTAATCCGGCCGGGGAATCAGCGCCAGGATGCGCTGCGAAACCGGGCTGATGCGGCTCGACGGTATGCGGTTGTCCGGGAACGGATCGCGGAAGAATCCGCCTTTGCCGTCCGGACGTGTGGTTTCGGGGTCGAAAATCGGGACAACGGTTTGATCAGAGTTCCGGAGAGCGCTGAAATCGCCCTGGCGAAAATCGTCTCGCGGCGCGGTGAAAAGCCCGCCGGTGCGGGACTGGTCCCAGCGCACGAGCTGCTGCCCAAAGAAAATAAAGGTCCTGTCCCGGCCGTTGTACAGCTTGGGCAGCATCAATGGCCCGCCAAACGTGACGCCCCCCTCAGTCTGGCGGACCACGGTCCGCTTTTCCTGAAAAAACGAGCGCGCGTTGAAAGCATCATTGCAGAGGTAGTCGAACACCGAGCCGTGTATTTCGTTCGTGCCGGAACGGATCGCAACGTTTGTAAACCAGCTTCCAGTTCTGCCGTACTCGGCGTTGAACGAGTTCATCACGACACTGAACTCGCCGACGTGCTCCACAGCCGGGCCGTTCTCCTGGATTGCGCCGCGCGCGTTTCCCTGGCTCGCCGGAGCGCCGTCCAGAAATACCTCGGTGTTTCCCGGATTCGACCCGTTCACGCGTGCGGACCACGTCGATGCGGTCATCACCCCGGGAAGGAGCTGGAGAAAGGAAGTGATGTCCCTCTTGCGGCCGACGGTGATCAGGGGCGAATCGTGGATTTGTTTGGCTGACAGTTGCGCTATTAGCGTCGGAGTCGAGTTGTCGAGCATCGGTGCGTCCGCGCGCACCTCGACGCGAGTGGAGATAGAACCGACCTCCAGCCTTAAGTCGGCGCGCACACTCATCTGAGAGTGGAGGGCCACTTTGTCGAGCCGCGCACGCTGAAATCCTTCCTTTTCGGCCGTGATCCGGTAGGTGCCCAACGGGAGATTCGGGACGAAATACCTTCCGGACTCGTTGGTCGACAGCAGAATCTCGTCGTTGGTTTCGAGGCGGAGAATCAGGATGCTCGCGCCGGCAACGGGCGCGGCATCCGCGTCGGTGACGAATCCTTCGATCGTTGCCCGATCGGCTTGCGCAAAAACCGTGGCGTGGGAACCTGCTGCCGCGATCAGGGCGGTGAACCACGCCACAGCCGTGATCCTTCGAAATGCTGGCTCAAAGTGGCTCACTGCTTGACCCACCCAGCTCCCGATACGTGCAACTCCGCAAGCGTGCTCCGGCGGAGATGCCCCACTTGCGTGAGTGTACCAGATCCGGTTCGCGCGAAGAGCAGCAGCACGAGATATCTACGTGGGATATACTCTGTGATGGTTCGAAGCGCGACCACGATTCCGGCCGGCACTGATGAAGCAAGAAGACGCAACCAAACTCGTCACCAGCTCATTTGAGTCATGGGCGCCCTTTCTTCTCCGGTATGCCGTTCGCATGACGGGGTCTTTCGAGATTGCGGACGACCTCGTGCAAGAGGTTTTTCTTGCCCTGTACATCGCCCTTCGGCAAGGCAAACGCATTGACAATTTAAAGGCGTGGACTTTCGGCGCGCTTCGCAACCAGGTTTTGAAACACGCCCGGTACTTGCAGAGGCGAGCGGAGGACCTCGAGCCTTCCGAGGAACTGGATCTGATCGCGGCGCAACCGTGCTGGCCCGATGTGGCAGCCGAGTTCGACGGGGGCGCTCCCCTGGACCTTTCGGTGCTGAGCGTCCGGGAGGAGGAGGCGCTCCTGCTGCGAATGCAATCCTTCAAGTACCGGGAAATTGCCAGCCAGTTGGGAATCAGCACCAAGTCCGTCTGCACCCTGCTAGCTCGCGCGCTGAAAAAGCTTCAAATCGCGTCGCGCCACCCGGATCTGGGAAGGCGGCATCGAAGCGCTTGGGAGGCGAGGTAACACGTGCATTGCAGTGACGAAGAGCTGCTGCTTCACGCCGACGGGGAGCTCTCCGCCCTCACCGAGCGCCGTGTGAAGAATCACCTGAAGTCCTGCTGGCGTTGCAGGACGCGCCTCAGCGCGTATGAAGCGCAGATCCACCGGCTTACCACCGAGATGGATGAATGGCCGTTTCCGCCGCCGGAGTGGACCAGGGAAGCAAAACAGCGGCTCGATCAACGCCTGCGGGATTTTGAAAGTGGTTTTTCGGAGTCTCCCTCCCCGCGATTCCCGCAATGGGCGGTTCGGGGAGCCCTTGCGGCTGCCCTGATTCTCTGCCTGGCAGGCGGCTTCCTCTGGCTGCGGCAATCCCGGCAGCTCCGCCCCGCTGAAGTGATCGCGCACACCACTGTCCTGGAGCGTACTCTCTACGAGCAGCCCGTTCACCAGAAGTTCTCGGTAAAGATTTCACAAATCCGGCCCGTGGCGAAAGCGGTCAGTACGCAACTGGAGATCTGGTCTGATCGAGGCAGCGGAAAGTTCGCGTCCCGGTTGAGCGAAAACAGCGGCTCCATTAAACACGCGTTGTGGCGGCCCTCCGCGGACGCGGAGTTTGTCTACCGCCCCGCTGTTTCGCAGTCCGTGATCCGGCGATCTCCGCATCGGGAAACACCGGTAAAGCTCGTGTCGCTGGCCGACAACGGCCTGGAACTGGAACAACTGGAAGCCGGATTCATGCAGTGGCTGGAAAGCCGCTCCTGGACCCCGATCTCTTTCGCTTCGGATATCTCCACGTGGTCGGCTGAGGACGGGACCATCCTGCGCGCGGAGCGAGTGCATGATGAACGGGGCAGTCCCCTTTTCCGAATCACGGCTGAACGCAAGTCGCGGCGCATAATTGCGGTGCTCACAGTAGAAGTGGACTCACAGAACTACTGGCCGCGGCTTCAGAAGCTGCGCTTTGAGACTTCCGAACGAGCCGTGGAAATTCTCCTGGAGGCCACCAGCATCAGGCCAGTTCGGCCGGCGGAGATCGCCTCCGTTGTTTATCCTCCCGATTTGACGCCCGCAACCGGCGCGACTGCTGCCGTCCCGCTACGGGATGAAGTGGCGGCTTTTCCGGCTCAGCCGGCGCCGGACGATCTGGATATCCAACTCGCCTCTCCGGAAATCGAGGCCCACTACGCTCTTCACAGAGCAGGCGCCTGCCTGGGACAGGCGGTCAGGGTTTCGCAGGACTCTGATGGAACCCGGATCTGGAAGCTCGCCGGCGAATCAGGCGCCCAGTTGGAAGGGTTTACGACTCCCCTAGCAATTGAGCACGTTCTGGGCGCGCTCGCGGACCTGCGCGAAACTCCCCCCGTTGCAATACCACTTCAGGCGGACGATTCCCAGCCGCTGGCCGTCGCGCTCCGGCACGCCTGGGCGATTGAACGCCTGGCGCTCCGTTTCCCGAGTGAACGGTCCATGCCGGCCCGCTCGCGGCGCTTGCTTGCCTTGATGCTGCGCGAGCACACAGAGGCGGCTCGCAAAGCCTACTCGGAACTTGGCATGCCGGCCGCCGCACGTGCGGAGCGCCTTCCCGGCCACTCGGATTGGCGGCAATCGGCCTCCGATCTGTTTGCCAGCCTGGCGCGGCTGCAAGAGATCTTGCAGGTTCAGCCGGCCGGTGATGATCTGGAGCAGCTAGGGAGGACCATCGACAGCCGGATGCAATCGATTGTTGCCGCTCTCTCCCGCGAAGCTGGGCAAGCCGGCCCCAAACGGGGCGAGAGCCGGCATCCCTGATCACCTTCCCAGGCGTTTCAACACGCTTTTAAGGCTCCTAAAGATCGTCTCCTCGACCGTCTCGTCGAAGGGGCCGGGCATTCCGTAGAAATCCATGCTGTCCATGGCTTCGTAGCCGCCTTCTTTGAGCACCGCCAGCGAAGGGATGTAGCACATCACGTCGTTGGAATAGCCGGCGACGATGATGGGTTCCCTGGCTGCGCGGTAGTCCCGCTTGATGCGAAGCGCGTAGTCCACCACAACTTCACCGCCTAGCGCCACCAGCGTGAGGCTCTTGCCGAAGCGCACGGCCTGCACCGGATACTGAATGCGGCGGATGGAGCGGCCTTCATCCATGGCCTTGAGGTGCAAACGCGCGTTACGCGCCCTGGCCGCATTGGCGTGGTTCAAACGGTTTTCGAAAGTCTCGCGCGTGTAGTGCGCGAACCCCGGCTCGACGATTTGAAGTGCGCTGCGAATCGTTCCGCGCACGGGTTGCATACGGGTGGAGAGAACGCGGTCAACCTCTGCCGCCAGTGCGCGGCCGTGCCGTTCGGCGAGCGCCAGCGTGCCGCGCGGGTTGGGGTTGATGTCACCGCCGCAGAGTTGCAGAAACAGCGCGGCAACGCCGGGATGCGTTTTTTCGAATTCGGCCTGCGCAAACCCGGCGTAATCGCCGCTGATCCGGTAGAAATCGCCGCCTAAGGTGGTGTTGTGACAGGCGTAACCGAACAGCACGGCGCGGAGCGTGCCGTCCGGCGCCGCCACCTTGAGAACCGGAACGGCGGTGTCGCGCGGTCCTTCGGGATTGACTCCGATGCGGATTCCCTTGGGGGTTGGTTCGCGGCGGTTGACCGCGAAATAAGCCGAGCCCTCGGCGTAAGAAAGCACGGCAGGCTGGAGGTCGCCCAGAGCGGCGCCGATGACGGTGAAAAGATCGTCGGCCAGTTTTACACTGTACGCCCGCACCCGGGCCAGGTCTTCTGGGCTGAGGTCGTACATCGCGGTGAGATTCCCTTGCAGTACCGGACCGGAGTGCGTGTGCGAGGAGTTGAAGACCAGGCGCGAGCGGTCGAGGCCGGTACGGGCTGCCACCGGGTCCGTGATCGAGCGCGGCAGTCCGATCACGTCCGCGGTAACGATGACGATGCGGTTGCCTTTGGCGTCCTCAATAGCGAGCGCCTTGGCCCAGAGATCGGCGGCCACGCCTTCCGAGGGGCGGGTGCGCGAGGCGTAGCCGGAAAGCCAGATGGGCTTGTCCGGCGTGATTTTGATCCGCGCGATGCCGGCCCGGTATTCGACCGCGGCCAGCGTCATCGGGACGAGGCAGATTAGAAGTTTCCACGCTGCGGTCATGCCGGTACTTAGTTTACGACCGGCGGAGGGCCGCTGGCCGCAGGCAGCGGCGGCCGAAAACCGGCTCAATTTCGAGACTCACCCTCGGCTGGGGTGCGGTTCGACTTTGAGTACTTTGTTTGCTATCATATAATTACCGATGGGAATAAGAACAGCATACCCCCAAGGCGCTCAGGTTGAGCACCTGAAGTTTGGCTTCGGCACGGTTCTTTCCTGCAACGAAGAGCATATCGTTATCAAATTTGACGATTTTGGAGAAAAGAAGTTCGTCACTCCTATCGTGCTGCCGGCCCTTAAAAAGAGCGACAGACAACCCCCGGTTGAAAAGCGGGCCTCAAGGAGCCGGAAATCCAAGCAGGTCGTGGCATCTACAGCAAATTCCGCCCACTAGCCTCACGGCCGCTTGAAGAAGTATTTTTGGACATAGTGCCTTTGTAATGTATTGAGTCCGGCTTTTGCTCTGCGGTCAGCAACAGCCAGCTACCCCTCCGTAACGCCCCATTTCCTGCCATGTTAACATTTACCCCTCGGAAATCTTGACGCCCTCTTGTCAGTAAAACGCGATCAGCGGGTACTCACCTAATGAGGTGTCTTGCTGGTGCAAGCCGGTAGTGCCCATGGACCAGGCACTCCCGCGCCTCAGAAAGGGACTGCAAAGGGCAAAGATGAAAAAGATTGAATCGCAAAGGCTCGGGTTCATTTTTCGACTGTTCCTTCTCATCGCCCTGATCGGGGCGGGCAATCTGCTGCTCGCTCAGGCCGACAGGGCGACTATCGAAGGAATTGTGACGGACGCCAGCGGTGCGTCCGTGCCGGACGCCGTGGTCACGGTTGTCCAGATCGAAACGAATAATTCATTTAGCTTGCGGACCAACGACGCCGGCCGGTATTTCGCGGCCAACCTTCCGTTGGGCACCTATCGTGTCCGGGTGGAGAAAACGGGGTTCCGTGCTGCTCAGGTGGACAACCTGATCCTGCAATCCCAGATGAACGTACGGGCGGACGTCAGACTGGAAGTGGGATCGACCACCGAGCATATCGAGGTGACCGCTTTGGCGCCGATGTTGGACGCCTCGACGGCAACGATTACGTCCCAGATGACGACCAAGCAGATTCAGGAGTTGCCGATGATTGTGGTCGGCCGGAAGCGCGATATCACCTCCTATCTCCAATTCCTCCCCGGCGTGACCACGGCTTCCACCTGGGGGGCGCGCGTGAACGGCTCCAACCCGGGCAACTCCGAAGTATTCCTGGACGGAGCTCCGGCGAGCCAGGGCAACGTGCGCGGCGGAATTCAGGAGAACGGGCCGGCAGTGGAGCATGTGGGCGAATTCAGCGTGGTGGCGAACGCCTTTAACGCCGAATACGGCAGAACCGGGAGCTGGTTTACGAACATCACCATTCGCTCGGGCACGAACGAGGTCCACGGCAGCGTATTCGACTATTTCGACAACGACAAGCTCAACGCGAGGTCGTTTTTCCAGCAGAGCCGAAATATAGTGCGCCATAACGAGGGCGGTTTCACGCTGGGTGGGCCGGTATACCTCCCAAAGGTTTATGACGGGCGGAACAGGACATTCTTCTTCTTCGGCCAGCAACTGGTGTACTACACCAACACGCAAAGCGGCAGCCTTTTCACCGTGCCGCGCAACGACTTCCGCCAGGGCGATTTCAGCAACTTGCTGGACGGATCGAACAACGTGATCCCGATTTTCGACCCCGCAACCACCAGGCCGGACGGCGCTGGAGGCTTCATTCGCGACCAGTTCCCCGACAACCGCATCCCGGCGCACCGGATCAGTCCGGTATCGCAGAAGATCCTGGCGCTGATCCCGGAGCCCGACCTTCCCGGGTTGCAGATCAACAATTTCAGGAACCGGACCGGCTCGGGAACTTATCGCAACTATGTTTCGACGATAAAGATCGATCACAGCTTTTCGGACACGCAGAAAATATCGGTCACATACAGCGATCAGTACAACCCTCGAGTGATCGCCGGGCAGGGCTATGGAGCGGACAACCCCCTGGAAGGCTCGCAGGATCCGAAATTCATCCATGACCGAACGGGCCGGATCAACCATGACTGGATCATCCGCCCCAACGTGCTCAGCCACTTCACGATCGGCATCGACCGGTACAATAACCAGACCCAGCAGTTGACGCAATTCGAGGGGTGGAATCAGAAGCTGGGCATTCAGAACGTCCTTTGGGACCAGGGCGCGTTCCCAGTCATCAACTTCAGCGGAGGAACCGCTTCGCCGAGAGGGATGGGCGGCGGCGATTTCTCAACTAACGCCAACGGCCGCATTACCTTTACAGAAACGGTGGCTTGGACCAAAGGGCGCCACACGATCAAGTTTGGAGGAACTTACTGGCCGGAATACGCCAACGCGCGCGAGGGCTTCCAGAGCAGCGGATCATTCGGCTTCAGCAACCTGACGACAAGCCAGCCCAACGCCTCCCGATACACCTCCTGGGGCAGCTCATTTGCGAGCTTCCTGCTCGGAGAACTGTCGAGCGCGGGCGTGCGGGAACCGTACGCCAGGGGCGCACGTTTTCGCTCTTACGCGCTCTTTGCTCAAGACGAGTGGCGCATGACCAATGCCTTGACGCTTTCGTATGGTCTCCGCTGGGAAGGCAATGGCGCTCCGTTCGAGCCCAACGGCGCGGCCAGCGGATTTGATCCGACAATTCCCAACCCGCAAGCAGGCGGCCGGCCCGGCGCGCTCGTTTTTGCCGGCGATGGCCCGGGCCGCTCGGGTTCCAGGTCCCTTTCCGACGGCTGGTACAAGGGATTTGGACCGCGCCTCGGAATCGCCTACCAGGCGACTCCGAAGACCGTGATCCGCGCGTCCGGCGGTGTGTATTTCGCACCCGGGTTCCGGACACGCCTGATCGCGTATGGATTCACGAACGGCAATAGCATCAGCTCACCCACCGGCTACGGCCCGGTGTACAACTGGACAACGGATGGATATCCTGGGGATTTCCCGCGGGCGCCGTTCATTGATCCTTCTTTCCAAAACGGACAGAACGTCAGTTCGATCCTCCCGGGCACCTCGCGGATGCCGCAGATCCTTACCTGGACGTTCAGCATTCAACGCGAACTGGCCCGGAATCTTGCAGTCGAAGCCACATACGTCGGCAGTCACTCCACGCACCTGATTCTGTCGAGCGCGCAATCCAACATGAACACGCTGGATCCCCAGTACCTGGCATTGGGTAATCTGCTGTTCCAGGATATCTTGTCGCCCGCGGCCATAGCGGCAGGTTTCACGCCTCCCTACGAGGGCTTCACGAGCCAGTCGATCAGGACGGTGGGGCAGGCGCTCCGTCCGTATCCCCAATACCGGGATGTTACCGAGGAGTGGGGCAACCACGGGATTTCGCGGTTCAACTCACTGCAACTCAAGGTTACGAAACGGTATTCGAGCGGCCTGACACTGCTCGCCTTCTACACATGGTCAAAGAACATGACGAACGTCGACGGCGGCCCGATCGATTTGGGGCCGAACGACGGCGCCATTCAGAATCCGAGGAACCGGAGCGGCGAGGTTTCGGTCAGCAATTCAGGGCAGCCTCATGTGTTCGTGGCCAGCGGCTCGTATGAATTGCCATTCGGTCCCGGCAAGAGATTCCTGACGAGCAATGGCTTCCTGAAGTACCTGGTGGGGGACTGGCAGATCGCAGGGTACTGCCGGTACACTAGCGGCTCTCCGCTGACGATTACGGGAGGCAACGCCATCTCGGCTTTGGGATATCCGAACATCAGGGCCAACTATGTTGGCGGAGATGTTTACCTGACGACAAACCCGAGAGAGTTCGATCCCGCAACGAGCACCTACCTGAACCCCGCGGCATTCGCTTCACCGTCCACCTTCGAACTCGGCAACACCGCCAGAGTCTTGGACTGGGTGCGCGGCTTCACCGGGAAGAGCGAATCCATCTCTCTCTCCAAGCGGATACCGATCAGTGAACGATTCCGCGGAGTGCTGCGGGCCGACGCGCAGAACCCGTTTAATTTCGTTCGCTGGGGCAATCCGAACACGAGTATCACAAGCTCGAATTTCGGAAAGGTCACCAGCGCCTCCAGCGGGCGTACGATTCAACTGGGAGCTTCGGTCGAATTCTGAAGCTCTTTCGCGGGGCGGAGAAACCCCTGGCGGGCCGGGTATTCCCGGCTCCTCCAGGGGGCGCCGGTTCCGCCCCGCGCTTTTTTTTGCGAACCAAGGGATCGACATGAATCGGCGTGAATTTGCGAAGCACCTCGGAGCGGCGGCGGTCGCATCCGGAACTGCAACCAGCCAGGCGCAGGAGAGCGCCCGGACTCCCACCCTCTTCTACGTGGATGGTTATCACGGCGGCTCCCGCGGCCACATGCCTGCGGGCGCCTGGAGGGATATTTTGAACGTCTTTCGCGCGCTGCCGGACTGGAAGATCTCCTTCGACATCGAAGCGGCTTCCTGGACCGATCTGCGGAGGCAGGACCCCCAGGCCTACCGCGAGATCCAGCGCTTGCTGGAGGACAACGCGGTCACCGCAAGGACGGAGATCGTAAATGGCACCTTTTCCCAGCCGTTCGGCTGGGCCATAGGCGGCGAAAGCAACATCCGGCAGATTACCCGGGGGCTGGAAATCATCCGCGCGCATTTCCCGCGCGCCGTGATCGAAACGTACGCGGTGCAGGAACCCTGCTGGTCAAGTTGCCTGCCGCAAGTGCTGTTGTCTCTTGGGTTCACCGGCGCGGTGCTTAAGGATCCGGGGACGGCTTGGGGAGGCTACACGGCGGGCTTTGACGCTGAGGTGGTGGAATGGGTCGGGCCGGATGGCTCCTCTATTCCCGCGGTGCCGCGCTACGCCTGCGAAGACCTGCTGAATGTGTGGGAAACGGAATCCGTCACCGGCTCGGCGGAGTTCAGCCGGAAATGCGTTCAACACGGCATTCCGCATCCCACGGGCAACTGCTTCCAGGATCTCGGCTGGGCTGCCAGGCCTAAAGTCAAGGGCGAGCATATCCGCTTCGTGACCTGGCGGGAATACTTGAAACGAATTGCGGGCAAACCGCAGCAGCAGTGGCGCTTCAGCCAGGAAGACATCCTGGTTACACTGCCTTGGGGAGAGAGGACGCTCCAGACGCTCGCACAGCAGGTGCGGGCAGCGGAAAACCGCGTGTTGATGGCCGAGAAGATGGCATCGATGGCTGTGCTTTTCGGTGGAGCTCAGTTTCCGGCGGACCGCCTCCAGCGGGCCTGGGACCAGTTGCTCTGGGCGCAGCACCACGACGCCTGGATTACCGCCACCACGCGAAGCGGACGCCAGGCCTGGGCGTTTCAGGCGGCATCCCAAACCATGGAGACCGAAGAAATCAGCGATGAAATCATCGCAGCTTCCGCCGAGGCGATGTCGCGCGGGGCTGACCGGCCGCCGGCCATTCCGCTGAAATCGCAAGGAGTTCGGGTGTTCAACACGCTTGCGGAGGAACGCGAAGGCCTGGTCGAGTTGAACTGGGCCTGCGACATCGGCACACGCCGGGCCCGTGTCTTTGACTCCGCCGGCAGGGAGATACCATGCCAGCTCGTACGGCCGCGCATTTACAATTCGCGGCAGAGTAACAGGCGCCAAGGCGAGGCTTCGCCTGCCGGAGTGCCGAGCTATGCCCCGGGTGAGAGTCTGAACGCGGCAGCGGTCCTGTTCCGGGCGCGAGTCCCTGCCATGGGGTACTCGTCATACAGAATCGAACCGGTTTACGATGAGGCTCCGCCGGAAACGGTTCAAGGCGCCACCGCGAGAACGGAAGCCGGCGGCGCCGTTGTGCTGGAAACCGATCTGTACCGCGTCCGGATCGATCCCAAGCGAGGCGGGGCGATCACCAGCGTGGTCCTGAAGGAAGACGGCCGGGAGTACTTCGACCATTCCTCGGAGCGGCTGTTCAACGAATATCGCGGCTACTTCATTTCCGAGAAGAAATGGTGCAGCAGCGCGGAGAACCCGGCCAGCGTCGTCATTACCGAGAACGGACCCGTTCGGGTTCGCGCCGCCGTATCCGGGCAGGTTGGCGGCCGGCGCTTTCAGACCACCATCACGCTGGTGCAGGGACAGCGGAGCATCGACTTCAACGCACGCTTCATTTATGACCAGGAGACGTGGATCGGCGATCCCTGGGACATCAAGCCGGAGGACCGCCGCAGGGAAAGACGCAGGTCTCACCACGATGGCCGGTGGAAGCTGCAGGCCTTGTTCCCGGTCCCGTTCAAGAACCAGTCGATTTACAAGAACGCCGCCTACGATGTCTGCAAGAGCCGGAATCAGGACACCTATTTCCAGCGGTGGGACGAGATCAAGCACAACATCGTTTTGAACTGGGTCGATGTGTTTGACGAGCAGCAGAAATCGGGCCTGGCGGTCTTTTCCGACCACACTACGGCCTACACCCACGGTCCGGACCATCCGCTCGCTCTCGTTATGGGCTGGGGGTGGGAAGGCGGATTCTGGTGGGGGAAGTGCCCGCTGCGGGGAACTCAACAAATCAGCTACGCCGTCGTCCCGCACCGCGGCAGGTGGGACGAGGCCCATTTGTCCGCCGAAAACCAGCGTTGGAATGAGCCGCTGCTCGCGCAGATTGTGAACGGAGAATCCGATGCGGGCGCAGCAAGCCGCTCACTTGTAAGCGTGAGCGGGAGTGGAATCGAGATTCCGACGCTGCTCATCGAAGGCCGGCACTTGCTTGTACGCCTGTTCAATGCCGAGGGGAGCGACGGCAGCCGCACGGTCTCTTTCGGAATCAAGCCGGCCAGCGTGCAGCTCGTGGAACTGGATGGCCGCGTCGTCCGGCAGCTCCCTGTACGAAGCGCCGCCGGCGGCCGGTACGAGGTGACGCTGGCGCTGCCGCGTTTCGGCATCCGCACCTTGCGTTGTGCGCTGGACTCCGAACTGGCACGAACATAGCGCGCCCGTGCGGTCGAGTTTCCGGCCGCGGAGGGCCGCAAAGATTTTGCACTTTTTGTCGGACGAAAGGAGCGTTCTTGCAAAATGGGACAAGTAACACGCCGGTCATGGTTCAGGAAGAGCGCCGCGATTGCGGCCGGCGCGAGCGCGGCTGCATCCTTGCCGCAAAGAGCGTCTGCAATGAAGCAAGGAAAGATCATCCTGGCGCATGTGCTTAGCCTGAATGAGCCCGAGCGTTTGAAACTCTGCCTGCAAATGGGCGTCAAGCACGTCGTCTCAACCCCGTCGGTGAGGGGCATAAGCCGCGATCAGTATGCGGCCGCCATGCAGAAGCATAAGGAGCAATGGGCTGAGGCCGGATTCAAAGTTGCCGTTTACGAAACCATGACGCCGGTTCCCGCCGACAACATCAGGCGGGGTTCGCCCGGCCGGGAAGAGGAACTGAAGGACTGGATCGCCTTTGTCGAAGCAATGGGCAAGGTCGGCATTCCGGTCCTGTGCTACAACTTCGGCCAGGGTGGAGCGCGGACAGGCAAGGTGATCCTGCGCGGGGGAGCCATCACAACCGCGCATGATTACGAGGAATCGAAAAAGCTTCCCCCTGCGAGGGAGATATTTACTGAAGATCAGCTCTGGGAATCGCTGACCTGGTTCATCGAGCGGATCATCCCGGTATGCGAGAAGGCAAAGGTGAAGATGGGGTATCATCCCAACGATCCTTCGGTGTCTCCGTATCGCGGTTCCGCTCAGATCATGATCAGCCCTGCTGCCTACCGGCGCTTGTTTGCGATTGCGGACAGCCCCTATAACGGCGTCAGCTTCTGCCAGGGGAATTTCCGGTCGATGAAGTACGCCCCGGGCGAAGACATCTATTCGGTGGCCACCGAGTTCGCCGAGAGGGGAAAAATCCAGTTCGTCCACTTCCGCGATGTGGAAGGTACGGCGGATACGCGCTACCACGAGACATTCCACGACGACGGCCCGACGGATATGGCCAGAATGCTGCAATGCTACGTCAGAGGAGGGTTCGTCGGGACCTTGCGCACCGACCATGCGCCGGCCATGGAGGGCGAGGACGCGGAAAAGAGACCTGGATATGCCATGTTGGGGCACATCCATGCAATCGGCTATACCAAAGGCTTGATGCAAGCGCTGAACATACCTTACGAGTAGGTTAGCCTCCGGCGGTGAATACGGGATACCGGCGCTCGCAGCGAGGCGCGCCCGTTCAGGCGGGCCATACTGGCATGAAGCTTGTTCGATTCGGCGCAATCGTGATGCTTCAGACGGCAGCCGCTGCCCTGCTCGCGCTGCAAATCGACGACGAGTCGCGCCTGCTTCAGGAAGCGAATGCCCGCTACGCTGCCCTGCGTTCGGATGAAGCCGTAACCTTTACAGGAAGTATCTCGAGTTGTACCGCGACCGGGCCGACGTAAGAGTGTTTCTCGGCGCAGCCCTCCTTAACCTTAACCAGCCGGAAGAGGCGATGGAGCAAGCCCGGCGGGCGCTCAGTCTGGATGGCCGGTACGCCCGGGCATCCGTGCTGATCGGACGCATTCACGCCAGTAAGGACGAATGGTCGCACGCCCAGGAAGCGTTCACGCAGGCTATCAAAATCGATCCGCGGGACCGTGAGGCCTGGTACTTCTCCGGGCGTGCATACTACGCAGAGCACCGATTCGAGAAAGCAATTGCTGCTTTCCAGCGAGCGCGCGAGCTGGGAAGCGAACAGAGCCGGATCTACGAGAATTTGGGTCTGGCCTATGAGGCGCTCCTCCGGTTCGACGAAGCAGAGCAGGCGTACCGGCGGGCTATCGAACTGGCCGGCAGCGAATACCGGCCGTACTTTGCGTACGGCGTCTTTTTGTACAAACAGGGCAAGCCGGCCGAGAGCGTGCAAATGCTTGAGAAGGCCCTGGAACTCAATCCCACCTCAGCAGACACCCACTTTGAGCTCGCCAGGGTGCTGTACCACGCGGGGCAACTCGACTCCGCAGCCCGGATTCTGGAACAGGCACAGGCTTTTTCACGCGAGTGCCGCTTGCACTACTTACTAATCAGAATATACTCACAGCAACAGAGGGACCAGGATGCCGCCCGGCAAGCCAAGGCGATGGAGGGCTGCGTCAGTGGACCGTAAAGCGTAGCCTTTCACCCGCGGCGAAATGATTCCAGCGTCCACTCGTCCGCAGGGTCGACGGCGTGGCGCAGCACATAGAGGTTTCCGTCCTCGGCGCGGACGCTGCAGTAAGTGGCGCCGGGGCTGTACCATTGGTCGACTACCTCGACCACTCTGTACTCGCGCTGCCCAAGATAGAAGCGCAGAGGCCGCTCATCGGCCTTGTATCCGGCATAACACTCCACTTGCACCCGCGACATCGTGCGCTACTCGGCAACTTTCCAGTCGATCACGATCACGGCGACCGGCGCGTTGTCCCCGCGCAGCGTCAGTTTCCGCCAGCCAGTCTGCGCGGACGGGGGTTCTGTCACCAGCACCCGCGCCGCCCGCTTAGGATCCAAAGCATACCGCGTCAGGTTCCAGCCGTTTCGCGGGCCGGGCGCTTCCTTCTGGGATTGCGCCGCCAGTGCCCTTGAAGTGTACACGACCAGCCCGTTGTCCGACAAATCAGCCGGATGGACACTCACCCGCACCGGCACCCCGGGCAACTCGCCCGTCACGTAGCCGGCTGAGGCGGTTGTTCCGTTGATCGAAAGGGATTGGCCGCGCCGGAGCAGTCCCGTCCAGATCAGCCGGCCGGAGGCGGGTCCCCGGTAGGCCGGCTTTGACGGCGCGGGCCGCGGCGGCGCGGCGGCGGGAGGCGCCGTTGGAAGCGGAGCGGCAGCCGCCGGCAGCCGGGACGAAGTAGACGGGAGCGAAGGAGGTTGCCCGAGCGCCGGAGTCGCCGCCCGAGGCCGCAGGTTCGCCAACTCCAACACTTTGGCCTGCTCTGCCTGCCGCGGCGATTCGAGCAGCTCCGACCTACGCCGTCCCTTCTTCCCCCGAGGTGCCGGCGGCGGGGCCGGTTTGGGCTTCTCGGCCGCCGGCACCCTTTCGGGCTTCCGCGGGCTGGCCTCAGGCTTCGGTTTGGCGGCGGGCATAGCGCCGACGAATCTGACCAACTCCTGCACCGGTTTGCCGTCCGGCGGATTCACGGTCAGGCGCACTTCCACAAGCCCCGATTTGCGCGCATAGGTGACGCTCCCGCGCCTGAGCCCCGCCGCGTTAAACGGGAGGACGACCTTCTTGCCGCCATCCACGATTTCGAGCGATCCGCCTTTGGCCTGAAGCACCGGGGCGGCCATACGGTCCCAGGCGATCTGGAGCTGTCCGTTCACATCGAGCGCGCTCAGGGCCAGCGCTTGGGAAGCCGGTTTGTCGCGCTCCCGCCACATCAGCGCCGCAGTCATCACGACGATTGCGAGCACCGGGACTGCCACCGCCGCCCGCAGCAGAAACCGCCGCCGGTTTCCTCGCGCACGCGCCGGCCGGGCGCGCTCGGATTTCGCAACGGTTGCTTCTCCCTGGCGAGCCTGCGCGTTTTCGGGTGTTTTCGCCTCTCGCGCCGCGCCCCGCTTTTTTACTGCCCTCGCCGAAAGAGCGAACTCGCCGTAGCTCGACTCGGAGCGGATCTTCCCGTTCGCCTCGCGGAAGAAAAATCCGGCCCGGGATGCCCCGAACGATTCCGGTCTTACAACCAGCGCCACGTGCCCGGTTTTGGGAAAGTGCCGGTTATGAAGCTCCAGATCCTGCTTGGAGAGGCAGACCTCGCTTCGCGTGTGAGATAGATACCATCCCACGGGCTCCAGCCCAGCCAGCAGCGGATCGGTCTCGGGCGCGCGAAGTGCATCCGCGAATGCCTGGCCGTCTTTTTCGGATAGCCGGTACGAGGGCCCGAACTTGTACTCGCAGGGCACCGGCCGGAACGCCAGGATACGCGTGACGCCGTTCTCAAGGCGCCCGAACAGGATGCCGCCCACCTCCACCCCACCCCGTGGAAACTGGCAGTAGCCGGCCACCGCCTCCGCGCGGATCTCCTCGAGAACAGAGGCCCAGTACACGACCCGGATGGAGTGCCCCTCTACGCTCCACACACCGGTTTCGCTGCCTCCATGCGCCGGAGCCATTTCCCCCCAGAGTGCTTCTGGTTCCACTGTACCGATGCCCCGGGTGGGGCGGCAACCCTGGAAGGCTACGCTGCCGCACCACAATAATCTGAGCTTCTTGCCTTCTTTCTTGCGCGCCTGCTAAGTGATGAGAATGTGCGTTTCCGGAACAAGTCGTGAATTAATCGGATTACCGCTTGCCGGTGCCGTAGGTCACCCTTATAATTCGTGATTAGCATCTCAGAGAGGGTAACTCAGGCTCTTCGGAAAGCCGTGGGCCGGGTTTTTGCACGTATCTTCTGAACGAGGCCGGCGGGTTGCCGGACCGCGCGGTGCCGGAACCTCCGCGTTGCCGGGGGTTTCAAGAAAGAACCAGAGGGGCTATGGGAACAGCATTGGCGCCCGCAGTGCGGCGCGCTTTCGAAAGCGGCACAGTCATCGAAAAAGATGACATCTACGTTCTAAATTACGCCACCAAACAGCTTGCTCGCGCCAACGTCGATGAGCGGCATAACTTCGGGCAGTTTCCGCAAGGCGATCCGCGGGCGCGCATCTGCGAATCCTGGCGTTTCCCCGTTATAGAGGGCTATTACGATCCGGTGGATCCGGAGGAATCTTACCGCTGGAACGAAGTTACGTTTGTATACCGCACATTTGACGGCACAACGCCGGGGAGCGTTTCCGTCCTGGGCACTTTCGCCCCGCTTTATCAAGAGATTTCCCTGCGCCGTGTTGGCGACACGCCTTACTTCGCCGTCACGGTGATGGTGCCCAAGGGCGAGGTCCACACGTATCGGTACCTCGTGGACGGGCGGCAGGAACTCGACCCGATTAATCCGCAAACCGCCATCGCCGATAACGGCAGGGTATGGTCGCGCTTCTTCACACAGGGCTGCACCCAACGGCTGTCGTTCGAGCCCTGGGAGATGGACATATTAGAGAGGCTGACGGACCACATCCTCCCCTTTCGCACCGTTGAGGGGCGGCGTTTCCTGGATCAGTACTACCAGCAACTGGACAGGGCGGCGAAGGAATCGCAGTATCCCGGCGCCTACCGTTTCGACGAAAGCGTGAGCATCGCAAATTTTATCGACAAGCTGGTGGCCCGCGAGGAGAACCATCGCCTGATCGACTACAAAATCTGCCTGGGGATCATCAACCGCGTGCTCCGCGTGCGGAATCCGTTCGTGGAGCCCCGCCTGATGTCCAAGGAGATGTACATCGAGTTGTACAACCAGATGGCATCGGGGAACGTGCCCGGGTGGGATTACGGAGCCTACCAGAATCCGAGGTTCTTTCTACAGTTGTTGCGGCGGCACGCCATCACGGGCGCCTTCGCGCACCCCAAGTACGGTGGCAACGCCGGCGCGAGCGGCTGGGCCTACCTGAGCGAGCGCTATCGCGACCCGCAGACCGGCGCGACGCTCTTTGACTGGCGGCGGGCGCTCGAACCGCCGCTGGGAACCAACGAGCAATACCGCGGGTAGGAGCGAACAATGGCGAACGGATACGATGTCGTGGTGATTGGCAGCGGCGCCGGCGGCGCGCCGATTGCCAATATGCTGGTGAAAGCCGGCAAGAACGTGCTCATGCTCGAGAAGGGGCCGCTTTTCCGCACGCAGGATCAGACCAGAGGCCTGAGCGACTTCAAACGAGACGAGTTGCTCGCCACCGGCCCGGAAAAGATCATTCGCGTGGAGGGAGCGGCTAATTGGGGCGAATCGTATTACTCCAGCCATGTCGAGCCGGACCTGAATGACGAGCCGCATATCTACCGCGATTTCGACGGCCGTGACCGCGCCACGCTGGAGGGCTACACCGCGCAGTGCGTGGGCGGCGGGACGCAGCTTTACGGCGCGGTTTCATTGCGCTTCTCACCGGAGGACTTCCGCCTGAAGTCGTTCAATGACAACGGCGTCGCCCTGCGCAACGACCCCAACGGCGACGTGAAGCGCGAAGCGCGCGACTGGCCGATCACCTACGACGACCTGGAGCCCTACTACACCCTGGCCGAGGAACTCGTGGGCATCAACGGAACCCGCCAGAATCAGCTCAAACCGGCCAGCCGCGAAGTCTACCAGAAGCCGCTGCCGCCCAATCCCATCAGCCGCTTTGTCGAAATTGGCATGGATGCGCTCGGTATGCCGCGCTACCGCACGCCGCTGGCCGTGATCACAGAGGACCACCCGCCCAGCGGGCGCACCTATCCGGGCGGCGACGCCGCGAAGACCGGATACGTGAACCGCTACGGGTGCCCCCTCGGCCTGAAATCGAGCACCTGGGTTGCGCTGCTCGCGCCGATTTACGGCCGGCCGAACTTCGAGTTGCGGCCCAACTGCACGGTCACCAATCTCGAATGCGACAGCTCGGGAAACGTCACCAAGGTCGTTTACTTGGACGCCGGCGGCCAGCGCCGCGAAGTGTCGGGCAAGTTGATCGTAGTGGCGTGTTCGGCGATCGAATCGGTGCGGCTGCTAAAGCTTTCGGCGCTCGAGAGCGCGGAGTTCGACCGCCGCATCAACCAGAACGATCTTCTCGGCAAGTATTTCCTGACGCACTGCTTCGGCGGGGCCGAGGCCATTATGCCCGGGCGCTACGATAAATCGGTATCCGTGGATAGCGATTGGGCCACCGACGCGTGCGCCACGCAAGACTTCATTCGCTCCAACGGCCTCTGGGCGGGCGGCGCCATCTACAACAACACGTCCGACCAGTGCCTGCCCATTTCCCTGGCGCGCACGCACGGCAGCCAGGACATCGACACCATCTGGAAGGCGTTCGTCGAGGACACTTCGCTGACCGGAGAGCGCCTGGCCTCCTTCTTCGACGAGAACTTCGGCACGCGCCTCTCGGTGAGTTTCATGGCGAACCAGGTGCCGCTGAAAACGAACCGCATCGAGCTGCATCCCACGGTGAAGGACAAGTGGGGGCGCAACGTGGCCTACATCATCAAGGACTGGCACCCCCACGACCGGTACCTGATGGACGTATTCGCCGAGCAGTGCGCGAGGGTGCTGCGCTTCGGCGGCGACGGCGGCAAGGGCAACTACCCCGTGTTCGAAAAGGGCGGCGTTTACCAGGCGGAGAACGGGCTGGCGCGCATCGCCAATCACATCCTGGGCGGCGCGCGCTTCGGCACGGACCCCAGTGACTCGGTGCTCGACCCCAGTTGCCGCGCGTGGGAATTCGACAACCTGTACGTCACCGACGGATGCTTCATGCCCACTTCCGGAGGAGCCAATCCCACATTGACCATACAGGCGAACTCGTTTCGAGTCGCCGACCACTTATTGTCAAGGCTGTAGCGCAGACACCCGGCTCCGCCGGATGAGGAGGATACAGACGTGGACCCACGATTCGACGAAGTCTTCAGCGACCGGTTTACCAACCCGGAAAACGAAACGTTCAAGGTGGTTTTCTACCCCGACCGCATTTATCACGCCCAGTACCTCAACGCCACGCGCAGCCCGCGCTACCGCTACAACGTGCACGAAGTCCGCAACCAGCTCGATATCGCGGTGCTCAAGGGCCAGGTGTACATGGATGGCGTCTACCTGTGCAACTTTCTGCGCATCGAGTACCGCGCCAGCCGCCTGACGGAACTTGCACGCGAGCGAAACCGCTTCCTTCGGAACCAGATCCTCGCTTGGGTGCACCTGCTGCCGGAAGATCCTGCGCTCGAGGCGCAGGCCAACGTGAAGCTGATCTACGACAAGTGGGTGGACGCCTACCAGGTGGAGATTTGGGAGACCCTGGAGGCGCCGCTCGGCAAGCACCACGATTACAAGGTCCTGGACATGATGGGCCAAAACGGATCCATCATCAAGGTCAAGGAGTTCAGCCCCGCCCTACGGGACGTAAAGGCCATCCGCCGGTTGGAGGTCGCCTTCCGTGAGAACGACCGCGACCTGCCCTTCGGCTACGCTATCCAGAGCCCCGAGTGGGACAACAACTTCCTCCGCACACACCAGGAGCCGCGAAGCGACGTGCCCAGCTCCTCGGAGAACACCGTCGAGGACAAGTGCTATCTCATCGACTTCCAGCGCGGGTGGTACTTAAATGCCAAAGACGTGAAGCCGGTGCGCTATTTGAACGCCATGATGACGCCCGGAAATCCCGATGAAAAGCCGGACAACGTGATCGAGATGCGCTGGCTGGTGCAGCGCGAGCTGGGCAGCTCGGTGGTCTTCTTCCACGAGGTCACCATTCCTCCAGGCAAGGTGGAGGGCACCCACCGCCATATCGGGACCGAGGAGCTCTACTTTGTCACCCAGGGCAAGGGCACGGCGTACATGGCGGAAGGAGACGATCCCGCCGCCGACCGGCTGCCGACCGTGGAGCGCGAGATCTACATGCAGGGCAAGCTGAAGTGCAAAGCCCTTCCGGTGGAGCCCGGCACGGTGATCTACACCAAGAGCGGGGGCGTGCACGGCATTCGCAATGACGGCGCCGAGCCGCTGAAATTCGCAGCCTTCCTGTATCACACAGTCTAGAAGAGGAGACAGCCCATGGCCACGACAACCGTTCCCCCTTCGCAGGCGACCCGGCCGCAGTTGATGACGCACGTCGATAGCGTCTTTCAGGTCGATCCCTCCACCACGCCGGACTACAACCGCGGCAACTCGCTCGTGAAGTTGCTGGGCATCATGGAGAAAACAGGGCTCGCCGCGGAGCGGCAGAGTTACCTGGCCAACTCGCTGCAGTACCTGTTTCCGATGAGGAGGCTCGAGCTGTACGGCCCGGCGGGCGGCGATTATCAGATTCTGGACGCCACGAGACAGGACAACAAGAACGATTTTCAGAAGCAGAACGTGCGCGATTTCGAGCTGACCGACACGCACCTGGTGCGCGGATGGGCTGTCGCGGGCAATAGCATTGCGCCCTTCCTGCGCGCCAGCTATCGCGGCGGGCCGGACTCGGTTCTCTCGGAGATGTCCGGCCATCGCCTCGGCCAGCGCATCAAGCTGTGGATCAGAGTTAACGGCGCGCAGGTTTCTTCGCCGCTGGTGGTGCCCTACAACCCCCTCACGGACCGCTACGATATCGAGCTCTGGAGTTCGCCGGTCCCCGATCTGCGCCCGCTGCTCGATGACAAGGCGCGCGACGCGATGGACCGCGGCGAATTGCAGGTCCGCAACGATTTGGTGCAGGGCGCGCTGGCGGACTTCGACCGGGGCAAGCTGGAAGACCAGTACACGATCTTTGTCGCGCCCAACAACATCATGCATCCCGTGCTGCCGCTTCGCATCGAGCTGGCGTGGGCCGACGAATCCGAGCGCTTCTGGGACTCGCAGAACGGCAACAACTATGTCTACGAGTTCAACATGATTCTGCGCGGCTGGGATGCGTTTCTGGGCGTGGGCACCAGCCCGAATCCGCACGGCGGCGTGGGATTCCTGGAATACCGCAATCTCATATCGAACTATGGCCGCTACGCCGGGCGCAATGAACTCGGCCGCACGCCCGAGTTCTGGAACTTTGACGCTTTCGGCAGCAAGGATCACAACGGGCGCCGCGAGAACTTCATGGCCGTCGATTACATGGACCTTCACATCCTCAAGGCCAACTGTGGCATCGGCCTGCACCGGCACCGCGACAACCAGGAGGTGTTCTTTATGCTGGAAGGCCAGGGTTACATGGTCGTGGGCGATTGGGTTAAGTTTCCCAACCGCGAGCGGTGCTTTGAAATCCGCACGCTGCCGGCCGGGCACTTCGCTATGCTGAAGGGCGGCAATCTTCACGGCCTGATGAACCCCAGCGACGAGAACATCTCGCTGTTTATGTTCGGTGGATATGACTAGCACGCAACCCGCGATTCAACCGCTATCGTGGGCGGCCGTCGAGGGCTCGCCCTCGCCGCTGGGCGCAACCTACATTCCCGCCGAACACGCTTACAATTTCGCGCTTTATGCAAAGGACGCCACCAGGGTTACGCTGCTGCTCTACGCCGAGTCGGATCCGGTGACGCCGGTGGACACGTACGAGATGCGCTATCCGGGCAATAAGACCGGGCGCATCTGGCACTGCCGCCTGCCGGCCAGCCGGGTGGAAGCCGCCAAGTATTACGCCTACCGCATCGAAGGCCCTGCGGACCTTTTCCAGGGCCACCGGTTCGATCCGGAGAAGATCCTGCTCGACCCGTACGCGGACGCCGTCTACTTCCCACCCAATCACAGCCGGATGGCGGCATCGCGGCCGGGACGCAACGACGGGCGGGCGCCGCTAGGCGTGATCGAGATGCTGGGAGCACTCTTCGACTGGGGAAACGACGTGCGGCCGCGCCACGGCCACGATACCGTCATCTACGAAATGCACGTGAAGGGGTTCACGGCGCGGGCCAACTCGGGCGTGACGCCGGCGAAACGCGGAACCTATGCCGGCGTGATCGAGAAAATTCCCTACCTCAAGGAACTAGGCGTCACCGTCCTCGAACTGCTGCCCGTTTTCCAGTACGATCCGCAGGAGCGCAACTACTGGGGCTACATGCCGCTGAACTTTTTCTCGCCGCATCATGCCTATTCGTCGAATCGCACGCCCGGCGGGCAGCTCGACGAGTTCCGCGAGATGGTGAAGGCGCTGCATGCCGCCGGCATTGAGGTCGTGCTCGACGTGGTCTACAACCACACCACCGAGAGCGACGAAAACGGCCCCACGTACAGCTTTCGCGGCATCGACAATTCCACCTACTACCTGCTGCACGAGGACCGCTCGCGATACCGCGATGACACGGGCACGGGAAACACGCTGCACTGCGCAAACCGCTACGTGCGAAAGATGATCGTGGACAGCATGCGCTTCTGGGCCGAGAAGATGCACGTGGACGGGTTCCGCTTCGACCTGGCGTCCATCTTCACGCGCAACAGCGACGGCTCCGTCAATTATGAAGACCCGCCCGTGATTTCCCAGATCAACAGCGACCCCGCGTTCGAGACCCTGCGGCTCATCGCCGAAGCCTGGGACGTGAGCGAATATCAGTTGGGAAGGAGTTTTCCGGGCAGAACGTGGCTTCAGTGGAACGGCAAGTTCCGCGACGATATCCGGCGCTTTGTGAAGAGCGATCCCGGCATGGTCGGCACGCTGATGACGCGGCTATACGGCAGCGACGACCTGTTTCCCGATGAGCGCGTGCTCGGCTATCGTCCCTTCCAGAGCGTGAACTATGTCTGCTCGCACGACGGATTCTGCCTATACGATCTGGTTTCGTACAACTTCAAGCGCAATCTGGCGAACGGGCATAACAACGACGACGGAACCAACGAGAACCACAGTTGGAACTGCGGATGGGAAGGCGATGAGGATGTTCCCTCCGAAGTGTTAGCCCTGCGCAAGCGCCAGGTGAAGAACTTCTGCGCCCTGCTGATGTTGGCCAATGGCACGCCGATGTTTGTGGCCGGCGATGAGTTCATGAACACGCAGGGCGGCAACAACAATCCCTACAACCAGGACAACGAAACCACGTGGCTGGACTGGGACCTGCTCAATCGCAACGCCGACGTCTTCCGGTTCTTCAAGAAGATGATTGCGTTCCGGAAAGCGCACGCGTCGCTCGGGCGCAGCACATTCTGGCGCGGCGACATTGAATGGTATGGAACCTCCGGTCTCCCCGACCTGAGTTTCAACTCGCACTCGTTGGCCTATCTGCTGCGGGGCGGTTCGGTGGGCGACCAGGATCTCTACGTGATGATCAACGCATGGTGGCAGCCGCTGGCGTTCGACTTTCAGGGCGGGAACACGGGCGCATGGCAGCGCGTGGTGGACACGAGCCTTCCCAGTCCCGACGACATCAACGACCCCATGCCTGTAACCACCGGCCGCTACTCACTGGCTCCGCGTTCAATCGCCGTCTTCGTGCGGTAAGCCGGCGCCATCCCCCAGCCGCGGCCGGACCGGCAACCCTGGAGAGCTCTGGCCGGATTACAATGTAGACAAGCAGTCCAACTGAATACCGCCCGCGTAAAGGGGAGGGCGGAACATGCCGCCCAAGAGGGGATGGGCGGAAAATCCATGCATTCCGGTTCGCAGCCTTTTTTCTGGGGGAAATGGCATGCTGCTGGGAAACATCCGTATTGCCGTTCTGCGCACCGCCGCGCTTGGGCTTTGCTCTGCGCTCCTGGCGGCGGCGGATTCCGAACTGAAAATCGTGGTGCTGGAAGGTCAGGGCGCCATCAACAATATACGCCAGTCAACGGCGAAGCCTCCCGCTGTGCGTGTTGAGGACAGCGCGGGCCGGCCGGTGCCGGGCGCCCGGGTCACTTTCGTACTTCCCGACATCGGGGCGGGCGGCGTATTCCCTAACGGGCAAACGTCTCAGACCGTTGTGGCCGATGGGGCAGGCCGCGCGGCCGCCCAAGGACTTCGCCCGAACAACGTCGCCGGGCGGTTTCTGATCCGGGTCGACGCGGCGTACGGCGACCGGAGGGGACACGCCGTTCTAACGCAGACGAATGTCGCTCCCCCGGCGGATCGCCGCATTTCCAAGAGAACACTGATTATTATCGGCGCGGCCGCGGGTGTGCTCGCCGGCGTGCTGATCGCGACGCGCGGCGGGAGAAACGGCAACGCGGCGGCGCCCGGCGGTGGCACCACCATCACCCCCGGCAGTCCCGTTTTCGGACCGCCCCGTTGACGCCTATGCGACCGGTTGCCGCCGCTCTGATTCTGCTGGCCTGGCAGGCCCCGGCCCAAGGCCCTGCCATCCGGGGGCCCATGCTCGGGTATGTGTTCGACCCGGGCGCCGCCGCCATCCGGCCCATCCTCGGAATTCCGGGCGCGGCCACGCTCGGCGCTCCGCTGGACCTTGGCGAACCTATCCTCCGGGCGATGATATCGCCGCGGCAGGATTTCGCGCTCGCGGTCGCGGCCTCCGATTCCCGCGTGCTGGCTGTCAGTCTGCCTTCCGGAACGGCCGAGGGCTGCCAATGCGCGCCCGGCCCGGATCGCATTCTTTTCAGCCCGCGAGGGGATGCTGTTGCGCTCTACTACTCAGCCGGTGCGAGGCTTCACGTTCTCCCGCGCGCCGGGACGGTTCGGGGCGGAGACTTCGACCTTTCGCTGTTTCCCGGTGAACTGACCGCGCTTGCGGTGAGCGACTCCGGCGCCGTGCTTGCCGCCTTCTCCAACGGATCGGCGGGAGCTGTGTACTTCCTGGAGTCCGGCCGGGAACCGGGGCTCGCGCTTTCGCTCAGCCGGGCGTCCGCGCTGGCGTTCCTCCCTGCAAGCTCCGATGCTCTTGCAACCGACGATGTTGACGACCGCCTGTACCTCATTCGAGATCCGGGCGGCCGCGCGGAAGTCACCTTGGCGGCGGCTGTCGGCGACGGCGTGGAAAAACCTACCGCGGTCCTCGGCCTCGAAGGGTCCCGGGCGTTAGCCGCCGCCGCGGGCGGCCTCGTCATCACCGATCTCGCCGCGGGCGCCTCTTCGGTGATCGAGTGCGGGTTCGCTCCAATCGATCTTCAGGCTTTAGGCGGTTCCGTTTACGGGCTGGCCGCGCCATCTCCAGGTCCGATGTGGCTTCTCGACGGCGACGCGCCCGGCGCACGGGTGTTTTTCGTTCCACCGGACAGCTTTGTCCCACCACAGGAGGAACAGCCATGAGGGGCGGCATGCTTCTCCTGGCGGCCGCGCTGGCGATGGCCCCCTCCGGGGCGCTTCAGCTCGCGCGGGGTGACGTCGAAATCACCACCAATTCCTTGCCCGAGGGCAGGGTGGGCGTGCCTTACTCAGCCTCGCTCTCCGTGAAAGGCGGCAGACCGCTGTACCGCTGGACGGTTTCCGGCGATTTCCCACCGGGGTTGAGCATTGAACCGATTACAGGCGCCGTCAGCGGCGTCCCTGAGGAGGCAGGGACCTTTGATTTCGGGGTCCGGGTCACCGATGCCAGAGGCGACTCTGACACTAAGTCCTTCCGGGTCAGAATCCGTGCCGGCCAGCAGGCGGATTCGCTGGTGGTCTCCACGACTTCGCTGCCGGCGGGGATGGTGGGTTTGCCGTATTCCGCGCCGCTGCTTGCCACAGGGGGCGCTCCTCCCTATTCGTGGTCCGCCTCCGGGCTGCCGGCCGGTCTCGGCATCAGTTCGGACCGGATCGAGGGGACTCCGGCGCAGCCGGGAACGTTTCCGGTGACCGTGGAAGTCACCGATAGGGCGTCCGCATCGGCCACGAAGAACCTCGTTATCAACGTACTGCCCGCTCTGACGATCACCACGGCCGCGCTTCCCTCCGGCAAGGCCGGCTCGGAGTACTCGGCTCCGCTCGAGGCCACCGGGGGAAGCCCGCCTTACACCTGGTCGATAGCCTCCGGCGCCCTTCCCAAGGGACTGAGCCTGAACGGCTCGCGCATCTCCGGAACGCCGGCTTCCGGGGGCAAGGGAGACTTCACGCTCCGGGTTTCGGATGCCGCGGGGGCCTCAGCGGTGAAAGCTCTGAGTATCGTGATTGAATCCAAGGCGCCGCCGCTGGCCATCTCAACCGGCTCGCTGCCCGATGGGCGGACCGGTACCGCCTACAACCAGACGGTGACGGCTACGGGAGGCACGCCGCCCTACTCATGGTCGGTGATTTCGGGCACGCTGCCCGCCGGCCTGACTCTTGGAGCGGGCCAGATTACCGGCACGCCGACCGCCGGCGGCACAGCGCGGTTCACTCTCCAGGTGAAGGACAGCGCCGGAGAAACCGCAACCGGGGCCTTCACGATTACCGTCGCGTCTCCGCTGCAAATCGCCAGCCCGGCCGCACTACCCGCCGGGGCAGCGCATGCCCCTTACCACTACAAGCTGATGGCAACCGGAGGGGAGCCGCCCTACTCCTGGGAGATCACTGCCGGCTCGCTTCCGCCAGGCCTGACTCTGGCGGACAACACGATTTCCGGTATTCCCACCGCCGACGGGAAATACAGCTTTTCGGCACGGGTCACAGATAAAGCGGGCGGGTCCGAGAGCGGCTCATTTTCAGTCACCATCGCCCCAGGCCTGACGATTACGAGCACCTCGCCGCTTCGCGCAGCGGCCGTCGGAACACAGTACTCTCAGGCGCTTGCGGCGCTGGCGGGCGTGCCGCCTTATGAGTGGTCCGTCGCCTCGGGCGCCTTGCCCGGCGGCCTGAGCCTTGATCCGAGGACCGGCGTGCTGAGCGGGACCCCACTGGCCGGCGGCAGCTTCGAATTCACCGTACAGGTTAGGGATACCGCCGGCGCCTCGGTTTCCAAGCCGTTCACGATCACGGTGGTATCAGCACTCACCATCGCCACGGCGAGCCCGCTTGCTTCCGGGGCCGTGGGAGTGGCGTACACGCAATCGCTCGGCGCGACCGCGGGCACGTCGCCGTATACCTGGGCGGTCACGGCAGGCGCGCTGCCGCAGGGACTGACGCTGGATGCTTCCTCGGGGGTCATCAGCGGCACGCCGGCGGCAACCGGGACGTTTGAATTCACCGTGCAGGTGCGCGACTCCCTGTCGGCCACCGCTTCCAAGGTGCTCGCCATCACCATCGCGCCGGCAATCGCCATCGCGAATGTTTCACCGCTGCCGCCGGGAACCGCCGGGCAGCCCTATTCACACCAGTTGAGCGCGCAAGGCGGCGTCGCGCCCTACACCTGGTCGGTGACGGGAGGAGCCCTTCCGGCCGGACTGGCGCTCGACGGTGCCCGAGGCCTGATTACCGGAACTCCGCAGGCCGCCGGCGACTACGAATTCACTCTCCGCGCCGCCGATGCCGCGGGAGGAACCGCCTCGGCCACCGCGACCCTGCACATCGGGCTGGTCGCGCCGCCCGCGGTCGCAATCACCGGCCTGCCCGAGACCGCCGGACCGCTCGCCCAGCCGCAGGTGGGTGTGAGCATCGCGGAGCCGTATTCGCTTCCGCTCACGGGCCAGCTCGTGCTGACCTTCGCGCCGGATGCCACCGTGCCCGGCGACGATCCCGCGATCCAGTTCTCCACGGGAGGCCGCACCGTGGACTTCAGTATTCCGGCAAACTCCACGCAGGTGAGCCTGCCCGCGCCTCAGATCGCGCTCCAGACGGGCAGCGTGGCCGGAACGATCACCGTTGCGGCGGTTTTGAAGGCCGGCGGCGTGGATGCCACACCTTCCCCGGCGCCCGTTCGCACGCTCAGGGTTGCGCGTTCGGCGCCGGTGATCCGGAGTCTGAAAAAGGTGACCACGGCGACCGGTTTCGAGATCTGGATAACGGGATACTCGCCGTCGCGCGATCTGACACAGGCCGCGTTCCGTTTCACGCCGGCGCCGGGAAGCAATCTCCGCACCACGACCGCGACTCTTCCGCTTGCCGATTCCGCGCGGCAGTGGTACGAAGACCCCGTATCGCGGCTGTTCGGCAGCCAGTTCACGATCGTGCAGCCCTTTACCTTGCAGGGCAGCGCGAGCGCGATCGGGGCGATTTATGTGTCTCTCTCCAACAGCGCCGGAACCTCCGAAGAGCTCCTGGTTCCGGAAGATACGGCAGGCGCAAACTGACAATTACGCGGCGCGAGCCGGGCGTATTTCGGCTTGGCGGCTCTGTGGGGCGGAGATGGCCACCTCAAGGATTCCGGCGACTTCGTCGCTGAGTTCGCACCAGGAGAACGGCTTCTCGATGAAATGAATGCACGGGTCCGGGACGATTTCCCGGTTGACCCATGCGGGGTCGCCCGAGATCACCAGGGCTTGAATGCCCGGGCTGTGGCGGGCAGCTTCCCGGAGGAGCCTCGGAACGTCGTGGACGCGCGCATCGGCGATCAGCAGGCCGATCGCGCCACAGTGTTCAGAGGTTCGCGGCACTTCGTACCCGGCGCCCGTTTCCAGCACCCGAAGCCCGCAACGACTCAGAAATTCTATGACCTGCCGCCGCAGTCCCTCGGCGGCTATCGATACGAGTACGGCGCCCGCGTCCGACTGTAATACTCCGGATTTCGGCATTTCGGACCTCTTGAAACCGAATCTAGCGCACCTGTTCGCGAATAAATAGGACCTTAATGTTAAACGCTGCGCAGTAATTCGGAAACAACGAGGAAAATTCCGCTAAATTTCGCATCATTTAACCGCAATTGCGGGGAGCGGCATGGCCCTAGCGCTTGTCCGGATTGCGTCTCCGCTACTGGCGATGTTCCCGCGCGTGCCCGCTCCCGTGTTGTGTCTAGAATGGAATTTATGTCTGAAACACTCACCATAGCGGGGCGGGAGTTCCGCTCGCGTCTGATCGTCGGTACGGGCAAGTACCGCAGTTTCCAGGAGATGGCCCGCTGCCACGAGGCTTCCGGAGCCGAGATGGTTACGGTAGCCGTACGGCGCGTGAATTTGACCGACCGCTCCAAGGAGTCGCTGCTGGACTATATCAACCGGGATAAATTCTTCATTCTGCCGAACACCGCGGGTTGCTATACGGCAGAGGAGGCGATCCGCACCGCGCGGCTGGCGCGTGAAGTGGGGCTCTCCAACTGGATCAAGCTGGAAGTGATCGGGGACCAGAAAACGCTGTTTCCGGACAATGCCGGCCTGCTGGAAGCCACCCGCGTGCTCGTCAAGGAAGGCTTTGTTGTCCTCCCCTATACGAATGACGATCTGGTGAACGCACGGCGGCTGATCGACGCCGGCGCCGCCGCCGTGATGCCGCTCGGCGCGCCGATCGGCTCGGGAATGGGAATACAGAACGTGGCGAACCTGAGGATCCTTCGCGAGATGATCACCGAGGTTCCGCTGATCGTCGATGCCGGCGTGGGCACGGCTTCGGATGCGGCAATCGCCATGGAGTTGGGCTACGACGGGGTGCTGATGAACACGGCTATCGCCGAGGCGGAGAATTCGGAGCAAATGGCCGTAGCCATGAAGCTGGCGGTGGAAGCGGGACGGCTGGCGTTCAAAGCCGGCCGGATGCCGAAGAGGCTCTACGCGGCGGCGAGCAGCCCGCTTACCGGGGTCGTCCGCTAGGGCAGCCGGCGTTATCTATTCGCGCTGGTCCAGGATCTGGCGTACGGTCCGGGCCAGCTCTCTTCCTGCAAAAGGCTTCTGGAGAAAGAACATGCCGGGCCCCAGGGGCCCGCGGCGAACGATGGCCTCGTCGGTATACCCTGACATGTAAAGCACGCGCATTTCGGGGCGCTGGCTGCGCAGCCGCTCGGCCAGTTCCCACCCGCTCATGTAGGGCATTACGATGTCCGTAATCATGAGGGGGATTGGACCAGTATGCCTTTCGCTGGCCAGCAGCGCCTCGTTCCCGTTAGCGGCCTCGATCAATCTGTATCCGTGGTCGCGCAGCACGTGGCAGGTCAGGCGCCGCACCGTGTCATCGTCCTCCACGACGAGAAGGGTTTCCGACCCTCGGGGGCTTTCGGGTTCGGTCCCGGGGTCGGCCGCCCTGCAGGCGGGTTCTGCGACCCTGGGCAGGAAAATTCTGAAGGTTGTGCCGGCGCCCGGCTGGCTGTCCACAAATATCGAGCCTCCGCATTGCCGGACCACGCCGTAGACTATCGAGAGTCCCAGGCCGGTTCCTTTCCCTCTTGCCTTGGTGGTGAAGAACGGCTCGAAGATGCGGATCCTGGTTTCCGCATCCATTCCAATTCCGGTATCGCTAATGGACAGCAGGACGTAATCGCCCGGCTCGAGCGGAGGGTGCGTTTGCGCGTAGTCCTCATCGACAGTGAAGTTCTGGGTTTCCAGGGCCAGTCTGCCTCCGTGGGGCATGGCATCCCTGGAATTCGCCGCGATATTGAGAATCATTTGGTGCATCTGCCCCTCGTCGCCCCTTACATATCCCAGCTCCGGGTCGAGGACGGTGGTTAGCTCGATGTCTTCGCCCAGCACGCGCCTCAGCAGTTTCGTGTCCTCTTGAATCAGGGAATTCAGAAAGAGGTCGCGAGGCTGGATCAGTTGCCCCCGGCTGAATGCCAGGAGTTGATGCGTCAGCTCGGCGGCCAGGTTCCCGGCTTTGCGGATCTCCTCCAGGCTGGCGCGCAGGGGGTCCTCGGGACTAATCTCCTGAAGCATCAGTTCGGCGTAACCATTGATTGTGGTCAGAAGGTTATTGAAATCGTGGGCTACCCCTCCGGCCAGGCGGCCGATGGAATCCATCTTTTGCGCATGACGAAGTTGTTCCTCCAAATAGGCTCTTGCCTGTTCCGCTTCTTTCGCGGCGGTGATGTCCACGGCTACGCCGCGCAGGCCCGTGGGGTTCCCGTTTTCGTCCGGAATGATGGTAAAGCGGACCTCAACCCATACGGTGCGCCCGTCTTTGGCAATCATGCGAAACTGGCTGACTCCATTCCTGCCGCTGCGGAACAACGCTGATGCTTCGCGGATCGCGCGCTCGCGGTCCTCCGGGTGGACGGTGCCGTGCCAGAAACCGGGTGTGGACAACCACTCTTGGACGCTGTAGCCCAGCATGGTTTCCACATAGCTGCTGACAAACGCCATCTTGTGTTTGGGATCGTCCGGCGGTCCCCAGCTCTCCCAGACGACTCCTTGCACGCTCGCGATGATGTCGGCCAGTCGCTTGCGCTGGCGCTGGACATCGCTGAGCAGCCGCGACTTCTCCGCCTCCGCCTGCTCGCGCCGCGCCAGTTCGGCTTGCAAGCGCCGGTTGTTTTCCGCGAGCTGCGCGCGGGCGATAGCGTTCTCAATCGCGTAAGGCAGTTGGGTCAGGTAGTTGTCCCGCTTGACAATGTAGTCATATGCGCCTAGTTTCAAAGCGGCCAGCGCGGCGGCTTCGTCACCCTGGCCGGTGATCACGATGACCGGGACCGCCGGACCGCTGCGTTTGAGCTCCCTCAACAGATCGAGGGCGCTCATGTCCGGCATTCGCAGGTCCGCAAGAACGAGGTCGAATCCGTTTCGCCGCAAAAGGGTCAACGCGGTGTCCGAGGAGTGGGTGGCCTCCACGCTGAAGTTCGCGGCGGTCTCTGCGAAGTGCCGGAGCGTCAAGTCGATATCGGCGCGGTCGTGTTCCACGTAGAGCACCCGCCGGTGCCGGGTCACCGCCGCGTACCTTTCAGCCTCCAGCCTTTTGCGCTCCACGGCCGCGCTTTCGAGAATTGCCGGCAGATTTTCGAGATAATTCCCCTGTTTTGGGACGTAATCGTACGCTCCCAGGCGGAGCGCCTGGACCACCAGGGCCTCATCTCCGGCCGCGGTCGCCAGCACCGTGGGCGGGGCAGCGTCTCTCTTTTTCGCCAGCTCCTGGAGGATGGCAATACCGTCGATGTCCGGCAGCCGGTTGTCCAGCAGCAACACGTCGTAGTCGGCTTCGTCCAGGCGGGCGAGGCACTTACGCCCCGTATCCACGACTTCGAGTTCGATATGCGGTGCTTCCAGCTCGAGGTGAACCCTGGCCAGGTCGGCATCGCAGGGATTGTCTTCGGCGTAAAGCACTCGAAGTTTCTCTTTCATAAACTAGGGCGCATTTGCCCTAAAAGGCTGCTCATTGATAAGCAGCCAGTAGACCTTGATCGTTTTGATCACTTCGGCGAAAGCGGTGGAATCAACGGGTTTGACGATGTAAGAGTTGACGCCGAGCGCGTAAGCCGCCTCGATATCCTCGCTCTCTCGCGAGGTCGTCAGCACGACGACCGGCACCTGCTTCCATATCGCATGACTGCGGAAGTGCCGCAGCACGTCGATGCCGTCGACTTTCGGCAGGCGCAGGTCCAGCAGCACTAAGACGGGCACCCGCGCATCGGTGGCCGAGTTGTGCTCCTCCATGTACCGCAGCGCTTCCTCGCCGTCCCGGCAGGCCATCAGCGGGTTGACCACGCTGAGCTCTCTGAAAGCCTCGCAGGTAAGGTCCAGGTCCATCGGATTGTCCTCGACCAGTAGAATCGGGCGCACCGGTGTACTCATGCCGCCTCCTCCATACCGGCCGGCTGGCCGGTGGGCAAGTCCACAAAGAAGGCTGCTCCCGAGCCGGGCTCCGATTCGGCCCGGATCTTCCCGCCCGACTTGTCAACCAGTTTCTTGACAATAGCCAGCCCGGCCCCCGTGCCTTCGAACTCCTCCGGCCGGACCAGGCGGTTGAACAGCCCGAAGATACGGTCGTGGTACTTCATGTCGAAGCCGATGCCGTTATCGGAGACAACAATGTGAAGAACGCCCGGGCTCTGCCGCGCGGTGATCGCAATGCGGGGCGGTCTGGCGTTCCGGCTGTACTTGAGGGCATTGTCGATCAGGTTGGTCAGAATCTGTAGTAAGCCGCGCTCCCATGCGCCGGCGCTTGCCGGTGAAATGTCCAGTGTCACTTCGGCACCCTGTTCGGCGATTACCGGGTTGCGGTGCTGGAGGATATCCTCCACCATTGCGGCCAGATCGACCTGGGTGTAGGCGGGGGTTTCCGTATCCAGGCGCGCGTAGTGCAGCAGATCGTCGATGAGGCGGTCGAGAGTGTTGACGGCCGCGCGGATTTGCGTGACACAGAAGAGCGCGCGGTCGGCAAGCCCGACGCGGTGCCGGCGGTCCAGTTCCTGGGCATAGCCGGCAATGCCCCGCAGCGGGGCTTTCAAATCGTGAGATACGGTGTAGGCGAAGCCCTTCAATTCTTCGTTCCGGGCCCGCAGCATTTCCTCGGCGCGCTTGCGGTGGCTGACTTCACTTTGCAGTTCGGCCGTGCGCGCGGCCACCCTCTCTTCCAAA
Source organism: Rhodospirillales bacterium (assembly GCA_050261015.1). GTDB lineage: Bacteria > Acidobacteriota > Terriglobia > Bryobacterales > Bryobacteraceae > Fen-330. The sequence continues at coordinate 25,213 of JBLNCW010000054.1, read as the reverse complement.
ACTTCCAGTGCGCGTTTACGCTCGGTGATATCGATCATGGCGCCAATCATCCTGGCGGGTTTTCCGTCGCTGCCGGCAACAACATAGCCGCGGTCGAACACGTCCGCGTACGAGCCGTCCCCGCGTTGAAAACGGTACTCATCGGACCAAAAGCACTCCCCCCTTTTCGCCGCTGTGAGAATGCGAGTAATCACCCGCTCGACATCCTCGGGATGGATATGCTCGGCCCACCAGGCCAGGTCGGAGCGCACTTCTCCGGTGGGATAGCCGAACAGCGTGGTGGCGCCCTGGTTCCACCAGACAGAGTCGGTTGCCAGGTCCCACTCCCAGATCATGTCGTTGGTGGCGCGAGCGGCGATCTGAAAGCGTTCCTCGCTTTGCCGGAGCCGCATTTCAGCCTGCTTGCGCTCGGTGATGTCCTGGCACGTGCCCACCAGCTTCACCGGCTCCTGCGCTTCGTTGAAGATCCAGTTGCCCTGGCTTTGCACCACCACGATTTCGCCATCGGGACGCACGATGCGCTCCTCGAAATCGAAGCTACTGCGCTCGCGAAAAGCGTGCTCGATGGTTTCTCTGGCCAGGCTGCGGTCCTCAGGGTGGACCCGCTCGAGTTCAGCCTCAAACGTTGGAGCGAGCTGCCCGGGACTGACGCCAAAAATTCGATAGAGTTCCTCCGAGCGGTAGACTTTCCCGGTGCGGACATCCCACTCGTAGCTGCCAAGATGAGCGATCCGCTGCGCTTCGGAGAGCTGTGCTTCCCGCCTTGCCAGTTCTTCCTCGGCGCGCTTGCGTTCGGTGATATCCAGCGCCACACCGACCGCGCGCACCAGCCTGCCGGCGTCGGAAACGATCCTGCCCTTGCTGGCGACCCAGTGCAAGGAACCGTCGGGCCAGTAAATACGGTACTCGACGTTGTAGTCCGCGCCCGCTGCGCACGCTTGCTCGAGCGCGGCTTCAACGCGGGGGCGGTCCTCCGGGTGGATGGCGTCCAACACAGCCCGCGGATCCGGATTATCGGCTCCCGCCGGCCAGCCGAAAATCGCTTTGAGCCGGTCGCTCCAGACGACACGGCCGGCAGCGATATCCCATTCCCAGATGCCGACCTGCCCGCAACTGACGGCCAGGCGCAGCCGCTCCTCGCTTGTTCTGAGAGCCTCCTCCTCCCGGTGCTTAAAGATAGCGATCGCGGCAGTGTAGGTGGCGATTTCGATCAGCTTTAATTCCTTCTTTCCGGGGCGGGCCGGAGCGCGGAAGTAGCACGCGAAAGTTCCGAGCACGCGCCGGCGCGGGTCGAAAATCGGGGTGGACCAGCAGGCGCGCAGCCCGTATTCCAGCGCGACGTCCCGGTATTCCTCCCACAGCGGATCGGTGGCGATATCCTCGACAATGACCGGCTCGCGCCGGAAGGCAGCCGTGCCGCAGGAGCCGGCGCGCGGGCCGATGGGTTCGCCGTCAATCGCGCGATTGTAGCCCTCCGGCAGGCTCGGCGCGGCGCCGTGGCGCACGTGTATCCCGTCGGGATCGAGCAGCAGAATCGAGCAAAGCATGCCCGGGCTCTCTTCCTCGATGGTGCGCGCCAGCAGATCGAGGACTTCGCGCAGCTCCGCCCCGCGCACGATAAGCTCCAAAACCTGGTTCTGGCCCTTCAGCAGAGCCGCGCTCTCCCGTGCGGCCTCCTCCGCCTGCTTGCGCCCGGTGATGTCGTAAAGAAAAACGGAAACCCCGTCCGGCGAGGGATAGACGCGGTTTTCGAACCAGCGGCTTCGGAGAAAGACTTCCGCGCAAGCAGGCCTTTGTTCGGCCATTGCTTGTTCGAGGATTTGGCGCAACTGCCGCGCTTCGCTTTCCGGGAACTCCGCCCATGCGTCCGTGCCCAGGAGTTCTTCGGGTTCCCGTCCGAGCAGCTCGGCGGCACGCCGGTTGATGAAGGTAAGCTTCAAGTCCCGGTCCAGAGCCAGAATGGCCTCGTTCACGCGTTCGAGAACGCCGGGTTGTTCACTGGCGCCAGGCTTAACGTCCTGTCTCCCGGGACTCATTCAGGGCCGTACCTCCACGGCCTAACTTACGAGGATTCAGCCGAGCCGGCCCTTGCGCCGGTGATATCAGGTAAGTACGCTAGAGTCTGTAATTTACTGATTTGTAAGTTCTCTTCGACCCGGCTCTACTATTATTCTATCCCCCGGCGGGCGCCGGAGTCAGACCGCTCACCAGCCAGGCGGACCCGACCCGCGATTTGTTCACGGCTCTGGTGCGCCGTGCGTTTCAAACAGAAATGGATTGGTGAACGCTGCGGCGGTTCGCTCGGCAGATGCCGCGCTCGCTCCGGCGAATGAACTTCACCAGATGGAGGGCGTGCTCGGTGGGTATTTCCCGTTCGATGCGCTCCAGAGCTTCCTCAAGCTTCAGGCCCGATCGGTACAAGATACGATACGCCTTCTTCAGCGCCGCTATCTTGTCCGGCTCGAATCCGGCCCGCTTCAAGCCGACCACGTTCAGACCCACCGGCTCAACGTCAAAACCGCAGTAGAGGAAAAACGGCGGCACGTCGGCGTTCACGCGCGAGTTCCCGCCGATCATCGCCAGCCGTCCGATCTTTGAAAACTGGTGGACCACCACGCCGCCGGAGATGAAAGCCTGGTCCTCGATCTCAACGTGGCCGGCGATCAGCGCACAACTGCAAATCACGGTATCGCTCCCCACTTTCGAGTTGTGGGCGATGTGTCCCGAGGTCATGATGTAGTTGCGGTCGCCGATTTCGGTAACCGACTCCGGCTGGGTGCCGCGCGAGATGGTGTAGTGCTCGCGGATGCGGTTCCCGTTGCCGATTTTTAGATAGCTGCGCTCGCCGGTGAAAGCCTTATCGAGCGGGTCGGTTCCGAGCACGGTGCCGGCGGAGATCTCGTTGCGCTCTCCCATCGTGGTCCAGCGCTTGACGTAGACGTAGGGTTCCAGCCGGCAGAATGCGCCGATCACGACGTCGGCTTCGATTACGCAGTATTCGCCGATGACTACCTGGGGGCCGATCACCGCATCGGGATGGACGCGCGCCGTCGGTGCGATGACGGCCGAAGGATCAATACTCATAAATTTGTATGATAGCCTCATGCGTGTCCGCGAATTAGCCGAATGGCTGGGCGCCACGTTCGAGGGCGACGGGGAGCGGGAACTGGTGCGCGCCGCCAGCCTGGAGAGCGCCGGCGCGGAAGACCTGGCCTTCATTGGAAACCGCAAAGCATTCGCGCAGGCGCGGTTGTCCGCGGCGGGTTGCCTTATCGCGCCGCTGGATTTTCCCAACGAGGGTTGCCGCACCCTCATCCGCGCCGCCGAACCGCGCACGGCATTCGCGCGCGCCGTGAGCCGGCTTCATCCCGTCCCGCCGCCCGAGCCCGGCATCCACCCGACCGCGGTGATCGCCGGAACGGCGGAGATCGGCCCCGGCGTTTCCATCGGCGCGCAGAGCAGCATCGGCGAAGGCTCGCGCATCGGGGCTTCGACGCAGATTGGCGCGGGCTGCCGGATTGGACGGCGCGTGAGTATCGGCGAAGGCTGCGTGCTTCATGCGAACGTCACCGTGTACGACGATTGCGACATCGGGGCGCGCACCATCCTGCACTCCGGGTGCGTCATCGGCGCCGACGGGTTCGGCTTCGTGATGGACGGCGGCCGCTACCACAAGTTTCCGCAGATCGGCCGCGTGGTGATCGGAGAGGACTGCGAGATCGGCGCCAACTCCTGCGTGGACCGCGCCGCACTGGGCGTAACCTGGATCGGCGAAGGCACGAAGCTCGACAACATGGTCCACGTGGCGCACAACTGCCGGATCGGCCGGCACGTCGTGGTGGCGGCGCAGACCGGGTTTTCCGGCGGCGTGGTAGTCGAGGACTATGCGGTGATTGGCGGGCAGGTGGGAATCGGCGACAAGGCGCGCATCGAATCGCGCGCCGTGCTCGGGTCCGGCAGCGGCGTGCTTACTTCGAAAATCGTGCGCGCCGGGCAGGTGGTCTGGGGCACGCCCGCGCGTCCTCTCAAGGAGCATTTGGAACAGCTAGCCAACCTTGCGCGTCTCCCAGAGCTGCGCCGGGAAGTCGCCGAGCTGCGGCGCCGCCTCGAGGAGCTGGAGGGGAGCAAGGGTGCTGGTAATCGTCGGGGGACATAGCAGCAAAGTCGGAAAAACCTCCGTGATCGCGGGCATCATTCGCGAGACGCCCGGCTTCGACTGGACCGCGGTGAAAATCAGCGCGCACGAGCACGGCGAAACTTCGCTTATCCAGGAGACCGATCCGGGGCGCCCGGGCGACAGCGCCCGGTACCTCGCCGCCGGCGCAAAGCGCTCCTTCTGGCTGCGGGCCGCTGCCGGGGGGTTAAAGGACGCGGTGCCGGCCCTGCGTGAAATCCTGAATTCGAGCCGCAACGCAATTTTGGAATCGAACAGCGTGCTGGAATTCTTGCGGGGGGACCTGTACTTGCTCGTGCTGGATTTCGCTGTTCGCGATTTCAAGGAATCCGCCCGGCGGTTCGCACCCCGGGCGGATGCATTCGTGCTGTTGAACGGCGACCATCCCCCGCCGCCGTGGGCTCGTTTCGTTCCCCTGGATACGAAGCCGGTGTTCCGAACCGACCCGCCCGCCTACGCGGTGCGGGAGGTGGTGGAATGGCTCCACGAGAGCGCTAGGGGATGCGCGCCGCAAGCGCCGTGCTGAGCGCTACCGGGTCCATGCCCTCGGCCACGCCGGAATACCCGGCCAGGTACTGGCCTTTCCGGAAGAAGCACAGGCGGCCGAGATACTTGTCGGCTACTTCGAAAGCTTCGTCGGCGACCTTCGCCGGCTTCACCTCGCCGAACCGCGCCCGGAGCTTGGCCATCACGCCCGCCGCCGCCTCCGGCGAGTCCTCGGTAACCAGGAACGCCTTCCCGTATTCGTACTGCGCGACGTAGCCGCGCCTCAGCAGCCGCAGCCCGAGCACGCTTTCGGGGATCAGCCGGGTGGAATCAGGCACCAGCTTCTCGGTAGGGAACCAACTGAGCTTCTCGGGAATCTGAGTGCTGCCCGGGATCTGTTTTTCAATCGCGGTGCAGAAAGCTTTCAGCACGTCGGCGCCGTCGCGCGAGATGCCGATCTCGACGTAGTATTTGTCTTTCACGAAAACGGCGCGGCGCGGCACGATCTGACCGGCCGTCCCGATTTTCGTCATTGGTTCCCGCGGATCCCGGTTCGCGCTGAACATCCCGTATGCCGACTCGGCATTGGCAAACTCGGAAATGTCGAAAACGATGGTATCCTCGCCGGACTGGCAGTTGACGCCGTTCATTTTGACAAAGCGGTAGATGAGGTAGCCCTCGGCGTTGCCGTCCATGTATTCAAACAGGGTATCGGCGACGAAACTGCGGGCCTCCCCCTGCTGGGTCCAGCCGGGAACCAGCGCGCAGCTCGGCTTCTGGGCAAAAGCGACCGGAATAATGACGAACAGCGCGCTCCCGAGGAGCGCGAGTGTGCTCATTTTCTTCTTCATGCGAATATCTCTTGCGCGCGGCGCATGCGCTGCGCGACTCTCACTCCATTCGGGCAGTTTACCGTGCATCCCGGGCACGCGTCACAGCGCGCCTCGGCGTATGCGGCCGGCAGCTCCCGGTAATACTCGCGGCCGACGGCGAACTGGCCGTATCCCTCGGCGTAAGTGAGGAAACGGAGCACGTCGGCGACCGGCAGTCCCTGCCGGCACTGGCCCTCGCACTTCCCGCACATGCGGCAATACAGAGGACGGATCTGCTCCAGGCGGGCCTCAAGAAGCTTCTCGTCGGCGGCCGTGTACTTCGAGGACATGGCCCTGAAGTTCTCTTCGAGCTGATCCGTATCCACCATGCTCGGGATGGCGGTATCGATGCTCGGGTTCCTCAACACCCACTTCAGGGCGGCAAGCATCGTGCCCTCGCGCGCCATTTTGTTCCGCAGCGCCTCGTCGGTGGGGTAGAAGCCCTGGAACCGCGAGCCGCCCGCCATCACTTTCATCGCCACCACGCCGATGCCGGCCTTGTGGGCCGCATCGAGCGACGGCTCCAGCCCCTTGTCCATCGCGAAGTTGTACGACGTCAGAACCACGTCGAATTTGTTCTTCTCGATAGCCGCGCGGATAATGGCCGCCTGGTTGGCGTGAGTGCTGATGCCGGGGAAGCGGATTTTGCCCTGCTTCTTCGCGATATCCTGCGCCTCAATCAACTCGTCCTTGATTTCGGCCGGGTCGCGGTAATTGTGCAGAAACCAGATGTCGATATAATCCGTGCCCAGTTCCCTCAAGCTGGTATCGAGATCGGCCAGCGCGGCCTCCTTCGTGCGCGATTGTACCTTGCTCGACAGAACAAGCTTGTCGCGCTTGCCCTTGATCGCGCTGCCGACCATCCGCTCGTTGTTGCCGCGGCTATATACGCGCGCGGTGTCGAAGTAGTTGATCCCCATGTCGATGGCGCGCGCGATCACACTCGGATCCGACGTGATCATGCAGCCGAAGCCCACTTTGGTGACCTTCAGGCCGGTCCGCCCAAGGGTGCCGTACTCGAGTTTCGGAGTTTCAGCTAAAGAAGTAAGGAAATTTCTCCGGGAGAGTCCAGTTCTCATATGATGGTCCTCTATAAAATGACAGCGAGCGCTACGCGAACATCTCCTGGGCGAGGCTGACGCGTTCGGCAACCCTCACACCGTAGGGGCATTTCACTGTGCATGTTGGGCAGTCGCCGCAGCGCGCCGTAACAACGCTTTCCGGTAGCTCGCGGAAACTTTCGCGCCCGAGCGTGAACTGGCCGTAACCGTCCGCGTACATCACAACCCGGAGCAGATCGGCGACCGGCAGGCCCTTGGCGCATGTGCCTTCGCACTGGTCGCACATGCGGCAGTACAGCGGGCCGAACTGATTCAGATAGGCGCTGAGAGTCTTCTGGTCGGCTTCGGTGAACTTCGTGCTCATTGCCGAGATGTTCTGTTCGAGCTGATCCATGTCGGTCATGCTCGGAACGGTGGTGTCGATCTTCGGATTCTTCAGCACCCACTTGAGCGCGGCAAGCATGGCTCCCTCGCGCTGGAGCGTGGCGTGGAGCTGGTCGCCGGGCTTGGTACGGCGGAAACCGCCGGCCATCACCTTCATCGCCACCAGGCCCAAGTTCGCCTCTTTGGCGCGGTTGATGGCGGCCTCGACATCGGCGCCGAGCGTGAAGTTGTAAGACAGCAGAACGACGTCGATCTTGCCGCACTTGATGGCGGCATCGATCACTTCGGGCTGGCCGCTGTGCGTGCTGACGCCTGCAAACCGGATCTTGCCCTGCTGCTTGGCGGTCTGCTGCGCGTCGAGCAGCTCGTCGGTGAGCTGGTCCGCACTGCTCTTGGCGTGAAGATACCAGATGTCCAGATGGTCGGTGCCGAGTTCCTTCAGGCTCGTGTCCAGGTGCTCGAGCGCCTGTTGCTTGGTTCGGGCCTGGGTCTTGCTGGAGATGTACACCGAGTTCCTTTTCCCCTTGAGCGCGGCGCCCACCATGCGCTCATTGTTGCCATTCTGGTAACCCCTGGCCGTATCGAAGTAGTTGATCCCGATGTCGGCGGCGCGTTCGACGACGCTGCCGTCAGAGGTGATCATGCAGCCGAAACCGACTGTTGTAACTTTCAATCCCGTGCGGCCCAGGGTCCGGTAGCTGAGTCCGGTTGGCGCGAGGCTGGCGGATCCCGAGATAGCCGGGGCTGTGGTTGAAGTAGGAAGGCCAAGCCCGGCTGCGGGGAGCGCGAGGCCGGCGGCCAGGAAATTGCGTCTGGACGAATTCACTGTCACCTCCAGGAACTTTCGATATAATCGGATACGAACTTCAATTGTAGGACGGGAGGTCTGCCTATGGAAGTGAATTTCACACGTCGTCATTTTCTGCATTTCGCGGCCGGCGCGGGGGCGATTATCAGCCCGCTGCCGGTGAGCCGCCTCCTGCTGGGCCAACTGCCGCCCGGCGTGCAGGCCCCGACCAGTTTGCCCGAGCCGGTTACCCCCTTCACGCGGCGCTCAACAGTCGCACTGGTCAAAGGCGAGGACCGCCGCAAGAACATTCTCGAAGCGCTCACGGCGATTGACGATCAGATCAAGCCGCTGCTGAAGCGCAAGAAGTACGCAATTATCAAACCCAACAACGTCTCCACGACGAATCAGTTGGCGGCAACGCACGCCGATGCGATTCGCGGCATCCTCGATTACCTCGGGCCGCGCTTCAAAGGCCCGGTGGTGATCGCCGAGTCGTCGGCCGGCGACACCATGACGGGATTTTCGAATTTCAAGTACGACCAGGTGGCCGCCGAGTACAAGTCGCAAAAAGTATCCCTGGTGGACCTCAATACGGAAGGCAAATACGAAGTCATTCCGCTGCTCTCCGCAGACCTCCACGTCGAACCCGTGCGGCTTGCCGCGCGGCTCCTGGATCCGGACGCCCTGATCATCTGCGCCGCTATATTGAAGACACATAACGTCTGTGTGGCCACTCTCTCGATGAAGAACATGACCCTGGGGGCGCCGCTTCACAGTCCCAGGAACGTCAAGCCGTTCTGGAACGATAAGCGCAAGTACCACGGCGGTATCCGGCAGACTCACTACAACATGATGCTCACCGCGCAGAAAATGGCGCCGTTCTGGGGATTCACCGTCATCGATGGCTACGAAGGCATGGAAGGCAACGGCCCCTCTTCGGGCACGCCGGTGCCCTCACGCGTGGCCATCGCCTCGACCGACTACATCGCCGCCGACCGTGTGGGCGTGGAATGCATGGGCATCAACCCGTTGTGGATGGCGGGGCTCCAATACTGCTGGCAGGTCGGCATCGGCCAGTACGACATCTCCAAAATCGATATCCGGGGCGAGCAGATCGCCAACGTGCGCAGGGAATACCGGCTGCACAAGGACATCGAGCGCGAACTTCAGTGGATGGGTCCGCTCACTGATGTTCCCGTAAAGCTGGGCTAACCAAAACCGTTTTCGGGCCAAAAGTGGGGTGGCGGCGCCACCCCACGCCTTGCTTGCGCTCACGAGCGCGATTCCTGCCTGCCGAGGGCGCCGTTCATCCGTTGAACATTAATCGTCAGGAACTTTTCCAGATTTCTCATTAGCTCCTCAAGGCGGTCGTTCACGTGCGCGCGCATCGCCGCGTCTGCCTCCTCTTCGGCCCCGGAGCAGAGCACTTCCGCAAGATTACGGTGCCACCGGCTGGGCGCCGGGCGATCGTATAGAGAGCGATTGTGCATCCAGTAAAACAGCTTGAGATGAGTCTGCTCGATCGCCTTCCGCAGTTCCACCGCGCTGGCGCTCTCGGCTATTTGAAGGTGTACTTCCATGTGCCGCCAGCGATGTCTGAACATAGTCTCAGGGTCGGTTTCCGCCTGTGCGCCCAGGCTCTCATCCTCGAGATCAAACTCCTCGGCCTTCCGCCAGAACTTGTTGCGCTCTTCGGCGCTGGCGCGGCGTGCGAATAACCGGGCAGCCTGCGATTCCAGCGCTTCCCGGACCAGCCATTGGCCCCGGATCTGTGCGGGAGTCGGCACGGGGACAATGGTGCCCACGCGAGGCCGGTTTACAACCAGACCCTCCGCCTCCAGGCGCGCAAGAGCCTCGGCTATCGGGACGATACTCATCCCAAGCTGCTCGGCTAAGTCCCGCCGGACCAGAGTCGAGCCAAGCCCGTAAGTGCCTTTTAGGATCAACGTACGAATCGAGTAATAGGCGCGGTCTGCCAGCGAGGTCTCGGATGGAGGTGCAGAAAGAGAACCTGGCATTGATCAACCTCCTTGCGTACAGGTCTCAGTGAACAGGACCGGAACTTGACTCCCCTGTCAAATGAGAAGTAGCGGAGCATTCACCCGGTGCTCCCGCTCTGAAAAAGTGTACATGCTGGCGGCCCCTGCGTCCAGAGTTTCGGGGCCATTCGCGGTGAAAAACTTAGATGGTCGCGCCGGAGTGAACTAGACGGCCCGAAGGGAGGTAACGTCAAAAGTACTGCGGCTCTATAAGATTCCGGCCGATACTTACGAACGCGCCTTAGTTTCGCGGCCTTCGCTTTCCCCGCGCAACCAGATATACACAGGAGCGTGCGGCGCGGGCGAGGGCCACGGCAGCGCGATCTTCAACGTTTGCCGCTGGCCTCCTCCCGCCACCGGGCGGGGAAGGTTCTCAACCGGGAGCCCGGACGAGGCATCCCAGCCCGCCCGCTCGATCAGGTCCAGATCCTGTCCCGTCAGGATGCCCGCGTACGCCGATTCGCCCACCTTTTCGTCCGTCAGCGTGAAGCTCTCGATGCGAGGCAGCCGGATTACACGGCCCAATTCATACGGATCGGAACGCCCCTGTGCCGCCTCAACGCTGCTCATCAAGACGCATCCGGGGCGGCCCACGGCGCTCGGATCGAGGGAGAGGAACAGCATGCCGGGACCGGCCGAGTCAAGCTTGGCCTCATCGCGCTTCTCGCCGGCGTGCAGCGTCAGCACCGGTCCGTCTTCGCCGCAGCCAAGCCGCACGGCGGGCCGGCCCTCAATGTTCTCCGTGCGGAGGGAAAAGCTCACAAACGATCCGGCAGGAAGCTCGCCGGAGTGCAGCGTCACACCGAGGTCGGCGGGCAGCGATCGTTCCAAACCGGTGATTTTCGGCCGCGGGCCCGCCACTTCGATGGCCGCGGGCAGCTCCACGGGCGCGTGCATGCCTTCAACTGAAAGCTTCAGCGTGAGACGCTGGCCTTTCCGCGCTGAATCGTCGAGCCGCACGAAGACGTCGCGCTCCGCCGCGCCTGGCGATCCGAGTGTGATCGAAGCGCCGGACGCTTCGATGCGCTCGATTCGATCGAGCCCCGACCCGCGCACGGCGATCTTCTGCTTTTCCTCGCCGAGGTTGGCGCGGAGCGGCAGGCCCGCGATGACCGGCACGGGCGGGAGTACGCGCAGCGGGATCTCATGAGCCGCTCCCCCGGCCTGCGCGATCACGAGTTTGTACCGGCCCGCTTTCAGTTTTCCCGTGTCGATGGCCAACTCGATCGTGTGCTGCGGTCCCGCGCGTTTGCCCGACGGCAGCGTGAACTCCACAGGCTGCTTGTCCAGCGTTACTTCTTCGACGAACTGGAAATCGGCGCCGGACAAAGTGACCTTGACCTGGCCGCGGCCTTCGATCAAACGGTCCTGCGATTCGGGCGCGAGCGCCGCGGCTTTCAGGTCGCCGAGCGAGTGCAGGCTGATCTCCCCCGGAATCTGGAACGTGTCCCAGTCCCAGAGGCCGGTGATCCGGTAAGTGCCGGGAGGAGCTTCGGAATTCGTGAGATCGAGCTCGAGCGCGCCAGGCTGTGCTTTGACCGCGATTGGGAAGGCGCGCTCGCCGGTCCCTTTCAGACTCCAGTTTCTGACTCGCTCCAGAGCCTTCCAGTTTGCCGTCTGAATCGGGACAGAAGATTTCAAACCCAGGGGCAAGTGGCTCGCGCCGGCGAGCGATACCGCGGGCGGACCGGCATCGGGGAGCCGGCGCGCCCAGAGATACGCGAGCCGCGTGCGCGACCGCGCCGGCTGCGGCCGCGCGCACAGCGTCAACCCGAAGGCGCCCTCGCGCTGCGCCAGCGCGGACCGGAACTCGGTGTTCGGAAATATCAGCGTCTTCAGGTTCAGCCCCATCGCAGTGCCGCCGGCCGCGAGCCCCACATTGCTGCCGAAGAACAGCGCCGCGACCGACGCGGCCAATCCCGCGGACTGCTGCATCCGTGTAGCCGCGGTCGGAGCAAGAGGATCGTAGCTGGCCAGCGCAGGGTTGAGCGCCCGCATCAGCACGAGCGCCTGCTCGGTGGTCGGGGCGCTGCGGTCGAGTTTGGGAACCGAAGTTCCGTATTGCGCGGCGAATCCCGAGAGCGCCGCATCGAGACTCGTGGAGGACGGGGCGGCTTCCTGCGCCAGCAGCGTCTCGATCAGGTTCTCGACCTGCTCGGTCTTTTCGGCGTAATCCGCCAGTTGCGCGACCAGCTCGTGGTCCTTCTTGACGAGCGAGGCCACCTTTTTCCGGCTCAGGCCATTCGGCCCGAGCACCATGCATGCCACGCCAACCCGAAACGGCGCGATCCACTCCGCCGCTTGGTCCGCCTGCTGGGGCTCGAACACCTTGATTTCACCGCCGGCGGCGGGAACCAGCACCAAAGACACCTCCGCCTTTTTCTTGAGATTGGCGGGAAGCTTCACCGGCCGGTAAACGAACCGGTCGCCCGGCCGCACGGCGTTGACCTGGTCGATCCCCAAAGGGTCCCCAGTGCCAGGGGCCTGAACCGTGAGATGAAAGCTGCCGAGCGGAGCGCTGGACGGACAGCCGTAGGGCGCCGCCGACAGCCGGCAGACGGAAGCGAGCAGAAACAGAGCAGCAGCGCTGCGGGTCATAGCTACTTCGATTTAGACGCGGCCAGAGCCGGAAAAGTCTGAGCTGGATATCCCAACTACAATCTTGCCAGATCGATCCCGGGATCGAATGCTTCGTTGCTGCGCATCATTTCGTCCCAGGTCACCTCGCGCCCGGTGTATGCGGCTGTGCGGCCGAGGATGGCGGCCAGCGCCGACTCGGCTCCCGTTGCGGCCTCGTTGTGGAAGTTGCCGCTGGTGATGCTGTCGATAAAAGCCTTGTGCTTGAGCGGGTCCGCCTGGGCGAGGTTGTCGGAAAACGTGCCGGTAGCGGAAAACTGCCCGCCCTGCGGCGCCTCGCTGCCGCGCCAGGTCCAGGGTTCGTCGCCCGAGATCTGCACCGGCCCGGAGTATGGCGACTGGGAATTGCCGCGCGTGCCGAAGAAGCGCTCGTTCGCGTCGAATCCGCCCCGGCCGAACTGCGTGGAGCTGAAGTTCACGTGCACGTCGTTCGGGTAGGTGAACGAAACGCTGAAGTGCGACCATGCGTTCCCCTGGTCCGGCCGCCCCTGGCGCCCGCCCGTGCCCGCGGCCTTCACCGGCCGGCCTTTGAGCACCCAGTTGCAGATGTCGATTACGTGGATGTTTTGCTCGACGATAATGTCGCCGGACAGCTCGCGATCATGCAGCCAGTTGCGCAGCCGCCGCGCCGCTGGGGACGCGCCCGGCCATTCCGGCCGCTCCAGGTGCGGGCAGAAATAGTGCGCCTCGGCGAAGGCGATCTGCCCGAGGGCGCCGCCGTGAATCCGCCTCACCAGCTCGACAAACGGCGGCGCCATGCGGATCTGAAAACCGACGTCCAGGCTGAGCCGCCCCTGCGCCTTCGCGCCAATCTCAATCACGCGCCTGGCCCCGGCGACGTCAACCGCCACCGGCTTCTCGCAGTAAACGTGCTTGCCGGCCTCGACGGCCGCCGCCAGGTGCTGCGGATGATAATACGCCGGCGTGGCGATCACCACCGCATCGACTTCTTTCGAGAAAACGATGCGCTCATAGGCCTGCGGCCCCGAGAACAACTGGGAGGCGTCCACGCCCGCGTGGCCGCGCTTCTTCGCCAGATTGTCGAAATGCTTCCTGGCGGCCGCAACCTGATCCTCGAACACATCGGCGAGGGCGGTCACCCGGGCGCCGCCGCTGACCGACATTCCCTCGGCATCGACCCTGCCCCGGCCGCCGCAGCCAAGCAGCCCGACCCGCACCGCCGAGTTCGCCGCCGAACCCCGCACCGTTTCCGGCCTGAGAATCAGGATGCCGCCGGCGCCGCCGAGAAAAGCCCGCCGCCCAATTCGATTGTTCCCGTTCACCCGTGTACTCATTTGTTGGAGAGAGTACCACAAAGAACCGTGGAAGAAAGGGGCAGCTTCGGTCTGGTGGAACGGAGCGAACGCCTACAGTTCGAGCAGGTGTCCCAGTTTTTCCTTCTTTGTGCGGAGATAGCTTTCGGAAGCGAGCACCGGCTCAACCACGCACGGGACGCGCTCGGCGACCTTGATTCCGGCCTGCTCCATTGCCTGGATCTTGTCCGGGTTGTTCGACAGCAGGCGCACGCTCTCCAGCCCGAAATATTTGAGGATTTCGGCCGCCAGAAGATAGCTGCGGTGATCCGCCTTGAACCCCAAAAGCTCGTTGGCTTCCACCGTGTCGGCGCCGCCATCCTGGAGTTCATACGCGCGCAGCTTGTTGAGCAGGCCGATTCCCCGGCCCTCCTGGTGCTCGTAGATCAGCAGCCCGCGGCCTTCCGCGGCGATTGCGGTCAGCGACAATTCCAGTTGCGCCCGGCAATCGCAGCGCAGGCTGTGAAAAACGTCGCCTGTCAGGCATTCCGAATGGATCCGGACCAGCGGCGGGTTATCGCCCCGCAAATCGCCCATCTTGAGCACGACCGCCTCTTCGGGCTCCGGCCGGCAATGTTGGAAACCGTAAATCCGGAAGTGCCCGAAGCGCGTCGGGAAGTCGGCTTCGGCAATCTTCTCGAATCCGGATTTGCTGCCATTGTGAGACATGGTTCAGTGCGCGCTAATGCCTTTAATTATAATGGACTCCGGACCACGATGGCGGAAGAGCGACTAGTCGTACTGATGACGCTGATGATCCGCCTTGGGGTGGTGGCCGCACTCGCGAGCATCCTGGTCCGCTCTAACCGGTTCAAAAGAACCCTGTTGCGGGAACAGCGCACGCTGAACCAGCGGTTGCTGCTGGCGCTGAGCTTCTCCAGTATTTTTGGCGCGGGCGTGGCGGTCCGCGTCATCCAGAACAGCTACCGGGCGGTGGACCTCGGCCTGGAGGCCAGCCTTCTGGCCGGTCTGCTGGGCGGCTACGTCACCGGGCTTCTCTCCGGCGCGCTGATTTCGCTGCCCGCGATGATTCACCACGAATATCTCACGCTCCCGCTGCTGGTGGGCGCGGGAGCGGTCGGGGGGTTGCTGCGCGACGGCGCTCCGGATACCGAGGAAATCTGGCGTTTTTCGCCTTTTTTCGACCTTAGCCTCTACCGTCTCTTCGCGCCGGGCCACGACCATATCCGGGCGGCTTTTCAGCTTGTCTCCCTTTTTGCCATTTTGTTCCTGGAGTTTCTGCGCCTCACGTTGGGCCAAATGTGGCCGAAATTGCTGTTCTCTATCCGTCCGACCTGGCCAGACCCTCACCCGCTGAACTACGTCGCCGTCTACGCCTCGACGCTGTTCGCGGTCACGCTGCCGTTGAAGATCTGGAACAACACCCGGAACGAGATCAAGCTCGAGGAGCAGCAGCGGCTGCTGCTTCAGGCGCGCATGGACGCGCTCAGCCGCCAGATCAACCCCCATTTTCTTTTCAACACCCTGAACTCGGTGTCGTCGCTGATCCGGACCGACCCCCAGCAGGCCCGCGCCGTTGTCTACAAGCTCTCCAACATTTTGCGGCGGCTCCTGCGCAAACACGACACCTTCAACCCGCTCAGCGAGGAACTGGATTTCATCAACGACTATATCTCGATCGAGATGGTTCGCTTCGGCGACAAGCTCCGGTTTGAGAAGCAAGTAGACCCGCGTACGATGGATCGCCTGGTGCCAAGCATGTTGTTGCAGCCGCTCATCGAAAATTCTGTCAAGCACGGCTTGAGCAGCAAAGTAGATGGCGGCGTGGTGCGCTTTCGCAGTAGTCTAAAGGAGGGAAGGCTGCACTTACTTGTGGAAGACGACGGGGTTGGGATTCCCGAAGCAAAACTGGCGAATCTCCGCGGGCAGGGCATCGGCGTGAGCAACGTGAACGAGCGGCTGAAAGTTCTGTTCGGCGCCGATTACCGGATGTGGATCGACAGCAAGCCGGGGCAGGGCACCCGGATTGAAATCGAAATCCCCGAGTTGCAGTCCAGCATGGCTCCGGTCACATGAGGCAGGTCGGCGGTACGTTCCGGCCCAGCCTGGCTCGGGGAGTATGCACGCACAAAGGTGACACTTGACTAACTCTGAATCTGTAGTGCTGGCTCTCGGTTCCAACGGGCTTCCTAAGACAATTGCTGACCGGACCAGGCGGGTTTACGACCGACTGGCGTTCATCTACCCGCTTTCGACATACCTGTTCCATAGCCGGGCGCACCAGTGCGCGCTGGAGGCCGCCGGAGTGCGGAATGGCATGCGGGTGCTCGAGGTGGCGACCGGCTCGGGGGAGATGTTCCGGCGGGTGGTGCGCGCCAATTCCCGCGGCGCCACCGTCGGCGTGGATCTCTCTCCCAATATGGCGCAGCGAACGCATTGCCGCATCCGCCGCGAGTTCCCCGAATCCCTGACCCTATGCCAGGCCGTGGATGCGCGCTTCATGCCCTTCCGGGATGAGAGCTTCGACGTGGTTTTCTGCTGCTACCTGCTGGAGCTTCTCGGCCCGGAGGACATTTTCAAGGCCCTGAGCGAGATCCGCCGGGTGTTGCGCCCGCGGGGCAGGATAGCGCTGGTCTGCATCGGGCAAAATACCCGCATTTTCAACCGGCTTTATAAAATCGCCGGAGGCATCGCACCGGCCTTCTGGGGGCGGCAGGTCGCGCACCACGTCCCCTCGCTGATCGAAGCCTCGCAGTTCCGCCTGATCCAGGACACGGCGGTGCGGCAAAGTTTCTACCCTTCGCGCGTGCTGGTAGCCACAAAAAAGGCGTCCGCCTGATGTAAATAAGGCAGTGCACGCCGGCTTCTTTCTGGTAGAGTAGACCCGAAAGGAGCTACATTGTGGATACAAACCGGCGGGGGTTCTTGAAAAATTCCTTGACGGCGGCGGTTTCAGCCGCTCCTTTGTTTGTTCCCCGGAGGGCCTGGGGCGCCAACGACCGCATCACCTACGGCTTAATAGGCGCGGGCGGGCGCGGGAACTACGTCAGCACCGTGTTCCAGAAGCTCGGGGCTGAGTGCGTGGCCATCTGCGACGTTTACGAGCCTAACATCGAGAGGGCGCTTAAGAGCGCGCCTGGGGCTAAGACTTACGTCGATTACAACGATCTGCTCGCGCAAGAGGGAATCGATGCTGTCCTCATAGCGACTCCCGACCATCAGCACTATCCCAACCTGATGGCGGCGCTCAAGGCCGGCAAGGACGTTTACCTGGAAAAACCCATGTCGCACTCCATTGAGGAAAGCCGCAAAATGGTCGAGGCGGTGCGAAAGTCGAAGCAGATCGTGCAGATCGGCATGCAGCGGCGCAGCGCCGAGATGGTGCACAAGGCCAAGCAGAAAGTCGATGAAGGCGTCCTGGGCAGAATCTCGCTGGTCAAGCCGGTGTGGAACTGGAACACAGCCAGGCCGCTGAACAACAGGCCGCTCGAAGGCAAGATTGACTGGAAACGCTTCTGCGGGCCGGCCCAGCGGGAGTTTCAACCGATGTGCTTCCGCAGTTGGCGCCTGTTCTGGGAGTTTTCCGGCGGCAACATGACCGACCAGGGCACGCACCTGATGGACGTCACGCAGTGGTTCACCGGCACCGAAAGCGGCCCGCTCTCGGCCATCTGCTACGGCCAGATCCAGAAGACCACCGGCTCGGAAGTGCCCGATGTGTTCTGCGCCGTGTTCGAGTATCCGCAGCACATGGTCACCTGGACACTGAACTACTGCAACTCCTACCACAACGGGTGGTCAATTCTGTTCCAGGGCGACAAGGGAACCATGATTATGGACGAGGAAGGCTGCCGCATCTGGGCTGAGCCTTCCACAAGGCCGGAAAACCGCGAGCCGCTGTACGAGGACAGGGCGGGCATTCCGGTGGAGTCGCACGTCCAGAACTTTTTCGATTGCTGCCGGTCGCGCAAGGAGCCGAACGCGCCCGTGGAAGTGGGCGCCAGCGCGGTTTCCGGCCCCCACCTGGCCAACATCGCTTTCAAGCAAAAGCGCCAGGTGAGAATGAGCGACGTGTAAAGCCGCAGCACCGGCGGGCTATACTCATTATTTCGAAGGAGCACTGATGAAAGTTGCGTTTATTGGTTTGGGAATCATGGGGAAGCCCATGTCCCTGAACCTGCTGAAGGCAGGTCACGAGCTGTTCGTGTACGATATCGTTCCAGCCCCGGTTGAAGAAGTCGCGAAGGCAGGCGCCACGGCCTGCCAGTCGGCCGCGGATGCCGCGAGCCGCGCCGAAGTCTCGATCACGATGCTGCCCGACGGCCCCGAAGTGGAAGCGGCCGTGCTGGGTCCCGCGGGCGTGCTCGAAGGCGCCGCGAAGGGCTCGATCCTGGTCGACATGAGCTCGGTAAGCCCGCTGGTCTCCCAGAAGATCGGCAAGGCCTGCGCGGAGCGCGGCGTCGCGTTCCTGGATGCTCCGGTGAGCGGCGGCGAGCCGAAAGCGATTGACGGCACGCTGGCGATCATGGTGGGCGGCGACCAGAAAACTTTCGACAAGGTGCTGCCGTTGTTCCAGGTCATGGGTTCGAGCGCCACGCTGACCGGGCCCGTGGGCGCCGGCAATGTCACCAAGCTCGCCAACCAGATCATGGTGGCCTGCAACATCGCGGCCATGGGAGAGGCGCTGGTTCTGGCCACTAAGGCCGGCCTCGACCCCGAGGTGGTCTTCCAGGCGGTGAAGGGCGGCCTGGCGGGCAGCACGGTGCTGAACGCGAAGGCGCCTATGGTCATCGAGCGGAACTTCAAACCGGGCTTCCGGATCCGCCTGCATCAGAAGGACCTGCGCAACGCGCTGCTGGCGGCCGAATCCCTGAAGGTTTCGCTGCCGTTCACCAGCCTCGCGCAGCAGATGCTGATTTCGCTGATGAACAACGGTCGGGGCGAACTCGACCACTCTGGAATCGTCACGTTCCTGGAAGACATGGCGCAGATTGAAGTCCGCAAGCCCGCCGCGGCGGCTGTTTAGTCCGCCCCGCGCGCGGGAGGGTCCGGCCCGAAGCGCGCTTGAGGAACTGGGGGATGCACCGCGGATTGGTGTTGCTCATCGCCGCCGCTTGTACCGGCGCCGAGCACGACCCGGTGGACGTCCTTGCGCGCATGGGCCGGATCGTTGCCGATAACGCCGCCCGCCTCCCCAACTACGCATGTGTTGAGACCGTCGAACGGCGGTACTACCGCGCGAAGCTGAGCCGCTCTCCCCGCAATTGCGACGATCTCAGCGGCGAAAAAAAGAAGCGCGGCTACAAGCTCATCCTGGAGCGCACGGACCGGTTCCGGCTCGAAGTCAGGTCCGGCGCAGTAGCTGAGCTGTTTTCCTGGCCGGGCGACAACCGCTTCGAAGCGCAGCGCCCGGAGCAACTCGTCGGATACGGGCCGGCGGCCTCCGGCTCGTTCGGCGCTCTCCTGTTCAGCATTTTTCAGAGCGACGCCACGGAGTTCGCCTTTCTGGGAGAACGGGAAAGCTCCGGCCGCAAGCTGTTCGCCTATTCCTTCCGCATTCCTGAGGCGATGAGCCATTTCGTGGTCCACACGCTGCAGGGCGGCTCGCTTCCCGCCGGTTTCGAGGGAACGATCCTTGCCGATCCCGAAACGGCGGAGCCTGTCCGCCTGACCACGCGCACCGGAGAGCTTCCTTCGGAGGCGTTCTGCTGCGAAATCACCTCGGCGTTCGACTATGGACGGACACGGACCGGCGCGGACAGCCTTCTTCTCCCCACCGAGGCGCGGCAGAGATTCATCGAGCGCTCCGGCGTTGAAACGGAGAATATCACCACCTTTTCGGATTGCCGCGAATTCCGGGGCGAATCGCCGCCCAGGAATCTCGGGCCACCGCTCGCTATTCGCGCCGGCCTGCCCGTCATGATTGCGCTAGGCGCCAGGATCGATAGCGCCACCGCGGCGGCAGGCGACCGATTTGTTGGCACGATTGCCAAACCGGTTGAGGATGCGGGCCAAATCGTTCTGCCGAAAGGCGCGCTCGTCGAGGGGAGGATTACGAAGGTTGAGGTCCGGACACAGCCCCAGGCTGTGACAATCGATCTTGCAGTGGAGACGGTTGAGGTAGGCGGCGCCGCCGTTCCGTTCCACGTAACTGGTCCACCGCCCGATACGCGGTCAAAGCTTGAAAAAGTGCTGTCGGAGTTACGTATTGGGGCAGGCGGTTTGTCGACACGGCCCGTAGCCAGGCCTCCGGTTCCGGCGCCGGGCGAGCCGCGTTCCAGTGAACTGCACTTTCCAGGAGAGCGCGCGATCCTCGATCGCGGCTTTCAAACCGAATGGATAACGGTGAAGCCATGACTGCACACGTGTTGATCCTGTTCGCACTTGCGGCGGCTTGCCGCGGTGGGGAGCGCAATCCGGAGCGGGCGCTGGAGCGAGTGCGGATAAATGTTCAGGAAAACGCTGCCCGCATTCCGAATTACACCTGCGTGGAAACCATCGAGCGGCGCCGCTACAGTCCCTGGTCCAGCAGTCAGTCCCGCGGGGCTGAGCGTTTTCCTCCGCCCCGGAGTTGCGCCGATTTGGCCAGCGAGGAAAAGTTGCGCCGCTACAAGCCGGTCCTTTCCAGCATCGAGAGGCTGCGGCTCGATGTCCGGGTAGGTCCGGCGAGCGAGGTCTATTCCTGGCCGGGCGCGGCTCCATTTCAGGGCGACATCGACGAAATCATTCCCGATCCCGGCCCGATTTCCACAGGGCCTTTCGGCGCGCTGCTTCTCAGCATTTTCCAGTGGCAGACCCTGGGGTTCCAGTTTACGGGGGAGACCGAATTGGAAGGCCGCAAGCTCTTCACGTATTCCTACCGGGTGCCAGTGGAGCGGAGCCGGTATTACATTCGTATGGGGGGCGGCCCCATCGGGGCGTTCGCAAGGACGTTTCGAGCCCACCCCCACCCATTCCGAGAGAACGCTCAACGTTACTCGGTTGGAGTGGTAGTCGTTTGGAGTAGTTAGGACGAAGAGGTTGTGATCGAGGGAAACCCGAGCAACCTCTCAATTTAAAAAGGAGATAAAGAGATGAAGGTTAGAGTTAATGGAAAGATGGTTGAGATGACGGAGAAGCAGGCTCGCGCCTATTTCCAGTCTCAAGGTTTGCTGTACGCAATTAACAGTGCGGTAAGGGATACGATCAACTGCTGCGCAACAGGAGTCCGGCTGTGCGCGGAAGAAGCGAAGGTTATAACAATAAATACCAAAACATCTTCGGCTATGAGGGAACGATCCTCGTAGATCCCGAGACCGCCGAACTGGTGCGGCTTACCGCGCGGGCGGTCGGCATGGAGCGCGAAACGCCGTATTGCGAGGTGGCGACAACGCTGGACTACACCCGCGTGCGGATCGGGGAGGCCGAATTCCTGCTGCCGAGGGAGGCGCGGCAGCGGTTCGTTTCGGTCTCCCGCTTCCTCACCGAGAACATCGTGACCTTTTCGGAGTGCCGCGAGTTCCGGGCGGACTCTACGCTTTCCTTCGGTGCGGCGCCGGATCCGCAGCCGGCTGGGGATACGCCTCCGGCTGCGCCGCAGTTCGATGTGCCTGGCGGTTTGCCGTTCACCTTGGAGTTGACAACCAGGATCGACAGCGCGACTGCGGCCGCCGGCGATCCCTTCGCCGGCAAGCTGACCACCCCCATCAGGGATGGGCGCAAAGAATTCGTGCCGGCAGGAGCGATCGTACGCGGGCGCATCGCCAAGGTCGCAACCGTGCAGCGGCCCGGGTTGGTCCTGATTGTGCTCAGGCCCGAGACGATTGAGATCGGGGGCAAGACGTTCCTGTTTCAGGCCACCGGAAAGTCCGCGGCCCGCTCCGTCCAACAGGAGAAAAGCCTGGCGTCCCGGGGTCAGTCGTCTACCATCGTTGTGCGCCCCGGAATGACCACCACGGGCGCTTTGACCGTCCGCCCGGGTCAGCCTATCGGCGCAGTGCACTCTTGTTACAGGGGCATCAGCGGGTTATGGTCTTCGGGAAGGAGGAGAGTGCTCGAGGCCGGGTTCAAGACTGAATGGGTGACGGGAGTACCCTAAGCTTCGGGCGGGAAAACAAGGGGCGCACGGCGTGCCGCCGCCCCCTCACGAAGCTACTTCTTCTTCTTGGCTGTTTTGGCCGGTTTCGGCTTGCTTGCCGGCTTGCTCTTGCAGGCCATATGATTCCTCCTTGATTCAGGTTTGATTGAACATCAGAGCTTGCGTCGTTTAGGGGCGCCAGTTCAGCCATTCGCCGCGCGCCAGCGGCTCCCAAACGATGTTATCAAGAAGCGGCAGATTCTCCTGTTTTTCCTCCTTGAGATAGTCCTCTGCCATTGCGATGGCATGTTCCTTGGCCTTGTCTTCCCTAAATTGCCTGCCACCTTGGATGGTTAGACCGGGGCCTTCGATAAATACCTTCCACTCGTCGAAATCCGAGGCTACCAGGAGCGTTAGATAGTGATACCGGGCTTTAAAACCTGAAAGTGCACGGAACATGACTCCTCCAGGGCATAACAGAAGATAGCCTAGTCTGATAAAGGAAGCAACAGCAAAAAGCGGGGGCCGGGGAAGGGCAGTGCTCTCAAGCGGCCAAGTTGTACACCCAATTTGAATCACGCCCTGCCAGGTGTGCGATAGTGAAGTCGAGGCGTTCACATGGGGATCGCTGAAGAAGTCAGGGTTCTCGCAATTTGCCCTTCGGATCCGGACTGTATCGCGCTAGCCAACATCTTCAGCCATTCCAAGTGGAGGCTGGACTGTGTGCAGACCTGCGAAAGCGGGATCCAGTTTCTCAGGGAGAACGATGTCCCCGTTGTGATCTGCTCCTGCGATTTGCCCACGGGCTCCTGGAAGACCGTGCTCGCCGAGGCGTCGAGCCAACCAGTCCCACCCCGGGTGATTGTGGCCTCTCCGGAGGGTGGGGACGAGCTCTGGTCCGAGGTGCTGGCCATGGGAGGCTACGACGTGCTGGCCGAGCCGTTTTACGGGCCGGAGGTAGTGCGTGTCGTCAGCTTGGCCTGGCGGCAGTGGAAGCACGAGTGGGAGCAAACCCGGAAAACCCAGGGCGCGGCCGGCACGGACCCCGGGCGGCACGGGGCCGCGGGCAGCTTCGGTCCCCAGGATTAATATTAAGTCCCCTTGCACTTCAAGAGCGCTCTGGTACAGTATTGCCAAAACATTGGAGACCGTATGAGGCGCAACGTGAGAGCTTTGCTCGTCATGTGCAGGGAGCGCCGCCTCTCTTTTTTGGAGCAACTCGACGCCTGCCGGGTGGAAGTCCTGCCGGCATGCGACTGGGAGGAGGCGGAGCGCATGCTGTCTCGGGGGGCTGTGGACGTGATCGTCACCGACACGCTGGGAGACTGGCCGCGTGTGCTCGAAGCGGCGGGAAGACACGGACCGCAGGTGGTCGTCTGCGCCAGCCACATCGACGAGCGTCTGTGCGCGGAGTTGTTCCGCCACGGCGCCTATGACGTGCTCGTTGAGCCGTACTCGGGGGAGGAACTGCTGCGGGTATTGGAAGCGGCCGCCGCGAAGACCTACATGAGTTCCTTGCAGGCCGCCCCGCCCACTCCGCTAACCTTGAGGCGCACGGCGCCGTAAGAGCGACCCGCCCGGGCGTAGTACTAGGATTTTTTTTCCGGCAAATTGTACATACACGAGCGGAATATTCCCACCGTTTTCTCCTGTTGACACGCCGCGAAGCTTGGAAAGCTTAACGTTTACTTCTGGAATCCGAATTGCTGTCCTGCTCGGGGCGGCTCCCGGGCACTGCAGGCCGAGCGGGCGCGGGCTGCATCGCCTGCGTGAGTGGATTCGAATTCCCGCCGGCTGGAAGAGAGCCAACCCGGGATTGTGGAGGTGGAGTTAAGGCCCGATTGGCTCTCAACCCAGCGTCCGGCTCCGGAGCGGCGGTTGGATACACGGAGCCGCGAGGGACGAGTCGACTGACTGCGCTCCGCCCATCCCGCAGTCGGCAACCGCGCCGTGCTTAAGGCTCCTCCCCGAAAGCACGACGCCTGGGTCCGGCATAAGGCGGTGGGTCGCCTGGTTTTCGCGGGTCCGACACCGGGTGACCCCGCCTTATGACGGACGTGGCCGCCCCTTTCCAAACAGCAAACAAAGCAAACGCCGCGCGCTTACCGAAGCCGGCTCGAGGTGTCTGGCCGCGAGAGCGCCAATGTTAGACTGAAGTGAACATGGGTTCCGGATTCGCCCTCCCCATTCTGGGCGGGGGAGACGGCGTGGCGCCGCGCATCACTTCGCTGTTGATCAAGCCGGTATCGGCGGTCTGCAATCTCGATTGCCAGTATTGCTTCTACCTGGACCGTGAAGCCGATCCCTACAAGTCCTTGCCCGCCCGCAAGATGAGCGATGAAACCCTGGAGCGCCTCGTCGATACGTTTCTTTTCTACTCGTATCCGAACAGTGTGCTTGCGTTTCAGGGCGGCGAGCCGATGCTGGCCGGACTGCCGTTTTTCCAAAAACTGGTGGAGTTCGAAAAGCGATACGGGCGCGACGGCCAGAACGTCAGCAACGCGCTGCAGACCAACGGCATCCTGATCGACAACGCCTGGTGCGAGCTGTTCCGCGAGTTCAGATTCCTTCTGGGCGTTTCCATCGACGGGCCCGAGGAGGTCCACGACGCCCACCGCGTCAACAAGGCCGGGCACGGCACCTGGCGGCAGGTGATGCGCGCCATTGAGACGCTCCAGAAGAACAAGGTGGAATTCAACGTCCTGTGCGTGCTGAGCCGGGCGAACGTGGAGAAACCGAAAGAGCTTTACCGCTTCTTCCGCGGCCTCGGCATCGATTACGTGCAGTATATTCCGCTCTCCGAGTTCGATTCGGAAGGCAACCTCCTCCCCTTCACGATTACGCCGGAACAATACGGGCGCTTTCTGACCGAAACATTCGATTTGTGGTGGCCGGACCGGCGCAGAATGCGAATCCGTTTCTTCGATAACCTCGCCGAGGCGCTGGCCGGGCAGAAGCCCGGAAGCTGCACGCTGCACGAAACGTGCGACAGCTACTGTGTGGTGGAGTATAACGGCGACGTCTACCCGTGCGATTTCTTCGTCGAGAAGGACTGGAAACTGGGCAACGTGGTGGTGGACTCGTGGCCGGAGATCGCCCGCCGCCAGCGCCGGTACAGCTTTGCGGCGAAAAAGACGCTGGGGCATCCGGAGTGCCAGGTTTGCGAATACCAGCCGGTTTGCAAGCGCGGGTGCCCCAAGTTCCGGCAAGGGCGATACGGGCGCTTTGAGGACCTGGATTACTTCTGCGAGGCGTACAAGATGATCTACGCGAAAGCGCTCGGGCCGCTGCGCAAGGAAGTCGCCCGGCTGACGGGCGCGTCCTAGCAGGTTGCGGAAAAACACAGGCTGAAACCCTGAAACACGTTACGGCTGGAATGTTCTGATCGTCTAATCTGCATGCGCGGCCGCGATCATCAGCAAGCAGACATGTACAGCTAC